>NZ_CP049886.1:0-600000 GCF_011303955.1 Vagococcus coleopterorum | reverse complement strand
AGCTAATGTTGTTGGCATCCAATTCACCTCTTAACAGAAATTGTACCATATTTGAGCGAAAAAGTAAAGGCTTTCACGATTTCAGCTTTGAAACCGCTACTTTCCCAACCTCCAAACGGTCTGCTTTTTAAGGCATTATCATTTTGCATTTCTTTTTTATCCGATCCATTCCATTATGAACCTTTGCATCTGAACAATCTAATGCAGTAGCTGTTTCACTCTCTGATTTATTTAAAAGATAGTAATATAGCACGGCTTTTTCAAACTTCGACATGCGGTAAACAATCTCAACTATTTGTTCTTTCGCAGCAATTGGCGTTGTAAATTGATAGCTCAACTCCCTCTCTGATAACAAAAAGAAATCACCTTGTTTTTCAAACTGTTGTTCAAAAGATAAACTTTCCACCCACGCTTTTCGTTTTAAAGCACCTTGTTTCCGCAACAAACTGAAGATGTGTCTTTCGAAATTCATTCTAAAAAAGCATCCTAACGTTAACCCTTTTTCTTTCTTATAATTTTTTATTGACTGATATAGCACTAAGTCACCTTCTTGCAACCAATCTTCTCGCTCTAAATCTTTTAAATGATATGACTTTTGCATTTTGTAAATGACAGGTTGATATTTTTGACGGAGCGTTAAAAACGCCTCAGAGCTTCCAGATTGAGATGCAACGATTAACTCATCCAAATTCATAGAAATTCCTCCTATACAAATATCTTTACCATCGGCCTTGGTACCTGGAGTGTACGCCCTAAATGCCAAAATTAAAAGAGAACTCTTATTCAAAACAAAAAAACAACAGCTTTCGCTGTTGTTTTCTATCTATTATTTTGTTCTATTACGAAAAACTTCATACATCAAAAGGCCAGCTGCAACACTCGCATTTAAGCTTTGAACATGACCACTCATCGGAATTGATAACATTTCATCAACATCTTTTTTCAAACCAGGCGACATACCTTTTCCTTCATTCCCGATAATTAAGGCAATTGATCCAGCTGTATTCCATTGGCGATAATCTGTGCCTGACATATCCGTTCCAAATATCCAAAACCCATTTTCTTTCAATGTCACTAACCCTTGCTTAAGATTTGTAGCACGTGCTACTGGAATGTGCTCAACTGCTCCCGTTGACGTTTTCGTTACAACTGAAGTTATCCCTACAGCACGATGCTTTGGAATAATCACACCATCTACACCTGTCGCATCAGCTGTTCTTAAAATCGAACCAAAGTTATGAGGGTCTTCGATCCCATCTAAGACTAAGAAGAATGGTTCTTCCTTCTTGCTCTTAGCCTGTTCGATTAATTCTTCAACACTCAGATATTCAAAAGGAGTAATTCCCATAACAATCCCTTGATGGACTGCCCCATCAGTTAATTTATCCAACTTAACTTTCGGTGCCCAAGAAACTGGCACTGAGTATTCAGCTGCTAATTCTTTTAATTCTTGGGCGTTAGCACCTTTTAAATCTTCCTGTAAAAACAATTTATTACCACGTTTGTTTTTTAATGACTCAACTACAGCATGTTTGCCATAAACAAAATCAACTTCTTCCGTTGACCCAGCCGATAAATCTTCTACTTGAGGACGTTTAGACGATTTACTAAATCCTTTATCATTAAATTTATTTCTTTTTCCTTTATTATTCCCTTTAAACTCTTTAGCCATTCTCTTTTTCACCCACCTTTTCAATACACCAATATACTAACTCTTCTATTCGTACTTTTTTATCAGTTAAATGTAAGTATCCAAACAACGCTTCAAATCCGGTTGAAATACGGTATGTCGTAACGTCAGCATTTTTAGCTGACGTATGACTTTTCGCATTGCGTCCCCGTTTATACATTAATAATTCTTCTTCAGATAATAATTCTTCTTCTAACATCAACTTCATCAAATAAGCTTGCGATTTAGCAGAAACATATTTAGTCGCTGTTTTATGTAACATATTCGGTTTCGTTAAGCCTTGTCGAATCAAAAAATCACGAATATAGATTTCATATATCGCATCGCCTACATACGCTAACGCTAAGCCATTAATTAAAGTATAATCTTCATTTTTTGTCATTAACTTCTTCTCCATCTTGTTCCTTGGGCGGTATCCTCTAAAATAATCCCTTGGTCTTTTAATAAGTCACGAATTTCATCACTACGTGCAAAATTACGGTCCACACGAGCTTGATCACGTTCAACTAAAAGTTGATCAATTGTTTCATCAAGTAACTCGTTTTCTTTTTCCAAAATAACACCAAATATTGTCATCAATCTTGTTAGTAATTCTAAACTCTCTGTCACCACTTCTCGAGAGACTTCTTTTTTGGTGTTATATTGATTGACCCATTTAACGAACTCATAAATAACAGTCAATCCATTAGCCACATTAAAATCGTCGTCCATTTCCAATTGGAATTTCTCTTCAAACTCTTTTAATTTAGATAAATGATCATTTTCAATACTGTCAGAAACCGAATCTGTTCCTAACCTAAACTTTAAGTTATCATAGGCTGTTTGAATTTTTTGACGATTATTTTCCGCCTCAACTAGTGTTTCTTCATTAAAAGGTAACGGACGGCGATAATGAGTCGACGCCAGTGCAAAACGGACATTTTCTGCTTGACCGTCAGCAATAAAGTCATGCGCCGTCACAAAGTTACCTAGTGATTTGCTCATTTTTTCGCCATCTTCACCCACAGTCACATAACCATTATGCATCCAGTAGTTCGCGAATGTCTTACCTGTTTTCGCTTCACTTTGTGCTATTTCATTTTCATGATGCGGGAAAGACAAATCTTGCCCTCCCCCATGAATATCAATAGTATCGCCTAATAACTTAGTAGCCATAACTGAACATTCAATATGCCAACCAGGACGACCTTTACCCCAAGGCGAATCCCACGATACTTCATCGTCCTTAGCTGATTTCCACAAAGCAAAGTCCAACGGATCTTCTTTCTTATCTTGCTCAGCTCCTGTTCGGTTGCTTGCTCCAACTTCCAATTCATCAATTGATTGGTCGCTCAATTCTCCATATTTATCAAATTTACGAGTTCGGTAGTAGACGTCGCCAGCAGATTCATAAGCAAACCCTAAACGAATCAACCCTTCAACAAACTCGATAATATCAGTCATATGATCGATAACACGCGGATGAGTGCAAGCTGGCTTAACATTTAAAGCGCCTGTATCTTCTTTAAAAGCAGCAATGAAACGGTCCGCTAACTCTTTAGGCGTGACGTTTTCTTCTTTTGCTGTTCGAATAATTTTGTCATCGACATCGGTAAAATTAGAAACATAATTTACATCATAGCCACGGTACTCAAAGTACTTACGAATGGTATCGAACGCAATCGTACTACGAGCATTCCCAATATGAATGTAATTATAAACTGTCGGACCACACACATACATTTTTATTTTTCCCGGCTCCAACGGTACGAACTCTTCTTTTTGACGGGTTAAGGTATTATAAATTTTTATCATCTTAACTCTTCTCCTTTGATTTCAAAATAAAAAACGACTTTCAATTGATATAAAATCAACTAAAAGACGTTTTCACGTGGTTCCACTTTTCTTCACTAATAGTTTTGTTAACTATCAGCCTCGGTGTACATAACGGATACAAACCGTTTTAGTCTACTAAGTTTCGACTAAACCACTCTAAGAGGCATTTAACAGACGTTAGTCATCTACTTTCAGCAGGCGTAGACTCTCTGTGGACTTACAATCTGTTACTTTTCTTTTCAACGTGTTTTTATGATAAAGCTTTTGTTAAATGATCAATTGTTTTTTCTTTTCCTAATAAAACGATTGTATCACCTAATTCAGGTCCGTGCATTTCGCCAGATACAGCAACACGAATTGGCATAAATAAATTTTTTCCTTTTACGCCTGTCTCTTTTTGAACAGTTTTAATGGCTGCTTTAATATTCGGTACATCAAATTCTTCTAGAGCAGCAATTTGTTCTTTAAAAGCCCCTAAAACAGTTGGTACTGTTTCACCAGCTAAAACTTCTTTTGCTTCTTCCCCGGCAACTGGATGTTCGCCAAAGAATAACTCAGACAACTCAACGATTTCCGCTGCGTAACTCATTTGCGGTTGGTATAAACTTACTAACTTAGAAACCCACGCTAATTTTTCTGCCGTTGGATTTGCTTCAACGCGACCAGCTTCTACTAGGAACGGTAAGCACATGTCAGTAAATGCTTCTAAATCTAAATTTTTAATGTATTGGTTGTTAACCCATTCCAATTTTTTACCATCAAATGCGGCAGGTGATTTACTTAATCGGTCAGCATCAAACATTTCGACAATTTGTTCTGGAGTGAAGATTTCTTCTTCTCCAACCGGTGACCAACCTAATAAAGCAATAAAGTTGAACATGGCTTCTGGCAAGTAACCCAATTCACGGTACTGTTCGATGAATTGTAAAATTGTTTCATCACGTTTTGATAATTTTTTGCCTGTTTCACTATTAATGATTAATGTCATATGACCAAATGTTGGAGCTTCCCAACCAAATGCTTCATAGATCATTAATTGTTTAGGTGTATTAGCAATGTGGTCATCTCCACGAAGTACGTGAGTGATTTCCATCATGTGATCATCTACAGCTACAGCAAAGTTGTATGTTGGCATACCATCACGTTTCAAGATAACAAAGTCGCCACCCACACTTGATGATTCAAAGGTGATATCACCTTTAACTAAATCGTTAAATTTATATTCTTTATTTTGAGGAACACGGAAACGAACAACTGGTTCACGACCTTCTGCTTCATATGCAGCTTGTTCTTCTGCCGTTAGGTTTGCGCACATACCGTTATAACGCGGCATTTCTCCACGAGCTTTTTGAGCTTCACGAACCTCTTCAAGTTCTTCTTCAGTAGCATAGCATTTGTAGGCTAAGTTACTAGCTAATAATTGTTCAATCAGAGGTAAGTAGATATCACTACGTTCTGATTGGCGGTAAGGACCAAATTTTCCTGGGTTTTCAGGACTTTCTGCCCAGTCCATTCCTAACCATGCAAGGTTTTCTAATTGGCTTTTTTCGCCACCTTCGATATTACGTTTTAAATCGGTATCTTCAATACGAATAATGAAGTCTCCATCATGGTGTTTTGCATATAAATAATTGAACAATGCTGTTCTGGCATTCCCAATATGTAAATGTCCCGTTGGACTTGGTGCATAACGCACGCGTACTTTTTTCGTCATCTTCCTAGCCTCTTTCCTCTAAATTCTCTTCTAATAATACCACAGACATCGCACCGATGCCCTCACTTCTGCCAATAAATCCCATTTTTTCCATAGTTGTCGCTTTAATGCTAACTTGATTTTCTAAAATATCACATGTTTCAGAAATGATTTGTTTCATTCTTGGAATATAAGGCGACATTTTAGGCGCTTCCGCTAAAATAGTGCAGTCGATATTACCTAATCGATAACCACTTGCTTTCATTTGACCGCAAACATATTGCAACAGTTCCAAAGAATCACTACCTTGAACTTCTGATTCCGGAAAAACACTGCCAATATCTCCTGCGCCAAGAGCTCCTAAAATAGCATCAATGATGCTGTGTGTTAAAACATCTGCATCCGTTACTCCTAACAAACCTTTCGGGTAATCTAGGGCAATACCACCAATAATACATGGTCTACCACTAACTAACTCATGGACATCGAATCCTTGACCAATTCTCATGGTTACACCTCACTAATTTTCGTGTTTAATCCCTCGATCCATGTGAACAGGTTTCGCAAAAATCATACGACCTGCTGCAGTTTGTAACGCACTGGTTACCACAACAGCAATTTTCTTATTCATATAGTGTTGACCCTCTTCCACAACAATCATCGTGCCATCGTCTAAGTAAGCCACACCTTGTTGGCGCTCCGTTCCTTCTTTTACTACCATCACGTCAAGTTGTTCCCCTGGGATAACAACTGGTTTAACAGCATTAGCTAGTGCATTAATATTTAAAACTGGAACATTTTGAAACTCTGCTACTTTATTTAAATTGTAGTCATTTGTGACAACAACACCATCTAACATTTTAGCTAATTTCAATAGTTTAGTATCTACTTCAGCGACATCTTCAAAATCACCTTCATACATTTCAACTCGAATTGATTCTTCTTTTTGCAAGGCATTTAAAATATCTAGCCCGCGACGACCACGTACCCGCTTTAAGCTATCTCCTGAATCAGCGATATATTGTAACTCATATAACACAAAGTTTGGAATAAGCAGAACACCTTCAACAAACCCTGTCTTAGCGATATCATAAATCCGACCATCAATGATGACACTCGTATCTAAAATTTTATATTTGTGATGATGATCATCGACCTTACGCTCTAAAACATCTTCACTTTGACGTTTGTTTTTTGGTGTAAATAATTTTTTCCACTCATCTTTTTTAGTTGTTCCTAAGCGGAAACCTAAATAAGCGGCGATAAACATAATAAATGTAGGAAGAATATTTCCAATAATTGCAACATTCAAACTAAATAACGGAATTGACACTAACACACCAATTAACAACCCAATTATCGTACCAATGGAACCAAATAATAAATAATCCGAGCTGTGCCCACTTAAATTCAGTTCAGCCCGTTTAATCATTCTTACCACATTGTTTCCAAAGATTAGTGATAACAAGAAAAATACTGCAGCTCCAATAACTCCATTTACAAAAACATTATCAATCATTGAAGATAAACTTAAATTAAGCAACGACCATAGCCCTGGTAAAAATGTAATACCTAAACTAATACCAAGAATTACCATTAAGCCCGTAAATATTTTTTTAATCATACACTTCACCTCTTCCCATCATGTTTTATCCGAAAATTTTATGTAAAGCTTCGCCTAAGGTAGATACGCCCACTACTTCAATCCCTTTAGGTGGCTCCCAACCTTGTAAATTATTTTTTGGAATGTACATTTTCTTAAACCCTAGTTTTTTAGCTTCCATAATGCGTTGCTCTATACGGTTAACACGGCGAATTTCTCCAGTTAATCCAATCTCACCGATAAAGCACTCAGTTGGTTTCGTCCCTTTTTCTTTATAACTTGAAGCTATGGCAACAGCGATTGCCAAATCAATTGCTGGTTCATCTAACTTAACGCCACCCGCTGCCTTTAAATACGCATCTTGATTTTGCAACAATAAACCTGCTCTTTTTTCTAGAACTGCCATAATTAGTGATACTCGATTGTAATCTAGCCCCGTCGCTGTTCGTTTAGCATTCCCAAACATACTCGGTGTCACCAACGATTGAATTTCTACTAAAATTGGTCGTGTTCCCTCCATTGATACAACAATAGCTGAACCTGTAGCACCATCAAGTCGTTCTTCTAAAAATGCCTCAGAGGGATTAGCCACTTCAACCAATCCGCGTTCTTTCATTTCAAAAATCCCAATCTCGTTGGTTGAGCCAAAACGATTTTTAACAGCTCGTAAAATTCTAAAAGTATGGTGTCGATCACCCTCAAAATAAAGAACCGTATCAACCATGTGTTCCAACATTCTTGGACCAGCTAAAGCTCCTTCTTTTGTTACATGTCCCACAATAAAAATAGCAATTTGGTTTGTTTTAGCAATTTGCATCAACTCGGCAGTTGTTTCCCGAACTTGACTAACGCTACCCGTTGCACTAGAAATTTCTGGCTGCATCATTGTTTGAATGGAATCAATGATGACATAATCTGGCGCCATCTCTTCAATTGTTTGACGAATTAATGACATATCTGTTTCTGGGTAAACATAAAAATCATTACCTTCAATGCTCAAGCGTTCTGCTCGCATTTTTATTTGTTCCGCACTTTCCTCTCCAGATACATATAATACTTTCCCACCGCTTTGATGAAGTTGTTGCGAAACTTGTAATAATAATGTAGATTTCCCAATCCCTGGATCCCCACCGATTAGAACTAATGAGCCTGGGACAACTCCGCCACCAAGCACACGGTTTAATTCTTCTATCTTAGTCTTAACACGCGGTTCTTTCTTTGATGTCACATCACCTAATTTAGTTGCTGTCGTCCTTTTCCCAGCTAAACTAACTCGACTATTTCGATTTGTATCATCTTGCAATTTCACTTCCATCATTTCATTCCATTGTCCACAGTTCGGACAACGACCTAAGTATTTCGGAGAAATATAACCACAGGCCTGACATTCAAATTGTGTTTTTGCTTTTTTAGCCATTTACATCCCTCTTTCATCACTTAATATCTTCTTTATTCTATCATAAAGAAGGCGGTTTCGGGACAGAAAGACCCTCTTTTAGCGTGATTTAATCAAAAATAAAAAAAGTGTTCTAAGGTCGCCCTTAAAACACTTTTATTTACTTACCAGAAGAACCAAAACCGCCAGTTCTTTCTTTTGTCACATCATCTTGGTCAGCTTTTAAAAACGGCATGAAAATCCCCTGCCCAATACGCTCGCCTTTAACAATTGTTTTATCTTTTAAACCAAAGTTTAATAACTGGAACATAATGTGCCCTTCATTATTTTCATTATTGTAATAGTCACTATCAATAATGCCAACACCATTGGCCATTAATAAATAGTTCTTCAAAGGGTTACTTGAGCGATTACATAATTGTAAAAACTCATCTTCGCCCATATATGCTTTAATCTCGGTTGGAACTAATACCGGTTTTAATTCTTTCATTGTGGCATCATCCAACTCAGCAATCCCCCCAGTTAAGACTGCTTTTAATACTTTAGCAACCCCTTGTTTCCAAATACTTGGAACAACGGTGTCTGCTGACGCTTCAAAATCATAACCAGCTGCCGCTTTCGTCGCACGAACTGGCAAATTAATATCTTGTGATGATGTTGATAATCTTTCAAATCCTCTTGTCTTTGTCATTTTTCTACCTCCAATTTTTTTCTTACCCCTTACTCCTCACTACTCGCAGACCCTCTATATTATTAAAATAAGGTCTATTTTTTTTGCGAAGCCAACGCCATAAAACATTGGCATAGACAGCAATCCAAACTATTAAAATGATAAATTCCGCAATCACCTGACTCACAATAATATAAACATTATCAGACATAATATCTGTCAACGGATTAAATAAAATGTTTATCACTACGGGAATATAGATAAAACTGAAACGCTTGATGTAGACTTTTATTCTTGGGCCTTTAATAACATCAAAACGGATCCGCAATACCCAACTAGAAATAGTATATCCTCGGCATACTATTGGTACGATAACCGAGTAGAGAAAGAAACCACCAATTTTAATTATATCTATATACAGTTCCGATGTGACTCCGAACACTCCTGCAAAAACATTAGCTGTTATTCCCGCAGCATACATTGTCAATAACGCTTCAACAATTTGAATACCATACGATGTCACGTCCCCAGAATGATACGGTTGATCTTTTTGAACGAGCTCTTTTCTACTTGGTAAAAAAAATAAAAATAAGGGCGCTAATAAGTATCCAATAACCGCTCCCAATGTGTTGGCAAATAAATCATCCACATCAAACAAGCGATACGGCACTTGATAATACCCAAACAACGCAGTTATTTGTGAAACTTCAAAAAATAATGATACTAAAAATCCTAGGCATGCCGCCTTCCATAACCGAGCTGAATTTTTCTTATAATATTTATAATAAACACCCAGCGGAAGCAACATTACTAAATTAAAGAAAAACTGGAAGAATGCCGGCGAGTGCCTTAACTCTTTATAGGTGGTAATGCGCAACCAATCAACTTCGGATTCTTTTGTTATATCACTAATAAAACGAAATGGTTTCAATTGGCTGTAAATTTCACTTTGGCCCGGAATAAAATTTTCCCGATTAACCGGCAACGGTAAACTAACTAAGAAAAATGCAGTCAATAAGTAAAAAACAAACGAAAACAAAATGAGATTACGCCAAAAACTAAAATAACCATGCTTACGGTATTGATAGATAGTCCAAGGCGTAGTCACTACAAATGCCACTATTAAAAAAATAAGGAATGCAGTTAAAATAGGTTGAATATGGTTAATCATATGTAACTCCTCAATATTTCATATAATAATCATAACATTACTTATCTTTTCAATAAACAAAAAAGAAGGGGCCTAAGCTCCTTCTTTATTTTTTTTCAATTAAACGCATTGCTTTTGCAAGTTGCTCTGCTTGTCTGTCTGGATCAGCATCAGGATTTTCCAACTGATGCTTCAGATTTTCAGCTGCCATGACACCCATGATTTTATCCACACTGGCACGAACTGCTGCAAGTTGAACCATCATATCGCCACAACTTTGTCCTTCAGACATCATTTTTTGAATGCCACGCATCTGGCCTTCAGCACGCTTTAAACGATTCATTATTTTTTGATCACATTGCATTGCCTTTTCCTCCTTAGCGACACACTCGATCTGGTAATACCGTAGCATATAAACTATATGCCCCATCAAGATTCATCACATTAAATCCATTTTGCTTTAATAAGCGCTCAGCAATATAGCTACGCAACCCACTTTCACAACTGACAATATATTGTTGTTGTTTGTCTAATTCAGATAAACGTTGGCGTAGCTCTGGTAACGGAATATTTATACCTTCCGCCACTTTCCCATTTACCACTTCCGCACCACTTCGGACATCTAACAATTGCCAACCATCTTTCAAATAGTTATCAACCTCATGCCATTGTATCATATTAGACTGACCTTCCATAACGTTCAAAGCCACATATCCGAGCATATTAACTGGGTCTTTCGCTACACCAAATGGGGGGGCATACGTAAATTCAAGTTCTGGCAAGTCTTCTACAGTCAATCCACCTTTAATAGCCGTTGCTAAAATGTCAATCCGTTTATCAATACCTTTTGGCCCTACACCTTGTGCACCATAAATTGTACCCGTCTTAGGATTAAAAACCAACTTAAGAACCACCGCTGTACTGCCTGGATAATAGCCTGCATGATCTTTCCCTTTAGTATGAACTACCGCCACATCGAGCCCTGCCAATTGTGCTTGCCTTTCAGTCAACCCTGTGGAAGCTGCGGTTTGACCAAATACGCGAACAATCGCCGTTCCAATACTCCCTTTATTTTTACGAGGCAGACCTGAAATAACATCTGCAACTTGACGACCTTGTCGGTTCGCTGGTGAAGCAAGCGAAATCAAGGCATCTTCACCCGTGATCTGCTGCTTTACAACAATCGCATCCCCCACCGCATAAATATGCGGGATATTCGTTTGATAGTGTTCGTCTACTAGAATGCCACCACGTAAACCTAATTCAACGCCGGCTTCCTTAGCTAAAGTTGATTCCGGTGTCACTCCCACCGACAGAATCGTTAAGTCTGAGGACACAGTTTCACCATTGTCTAACTCGATTACTTGACCAGCTTGTTTGAAACCAACTGCCCCAACTCCTGTTAAAACACGCACATCATTTGCTTTCAATTCATTTTCAACAAAAGCGGCCATCTCTTGATCCAGAGGCGGCAACACATGTGGTGCTTTTTCAACAATTGTTACTGATAAGCCAGCTTCTTTTAAGTTTTCTGCCATTTCCAAACCAATGAAACCCGCACCGATAACGGTAGCTGTTTTTGGTTGTTTAGCTTCTAACTGAGTCATAATCTGATCTAAATCAGGGACATTTCTTAAAGAAAAAACATTTTCAGCTTCTGCAAGTCCTGCGATTGGCGGGATAACCGGACGTGCTCCAGGAGAGAAAATCAATTCATCATAACTCTCCCAGTAACTTCCTTCCGCTGTTTTAATCTCAACTTTCATCCCTTCAGAATCAATTGTAACGACTTCGCTTTCAGGCCTAACATCTAAAGCAAATCGCGCTTTTAAACTAGCGGGTGTTTGGACTAATAGGTCCCCACGTTCACTAATTTCACCTGAAACATAATAAGGCAATCCACAGTTTGCAAAAGAAACAAACGGACCTTTTTCTACGACAATAATTTCTGCCTCTTCATTTAAACGACGAAGTCTTGTTGCTGCAGACATTCCCCCTGCTACACCACCGACAATCACAATTTTCATTTTATTTGCCTCCCTTAACAGCACCTTGCCACTGCATCATGCCACCTTTAACATTATAGGCATCAATACCTTTACCAACTAAATGACTTGTTGCTTGTTTGCTACGCATACCTGATTGACAAATCACGTAAACCGGCCCTTTTCCTTTATAACTACTAATCTGTTGTAACGGAATATTTTTCGCTCCTAGAATATGACCTCCAGCAAATTCATGTTTTTCTCTGACATCGATTAATTCAATTTTTTTTGCTAATAATTCTTGTAGCTCTTTATTGGTTATACTTGGGACACTTTTAAATAAAAACATAGTTTAGCTCCTCCAAATTTTAGTTTAATTCCATTTCATTTTATACCCCCTTGGGTATATTGTAAATTGATTTGCTCAAATTACCTAAAAGTGATTTATTTTCCTGTCATTCTATTCTATTATAGGGGTGTACAACCCAATAAATTACAAAGGAGACTGAACAATGTCAGAACAAACAATTGATTTAGTAGCTCGTTTAACCAACATCCCTTCACCAACCGGGGATACCAAAAATATTATTGAGGTTTTAAATCACGAACTAACTACAGCAGGTTACACGCCAACGATTAATCGTAAAGGAAGTTTAATCGTAACTGTACTAGGTAAAGATGATCAGAATCATCGTTTTATTACTGCTCACGTCGATACTTTGGGCGCTATGGTTCGGGCAATCAAACCTGATGGACGTTTAATGTTAGATTTAGTAGGCGGTTTTAAATTTAACGCCATCGAAGGCGAATATTGCCAAATCCATACCCAATCTGGTCAAACTTATACCGGAACTATTTTAATGCACCAAACAAGCGTCCACGTCTACAAAGATGCCGGGACTGCAGAACGTAATCAAGCAAATATGGAAGTCCGCATTGACGAAAAAACAACTAATGCTGAAGAAACTGCAGCTCTTGGTATTCAAGTCGGAGACTTCATTAGCTTTGATCCACGTACTGAAATTACACCGAGCGGTTTTATTAAATCACGTCACTTAGATGATAAAGTCAGCGTTGCCATCTTAGTAAACTTTTTAAAACAAATTGCAACCGATAAAACAGAACTGCCACATACAACTCATTTCTTCTTTTCAAACAACGAGGAAATTGGTTACGGAGGCAACTCAAACATTTCAGAAAAGGTTGTTGATTACTTAGCCGTCGACATGGGAGCCATGGGCGATAACCAACAAACCGATGAATACACTGTCTCAATTTGTGTGAAAGATGCCAGCGGACCTTATCACTTAGATCTTCGTAATCAATTTGTGTCATTATGTGAAGAAAACAAGATCCCCTACAAATTAGATATCTACCCATTTTACGGAAGTGATGCTTCTGCTGCAATGAAAGCTGGGGCTGACGTCCGCCACGGACTTGTTGGAGCGGGTATCGAGGCAAGTCATGCATACGAACGAACGCACCAAACATCAATTGATGCCACTGAAAAATTAGTATCTGCTTATTTATTAAGTCATTTAATTTAATTAATTTAAAAAAGCCATGGATAATATCATCCACGGCTTTTAATATTTACTTAGTAATTGTTCGAACTTTCATTATGACTTTGTCACAAAAAATTCATAATTAGATTCTATTATAAAGGTGTACCAAATAAACAACCCTAACAAAACTTTTTCATTATTTACTCCTCCAAAGTAAATAAAAAATCTCCTAAAAACACCCGACCTCTCCAGTCGGGTGTTTTTTCTTGTCTGCTTTTATGAAAATTGAGCGTCATATAAGCTTTGATATTTACCACCTTGTTCAATCAATTCTTGATGATTACCGCTTTCGATAATTTCACCTTTTTCCATCACTAAAATAGTGTCGGCATTATGAATGGTTGATAAACGATGAGCAATAACCAACGCTGTTTTTTGTTCTAATAATTCTTCTAACGATTTTTGAATGAAGCGTTCTGATTCATTATCTAACGCAGCTGTTGCTTCATCTAAAATTAAGATTGGCGCATTCTTTAAAAATACGCGAGCAATTGAAATCCGTTGTTTTTGTCCCCCAGATAGTTTCACACCTCGTTCACCGATTTGCGTTTCTAGTCCTTCTGGTAAATCTGTAACGAACTCAGATAATTTAGCCGCATCAATGGCAGTTTGAACTTCTTCCGGTGTTTTACCTGGAATACCGTACGTGACATTTTCACGGACAGTGCCATCAATCAACTCAACATCTTGAGAAACCACACCAATCCCTTGGCGAAGTGACTCAATCGCAATTCGATTTAACGGAATATTATCAATCATAATTTCTCCAGCTGTTGGTTCGTATAAACGTGATAATAATTTTGTCACCGTTGTTTTTCCTGAACCCGAAGACCCAACTAAAGCTATCAATTTCCCTTTAGGAATTTCAAATGATACATCGTTTAACACTTTCTTACCAGTCTGATATTCAAATGAAACATGATCGAATGTCACACCTTGATGCAAATCTGTTAAAGGACTAGCATCTTCAGCATCATTGATTGTTGGTTCACTCTCATGAATATCCATCAAACGCTCATAAGAAACTAACGCTTGTTGGAAGCGACTAATCATTGAAGTGATTGAACGAATCGGATTTTGCAGCAATTTAAGATAAGCAAGATAACTCATCATAGCTCCGACTGTCAGGTTACCTGCAAAAATTTGTAACGTTCCATAGGTTAAGACAATAGCCGTTCCTAAGAAGTTAATCATATCCATTGAGGGCGAAAATAAGGCTTGCGTTTTTGTTGCTGTTAATTGATTTGCTTTAACTTCAGCATTTAAATCTTCAAAACGACTGCGTTCATACCCTTCAGTTGCTGAATTTTTTATCATCAAAACAGACGTTAATGTCGTCTGTAAGTGATTATTCAAACTAGCTACCGACTCACGAACACGACGAAAGTTAGCTTTCATTCGCTTACTAAAATAATCATTTACAAGAAATAACATGGGAAAGGTAATTAAAATCAATAGACTTAATTTCCAATCTGTATACATTAAAAATCCTAAAACCAAAACAAACGTGACAATATTACTGAAAATTCTCAATGTACTCGGTGAAATTAAATCCTGAATCGTCCTAACATCACTTGTTAATCGAGTCATTAAATCTCCAGTTTTTTGATTTTCAAAATAAGCCAAGTCTTGCTTTAACACATGACTATATAAGTCTTGGCGTAAGCTGACAACAGCTTGCTGACTGATTTTACTCATTAGATAAGTAGAAATAACTGATAACAGATTTAGCGCTATAGTAAAAAATGCCAACATCCCAATCGATTTAAATAACAAACTCTTTGATTTAGATGGCACAACGACATCAATAATTTGTTGCGTGATTTGCGGAATTTTAAATTCGACTACAGCAATTAAAACTAACGCTGCAATACTGATTAATAATACTTTCCATTCTTTCGCCACACGTTTGAAAACAAACGATAGCATCTCAAAAATGGTGCTCTCTGATTTCTTCTTCATAAATAACCCCTTTCGCCTTAAACTATAAGTTTACACGTTTTGTGTTTTAGATGCAAAAAAGGACCCTTTTACAGAGTCCTTTTAGCTATTCATTAATTAATAAAATATCACGAATATCATCTTCAGATAATTTTTTCAATTTCGAACCGTCTTGATCAGACATAACTTCGTCAAACAAACGGCGTTTACCTTCTTGTAAATGATACATTTTTTCTTCAATCGTTCCCTCAGAAATCATCCGCCACACTTCAACCACCTGTTTTTGACCCATACGATGAGCTCGACTCGCGGCTTGTTCTTCAACCGCTGGATTCCACCATAAGTCATATAAGATAACAGTATCTGCTCCGGTTAAATTCAACCCTGTTCCACCTGCTTTTAAGGAAATCAAAAAAACATCTTTTGAGCCTTGGTTGAATTTATCGACCATCTCAATTCGTTCTTTCGGTTTTGTTCCTCCATGTAAATAGAAGGTGCTTATTTCCATATCCGTTAATTCATTTTCTAAAATATTGAGCATCCCTGTAAATTGCGAAAACAATAAGATCCGTCTACCATTAGCTTTTGCTGCAGCAACTAGCTCTTTGACTTGATCCAACTTGCCTGAACCACCCTGATAATCTTCAATAAACAATCTCGGATCGCAGCAAATTTGACGTAATCGTGTCAATCCTGCCAAAATTTGTAGATGATTTTCTTTAAACGCTTTAGAATCCATCCCTTTGACTTTTGTTTGCATTTGACGAAGGTGGGCTAAATAAGTCGCCTTTTGCTCATCAGTTAAGACGCTTAAAACATTTGATTCTATCTTGTCCGGCAAGTCCTTTAATACTTCACGTTTTTCACGACGCAAGACAAACGGCTGAATCATTTTAGCTACTTCAGAAGCTGACATGCGATTGAATTTCGCTCTTTTTGGGAAAAATCCTGGCATGACAATTGCAAATAGCGACCATAATTCTTCCAGTTTATTTTCAATTGGTGTGCCACTCAAGGCAAATCGTTGAGTGGTTTTCAACTTTTTCATCGCTTGAAAAGTTTTAGTCGTTGGATTTTTAATAGTTTGCGCTTCATCTAAAATCAATGTACTTAGCTGCATTTGATGATAACGACTACTATCCTGACGTAAGCTAGCATAAGACACAATTAGCACATCAAACCCATCTGCTTCATTTAAGTATTGTTCCCGTTCTTTTTGCGTCCCCATAATGACAATCGTTTTTAGCGTTGGAGCGAATTTCTTAAATTCATTTTGCCAGTTATAAACTAAGCTAGCCGGTGCCACCACAAGCGCTGGACCTTCTGTACCACACTCTTTTTGGTTTAATAAAAAAGCAATTGTCTGAATAGTTTTTCCCAGTCCCATATCATCAGCTAAAATTCCGCCAAATCCATAATCTCTTAACATCGTCAACCAACGATAACCAACTTCTTGATATTCTCTCAAATCGGCATTTAATTCTTTAGGCACAGGAACTGTCAGCTCTTGAGGATGAGTTAAATCATAACTTAATTTAGCAAATTCTGAATCATACTGAACACGATCGGTTTGATTTAAAATCTCTGATAACTGTAAGCTACGATATTTTGGAATTAAAAACTGGTTATCTTCAAACGTTAGATATTGTCGTAATTCTTTTAAGGCATGACTTGTTTTTTGATAACTTTCTGACTCTAAAGAAATGATTTTGCCATCAGACAATTGGTGATACGTTTTTTGTTCCATTAGACTTAGCATCAGCCCTGAAATATCTTCTTCCGCAATGCCACTAATATCAAAATCTACATCAAACCATGAGCCTTGTTCTTTCACTTCAATAACCGGTGCATATTTCAAACCATCTAAATATTGTTCTTGCAACTCAGAAGCAAGCTCGACACGGCTGATTTTTCTTAAGTTTGGTAATTCTTTTGTAAAGAACAAGAATAACGCTTCACCTTTAGGTAATTGTTTTTGATAGCCGTTCTTAGATTTTTGATACTGTTGTTTAGCTAATAATTTCAACAGTCTTTGCTCTTGAACCGTATCGCGAATTACTGTTTTCTGTTCATCTAAACCACTACTTAGGTCGCTATTTGTCGAAAACCGGATGTCGCCGTAAACAGCATCCGCTTGTACCATCAAATTGTTATCAGCTATCGAAAATAACAATTCATTCACCAAAGGATACCTGACCATTTGACTCAAATGGTCATTGATTAACTCAACTACTCCTATTTCAGAAAGCTGCGGCAATACGAAAGTAAATAAATCTGACACCTCTTCCGCTTCAAAAAGGATTGCTAAGCTATCTGATCGTTTTAGTAATTGATTTAAGGTTTCAAAAATTTCTGTTTGTCGTGGATTTAATTGAAACATGCCACTTTCGATTTGAACCCATGAGTAGTACTCCCAATAATTTATAACTTCCGTTAGAACCGTTAACACATATCCCTTTTGTTTTGGTTCCACTTTAAATTTAAACGGTGTCTCATCTTTTTTGATCTGCCACTTCTCATCATTTATATTAGCTACTTTCAATTGTAACTTATCAGCTTTCATTAACATATCAATAGTTCGTACTAAGTTATCTCTATCTAAAAACAAATGGCGTGGTTTTAACTTCCCTTTTGTTGGATACTGCACAGCTCCAAGAACTTCTTGCATATGTGAAATATCCCAAATACTTTCTAATAGACTATGGTCAGCGTCTGAAAAACTGTCACGAGTTAAGGTGACAGTTAACCCTTCCGCAATTGTATACACTCCTTCTGCTTGCCAACACTCTAAGAATTTTTGACTATTTTTAACGACATAACAGCGTTCGTTTCTTAGCCCTATTTTAAAACTAAGTACCCAAATGTCTTTATGAGGATGATGAATTGAAGTCGGAACTGACTCAATCACATATTCCATTGTTAAAGGCATTTCATCAGCTAACAAGATCTCCGTTTGTTTGGTTTGTAATTTAGAAAAACTATTAGAAAATAATTTCCCTACCGTTGGTGCTTTATATGTTGAACGTAACTGTGGATTTTGTTTTAACACCCGATTCAACCCTTTTGAACGAAGGGCTAATTCAACAGCCACTGTATGTTTACAATATTTTTTCTTTTGCCAATCTTCACACGTACATTGGTCTTCTTCGCGTGGTGAACCATCTAATTTCACTTGATAAACAGCAGTACCAATTACTTCCGCATGCCAACAATTTTCTTCTAAATCTTGCGTAATAGCTGTCACACGACCATCATTTGTATATTTTCTACCTTGTTCCACTATTTTTTCAGGAATGCTCCATTTCATCAATACCACCATCTTTCTTTTAAGGACTTCCCACTATTATACCAAATTTCAAAAGATTTTTCTGTTGTTCAAGACAAATAAAAAAAGCAGAACAATTGTCTGCTTTTACTTTTGTTTTGGGATATATTTAAAATCTGGGTTAACTTCATGATCTAATTGATTAAAAGCTGATGTCATACGACGTTCCACTTCTTCAATTCCTTCTTGATTCATTTTGGGAATATCTGACACATCAATTGGATCACCAAATCTAACAGTGACTTTTTGACGTTTGAATAACCCACCAAAGGTAACCGGCCCTTGATAAATTGCTGGAACGATCGGTACTTTAGCCATCTTAGCTATTAAAGCCGCCCCACCTTTTAACTCTTCTGAATGACGTGTCCCACTCGGAAACATAATCAAACTTAAATCACTATTTTTTAATGACTTAATCGGTGTTTTAATAACGCTAGGTCCTGGATTATCACGTTTCACCGGAAAAGCATGTGCTTTCGTTAAAATAAATCGCAATATAGGATTTTTAAATAATTCCTCTTTCGCCATAAAACTAAATTCTTTGGGAGATGCAGCTAGTGCAAAATAAATTGGATCCCACCATGTGCGGTGTGGTCCAACTAAAATATAATTTGTTTCAGTTGGTAGCTTTTCTTTTTGCTCATAACTTGCACGCCCATTTATAATAAATACAATACCTCGTGCTACTTGACGGATAAATCTAAAAAACATTAGCTTCGCCTCACTTTATCTTTCTTCAACAATAGTATGACGAAAAACTGAACTTCTGGCAAGTTTTTTATTTACCCCTTCCTCGTATGCTATAATATGAAAAGAATTTCTTACAGAAGGAGCTTTACTTTATGGATATTGAGCTATTTGAAAACGAACGAGTTGACCAGCTTTATGCCGATGATATTAAAATCATCCAAAGTCATGAAGTTTTTTCTTATTCATTAGATGCTGTATTACTAGCTAACTTCGCATCCTTACCAAAGCGTGGTGAGATTGTCGACCTTTGTGCTGGTAACGGAGCTGTCGGGCTATTCATGAGTCGCAAAACAGCAGCTCATATTACCGGTATTGAAATTCAAGAGCGGTTGGCAGACATGGGGCGTCGTAGTATCCTATTAAATGATTTAGGTCAACAGCTTTCAATTGAAACACTTGATTTAGTCAACACGACCCAGATCATCAAAAAGGATTCCGTTGATTTAATCACTTGCAATCCGCCATATTTCAAAGATTTACCTACTAACGTCGCTAATCCCAATCCTCATTTAGCCATTGCACGCCATGAAATTAAAACTAGTTTAGACGGCGTTATTAAAGAAGCTGCCGGTTTACTAAAATTCAATGGAAAACTTGCACTTGTTCATCGCCCTGAACGTTTTGTGGATATTATTGAAACTATGAAAAAATATCAGATTATTCCAAAGCGCGTTCAATTCGTTTATCCTAAAGAAGGTAAAGAAGCAAATACCGTCCTGGTTGAAGGAATCAATCAAGGTAAACCAGATGGACTGAAAATCTTACCCCCTTTGGTTGTTTACGACGCACAAGGTGATTATTTGCCCGAAGTTAGGGGGATGCTATTTGGAAACTAATAACTCCGAAAAAAAACAATATTTTTATGTCTTACTATGTGCAGATAACAGTTTTTATGGTGGCTATACGACCGAACCTACTCGTCGTCTAAAAGAACATAATGATGGTGTCGGTGCTAAATATACTCGTGTTCGTAGTCGTCGCCCAGCTAAAATGATCTACACTGAAGCGTTCGAAACTAAAAGTGAAGCCATGCGTGCTGAGTATGCTTTTAAACAATTAGCTCGCCATGAAAAAGAAAAATTTTTAAAAAAATACTTATAAAAAAAGAAGCCTAAACGGCTTCTTTTTATTGCATTCCTGGATCGTAAAAGTTCCCTAAAATTTTAACATTATCAGCTATACTGACAAAAGCACTAGGGTCTGCAGCTTCCATAGCCTCTTCAAGCGTATGCATTTCAAAACGTGTGATGACAGTGAATAAAATCGTCTTTTTGTCATGTTTATATGCACCTTCTGCATCATGAAGAATTGTAATACCTCGACGTAAACGTTCTTGTACTTCTTCAATTACTGCATCAGGCTTATTAGTGATAATCATGACCTGCATTTTTTGTTGCTTTGTATAAATTAAATCTGTTACTTTACCTGTTACAAAAATTGAAATTAAACTATAAAATGCGTATTCCCAACCGAATAAATAACCTGCTGTAAAAGCAATCATCCCATTAATAAAGGTGTTGATTAAGCCAACATTACGGCCGGTAATTTGGCGAATCGTAATAGCGACAATATCTAAGCCACCCGATGAAATACCATTTTTCAAAGCAAAACCAATAGCAAACCCATTAATCGCACCACCAAAGATAGCGCACATGATAGGATCTGGTGTTAACATCGTCACTGGAATAAACTGGATAGCAATTGTTGCTAGCGTGACAGTAATCATTGTAAAAACTGTAAATTTTTTACTAATTCGTTTCCAAGCTAAGATAAAAAGCGGCACATTTAATACATAATAAATTAATGCAACTGGGGGAACCTGACCGGTCATCTTGCCAATTAAAGTAGTCACAATTTGAGCAATACCCGTGACACCACTAGCATAAATATTCCCTGGCTGCCAAAACATGTTTAAGGCAATCGCTGCTAAAATAGCATAGATAACTGCAACTGATGATTTTCGAGTATATTCTGATTCTGAAAATTTCTTCTGAAATTCTTTCATTTTTAAAATAAGTCTCCTTCAATCAACTTAATAGTTATATTATACGACCAATCTCGATACAAAGAAAGGACAATCCTTTAAGATTGTCCTAAATTTTTTTTCATTATCCCTCTTGATTTTCATTAACAATTAAATGCAAATCAGCTAATTGCTCCGCTGAAACCTTACCTGGTGCTTGGTTCATCGGGTCAATTGCTTTACTATTTTTAGGAAATGCTATGACTTCTCTAATATTATCTTTACCCGCTAGCAACATTGCAAAACGGTCTAAGCCTAAGGCGATACCACCATGTGGCGGGAATCCAAAGTCTAAGGCTTCTAACAAGAAACCGAATTGTTCTTCCGCTGACTCTGCTGTAAAACCAAGGACTTTAAACATTTTTTCTTGAATATCTCGTTGGTGAATACGACTAGAACCGCCACCCAACTCATAACCGTTTAAAACAATATCGTAAGCTTCAGCATAGACTTTTTCTGGGGCTGTTTCTAATAATTCTAAATCACCTGCTTTTGGCATCGTAAACGGATGATGAGCAGATGTGAAACGACCGGCTTCTTCATCAAATTCTAATAATGGCCAATCCACTACCCATAGGAAATTAAATTGTGATTCATCAATTAATCCCAATTCTTTCCCTAACTTATTACGTAAAGCACCAAGTGAAGCTGCAACGACATCCGCTTGATCAGCTGCAAACATAATCAAATCGCCAGCCTCCGCATTAGTTGCTTCTAAAACAGCTGCTTCATGCTCTGTCATAAATTTAGCAATCGGACCTTTCAAGCCTTCTTCGTCAACTTTTAACCAAGCTAACCCTTTCGCACCGTATTGACCAACAAATTCACCTAATTTATCCATATCTTTACGAGAATAACTTTCAGCAGCGCCTTTAGCAACGATTGCCTTAACTTGACCGCCTGCTTCTAATGCCATTTGGAAAACTTTAAACTCAATCGGTTTAACAACTTCACTTAAATCAATGAGTTCCATACCAAAACGCATATCAGGTTTATCGTTCCCAAAGCGAGCCATTGATTCATCATAACTAATACGAGGGAATGGTAATGCAACGTCGATCCCTTTAACATCTTTCATCACTTTAGCAATCAATTGCTCGGTATGATCTTGGATTTCTTCTGGTGATAAGAAACTTGTTTCAATATCAATTTGAGTGAATTCTGGTTGGCGATCACCACGTAAATCTTCATCACGGAAACAACGAACAATTTGGTAGTAACGATCAAAGCCGGCACCCATTAATAATTGTTTTGTAATTTGTGGTGATTGCGGCAACGCGTAAAAATGACCTTCTTGAATACGTGAAGGGACTAAATAATCACGTGCACCTTCAGGGGTTGATTTGTTTAAATAAGGAGTTTCCACATCAATAAATTCTTCACCGTCTAAATAGCCACGAACAGATTTAGTAATCTCATGGCGTAAGCGCAAGTTACTTAACATTTCAGGACGACGTAAGTCTAAGTAACGATATTTCAAACGAAGTTCATCATTAACTGACTCTCCTTCATCAATTAAAAACGGTGTTGTTTTCGCACTGTTTAAAATAATGATGTTAGATGCTAATACTTCAATTTCACCTGTTGCCATATTCGGGTTGATAGCATTCCCTTCACGGGCAGAAACAGTCCCTGTCACTTCAATAACATATTCTGTACGACAACTATCAGCTACTTCCCACGCTTCTTTATTTGTTTCAGGATTAAAAACAATCTGAACGAAGCCTTCACGGTCGCGCAAATCAATAAAGATTAAATTTCCTAAATCACGACGTTTTTTTACCCAACCTTTTAATGTTACTTCTTGACCTAAGTTTTCTTTTGATACTTGTCCACAATAATTTGTTCTTTTAGTCATTTTTGCGTTCTCCTTATCCTTCAACCGATTTTACTACTAAATCATATTGTTTTTTAAAGTTCTCATGAACGTCAGCTAGATTTACTTCTACCTGTTTCCCACTGGCCATGTGTTTCATTTGTATTTTACCTTCTGCTAATTCCGTTTCACCTAAGGTCAACACTACTTTAGCATTTAATTTATTGGCTGTTTTGAATTGTCCTTTAGCTTTTCTATTTAAGAAGTCACGTTCAGCAACAAATCCTGCGTCACGAATACTTTGAACTAGTTTTAGTGTTTCAATGTTTGTAGCTTCCCCTAACCCAACGACATAAGCATCAACTTCTGTCTCGCACGGTATTTCAATACCTTCTGCATCAAGCGTAATTAAGGTTCTTTCAACACCCAAAGCAAATCCAAAGCCTGGTGTTGCTGGGCCACCTAATTCTTCCACTAACCCATCATAACGGCCACCTGCACAGATCGTTGTAATAGCTCCTTCAAATCCTGGCGCTTCGCTCATAATTTCAAAAATTGTGTGGTTGTAATAATCTAGTCCACGTACCATGCGATGATCAATTGTATACTCGACATTCAAAGCATCTAACATCGTTGTTACTTGTTTGAAAAATGCTGATGACTCTTCAGACAAATAATCTAAGATAGATGGTGCATTGACTACAATTTCCTTATCTTTTGGATCTTTACTATCTAGTACGCGCAACGGATTTTCAACTAAACGCTTTTGTGAGTCAGCACTTAGGTTTTCTTTGAAGGGAGTTAAGTAATCAACTAACGCTTGGCGATATGTCTCGCGATCTTCTTTAGAGCCAAGTGAATTAATCACCAGATTTAAATGCTTAATTCCTAGCTGTTTATAAAAATCCAATGCCATCAACATTGTTTCTACATCTGTGGCGGGGTTCTCACTTCCGAAAACCTCAACGCCTAACTGATGAAATTGGCGTAAGCGTCCTGCCTGCGGTCTTTCATAACGGAACATCGGTCCCATATAATATGTTTTAAATGGTTTTTGAAATTCTGGGCCAAACAGTTTATTTTCAACAAACGTTCTTACCACGGGTGCTGTACCTTCAGGGCGTAACGTAATGTGACGATCACCTTTATCATAAAAATCATACATTTCTTTAGAAACAATATCAGTTGTATCACCCACGCTTCGCGAAATCACATCATAGTGTTCAAAAATTGGCGTGCGGACTTCATGGAACTCATAACGCTTGAATGTTTCACGGGCAACACTCTCGATAAATTGCCATTTTTCAACTGCTCCCGGTAAAATATCCGCTGTTCCTTTTGGTTTTTGATAAGCCATTGTTAACTCCCTCTTTTCTCGAATTGTATAAAAAAAGCCCTTGAATAATTATAAACAAGGACGAATGATGTCATACGTGGTACCACCTAGATTGAAAGATTTCTCTTTCCACTTAACGATTAACGCTCGTAACGGGACAACTTGATTATCCATCTCCAGAGTGTCTTTCATATTCTGACTTGTCTTAATCACTTTCAGCCAAGGTGATTTTCTCTTTAGAGACCACAAAATACTACTAGCTCTTTCATTGATTTTATATATTATCTTATATTAAAAAAATACTAAAAAAAACGCGAAAAGTCAAGAAAACACAGTCTTAGCTATCGATAAATACTTACATTCTGGAAAGTGACTCGAGAAATTGTTCATATTGCTATTTTTTTGATATAATTTCTCTATTAGACCGACAAGATTGAGAGGTGCCCCATGGAACTACCCGAAAAACAAAATCAAATCAAATTACTGTTTCTAACATCAATGGCTCTACTAGCGATTGCTTTATTAGTAACACTTGGGTTATCTTTTAGCAACTTAAACCCAACTAAAAATGTGATTATTTTATCTGAAACCGCAGAAATTAAATCCTCTCCATCAAAGAACGCCAAAACAATTCAAGAACTTCATCAAGGAGATATGTTACAAGTTTCCAACCAAAAACAGCATTGGTATAAAGTCAAAACTGACAAAAAACAAACCGGTTGGCTTAAAACCACTCAAACAAATTTTGGTGAGCCAATGCCTGGAACAAAACAAAATGCTGTCATCAGCGAGAAGAAAGTCCCTTTAACTCTAAAACCTAACAATGAAAGCAACGTCATCCAAACCTTAAAAAAGGGTTCTAAAGTTATTGTGACTGCTGAATTAACTGGCTGGACCCAAATTACCTACAATAAAGTACAAGGATGGGTGCCTAGCACATCGCTTAAAAAGCATGGTAAAAAAGATGGAGAAGCCGCACTTGAAAACAAGGTTTATACTCGTCAAAAAGGAACGGCCATTAGAAAAGAACCCAAGCAAACAAGTGACACTCTATCCGTTGCACCCTATGGCGAGAAGTTAATATTCTTATCTCAAGTTGATGATTGGTATCAGGTGCTTACTGATGATAAAAAAGTTGGTTATGTCCCTAACTGGGTTGCGACATTCTCTAAACCTAGTAAAACTGATCCTTACCAAATCAGTCCGTTAGCTGATAAAACAATCGTTTTAGACCCTGGGCACGGCGGAAAAGATAAAGGTGCTACAAGTAATAACGGTGAAGTGAAAGAAGCAACCTTGACTTTGGCCACTGCTAACTACATAAAAAAAGCACTTGAAGAAACCGGTGCAAAAGTCTTACTTACTAGAACTGATGACAGTGAACCAAAAATGCCTAATAAAAAGAAAGGGGCTAAATTTGATCTCGTGATCAGCTTACATTATGACTCAAGCGGAACAGATGATGGTGCTACAGGAACAACCGTTTATTACCACCATGCCAGCGATCAAGTACTTGCGCAAGCCGTTAATACTGAATTAGCCCAAGTACTGACAATTCCTAATCGTGGTATCGAAGCGGGGACCGCAGAGGACGCTCCAGATGGAGAATCCTCAAGTTTACGTTTGGACCTAGGCTATATGAATAATGACAGTGATGTTCGAGAATTCATTACGAAGACCTATCAAGAAGATTTAGCTAAATCTTTAACAAAAGGTTTAATGACTTATTACGAAATTAGATAATAAAAGAAGCAGCGCAATTGCGCTGCTTCTTTTATTTGTTTTCAGTATCTAAAATAATTGTTGTTGGACCATCATTTACCAAACTAACTGACATATCAGCGCCAAACTGACCTTCTGACACTTCTAATCCTTGACCACGAAGACCTTCATTAAAATAATCATATAATTTTGTTGCCTCATTTGGTCTTGCTGCATCGACAAAGCTTGGGCGATTTCCTTTTTTAGTATTCGCTAATAGAGTGAATTGGGAAACTGACAGAACTTCGCCTGATACTTCAGAGATATCATGATTCATTTTCCCTTCAGCATCTTCAAAAATTCGCATTTTAGCAATTTTATTCACTAAATAATCCGCATCTGCTTGCGTGTCTCCTGTTTTCACACCTACTAATAACAAAAAACCTTGTCCAATTTTTGCAATTGTTTGTTCTTCAACAACAACCGATGCTGATGTTACTTTTTGAATAACTACTTTCATATCACTTACTCCTTATCCTTTCATCCGTTTAACATTATGGACGTCTGGCACACTTTTAATTTTATCAACTAATCGTTCTAGGTGAGCTAAGTTTTGAATGGTCACCGTTAAATGAATTGTCGCCATTTTATTTTTGCTCGGTTTAGCTTCGACGCTCACAAGCTGTTTAGCTGTATTGCTAACAACTTGTAAAATATCATTTAATAACCCTACACGATTATACCCATACACCTCTAAGTCTGCCTGATAATCTTTGTTATGAATAGATTCAGAATCTTCCCATTCAACATCGATCAATCTTTCCGCCGCATGTTCATCTTGTACAATGTTTGGGCAATCGCTACGATGAATCGAGATCCCTCGGCCTTTGGTAATATAACCCACAATGTCATCTCCGGGAAGAGGATTACAGCATCGACTAATCCGCGTTAAAAGATTTTCCACTCCTTGAATAACGATACCATCCTCATGGCGAACTTTTATTTTACTAGGATTTTGTTTAGACCCTTGCGCTAACAATTTTTCTGTCACATGCGCTTGTTTTTCTTCTTCTCGTTGAGCACGTTCTTCTTCCGTCAAACGATTAGCAACCATTAAGGCAGTCACTTCTCCAAAGCCAATGGCAGCGTATACTTCATCTTCCGTTGTCATATTAAAACGACTTAATAATTGTTCAAATTTTTCCTTAGTTAATATTTCTTTTGGAACAAAATTCAACTCTTTAAGCTGCTTTTCTAAGGCTTCTTTCCCTTTTACAATTGTTTCTTCACGGTCTTGACTCTTAAAGAAGCGTTTTATTTTATTTCTAGCTCTTGATGTTGCTACCATTTTTAACCAATCACGACTCGGACCAAACGAATGACCTGAAGTGATAATTTCAATGATATCGCCATTTTTCAACTTATAATCCAAGGGAACTATTTTACCATTCACTTTAGCACCAGTTGTTTTATTACCAATTTCTGTATGGATGTTATAAGCAAAGTCTAACGGTACTGAGCCTTTCGGCAACTCTGAAACATCCCCTTTAGGTGTAAACACATATACTTTATCACTAAAAATATCGCCTTTTACACTCTCCATGAAATCTGATGCGTCATGGCTTTCGTTTTGCAGTTCGATAATTTCCTGGAACCAACTTAATTCTTTACGGTCTTTATCCACTAACGGTTTTTCTATCTTCCCAGCTTTATATGCCCAGTGAGCAGCCACCCCATATTCGGCAATCTCATGCATCTCTTCCGTTCTAATCTGAACTTCAACTGGATTCCCTTCGGAGCCAATAACCGTTGTATGCAACGATTGATACATATTGGCCTTTGGCATAGCAATATAATCTTTAAACCGACCAGGTAACGGTTTCCATTGTGTATGGATTGCACCTAAAACAGCATAACAATCTTTAATTGTTTCAACAATGACACGAATTGCTAACAAATCATATATCTCATTAAATTCTTTTTTTTGATTTTTCATTTTCAAATAAATTGAATAGATGTGTTTCGGACGCCCGTAAACTTCTCCTTCAATCCCTAACTCTTCTAACGCTTGTCGAATCACTTCCACAGAGTCAGCAATATATAATTCTCGCTCATCTCGTTTTGAGTCCATCAAATTAACAATACGATAATATTGATTTGGGTTTAAATATCTTAAGGCAGTATCTTCCAGTTCCCACTTGATTGTACTGATACCCAAACGGTGAGCTAATGGCGCATAAATTTCTAACGTTTCTTTTGAAATACGGCGTTGCTTATCTTCACGTAAATGTTTTAATGTTCGCATATTGTGTAGACGGTCAGCTAATTTAACCATGATAACACGTAAATCTTGTGCCATTGCTAGCAACATTTTACGATGATTTTCTGCTAGCTGTTCTTCATGTGATCGATATTTAATCTTACCAAGCTTCGTCACACCATCAACTAGCATAGCCACATCCGCACCAAATTCTTCCGTTAACTCAGCTAACGTTACATCGGTATCTTCAACCACATCATGTAAGAAGCCCGTTGCAACCGTGTAAGGGTCCATTTTCAAGTCAGCTAATATTCCTGCCACCTGAATCGGATGAATGATATACGGTTCACCTGATTGTCTAAATTGTTCAGCATGAGCTTTTTCAGCGAAGTGACAGGCCTTTTCAACAAATGCCACATCGGCTTCTTCCATATATTGACTCACTAACTCAATGACTTCTTGCCCTGTATAAATTGTCTCTTTTGACATATTGCCACTCCCTTTCTTGCTCTAGCTTTTATTTTAATTATCTTTATTATACAGCAATACCGTATTTATTGAAATTAGGACTCTTCTAGCATAAGTTATTTTAAAAACTTACGAATAAGACTGTCTTTTCTTTTGCTATAAGGAGCTGACATAATCGGCAAAATAAATTTAGGCTGTCTTTTTAAAACTGCTTTCTCATGAGAAAACTCTTTAAAACTTTGAATACCATGATAAGATCCCATTCCCGATTGCCCGACGCCACCAAAAGGTAAATGATGATTAGCTAAATGGAGAATCGTATCATTAATAGTCGCACCTCCAAATTGAACAGCGTTTAACAATAACGACTCCTCACTTCTTTCACCCACAAATGGATAAAAAGCTAATGGTGATTCTCCCGAACGAATAAAATCCAAGGCCTCTTCTAATGTTTCATAGGTCATCACAGGTAATATTGGCCCAAATAGCTCTTCTTTCATCGAAGCTAGTGGCTGAGTAATTTCTGCCTGAATAACTGTTGGCCCTATATATTTTTCCGACGCTTTGACTTCTCCACCATACACAACAAAGGAATTGTCTTCCTCAATTAACCGAGCTAAACGTTCGACTGTTTGTGAATTGACTAGCCTGCCGTAATCTTCTGAAGAAAAAGGATTCTTCCCGTACATTTTTTCGGTTTCTTTTATTAACTCAGACTTAAATAATTCCACTGATTCTTTAGGAACCAGACAATAATCTGGCGCAACACACGTTTGACCTACATTAAGAAATTTCCCCCAGGCCACGCGTTGAGCTGCCCGTTTAATATCAGCTGTTTGAGTAATGAGAGCTGGACTCTTACCGCCTAGTTCCAATGTCACCGGCGTTAGATGCTGACTTGCTGCCTTTAAAATACTTTTACCCACGGTTGCGCTTCCTGTAAAGAAAATTTTATCAAATCGTTCTGTCAAAAGCAGTTGATTACGCTCTTTATTACCTTCATAGAAATAGATCCAATTTGAGTTTAAATACTGCTGACTTAACTTGGTTAATACAGCGTTAAAATTTGGTGTTCGTTCTGACAAAGCAACCATTGCAACATTCCCAGCGGAAACTGCCCCCACAAGCGGATCTAAAGATAGTAGCAATGGGTAATTAAAGGCATTAATTATCAATGTTTGACCATACGGCATCGCCTGAGTCCAACTTTTTCCAGGCCATAAATAAAGTGGTGTCTTTTTTCTTTGTCGTTGACTCCATTTTTGTGTTTTTTTCAAAGTTAGCTGAAGACTTTGATAAACTAACCCTAACTCTGATAAATAAGATTCCTCTGGTGCCTTACCTAAATCTAAGGTTAAGCTGCTTAATAAGATTTCTTCATTATCACGTAACATAGTATCTAACAACCGCAACTGATCTAGTCTATTTGAAACAACTAGCGTCTCACCCGTCTCAAAATACTTTTTTTGATTTTTATAAACCGTTGATAACTCTGTCATCAGAGTCCCTCCTTTACTATTTATTTCTACGCAAAAAGCCGAGTTATCCTCGACTTATGTTAACAACTCTAACTGATAACTGATAGCACTTAATAAATAAAATGGCGCAGTTTCTGTCCTTAAAATCCGTGGTCCTAATGCGCAGACTTTTCCACCTGCCGTTTCAAAACTACCTACTTCTTGTGGAGTCAGACCGCCTTCAGGCCCAAAAACAACCAAAATAGATTCACCAGGTTTAACAACTGACAGTGTTTTAACTAACTGACCTTGTTCACCAGACTTCGCCGCCTCTTCATAGGCAATTAGAACATGATCATAGTCTTTTGCAAGCTCTAACAGTTCTTTTTCCGATGTTAGTAACTTAACTGTAGGTTGAAATTGGCGATGAGATTGTTCCGCTGCTTCTTTGGCAATTTTAACTAAGCGATCACCTTTTTTTGCTAGTTTCTTAGCATCCCATTTAACAACTGAAGATTTAGCTGGAAACCCAACAAATTCCGATGCGCCTAATTCCGTCCCTTTTTGTACAACCAACTCTAATTTATCCCCTTTAGGATATCCACTAGCAATCGTCACATGAACAGGTAGTTCTTTGTTCTGTGATTCCTTTGAAATTTCTTTAAATTCAACATCTTCTTCAGAAATATTAATAATTTCCCCAATAATCGCCCGTTGATCTGTAAATACTAAAAAACAGTGATCTTTCACTTTCATGCGCATCACATTAACAGCGTGGTGATAGTCATCCCCTGTTAACTTAAAACCATTTTCTTGGGCATCTGCATATGACTGTGTGACAAAGTAACGTTGCATAGTTATTCTCCTTCAAGAGGTTTTGTTAAAATAATGCCGAACCAATCTGCTTGTTGAAGGACTTCTGTCACTTCAAAACCGATGGCCGTTAACGCAGCTAAAACTTCCGCTTTTTTATCTTCAATAATTCCTGATACGATAAATTTACCACCTGGCTTAACTAAGTTCCATGCATCTGGAATCAATCTTAAAATAATATCCGCTAAAATGTTAGCTACAATAACATCCGCTTGAATATCAATACCTTTCAACAAATCATTTGCGCTAACTTTCACGTCAGCTGCTACCGGATTCATATCCATATTTTCTTGAGCTGCTGCCACAGCAACTTCATCTAAATCGTACGCATGAACCTCTTTTGCACCAAAGTGTTTACTAGCGATACTCAAAACGCCTGAACCCGTCCCAACATCCAGAACTGTTTCGCCACCACGCAACACAATTTCAAGGGCATGAAGACTTACCATTGTCGTTGGGTGTGTCCCCGTACCAAAAGCCATTCCTGGATCTAACTTAATAATTTTTTCATCAGCTGATTTCGCTTCATATTCTTCCCAGTTCGGAACAATCGTTAAATAACGACTAATGTTAACAGGGTGATAATATTTCTTCCAAGCAGTCGCCCAATCTGATTCAGCAACTTCACTCATTTCAATTTTATTTTCACCAATTGCTAAACCATATTCTGGTAATTTTGCAATTCGTTCTTTGATTGCCGGTAAGATTTCTGGTAAGAAAATTGTCTCAGGGAAATACGCTTTAACAATTGCCCCTTCTTTGACATGGTTTAAATTTTCTTTATCCAGTAATTCGCCATAAGCATCTTCCACATAATTTTGCACATCTAAAGCATCCTCAATCGCGACGCCGCTTGCTCCCATTTCAACCATTAGCGCTGAGATTGCTTCAACCGCTTCACTTGCTGTTGTAATTTTTAGTTCTGTCCACTTCATTGTTATACACTCCTAATATTTGGGATAAGCAATATAGTCTGTTGACTGATTCGCTTTTTCTAATAATGCATCAAATTCTGTTTGGTTCCAGTTCAACTCGAAGACTTCAGCAGCATCATCATCTAAGAAATCTAACAAATCACTTTCACCTTCAGTTAATACTTGACCTAAGTATTTTCCTAAAGCGACTAGCACGGCTTTTTTAATTCCTTTTTTACCTTCATAAGGAATTAGCGTTAGATACTCTTCGGCATTTGGCGTGAATTTATCTGGATTATATAACATCAAGCTATCTTCAAATTCAATAATATCTTCAGCAGTCTGAACACCCTCAGCATCATCAATCACTTGCTCGCCTTTATTCTCTGCATAAATAACAGCAATCACTTCAACAGTATGATTTTTGGTATTCCAATCAATAGCAAAATCATAATCCCCTAAGTTTTTTTCTAATTGCGCTTCTAAGAAGTACAACATATTTTCTTTTTTCATATTATTTTCTCCTCTAAGTAGCTGATAAACTCCCAGCATTCTGAACTCTTTATATTATAACGATTTACAATGGAAAAGGCGACCTTTACTAATTAAATCCAACAATTTATTTTGCTAATCACAAATTAACTCTGTGTTATAATTAAAATAAGAAAACACAAGGAGGTAATACCTTATGACTCAACCTCTTGCTTACCGAATGAGACCTAGAAATTTATCTGAAGTGATTGGTCAACAACATTTAGTTGGAAAAGGAAAAATTATCGAACGTATGGTTAGCGCCAAAATGCTGTCATCTATGATTTTGTACGGACCACCTGGAACAGGCAAAACCAGCATCGCCAGTGCGATTGCTGGTTCCACAAAATATGCTTTCAGAATGTTGAATGCCGCGACCGACACAAAAAAAGATTTGCAAGTAGTAGCCGAAGAAGCTCGCATGAGCGGAACCGTTATTTTATTACTTGATGAGGTTCATCGTCTAGATAAAACCAAACAAGACTTTTTACTACCTCACTTAGAAAATGGCCGAATCATTTTAATTGGGGCGACTACTGAGAATCCTTATATTAGTATCAACCCTGCCATCCGCAGTCGTGCACAAATTTTTGAAGTAAAACCATTAACAGAAGAAAATATTCATCATGCTTTAATCCAAGCTTTAGCAGATGACGAGCGCGGTCTTGGTCAATATGATGTTGAACTTGATGAAATGGCACTCGTCCACTTATCACGCGCTACAAATGGCGACTTAAGAAGCGCTTTAAACAGTTTAGAATTAGCTGTTAAATCAACGCCCCCTAATACTGACGGAAAAATAAGTATTAGTTTAGCAATTATTGAAGAATGCGTACAATTAAAATCAATGAGCCATGATAAAAATGGCGATGCCCATTATGATGTTATTTCAGCTTTGCAAAAATCAATTCGCGGAAGTGATGTCAACGCAGCACTTCACTATTTAGGACGATTAGTCGAAGCTGGCGATATGTTAATTATTTGTCGTCGGTTGATGGTTATCGCTTATGAAGACATCGGTTTAGGAAATCCTGCGGCGGCTGCCAGAACAGTTACAGCTGTTCAAGCTGCAGAAAAACTAGGTTTCCCAGAAGCTCGCATCCCATTAGCCAATGCGGTTGTCGACTTATGCTTATCCCCTAAATCTAATTCAAGTTATACAGCATTAGATGCTGCTATCGCAGACATTCGTTCAGGAAATACCGGTGATATTCCCGATCATTTAAAAGATAGTCATTACCAAGGGGCTAAAGCTTTAAACCGTGGTGTAGATTACCAGTACCCACATGCAACAGAGCAAGGTTGGTTGTCACAACAATATCTACCTGACAAAATTAAAAAGGCCCGCTATTATGAACCTAAACATACAGGTAAATATGAACAAGCCTTAGCTAGTCGATACGAAGAAATAAACCGTCTAAACAAACAATAAAAGAAACCCTTTCCATTGTTGATTTAAAGGGATTATGCTATTATGAGGGTGGGTAATCTGTGATGTGCGAATCGCGCCACTCTGTGTTGACCGAACATTTTTTAGTATTATGCCGGGATTCAACGAATTTAGGAATAAAACAAGCCTTTTCACTTGGTAGTTTGACGACTAGATAGCGAAGCCCACCTGCAAACTCGCGGGATCAATACTACGGAACGATCAACGGCATCGACGGATCTTACCCATTTTTATTTTAAAGGAGTTTTACTTATGCTTTCCATTATATTAATCATTTCAATCATTTTGTTATTAGCGATTGGTTTCTTTTTAACTCGTAAAGGAACGACCTTCATCAGCGTCTTAGCACCTGATGACAAAAAAGAAATGGCAACTAAAACCATTCTTTCATTCGGGAAAGCAACATTAGCATTAAGCATCCTAGGTTTAATTTGCTTAATTATCAACCAACAAACAATTACATTAATTTTTATTAGTTTAATGATGGTGATTTCAGCCATTTTTAGTATTAAATTAGCTAAACAATTATCCTAAAAACGAGGTGTTCACATGGTCCAAAAATTCCAAACAATTTTAGTTGCCGTAGATGGTTCTGAAGAAGCTGAATTAGCTTTTAAAAAGGCCGTCAACGTTGCCAAACGTAATCAAGCAAAATTAGTGCTGGCTCACATTATCGATACGCGTGCTTTTCAAACTATTTCATCTTTCGATGATGATTTAGCGGACCAAGCAACAGCGGTTGCAAAGGCAACCCTAGAACAATTAGTTGCTTATGCGAAAGATCACGGGCTATCAAAAGTGGAAGCTGTCGTGGAATACGGCACCCCAAAAACACTGATTGCTAAACAACTACCAAAAGATTATCAAGTTGATTTAATTGTTATTGGCGCAACTGGATTAAATACAGTTGAACGTCTATTAATAGGATCCGTTTCTGAATACGTCATTCGTCATGCAAAATGCGATGTCTTAGTTGTGAGAACTGACTTAGATAATAAATAGATAAAAAAAAGACCAAGTAGCTAAGCTACTTGGTCTTTTTTTATCTTTTATTTTAACGCTTCAACATCGCGAGCAATCATAACTTCTTCATCAGTTGGGATTAATAATACTTTAACTTTTGAATCATCAGTTGAAATTTCAACTTCTTTACCACGAACATTGTTTTTAGCAGGGTCAACTTCACAGCCAAACCATGTAATACCATTAATAATTTGTTCACGTACTTCAACACCATTTTCACCAATACCAGCAGTGAAGACAATAGCATCCACACCGTTCATCGCAGCGATGTAGCTACCGATGTATTTTTGGACACGGTTGTTAAAGATTTCTAGTGCTAATTTAGCATTATCTGAATCTGAATCTTCAACTTCACGCATATCACTTGATACGCCTGATAAGCCTAATAAACCAGATTTTTTGTTTAAGACATCGATCATTTCTTTAATGTCTGTCATACCTTCTTTTTCCATTAAGTATGGTAATAGTGAAGCATCGATATCACCAGCACGAGTTCCCATAGTTACACCTGCAAGTGGTGTGAATCCCATAGAAGTATCGATTGACTTACCACCATCAACAGCAGTGATTGACGCTCCATTACCTAAGTGACAAGTAATGATTTTAAGATCTTTAATATCTTTACCTAACATATCAGCAGCACGATCAGCTACATAACGGTGGCTAGTACCGTGAGCTCCGTATTTACGAGCTTGATATTTATCGTAGTATTCCATTGGGATACTGTATAGGTAGTTTACTGGAGGCATAGTTGTGTGGAATGATGTATCAAATACAGCAACGTTTACCGCACCTGGAACTAATTTTTGGAAAATACGGATAACTTTTGCTTCAGCTGGGTTGTGTAATGGTGCAAACTCAGCAAGAGCTTCGATTTTAAGTAAGGCTGCTTCGTCGATTAAAGCTGACTCTTTAAAGTCTTCCCCACCGGCAACAACACGGTGACCAGCACCTGTAATTTCATCAAATGATGCAATGATGTTTAACTCCATCATTTTATCGAAAATACGGTTTACTGCAAATTCGTGATCGTTAATATCTAATGTTTCGTTGAATTTTTGACCTTCACCGTATTTAATTGTGAAGATTGAATCGTTAAGACCGATTCTTTCTACGATACCTGAAGCGATAACTTCTTCTTGTGGCATTTCGAATAATTGCCATTTTAAACTTGAACTACCTGCATTGATTGCGATTGTTTTTGACATGTTTAAAACACTCCCTTATTTTTAATTTAAATTTTTGTTTTTCCATTCAGATACTTCTTTAAAAAACTGTTGCATTTGTTGCGCATCTTTTAACGATGGGACATCTGCTAACAGGACTTCCTTCGCTTGACGACTCTCTTCACCATGATTTTGAATGATGATGATTGATTTACGAGAATCTTTGTTTTTGAATAAAGCTGTCGGTAATTGTAAGATTCCTTGCAGATAAACTTTATCCGTAATCCACTCTTTAATCTTATCAGCTTGCTCAGTTTCCAAGAAGTTACTCGGCACTAAGAAGACCCCGAAGCCACCACCTTTAACGTAAGCCATGCTTTGTTCCATCAATAAATGATGGGCATATGAATGACCCTCTGCTACACCTGTCACAAAATTTTGCGCGTTTTCATCATCTGGATAATATCCAATTGGTAAATCTGCAATTGCAAAATCACTTGGTTCAAGCAACAGATTTTGTAAACTGTCTTGATGGAAAAGTTGAATTTCTTGTTCTAAAATCTGGCTGTTTAATGCAGTAATTGTCAATAATGTATCATCAACATCCACACCAGTTCCCCAAACTTTATAACCTGCTAATTCTAAGTTCGTCATAACAGTCATCATTAAATTTCCCATACCTGCTGTTAAGTCTAATAGCGTCAGACGTTTGTCATCCCCTAATAACTGCTCTGCTAAATAAACAAATAGGAAACCTAGTGAGTCGGGTGTTAGTTGGTGATTTGGCTGTAGCGGTTCCGCCATCGTTCCTTTTAACAAGACTAACTGCGTTACTTTTCGACGTTCTTCCTTAGCTAAATCCAAATTCTTAAACTCTGTGTAAAGTTCCGTTAATTTGGTTGCTGTTTCTGCATTAGGCAAACCATCTTGAACCTGAACTTGATAGTTATTAACAAGATTACCCGCCACTTCGATATAGCTATCGATAAATGTCGAATTTAGTGAACCTTGCATTAACGTCACACATTGATCAAGCAATTCAAATCCTTTTTCTACCTTGTTTTGAGGCATTTTTCCCACCTCTTTCTTCAATGTATTGTAACAATTTCTATTCCTTGTCTATTCTAGCTAAATCAGCACGATTATTCAAGGGATTTCAAGTTTTTATCATCATTAACTCATGATTTTAACTTTCTGTATTAGCACAAAACTAGTACACCATATCGAAACTGTATCACTCGCTTATTTCACAGAGTATTTAATGGCATCTTGATAAAGTGGAACTAATGATAAATAGGTTTCAGAAATGTAGTCTAGGGCTTTAGCAGGCTGTGATAACAGCGTCTCTGTTTTTAATAACACGCGACCAATTTGAAACTCACCTTTTTTGACATCACGCCAACGCTCCAACCCTTTGATTAAATTATCTGTATTAAATTCATGGTAGTTGTTCACAGTATGATCAAAGTTTAAAACAGTTCCTTCAGGCAATCCCTCAAATAAACTTGGCTGTTTTAAAAATGAATCAGCCATTTCTTTTTCATTGACTGGATTATCAATAAATGATAACCACATCACTAGGTAATCTTCCGTAATCCCTAATGTAAAATGCGGATATTTTTTATAGCCACGTTTATCGCCACCCATTGCACTCCATGTGAAATCTGGTGCATTCGTGGTACGACGACGATGTTGAGCAATGTGGACCAATAACTCTTCATCTAGCTCAGGTGCTAACTTTGAAACAACATAATCATCTACACTTTGAAATTTCGGTTGAATAACACGACGAATTTCTGCCATACGTGGTTCTAATCCCTCAACCTGAAAGACATTAAAATCTTCTTTAGTAAACATCTCTACCATTATTTCCCCACCTTTTCTTTTTACTTCTATCACTTTAGTCTAACAAAAAAAGCCCTCCTAATAAAGGAGGAGCTGTTTTTATTTTAAAGCTGCTTCAACATCAGAAATCATCAATTCTGTACATTCAATACCGCCACCGGATAAGTACCAAACATCAGGAGTTAGAGAGATGACTTTCTCATTTTTTCCTGCGGTTGTTTGTTTAACTAATTCATTTTCTGCAACATTGTTTTTTGATAAATCTCCACCAATCGCTTTTGTACGATCAATAACGAAGATAACATCGGGATTTTTATCTAAAACGTATTCATAACTCACGTCATTCCCATGTGTCGAAGCTTCTATGTTAGGATCTACAGCTGGGAACCCAAATGTATCATGAATAATCCCAAAACGTGATTGTTCCCCATAAGCTGATAATTTCCCTTCATTAACTAATGTTACCAACGATTTCAAACCACTTGCAGATGCTTTCTCGTTGATTGTAGCAATGTCTTTTTCAAGTGTTTCAATTTTTTCTTTCGCAATATCTGTTGCATCAAAAATTGTTGCTAACGTATTGATATTAGCCTTTGTCGACTCCCACGTTTTTGTATTATCAACAGATAAATATAAAACAGGAGCGATGGCCTCTAAATCCTCTTTGAAACTTTCTTGCCTACCAGAAATGATAATCAAATCTGGTTTTAATTGATTAATTTTTTCCAAGTCAGGTTCTTTCATTCCGCCAACTGATTCAACTTCTTTGAAACTATCTAAATACGCTGGAATACTTTTAGTCGGTGCTCCAATAACCACATCTGATTTCCCTAAAGATTTAATCGTATCTAATGAGCCCATATCAAAAACAACGACTTTCTCTGGATTCATAGGTACTGAAACTTCTCCTGTACTATCTGTAACAGTTACTGAGTTAGATGATCGTTCTTTTGAACCTTCCTCTGTTGTTCCGCAACCAATTAAAACAAGTAAACTTAAAAACAACATGCTTAATACTCTAAACAATTTGTTAGTCATTCTTCTCTACCTCTTTCTATTTTTTTGTTTCCCTTTTTTAAGGATTTGAAACCACTAAGATTCATTGAAGTATAAACAGAAGCGTTTACCTTCTAGTTCACAAACACGGATGTTCATTTCATATAGACTGTCTAAAACGTCTTTATTAATGACTTCATCCGTAGGACCTTGCTTGAACACTCGGCCATGTTTCATTGCAACGATTTGATCAGCATAACTTGCAGCAAAATTAATATCATGTAAAACAATAACCACAGTTTTTCCATGATTATCGACTAAATCTCGTAATGTTTTCATCATTTGAACAGCATAATTCATATCTAAGTTATTCAGCGGCTCATCTAATAAAATATAATCCGTATCTTGAGCCAATACCATCGCAATATAAGCACGTTGCAACTGACCACCTGACAAAGTGTCAATTTCTTCATTTTGTAACTCAACCAAGCCCAAATGTTCTAAGGATTGATCAATGATTGTTTGATCTTCTTTTGTTAATCGACCCTTACTATATGGAAATCGTCCAAAAGCCACTAAATCCCTGACTGTTATTTTTAAAGAAATGGCATTAGCTTGCTTTAAAATTGACAGTTTCTTAGCTAATTCATTTTGTTTCCAACTAGCAACCTCATCACCGTCAATGTAAATTTCACCCGTGTCTTTTTCTATCAACCGACTCATCATTGAAAGCAACGTACTTTTCCCGGCCCCGTTAGGTCCAATAAAAGCCGTTAACTTCCCTTTCTCTAAAGGAACGTCAACATCAGACACAACTATTTTTTTACCATAATTTTTAGACACTTTTTTAATATCCATCTATGTCGTCTTCCTTTCCTTTAAAATTTTAACAACAAAATAAATACCACCGATAAATTCAATCACTACACTCATCGTTGTATTCCATTTAAAGACTTGCTCTACAAAGAATTGACCTACAACTAATAGTAAAATACCAATTAAACTACCCACTATAAACAAAATGTGATGACGATAGGTTTTAATAAATTGATACGTTAAATTCGCAACAATAAATCCTAAAAATGTCACTGGACCAACCAGTGCAGTAGAAATAGCGATTAATAAGCTAATCGCCATTAACAAGCTGATTTGCAACCGTTTCACATTAATGCCTAAGCTGATAGCTTGTGATTTACCAAGGTGTAAGACATCTAACTTAGGTGATAATTTCCAAAGGAACAAGACCACCACCAAAGTAATAACACTTCCTATTTGCAATAAAGAAACATCCACGTTTGCAAAGCTTGCAAACAGCTTCCCTTGCAACTTATCGTATTCATTCGGATCTAGCATCACTTGCATGAAAGAACTTAAGCTTCCAAAAAAAGTTCCTAAAATCATACCCACCATCAGCAATAAGTATAAGTTCTCTTGTTCTCGACTAATCAAAAAGAAAAACAAAATAGTGCTAACTCCTACCATTAATAAGACATTAATAGCAAACATCAAAAAATTATTTTGCATTAACTCAATATGTTGATTGCCAAAGAAAAAGAATAAGCCTGTTTGCAGCACAATATATAAGGAATCAAACCCTAAAATACTTGGTGTTAAAAAGTGATTTTGCGTTAAGGTTTGAAAACTAATTGTCGCAAACGCCGTTGAAATACCAACTAATATAAAAGCCAATAACTTTTTACCTCTAAGCTGTAAGGCAAACTCCCAGTTGCCATATGTGTTATATGTTAAAAATAGCCAAGAAAAAATACCCACAACTAGAACTAAACAAAGAATCTTTAATAAAATAGATTGTTTTAAAGAGCTCATTTTTTAGCCCCCTTTAACAATAAAATAATAAAAATAACGCTACCAATCACTCCTACTGTCAAACTAACAGGAACCTCATATGGCGCAATCACTAATCGTGAAATGATATCACAAATAATTAGAAAGCAACTTCCTGCTCCTGCGGTAACCCAAATAGTTTGCTTCATTTGATCTCCAAAATACAAAGAAACAATATTCGGAATGATAACTCCTAAGAATGGCAAACCACCAATTGTCACTAAAATCAAGCTACTCGCCAAGGCAACCAACCCTAAACCAAAAAGTTGAATGACTTGATAATTCAAACCAATTCCCGTCGCGAGATCTTTTCCCATCCCAGCAATCGTAAAGTGATAGGCATAGAAGTAAGCCACAATTAGCAATGGTACGGTTAAATAGATTAACTCATATCCGCCACGTGACAGTACTGAAAAATTACCTTGTAGCCATGATGACATATTTTGAATCAACTCTAATTGATAAGCAAAGAAAGTAACCACAGACCCCACAATGTTCCCAAACATTAAACCTACAAGGGGAACCATCACTTGATTTTTTTGAGGTAATCTTTGGATCAACTGGATAAATAACACGGTTCCTAAAAATGCAAAGATAAATGCCACAAATGAGCGCACTAATGTTGAGCCATTTGGAAAAAAGACCATCGCTACTAAAATACCAAGACGAGCACTATCCATTGTCCCCGCAGTTGTTGGCGATACAAATTTATTTTGAGTCAAATGTTGCATGATTAATCCACAAACAGCACTTGTCGCACCGGCGATAATCAAACTAACCGTTCTTGGCACACGTGTCGACCATAACACCAATGATTGATTATCATTGAGCTGAAAAACATCTGACACCGGGATACTTTGAACCCCAATAAACAATGATACTCCCGCCAACGACAACAGCATCACAAGTAAACTATATTTTTTCATAAGAGAATCCTCTTCAAAATCCGTAATTGAGAATGATTTTCAATCTCATAATTAGTTTATTTGAAATGAGAGATAAAAACAAGAGGTTATCTCTGATTTCTCACAAAACTATTACTTATATAAGGCTATCTGACAAGAATTCAGCCCATATGCTATACTGAAGTTAATAAATAACAAAGGAGACGCTTAAATGTGCCCCAAAGACGTGAATGATTACCTTGAAAAAGGTCTTTACGGTTCCCCTCAAATTAAACCTGAAGAAAAAAATACTTACCTCGGAACTTTCAGAGAACGTATCTATCTCGCCATGACTGTTAGCGAGATGAAAAAAAACGAAAATGTCACTCTATTAAAAAAATATTTACAAGATAATCCTGGCCACCAACTTCTATTAAATGGAGATTTAGATTTCTCTGATCAAAGTGTCTACATGGCTGTTGCCCAAAAAAATAATATTTCCTTTAAAATTGTCGATACTGATAAAGACTTAACTTTAGAAGATATTGGCCTTGTTTACGCAACAAATGAAGCAGTTAATCAAGAAAATATCTCAATTGAGCGATTCAAATCAAAAACTACAACCGAGAAGAATACGTTAGAAGATGAACCAACAGAAAATTTTTTCAAGCGGATTTGGATGAAATTATTCAAAAAATAAAAAGCCCTTAAAAGGGCTTTTTATTTTTGTTTTAAATCTAAACTAATCGTTTCAAATGTCCTTGGATCAAGATTGGTCACTGTCACACCTAGCAACCTAATGCTTTGATTGCTTTCAGCAAACTCTTCCCAAATCAATTGAGCATGAAAAAAAATATCCTCAGCAGTCTCTACATACTCAGACAACGTCCGTCGTCGAGTAATCGTTTCGTAATTATCATATCTTACTTTTAAAACAACCGTCTGCCCATGTTTTTGATGATTTTTTAACGCCTTGGACACGTCGTTAGACAACTCTCTCAATTGTAATATTACCTGGTTTTCACTAATTAAAGGTTTACTATATGTATTTTCCCGACCTATCGATTTTCGTTGACGATTCGGGTTAACAGGAGCATTGTGAATCCCGCGTACTTTTCGATAAAGTTCATATCCCATCTTCCCAAATTCTTGAATCAAAGACATTTCTTCAACCTTATACAAGTCTGAACCTGTAAAAATACCCAATTCATGCATTTTGATAACTGTTTTTTTACCTACACCATGAAACTTTTCAATTGGCATCTCTTTTAAAAAGGCTTCAGCATCTTCGGGTAACACTAATGTTAACCCTTTAGGTTTTTCAAAATCCGAGGCTAGCTTTGCCAAGAATTTATTATAACTAACACCGGCCGAACAAGTTAACTGAAGTTCCTCCCAGATGTCCCTTTGAATCATTCTAGCGATTTTAATCGCACTCGTTGAGCCAACTTTATTTTCTGTCACATCTAAGTAAGCTTCGTCAAATGCCAATGGCTCTATGATATCCGTATAACGATGAAAAATTTTGTGAATCTGAGCGGATATTTCTTTGTAATGAGAAATGTCCCCAGGAATAAAATTAGCTTTAGGACATAGTTCATAGGCTTTTTGCGCGCTCATAGCTGAATGTATACCATACTCACGAGCAGCATAGTTGGCTGTTGTGACAACCCCTTTACCGCCTGTCTCTTTAGGGTGACGTGCAATGACTAAGGGTTGCCCTTTTAATTCCGGGTGATCACGTTCTTCCACCGATGCATAAAAGGCATCCATATCTAAATGAATTATTTTTCGAGACACATCATTCTTCAGCGGGAATCTTAACTCATTCGCCATTGTACTCACCTCTTCTCAATTACCATTATATGCGAATGTACGTTCTTTTTCAAACGAAAGAAAAGACCTGAAAGTCAGGTCTTATTTATCTAGAATACTTCCAATTTTAGTTGTCATCAAATCAATAGCGACTTGATTTGAGCCACCTTCTGGAATAATAATATCAGCGAACTTTTTAGTGGGTTCAATAAATTGTGTAAACATCGGTTTTACAACTGTTAAATATTGATCAATAACAGAATCTAAGGTACGGCCACGTTCTTCCATATCTCGTTTAATACGACGGATAATACGAATATCATCTTCGGTATCCACATAAACCTTAATATCCATTAAATCACGTAGGTGTTCATCTTCTAAAATCAAAATTCCTTCGACAATAATTACTTCTTTAGGTTCTTGATGAACGACTTTATCGCTTCGAGTATGAGCTTCATAATCATAAACCGGTTTATCTACCGCTTTATAGTTAATTAGATCCGTCAGTTGCTCAATCAACAATTCTGTATCAAAGGCAAACGGGTGATCATAATTAGTTTTCAATCGGTCTTCATAGCTTAAATGGCTTTGATTTTTATAATAGGCATCCTGTTCAAATAACATAATAGAATGATCTTTAAATTCATTTAAAATCGCTTTGCTAACACTTGTTTTTCCACTACCAGAACCGCCAGTAACACCGATGACGATTGGTTTCTTTGCTTCGCTCATCCTATTAAACCCTTCTTTCATTGAACTGTATTATCTCTATCTATACTAAGCTATCAAGCTTCTTTTTTCAATCACAAATTTAATATCTCCGCTTTTTTATCAAAAAATAGGCTATTCATTTACGTCTGATTATTAGCCATAAAAATAACAGATTTATTGAGGGTTAGGGTTGAAGAATGGCCTTAAAGATTCTAATTCATTTATCGTTAACGGTCTTGCCTCACCCACAAGTAAATCATCAGGTAAATTTAGCGGCCCTAACGCAATGCGTTTTAAGAACGTCACTTTGCCATCACGAGTTAAAAACATCTTTTTAACTTGGTGGAATTTTCCTTCTTGTATTTCAACACGCGCTTCACTAACCTCTTTTGAACTACTTATTATTTTTAAAATAACCGGCTTACAAGTTGTCCCATCATGAAATTTGATTCCTTCTAAAAAAGCTTCCTGATCATTCTTTGTTAAAGAAGTGTTGACCTGAACACGATAGATTTTAGTGACTTTCTTATCTCCCATTGCTAACTCATACGCCAATTGACCGTTATCCGTTAACAATGTTAACCCTTCTGTATCTCGGTCTAAACGTCCAACAGGAAATAAACCCGTCACCTCTATCCCTTGAGCTTTAACACTATCCAAAACTGTTTGATGCTCCGCATCGCTTACTGCTGTCACTACTCCCTGCGGCTTGTTTAATATAATATAGCGATGAGGGTCTCCCGATAGCTGTTGCAAACCAACATAAATTCGGTCTAATCCTGGATCAACATTGTAGTGACCGCATCGAATAATTTCATCATTAACCATAACTTCACCCGTTAATAACGTACGTTTCACTGATTTACGTGAGCCGATTTTATTTTCTTCTAACAGCTTATCTAAGCGCATGTTAATCCCTTTCAAAAAAACGCCCACCAGTTGATGAACGTTTTGTTTTTATTTCATTAATAAACCAGTCATTCTTTGGATGCAGAATGCTACGGTTCCGCTCGTATCATCTTGCTCTTTTTCTGACAGATCAAAAGCTTCACAATCAACTTTACCAGATTCTGGATCAATAGCATCGACCATTTTTTGACAAGCGACAACATATTCTGCATATGATTTTTCTAATTTCTTATGGATCCCCATTACTTTGACAGGTGGTTTTTGACCATTAATCATTGTTGAAAGTTCTTTATACTTAGCGGTTCCTTCTGAAAACTTTTCATGAACCTCAGCTAACGTGCCTTTGGTTAATTTTGTTTCATCTGTATCTAAAGCCGTTCTTACTTCTTCAAAGTAAGGATGCATTTCTGTTCCGATTTCTTCTGTTTCTGTTACCACTTTATTGATTACTTGAACGTATTGTCCTAAATTTGGTTTCATCGACAAATCCTCTTTTCTATTAGTTATCTTCCTCTTATATATTACACTGTTTCTTTGTATAAAAAAAGCTCCCTAGTGAAATTCACTAGGGATACTCATTATTTATAAATTGTTTTTCTTTGTACAAATTTAACGATTTCTACAATCGGAATGATTGATAATGATGCACCAAAGACAACTGCCCATTGGTAACCATCTAAATGACTTACACTGAATAAATCATTAAATCCTGGAATCACAATCGTTGCTGCTAATAATGTGAATGATAAAAGAATCGCGTAGTTAAAGAACTTATTACGGAAAGCTCCCACTTTAAACAACGATTCGTGAACCGATTTCACGTTAAACGCATGGAACAATTGGATTAATCCCAATGTTGCATATGACATAGTCAAAGCATCACCATGAATGGCATTATAATCTCCTGTGTGGACTGGATATGAAATAGCAAACCAATAAACACCAAGTGTAATTGCCGCTTCAAGAATACCTTGATAGATAATACTACTCATAACCCCACCAGATAAGAAGTTCGAGTCACGTCCACGAGGTGCGTGATCCATCACATCTTTTTCAGCTGGTTCTAAACCTAAGGCAATCGCAGGGAAGGTATCTGTCACAACGTTAATCCACAATAAGTGAACTGGTAACAAGGTATCCCAACCTAATAATGTTGCAATGAATAAAGTAAGTACTTCACCTAAATTGGCTGCTAATAAGTATTGAACTGTTTTTTGGATGTTAGAAAATACTTTACGTCCTTCTTCAACCGCTACAATAATAGTTGAGAAGTTATCATCTGCAAGAACCATGTCGCTGGCACCTTTTGAAACTTCCGTCCCAGTGATACCCATCCCAATACCAATATCGGCTGCTTTTAAAGCAGGGGCATCATTGACACCGTCACCAGTCATAGCAACTACTTTGCCAGCATCTTGCCAAGCTTTTACAATTCTCACCTTATGTTGTGGTGATACACGGGCATAAACTGAGTATTTTGTTACTAACTTGTCAAAATCAACATCCGAAATCTCGTTTAATTCGGCACCCGTAATAACTGCATCCTCTTGATTTTCACCAAGAATACCTAAACGTTTTGCAATTGCTGTGGCCGTATCACGGTGATCACCTGTAATCATAATCGGACGAATACCGGCTTCTTTAGCAACCTTAACGGCTTTAGCTGCTTCTGCACGCTCAGGATCAATCATACCGACTAAACCAGAGAATACTAACTCTTTTTCAAGTTCTTCTGATGTAATATCAGTTGGCATTGTATCAACGAAACGATACGCCATCGCCAACACACGTAATGCTTGTTTACCTAATCCTGTGTTAGTTTCTAAAACTAACTGACGTTGAGCTTCATCCATAGGAACAATCTTGTCATCTAAGTCATAAAACGCACAACGTTTTAACAATTCATCTGGTGCCCCTTTAGTAGTAATGGCAAAACGACCATCTGGTAATTCATGAACAGTTGTCATTAATTTACGAACTGAATCGAATGGTAATTCAGCCACACGTGGTTCTGAAACAACTTTTTCACGAACATCAAACCCTTTATCTAAACCAAACTGAACTAAGGCCGTTTCAGTTGGATCTCCAATTAGTTCGCCTTCTGAAGAAAACTTCGTATCATTACAGTAATTCATAATTTTCAACGTTTTATTTGTATCTGATAATTCTGTTGCCGCATCTTTTAATTCATTATTTGAAAAGATTTTTTCAACTGTCATTTGGTTCAATGTTAACGTACCTGTTTTATCTGAACAAATAATATCAGTACTACCAAGTGTTTCCACAGCTGGTAATTTACGAACTAAGGCATTTCTTTTAGCCATTTTTTGTGTACCTAAGGCTAGGACAATTGTGACAATTGCTGGCAAACCTTCAGGAATTGCTGCTACAGCAAGTGAAACTGATGTTAATAATAACTCAACCCATGTATGATCACCTTTCATCATTCCCACACCAAACATGATGACACAGATTGCTAGGATAGCAACTGTCAGGGTTTTTCCTAATGAGTTTAAGTTTTGTTTTAACGGCGTGTCTGTTTCATCGGCTTGTGCTAACATGCTGGCAATTTTACCAACTTCAGTGTGCATACCTGTGCCCACAACAACACCTGTCCCACGACCATAAGTTACATTACTATTCATATAAGCCATGTTGATACGATCGCCAATTGGCACATCGTCACCTTCTAAAGCTACGGCTTCTTTTTCTGAAGGAACTGATTCACCCGTTAAAGCTGCTTCTTCAATTTTTAAAGAGTTCGATTCAAACAAACGTAAATCTGCCGGAATCACATCTCCCGCTTCTAAAGCGACGATATCACCTGGCACTAACTCTGTACTCTTAATAGAGTTAATGTGTCCATCACGTAATGCGTTTGCGTTCGGTGTCGACATGCTTTTCAGTGCTTCGATTGCCTGTTCAGCCTTCGCTTCTTGAACCACGCCGAAAATTGCCATAATGACAATCACGACTAAAATCATAATCGCCTCTACTTTATCTCCAGTGAAGAAAGAAATTAAAGCTGCTGCAATTAAAACCATAATCATGAAGTCTTTAAATTGGTCTAAAAATTTTGAAAATAAAGATTTCTTTTTTCCTGCATCTAGTTCATTGTAGCCATATTCGTACAAGCGTTTTTTAGCTTGCTCAGAAGTCAGTCCTTCTTCGGATGCGTGCACTACTCTAAAGACATCTGCAATTTTTTTGTTATAGAATGATTCATTTGATTGAACTTTCTTTTCTTCTGCCATTTTTCTTCCCCCTAGTAATCGTCCAATCCACAAGCAAATAAAAAGAGACTCATGTATGCTAAAGAAGCACACACAAGTCTCACTAATTAAGACAACACCAGAAAATATTGTTTTCAGTGATGGTGATGTTGTCACGGCAATGCCGCCAGTTACTCCCTTATGGATATGTCACCATAAGTATAAACAATTTTCAGAAAACATGCAATATTTTGTCTTTACTGAACATTAATAACTTATTTAATTATCTTGCTCCACCATAAATGGTGTCCAAAAATCATTAGCTGTCCCTTGTTCCATCCCTTTAACAAATTTTTGTCGGACATCCGGATAAGTTTCTGAAATTCTGGATACAAAGCGCTTCACTTCTTCGCGCTTTGTTTTTTTATCAACTGGGCATGGGTTGAAAATAATCGGCAATTCTTCACGATTGACCAAACGAATAATTTCTTTTTCTTCCAAATACAACAGTGGACGAATCATCGTAATATCCGCACGACTTAGATACGTACGTGGTTCAAAACTTGCCATCTTCCCATGAAACAAAAAGTTCATAAAATAGGTTTCAATCGCATCATCTAAATGGTGACCTAATGCCAATTTATTGCAGCCTAAGTCTTTTGCCGCCTTATTCAAAATCCCTCTTCTCAAATTAGCACATAGGGCACACGGCGATTTTTCCTCTCTAATATCAAAAACGATTGTAGCAATATTCGTAGGAACCACTTCTAGTTGATATCCTAATTCTTCAACAAACTTTTCCATGGGCGAAATATCCATTCCCATTGCCATATCTAAACTAATAGGAACTATATCAAAATCAAAGCCAAGACGTTTTTCTCGTCGAATTCGGTCTAAAAAATAAAGTAGCGAGGTGCTATCTTTTCCACCACTCATCCCAATAGCTACTTTATCACCTGGTTCAATCATGCCATGATTTAAAATTGCTTTACGAATTGGATTATAAAAATGTTGATTATCTTTTTTTATAAACGCCATACTTAACTCCTTTAACTTAAATAGGAAAAGAAACCATCATCCACAGACAATAGTTTCTAGCCTACTTTATTTTTTCCAAAAAGTATCCGTTGGTGTAATCGGCAAGTGACGCTTGTGAGCTGTTTTGGCATACCAACCCTCAATCGTTTTCGCTGCTTCTTCAGAAATCTCACGGCCTTCTAAATAAGCATCAATTTCAAGGTACGTTACACCTAACGCAACTTCATCAGCAATCATTGGTTTGTTTTCTTCTAAATCAGCCGTTGGAACTTTTTCGTATAGGGACTTGTCAGCTCCTAATTCCTTCAACAACTCTTTACCTTGTCCTTTTGTTAGGCCGGCTAACGGCAAAATATCTGCCCCGCCATCACCAAATTTGGTAAAGAAACCAGTCACACTTTCAGCAGCATGATCAGTCCCGATAACAGCACCACTATTATGACCAGCGACTGCATATTGGACGATCATCCTTTGACGGGCTTTTATGTTTCCTTTATTAAAATCAGAAATAGTTTGTCCTGCTTCGGCTAACTCAGACATCGTTCCCATAACCGCTTCTTTAATATTTACTGTAAGAGATTGATCTGGCTCAATAAATGCCAGTGCTTTTTGAGCGTCTGATTCATCTGCTTGCTCTCCATACGGCAAGCGAATAGCGATAAACTGGTAAGCATTATCTCCTGTCTCATCGCGCAATTCTGTCATAGCAAGTTGAGCTAATCGGCCGGCCAAAGTCGAATCTTGTCCACCGCTGATGCCCAACACTAACGTTTTTAGAAATGGATAGGACAATAAATATTCTTTTAAAAAGTCAATACGTTCTCGAATTTCAGCTCCAGCATCGATCGTTGCTTTAACACCTAGCACCTGACTGATTTCTTTTTGCATAGACATAATGACACCTCACAAATTTATTTTTACAAATCTTTTACTTTATTACGGACTTCAGCAATGCATGCCATTTTTTGATCATATGCTGCTTGAGATAAATCAACTGGATACAATTGCGGGTTAAGAACACGTTTGTATTCCTCCCAAAGGCTATCATAATTGGCAATCGCTGTCTTTTTAATTTCAGCTAAAGTTGGTTGTTTATATATTAATTTACCATCTGTATAAATATCCATTAACAATGGACGCGCAATAAAGTTAGTCACCGTTTTATTAATATAAGTATGAACTGGGTGGAACATATAGAGTTCATCTAATTCACGAGGATCCTCTTCCCATAAAGAAATGTAATCCCCTTCTGATTTACCATTCTCTTTTTGAGTGATTCTCCAAATTTGTTTTTTACCAGGTGTCGAAACTTTTTCTGCATTTCCTGATAACTTGATCGTGTCGACCATTTGACCATTGTCATCTTCAATAGACACCAATTTATATACAGCTCCTAATGCTGGTTGATCATACGCTGTGATTAACTTAGTTCCAACACCCCACACATCAATTTTGGCGTGTTGCATTTTCAAGTTCAAAATTGTGTCTTCATCTAAATCATTTGATGCGTATATTTTTGCGTCTGGATAGCCTGCTTCATCTAGTTGTTTACGAACTTTTTTAGAAATATATGCCATGTCGCCACTATCTAATCGAACACCTTTGAAATTGATTTTATCTCCCATTTCATCAGCAATTTTGATGGCATTTGGCACACCAGATTTCAACGTATCATATGTATCTACTAAAAAGACACAGTCTTTGTGTGTTTCAGCATACGCTTTGAACGCTTGGTAATCATCACGATAAGATTGTACTAATGAGTGAGCGTGTGTCCCGCTTGTAGGGATACCAAAAACCTTGCCAGCTCGGACATTACTAGTTGCATCACACCCACCAATATAAGCCGCACGCGTTCCCCAAAAAGCTGCATCTAGTTCTTGTGCTCGGCGAGAACCAAACTCCATTAATAATTCATCTCCAACAACTGATTTAATGCGGGCAGCTTTTGTTGCAATCAAGGTTTGGAAATTCACAATATTTAAAATAGCTGTTTCTACTAATTGACATTGTGCCAAAGGCCCTTCAACTTGGACTAATGGCTCATTATGAAAAACTAATTCACCTTCAGCAACCGCACGAACTGTACAGTCGAATTTAAAGTTTTTTAAATAGGTTAGAAACTCTTCTGGATATTCTTCAACTTCACGTAAGTAAGCAATATCTGAGTCTGTAAATGTTAATTGTTCAAAGTATTCAATTAAACGTTCCAAGCCTGCAAAAACAGCGTAGCCGTTATTGAATGGTAACTTTCTAAAATAACATTCAAATACCGAGTGACGTTCAGCACGCCCTAATTCCCAGTAGGTTTTCATCATATTTATTTGGTACAAGTCTGTATGTAACGTCAAGCTATCATCAGTGTATTTCGTCATTTCTTACAAGCTCCATTTCCATCTGTTTAATCAGATTAAAAAGTTTTATTAATATTATTGTACCACTTTCACAAATGAGCACAATCGAAAAGAACTAATGCCACAACAAAAAAACCTATCTCACAAGGAGATAGGTTTCAAACTTTTTAAATAAAAATTATTTAAGAGTGATTGTAGCGCCAACTTCTTCTAAAGCAGCTTTAAGTGCTTCAGCTTCTGCTTTATCAACGCCTTCTTTAACTGGTGCAGGAGCGCCATCAACTACAGCTTTAGCTTCTTTTAAGCCAAGACCAGTTGCTTCACGAACTGCTTTGATAACTTTAACTTTTTGATCTCCAGCTGCAGTTAATTCTACAGTGAATTCAGTTTGCTCTTCAGCAGATGCTACAGCAGCACCAGCAGCAGCTACAGGAGCAGCAGCAGATACGCCAAATTCTTCTTCAATTGCTTTTACTAAGTCGTTTAATTCTAAAATGCTTGATTCTTTTAAATCAGCAACGATTTGTTCAATGTTTAATGCCATTTTAAATTCCTCCATATAGGTTTTATAGTTTTTGTTTTTTTTGTGTTACATGTTAAAAAGCTAGGCTGCAATTAAGCAACTTCTTCTTCTTTTGATTCTGCCACAGCATTGATAGCGTACGCCACGTTGCGGACAGGAGCTTGTAGTACTGAAAGTAGCATTGAAAGCATACCTTCGCGACTTGGTAGTGATGCCAAAGCTTTAATATCTTCAACTGAAGATACGCTACCTTCGATAACGCCGCCTTTAATTTCTAATGCTTCTGCATCTTTCGAGAAATCATTCATGATTTTCGCTGGTGCAACCACGTCTTCATTACTGAAGGCAACCGCAGTAGGTCCAGTGAAAACTTCACCCATTCCTTCTAATCCAGCTGCTTCAGCTGCACGAGATAAGATAGAGTTTTTGATAACTTTCATTTCAACATTTGCATCACGTAATTGTTTACGTAAGTTTGTTACTTCTTCAACGGTTAAACCACGGTAATCTACTACGATTACTGAAGCTGCCTCTTTGAATTTAGCAGAAACTTCTTCAACAAGTTGCGCTTTTTTAGCAATAATTGCTTCGCTCATTTTAATTTCACCTCCTGAGTTTTTGATGGTGGAGCCTTCTTACCCGAAGGTACAAAAAAACTCCATGCCACCTTGGACATAGAGGGACTATTGACTAATCAATATTGTCCTCGGTAGGAAATTAAGGCAATGCCACCTACTGTCTTCGGTACGTCATATAAAATTATAAGACTTAACCTAGTAACTTTACCATAGGAAAAGCAACTAGGTCAAGGCTATTTCGCAACTAATTAGATAGATGCTGTATCGATTTTAACACCAGGTCCAAATGTAGTTGTTACTACTAAGTTCTTCATGTATGTACCTTTAGTTGCAGCTGGTTTAGCTTTAACAATCATATCATGAATAGTTTGGAAGTTTTCAACTAATTTAGCATCATCAAATGACACTTTACCAATTGGTACGTGGATGTTTCCAGCTTTATCAACACGGTAAGTTACTTTACCTGCTTTAACTTCTTCAACAGCTTTAGTAACGTCCATAGTTACAGTACCAGTTTTAGGGTTAGGCATTAAACCTTTAGGTCCTAAGACACGACCTAATTTACCAACTTCACCCATCATGTCAGGTGTCGCAACGATAACATCGAAATCGAACCATCCTTGTTGGATTTTGTTAGCCATATCAGAATCACCAACGTAGTCAGCTCCTGCTGCTTCAGCTTCTTTAGCTTTTTCACCTTTAGCGAATACTAAAACTTTTTGAGTTTTACCAGTTCCGTTTGGTAATACAACGGCACCACGGATTTGTTGATCCGCTTTCTTAGGGTCAACGTTTAGACGGTAAGCAACTTCAACTGTTGCGTCGAATTTCGCTGTGTTTGTTTCTTTAGCTAATGCGATAGCTTCTTTTAAATCATATACTTTAGTTGTGTCAACTTTTTTCAATGCTTCTTGCATTTGTTTACTTTTTTTAGCCATTTTAAATGTTCCTCCTTGAGTGTGGTTATAACGGTAGAACCTCCCACGAATCTATATCTTTCAATACAAATCGACTGAGAAGCTACTTCCGGTGGTTACAGTTAGCGTTAATAATCAAAATGATTAGTAATCTAATGTAATCCCCATGCTTCTTGCAGTACCTTCAACCATGCGCATTGCTGATTCAGTGTCAGCTGCGTTTAGGTCCTCCATTTTTAGAGTAGCGATTTCTTTAACTTGGTCGCTTGATACTGATGCAACTTTAGTTTTGTTTGGCTCGCCTGAACCTTTTTCAATACCGGCAGCTTTTTTAAGTAATACTGCAGCTGGTGGTGTTTTTGTAATAAATGTGAATGAACGGTCTTCGTATACTGAGATAACTACAGGAATAATTAAACCTGCTTGATCTGCTGTACGAGCATTGAATTCTTTAGTGAATCCCATGATGTTAATACCTGCTTGACCTAACGCAGGACCTACTGGCGGTGCTGGTGTTGCTTTACCTGCAGGGATTTGCAATTTAACGATATTTTCTACTTTTTTTGCCACGTGACATACCTCCTTGAGTCCGTGATGTGGTTTAATGGAGATTGAGATTTCTCCTCCCACCCTCTTTTGTTCAACAAAAGATTACGCGTTTCCGCGCACTAGACTATTATATAAGATTAACTTAGGGATATCAAGTCTTTATTCAAATAAAAAGCGTCTATCTTACTACTCTTTAAAATTAAAAATCACTTGCCTTCTAAGCATTCTTTCACCTCAAACTCTTAGAATTCTTAAAGAGCTATCCAATTATTAAATCACACACAATATGTTAAGATAGACATATAATCAAACATAAATCATTACTATAGATAAAAGGAGTTTTTTATTATGTCAGCAGGACAATTCAGAAGTGTTTTTGATATTATCGGACCAGTTATGATTGGCCCAAGCAGTTCTCACACTGCCGGCGCAGCCCGGATAGGCAAGATTATGCGTGAACTTTTTGGTGAACAACCAGATTCCGTTGATATTCTATTATATGAATCATTTGCCAAAACATATCGAGGACACGGCACCGACATTGCTTTAGTTGGTGGTTTATTAAATATGGCTCCCGACGATGAACGCCTAGCAGGGTCATTGAAACTTGCTCATGATGCTGGGATTGAAATCGCATTTATCCCTAAAGATGAACCAGCAGACCATCCAAATACTGTTGTTATGCGATTAAATAAAGGTGACCATAAAGAAGTTATGACCGGCATTTCAATCGGTGGTGGTAATATTGAAATTACAGATGTTAATGGCTACCCTGTAACTATTAGTGCCGGAGTTCCAACATTCGTCATTAAACACCAAGCTGACTCGACTTTTAACAAAACTATTATGGATACACTTGCACAAGACGGCATTAAAGTTGCCGTGTCTCGTACTAGTGAATCTCAAAATACAGCAGAACTACTAAGCGTTGTGGAAGTGGATCAACCCACCGCAGGAAAAGCTACTGATAAATTAACAGTACTTCCGTTTGTCAACGCCATCACATTCTTAAACTAACCAACTGGAGGAATCGCTCATGTTCAAGACTATTGAAGAATTAGTCGCACTTGCTAACGAAAAAGGGAGCGTTGCTGAAGCAATGATCCAATTAGAAATGGAAGTTTCTAAAGCAAGTCGCGAAGATATTATTAAACACATGCAAAAAAATCGTGACGTGATGATGAAATCAATTCAACGCGGAACCGCTGGCGTTAAATCAGTAACTGGTTTAACTGGTGGAGACGCACCTAAGATGAACGCTTATCTTGAAAGCGGAAAATTCTTAAGTGGCGAATCTGTCTTAAAAGCTGTTCGTAATGCTGTCGCGGTTAACGAAGTGAATGCCGAGATGGGTCTAATCTGTGCCAACCCTACTGCTGGTAGTGCAGGAGTTGCTGCCGGAGTATTAGGAGCTGCCGTTGAAGACTTAAATCTGACAGATGAACAACAAACTGATTTCTTGTTTACTGCTGGTGCATTCGGCTTAGTCATCGCTAACAACGCTTCAATCAGTGGTGCGGCTGGCGGCTGTCAAGCCGAAGTCGGTTCTGCAAGTGCTATGGCTGCGGCGGCTCTTGTTGCTGTCAATGGCGGTACCCCTGAGCAATCAGCCCAAGCAATTGCTATTGGATTAAAAAATATGATGGGATTAATTTGTGATCCTGTTGCTGGGTTGGTTGAAGTGCCCTGCGTTAAACGTAATGCACTAGGCGCTTCTCAAGCTTATATCACAGCTGACATGGCCTTAGCTGGCATTACAAGTGTTATCCCACCAGATGAAGTAGTCATTGCAATGGGTAAAGTCGGTGAACAAATGCCTAGCGCCTTCAAAGAAACTGCTGAGGGTGGTCTGGCTGACACACCTACTGGTCGACGTTTGGCAAAAGAAATTTTTGGATAAAGCAAAAAGCTATCTCAAATGAGATAGCTTTTTTATTTTTAAATTATAGTTTATCAATTTGTTCAAAGTCTAATTCAGTAGCTGTTTCACGACCGAACATATCAATGTTAACTTTCAATTGTTGACGCTCATGGTCAATCTCAGTAATCTCACCAACTAAACCTGCAAAGGCTCCATCAATAATCTTGATTACTTCTCCCAACTCAATATCAAGCTCTTTATGACGTGTGCTTAATCCAAGTTTACGTAAGATTAATTCGATTTCTTCTTTTAATAGAGGGGATGGTTTACTTCCAGCACCATGGGATCCAACAAACCCTGTTACTCCAGGTGTGTTACGAACCACATACCAAGAATCATCGGTCATCACCATTTCAACTAAAACATAGCCAGGGAAAGTTTTATTAACGGTTACTTTCTCCTTACCATTTTTCACTTCACGCTCTTCTTCTTCTGGAGATACTACACGGAAAATAAAATCTTCCATGCCCATGCTTTGTGCACGAGACTCAATATTTTCTTTTACTTTATTTTCATAGCCAGAATACGTGTGTAATACAAACCACTGTCTTTCAAAAGTTTCCATTTCTAGCAGCCTACTTTCCTGTAAAATAAAAAAACCCCAGTTTTCCCCGAAGCTTTCTCTCAACATTAGTATAGCATTCTCTATTTTATTTCGCCAGTCTTTTAAAAATAAAAAGAGCCACCCTTACAGGTGACCACTACACAAATAGTCCAATAATAAATTGAATACCCAAATCTACGACACCAAAGAAAATAGCGAATAACACTGTTGTTTGAATGACAATGCTAACATCTTTTCTTAAACGCTTGCCCGTTGGCCAAGTCACATTTTTCATTTCATCACGAACACTTTTAATAAATTTAAACATACGATACCCCCTACTTTGTTTCTCTGTGTAAAGTATGCCCTTGACAATACTTACAGAATTTTTTAATTTCTAAACGTTCAGTTCTTTGCCCGTCATTAACAGACTTAGAATAATTTCTTGATCCACAGGCAGAACAAGCTAATGATGTTTTTCTTACAGCCATATTCAGTTCCCCCATCCTGTTCAAAGTTTATAATTTTACATTACCATCAAATAATTAAGCTGTCAATCTAAGCCCGGTTTAAATCAGTGCTTTATCCTTAGAAATCAATGGTTTCTCTTTGGATTTTTATGAGTTTATGTTAAGATAATCATAACAAGAAACTCAGAAAGAAGGACCTCGTATGCTAATCAAACAAGTCTGTATTACAAAGTCCGACTTAACAACTGTCGGCGAAACTTGTTCACTTGCTGATGCATTACTTATTTTAGAAGATTCTGGCTACCGTTGCGTGCCTGTTCTTGATGGTACCGAAAATATTTTTCGCGGTAATATTTACAAAATGCATATCTACCGCCACAAATCAGAAGGCGGTGACATGTCATTACCTGTCACGCACTTAATTAAAAATGCAACAAAGTTCATCAGTATCAATTCTTCATTCTTCAAAATTTTCTTTTCAATCAAAGAACTTCCTTACATCGCTGTTCTTGATGAAAAACAAAACTTTTACGGTATTTTAACCCACAGTAAATTGTTAAACATCCTTGCTCAATCTTGGAACGTTTCTGAAGGACGTTACGTTTTAACCGTCGCCTCAGATGGTCACCAAGGTGACTTGGCCGCTGTCTCAAAAATCATTTCGAAGCTATCTCAAATCACAAGCTGTATTACTTTAGACGCAACGGAAGAAGGCTATTCACGGCGGATGTTATTCACTTTACCCGCTGAAACCTCAGATGAAATTCTTAAAAATATCGTTAATAAAGTGGAACGTAAAAAATATAAAGTCGTTGAAATTGAAGACTTACGAAAAACAACAGCAGAAACAAAATAAAAAAGACACCCCATGGGTGTCTTTTTTATTTGATTAAACGATAGATGGCATCTGCATAGATAACTGTCGCATTGATCAAATCATCAACTGACATAAATTCGTTAGCTTGATGCATTGTATCCACACTATTAGGGAACATTGCTCCATAAGCAACTCCTCGTTCTAATAGTTGACCAAACGTTCCACCACCAATAACTTGGCCGTGGCCTTTTAATCCAGTGTGCTCTTCATATACAGCTAGTAATGTCTTAACCATTTCATCATCTTCTGAAACATAATGAGGTTGACGCTCAGAAATAATTTCTGTCGAACCATTTAACGGTTCAACTAAGCCACTTATCGCTGCCGCCATCGTTGCAGCTGATGTTCCTTTCGGATAACGAATATTAACCGTCACGGTATTAACTTTTTTACCAGCCTTAAACTCAAACAAACCAGCATTAGCTGTTGTTTCTCCCATAATATCATCAACATGCTTAATTCCTAAGTTAGCCCCTGTTGTATCTTCATGAATTAAAGTTGTAATAGCTGTTAAATATGCTTTAGCTCCCTCTCCAAAATCAAACTGGTCCAAGAACGCTGCTAAATATGTTCCGCCATTAATACCTGATGCCGGACTAGCACCGTGGGCAGATTTACCTTTAACAATGACGGTAGCTGTTCTACCATCAATTTCAACAGACCCAGTAATTGGATTCGCTTCTGCAAATACCGCAAACTGTGCTTCAAGTTCTGCAGCCTCCACATCTTCAGCAAACCTAATAACCGCTGTCGCTGATTCTGGCACCATATTAACACGGAAACCCGAATTAAAACTTTCCAAATGGTAATCCCCGCCATTTGTTCCAGAAAACTTCAGATTAATAGATGTATTCCCTTTTTCACCATTAATGATTGGGAACTCAGCATCCGGTGCAAAACCAAAATCAGGCTTTTCTTCTACTTCCATATAGCGAGTCATACACTTCCAACCACTTTCTTCATCTGTACCAATAATGAAGCGTACGCGTTTAGAAATAGGCAACCCTAATTCTTTAATTATTTTCAGCGCATAATAAGCACCCATTGAAGGGCCTTTATCATCACTTGCACCACGTGCATAGATTTTACCATCACGAATTTCTGGTTTAAATGGATCCGTTTCCCAACCAGTTCCCACCGGAACCACATCCACGTGACCAAAAATCCCCATCAACTCATTACCTTGACCATACTCTAAATGACCAGCTATATTTTCAATGTTTTTACTTTCAAAACCATCTCGTTCTCCAATTTCCAAAAACTTAAGTAAGGCAGCTTTGGGACCAGGACCAACTGGAGCATCAGTCGTTGCTTTATCATCTTCACGAACACTAGGTACGCTTAACAAATCAAATAAATCTTTAAATAAATCTTCTTTTCTAGACTCTACTTCTTTACGCCAATCAATTGTCATAACAGTCACTCCATTTCCTATTTATACTTCTATTATACTACTAGAATTACAGAATAGCTTATAAAAAAACAACCTCTTTAGACTTTTCAGTCACAGAGAGGTTGTTTCAATTTTAACGATTAAGCCCAATCACCATTACGGAAGATTGGCACAACTGTCCCATCTTCACGAATACCATCAACGTTCATTTCAGCTGAACCGATCATGAAGTCAACGTGTTTTTGACTACGGTTAATCCCGTTAGCAATTAATTCGTCTTCTGACATTGTTGTACCACCTTGTAAGTTGTGAGCATATGCTGCCCCAACTGCTAAGTGATTTGATGCATTTTCATCAAATAATGTGTTAAAGAATACGATACCTGATTGTGAAATTGGAGAAGGATCACTTACTAAAGCAACCTCACCCAAACGTTTTGAACCAGCATCAGAAGCAACTAATGATTTGATTACTTCTTCGCCTTTTTCAGCAGTTACATCTACAACTTCACCATCTTTAAATGTCCATTTCATGCCTTCAATGATGTTACCACCATAGCTTAATGGTTTAGTACTTGATACATATCCATCAGCACGACGACAATCTGGAGCTGTAAAGACTTCTTCAGTTGGCATGTTCGCTGTGAAAATTTCACCACGTGCATTTTCACTACCAGCACTTACCCAGATGTGACCTTTTGGTAAACCAATTGTTAAGTCAGTTCCTGGAGCAGTGTAATGTAAGGCATCAAATTGTTCTTTATTCAACATGTCAGCTTTTGTTCCTAATGTTTCTTTGTGCTCTTTCCAAGCAACTACTGGATCATCTGCATAAACACGTGTTGTTTTGAAGATTTGGTCCCAAAGTGCGGCAACTTGTTCTTCTTCTGTCGCTAATTCTGGGAATACTTTAGCGGCCCAAGGGCCTTCTGATGCTGCAACGACTGTCCAGCTAATTTTGTTAGCTTGGCTAGCTTTACGCAAGTCAGCTAATGCACCTGCATCGTAACTTTGGTAAGCAGCAACATGTTCAGGATCTAGACCACCAAGAGCATCTGGGTTAGCAGAAATGACACTAATACGGCTGGCACCTTTGTCTAACCAGTCATGAGTTTCATCAACCACATAAGCAGGAACCTTTGCTAACACATCTTTCGGTGTGTTTTTAACAGTTTCACGCAAGATTTCATCATCATTCCATTTTACAATTACTTGATCAGCACCCTTTGCATAAGCTGCTTCAACAATTAAACGAGCTAATTGAGCTTGATTAACTGAAATTTGTAAAACAACAGTGTGATGCTCCATTACGTTAACACCATTTTCAACAATTAGTTCTGCATATTTTTTTAAATTTTCATCAAACGTTGACATCTACATCACGATTCCCTTCTATTATTGACTAATTAAGCTTTGTTTTTGTGATTTTTTTCATAACGACCATATAAAACTAAAGCTACGATCGTGAAGAAAATTGGTCCAGCAATTTGCCAGATTGTTTGCATTGGGTTTCCATCGATTGTTGGTTGAATGATATTGAATAAGTTAGCGAAACCAACCATGAACAATACTAGTGCTACTGCAATAGTTGTAACAGCAGGTTTTTTATAAGCTAAGTAAGGTTTTTCAATATCTTTATTTTGTTTGAATTTCAAGAATGCGAAAGCTAAGAACATGTATGGTAATGTCATTGCAACGTTAGTCATACCTGTTAAAATTTCGAAGAATGCTTTTGCTGAATCGCCACCGAATGATACTAGAGCGATAATCGCAATAACAATAACTGCTTGAACTTTCATAGCATTTACAGGCATACCATTCTCAATTTTAGAGAATTTAGCAGGCCAGATTTCTTTTGGCGTACCTTCAATTAATTGTTTTAATGGAGAGAAGATCAATGTGAAGAACGCTCCTGAAAGGGCCATAAACATTGAAAGTCCCATGTAACGAGTAGTGAAGTGACCTAAACTGATTTGAGCAGATTCAGATAAGCTTAACGCTTTACCTAATTCAACACCCATTGTATTTAACATTTCATATGCTACGTTACCTAACGTGATTTGCTTGCCAGCAGCGGCAGCACCATCTACGAAAGTTTCCCAGTTAATGAATGCACCTGTAATGAAGATACCTACTGCATAACCGATTGAAATAACAATCGCAGCCATAGTTAACCCTTTAGGGAAGTTTTTCTCTGGATTTTCAGTTTCATTTACTAATCCACCAACGGCTTCAATACCACCGTAAGCAAAGATTGCGAATACTAAGAAACTTAAAATTTGAATCATAGATTTATAATCTGGGTTTGGAGATGTAAAGAATGCGCTAAATGATACTGGCTCAGCCATGTGACCATTAGCAAAAAGAATAATCAATCCACAAGTTAATACTACTACGTTAATTAATAGTACTGCAGTACCTGCTAACGATGTGAATTTAGAAATTTTATCTAAACCTTTTGAAGCAATAAATGTTAATAAGATAATCCAAATAATAGCTAAAATACCTAACGTTTGAACGCCGTTTAATCCGAATAAACTCCAAGATTGTGTTTTATCTTCACCGAAGATTAAACTTGATAACGGAATCCAAATACCAATACCAACGTTTACCATCCAAATTACGTATGAAGCATACCACATGAATGTTCCGACAAAGGCATATTTTTCACCAACAGATTTTGACATCCAAGCGAAAATCCCACCTTTTTCTTCTTTAAACGCGGCACCAAATTCAGCCATCATGAAAGCATAAGGGATGAAGAATGTTGCAGCTGCAAGCACGTACCAGAAAATTGAGGCATACCCCATTAAGTAGAATGCTCTTGTTACGTTAGTAAAACCAAATACTGATGTAAAAATCATCATGATAAGTGCCATCATTGATAACTTTTTACTTTGAACAACTTTTGACATGTAAATCCTCCTTTTAATTTGCTTCTTTTCCTGAAAGAACGCATTTTGATAACGCTTTCATATCAGGTGTATCCTTATTGTAGAGCTTACCGAACACAAAAGCTATAGTAAAATTATTTTTGCTTAGCGTTCTTTCTGTATTTTAATTTATACCTCATTTAAATGCAATCTTTTTATTATCGATCAGACACAAATGTTGGTAAAACAACGTTTTGAAGATGTCCCCTATCTTATGAAGATTAGATTGAAATCCTTTTATTTTTCAAAAATCATCATTATTTTATCATTTTATACCTCGCAAGTATAAAAGCCATACGAAATGTATGGCTTAAAAAACAAATTCCTTCTCTGTTAATTCTATATAGTGTCCTTCATCTAAATCTCTCGGCAAAATCATTTCCCCCATCGAAAGTCGATGCAGTGCCACCACTCTTTTTCCAACCGCAGCAAACATCCTTTTCACTTGATGATACTTACCTTCTGATATTGTCACTTCAATAGTCGACTCGGATTTTTCTTCATTAATATTAATAATTTTCAAACTTGCTGGCTTACATAATTCATCTCCAGAAATAACGACCCCTTTTTTAAAAGTTAAAACATCGTCTTCTGTAACAATACCTGAGATGGTCGCTCGGTATGTTTTTGAAACATGTTTTTTAGGTGACAATAAATTATGACTCAACTCGCCATCATTAGTAATTAACAATAATCCAGTTGTATCTTTATCTAGCCTGCCAACCGGAAATAAATCTGCGCGAAAATCTTCTGCATCTAACAAATCTAAAACTGTTTTATGGTTTCGGTCCTCCGTTGCAGAAATGACTCCTTTTGGTTTGTTTAATAGATAATAAAAATATTTCTGATATTTTACAATCTCGCCATTAACCATTATGACATCTGAAGCTTCATTAATATTAAATTTACCATCTTTCACAACATTTCCGTTAACCACTATCACGCTTTTTTTCAGAAGTGGTTTTACTTCTTTACGACTTCCAAAACCTGTATGACTTAAGAATTTATCCAGTCTCATCTTTCTCCTCCAAAAAGAAAGAGAACAGCTACTATATAGCATGTTCTCTAACTAATCTATAACGCTTTAATTTTTAGCTTACGGCGTAATCCAGCAACTTTATCACCTAATAAACGATCTGCTAATTTTAACTTTAAAGCCATATAGCCATAAACCACCATACCTACTAATCCAACAATCAAGACAATAATTAACGATTGAATTTTACTATCTGGTGATAAGAAAATGTATAGTAAGCTTCTTGTTAAAAAGGCTACCAACGTCATAATTAAGCTTAATCCTAAAATTAATAACGTACGCTTCATTGTCAGAACAATATCAAAATCTGTCATGCGTTGAATATGTGCCGTTGTTAAGTATGAAGCAACTAAGAAACAAATAGCTGTCGATAATAGCGGACCATAAACATGGAACACCGCAATAAATGGATATTGTAAAACAACTTTAATAACAAAACCAATAGCCAAGAATAGCATCGCTTGTTTATTTTCATACAACCCTTGTAGCGTTGTAGAAACCAACATGTAGAAACCTAAAATAATTCCTACGTAACATGCTTGAACCAAGACAGAAGAACCTAGTGTATCCGGCTCATAGAATAGTGTATTTAATGGATAGGCTAAAATAATCATTCCTAACGTTGCAGGAATCATGACAAAGAAAAACAACTGGAAGTTATCACTAATTAAGCGTGCTACCCCTTTTTTATCTTTCAATGTAAAAGCTTCTGTTACCAAAGGTAAACTTGTTACCGCTAACGACGTAGCAATAGAAATTGTAATCATCGTCAATTTATCTGGGTTTGCACTAAAGACAGAAAATAGCTCTTTGATTTGTGTCCCCGTATAATTTGTTAAATGTCCCATCGCTTTTTCAAATGTGTATTGGTCAAATATCTTAACAATCGTAATCGCTGACCCAATAATGATGAACGGCATTGCCTCAATCATCATATTTTTTAATAACTCTGATGTAGAAATTGTTAATTGGTTGCTACTATTCTCTTCTAGCATCTTCATGCGAGCAGAACCTTTGAAATAATAGTACCCCAGCGCTGCCATAGCAGCGATCATACCGATGAACGCAGCAAACGTTGATTGTGTTACCGCCGCTACATAATCACCCTGTCCAACTTTCATAATAATAAATGTCGCTAATAACATGTAGAAAACACGAGCAAATTGTTCCGCCATTTGAGAAATAGCAGATGGCATCATATCATGGTAACCTTGGAAAAACCCTCTAATAACACTCATACAAGGGAAGATTAACAAACCAAAACTTAAAGCTCTCATAGTCGGAATTAAATCAGCTTCTCCTGCTGCTAAAATCGGTGCGGCAAAGTACATGATAGCCGCGAAAGCAATTCCTAGCCCCATCATTACAACCATTGATTTTTTAAATAGTTTTTTACTCAGCCCATATTCGTTTAAAGAATTATAGTGTGAGATTTGCTTGGCAATCGCTCCGGGGATCCCAGCTGTAGCGATCATTAAGAATAAGGCATAAATATTGTAGCCTTTTGTAAATAAGTTATTGGCTACTTTAGCATGATCGCCCATCCAAGCGTACCAAGGAATAATATAAATAGCACCCATCAACCTCGATACAACACTCCCCACGGTCATCCAAAGTGATCCGCGAACCATTTTTTGTTTAGCATCTAGCTCATGAGTAGCTGTTGCTTTCTTTTTGGTAATTCCCATTATCTCTGTTCCAACTTTCTTCCAAGTCTTTTCTCCTATTTTACCAAATAAATTGAAAATAGTTAAGCTATGAACAATCTTTTGATTTCTAGAACCAAAAAAAAGAGCTAAACACCTTATAAACAAAGGATTTAGTCTCTTTTATTTTTTTGTTTTTTATCTAATTTGCAACGATATTAACTAATTTATTCGGAATTGCAACAACTTTACGAACCGTTTTGTCAGTTAATTGCTCAGAAACTTGTTCATCTGCCATTGCCATTTTTTCAAGTTCTTCTTTTGGCAAGTCACGGGGGATCGTTAATTTCGCACGAACTTTACCGTTGATTTGAACGACAATTTCAATTTCATCTTCTACTAGGAAAGATTCATCAAACGTCGGCCACTCTGCATAAGTTAAACTTACTGAATTTCCTAAAATAGCCCATAATTCTTCACCCATATGCGGTGCAATCGGCGCTAATAATTGAACAAATCCTGAAATAAGTTCTTTAGGTAACATTTCTTGTTTATTCGCTTCATTTACGAATACCATTAACTGTGAAATGGCTGTATTAAAGCGTAAGTTTTCATAATCTTCCGTAACTTTCTTAACTGTTTGGTGGTAAACCTTAGCTAATTCTGGATTTTCTCCATCAGTAACAGCCTCTCTTAATTGATTATCATCTGTTACTATTAAACGCCACACGCGATCTAAGAATTTACGACTACCTTCAAGACCGTTCTCACTCCAAGCAATAGCAGCATCTAATGGACCCATAAACATTTCATATAAACGTAATGTATCTGCTCCATATTTAGCTACCACATCATCCGGATTAACTACATTTCCTTTTGATTTAGACATTTTTTCATTATTACTTCCTAAGATCATTCCTTGATTATATAATTTTTGGAATGGTTCTTTTGTCGGCACTACACCTAAATCATATAAGAACTTATGCCAGAAACGTGCATACAATAAGTGAAGAACAGCATGTTCTGCTCCCCCGATATACATATCAACTGGTAACCATTGGTTAAGTTTTTCAGGATCTGCTAACATCTCTGTATTATTCGGATCAATGTATCTTAAGTAATACCATGAACTACCTGCCCATTGCGGCATTGTATTTGTTTCACGACGTCCTTTAAGTCCAGTATCTGGATCAACAACATTTACCCACTCATCAATATTGGCTAATGGTGATTCACCAGTTCCACTTGGTTTGATATCTGTCGTTACAGGCAGAACTAATGGTAATTCAGACTCCGGTACAGTAGTTGTTGTGCCATCTTCCCAGTGAATAACTGGAATAGGTTCTCCCCAATAACGTTGACGTGAGAATAACCAGTCACGTAGGCGGAAACTAATCTCTTTCTTACCACAGCCTTTTGTTTCTAGCCATGTTAACATCTCAGAAATCGCTGTTGGTTTATCCATCCCATTCAAGAACTCAGAATTAATATGTTCGCCGTCGCCTTCGTAGGCTTCCTCTGCAACGTTACCACCGGCAACAACAGGTACAATTTGCAAATCAAATTCTTTCGCAAAGTCATAATCACGCGGATCGTGAGCAGGCACTGCCATGATTGCACCTGTACCGTATGTAGATAGTACATAATCAGCAATCCAAATTGGCATCTCTTTTCCATTAGCTGGATTAATAGCGTAAGCACCTGTAAATACACCAGTTTTTTCTTTCGCAAGATCTGTACGAGCTAATTCTGACTTTTTAGATGCTTCATCAATATAAGCTGAAACAGCAGCCATTTGTTCAGGTGTGGTAATTTCTTTAACCAGTTCTAACTCAGGAGCAAGCACTGCATAAGTAGCGCCAAATAACGTATCTGGTCTTGTTGTGAAGACTTGGAAAGACTTATCTGTATCTTTAATTTCAAAAGTAACATTAGCCCCTTCCGAACGTCCAATCCAATGACGTTGCATATCTTTGATATTTTCAGGCCAGTCTACTTCTTCCAAGTCATCAATCAAACGATCTGCATATGCTGTAATTTTCAACATCCACTGTTTCATAGGTACGCGATAAACTGGGTGACCTCCACGTTCAGATAAACCATCAATAACTTCTTCATTGGCCAGTACTGTACCTAATGCGGGACACCAGTTAACTGGAATTTCCGCTTCATAGGCTAAGCCTTTTTCAAATAATTTAGTAAAGATCCATTGTGTCCACTTGTAGTAGCTCGGATCTGTCGTATTAATTTCACGTTCCCAATCATAACTGAAACCTAATGAATCAATTTGTTTACGAAAAACTTCGATATTTTGCTGAGTAAAGATAGCAGGGTCGTTCCCTGTATCTAAAGCATATTGTTCAGCAGGTAAGCCAAATGCATCCCATCCCATCGGGTGTAAAACATTATAACCTTGGCTACGTTTCATACGTGACAAAATATCTGTTGCTGTATAACCCTCCGGATGTCCTACGTGGAGCCCTTGTCCTGATGGATACGGGAACATGTCTAACGCATAGAAACATTCCTTATTTGCATCTTCTGTTGTTTTAAACGTTTTATTCGCCGCCCAAAATTCTTGCCATTTCTTTTCTGTCTTTAAATGTTCGTATGCCATTTACTCTTCCTCCATTCATTTAATGAAAAAAGCACCCTATAAAAGTCCTCAAATAGACTTTTATAGGACGCTAGAATTTACTTAACGTGGTACCACCTATATTCATAGCTTATACAGCTACCTCATAAACACGATAACGAGTGCACCGGCTAAAAAGCTTAACTCAAAGGTAAGTTCAATATTCCTCACTACGTATTCTCAGCACCATACGCTCTCTGAAAGTGATTCTTTATTTACTACTCCTTATCTCAGTTACAATGCTAATTGTAGCAAAGAAAACTATGCCATGCAAGCTAGTCCTTCCCTCTACCTAGAGCTCTCTAAGACTTTTGACTGATTTGTTGTTTAACCTATTGTCCAGCTAACTTTTACCAGTTATATTTAAAGTACGGAATTTAACTATTTTAATTTCTAACTACAGATAAGGAGTACGCAAATGAATAAAGAACATTTTTTAACCGAATTAAAAATTCAGTTACGCGGTCTTTCTCCAATAGATAAAGAAACTATTTTGAAAGAATACGAAGACAAATTTGATGCCTTATTGGCTGATGGATTAACAGAACCTTACGCTTCAAAAGAGCTAGGTTCTCCACGAGATATCGCTAAAGATATTTTACTAGATCACAATATTAACCCTGCTGCTGATTTCACTAATACAAATGACTGGGAAGAATTAGACGCTAACTATAATGATGCCGCGTATAATGAAGGAAATAAACCTTCATTCTTCATTCGCTTCTGCCAAGTGGCTGGGATCATCCTATTTAACGCTTTATTAATGATTTGGTTAATCTTGGCAGGACTAGCTTTATTGTTCTCAGGATGGATACTTGTCATCACTTGTTTATTCGCCCCAATTCTGGGTTTAATTGCTTTAGCTCTAACCGGTGGAGCAGCCGGACTATTCCAACTATTTATTAGTATCGCACTGTGTGGCCTTGGATTCTTAGGACTAATGGTTGCCATACCAGTGACAACCTATTCACTTAAATTTTTATATCACTATGTCGCTTGGACATTAAACGTATTGCGAGGTGAGCGCTAATGAGAAAAAAATATATTGTCTTCTTAAGCCTAGGATTAATCTTATTAACATCTGGATCTGTGGGAGCAGCTGTTTTATTTAAAAAAGTTCAGCACGAAGTTATTACTGAAATTAATGAAGACTATAAAGTCACATCTATTGATACTCTAAAAAATGTATCGATTCAATATGATGGTCAAACTAACTTCACTGTACGACCTTCACAAGATGATCAATTTCACTTAATCCATACAAATTACGAGTTTAATGGAACCGAATCTGTTGACTGGGAATTTAAAGAAGATGACGAAAACTTAACCCTTTCGATTACACACCAATCAACTCAGGAAAAATTACCTGGCATTTCCTTTGATTTCTTCCGCGGCTACAGCGATGTCCAATTATTGGTTCCAAAAGGAATTGATAATTTGAAATTGACTACCATAAAAGATACCTTTACGAATGTCTTTGGGCTAAACGTTAAAACTATTGCCGTTGCACCTTCACGTGGCATTGAACTTTCAGATATTACCGCTGATTCAGTTAAAGGAAAATCAGACCATGGTCTGATTTCAATTAGTGACTCTACTATTATAGACTCTATTGATTTAACTAGCGACTCAGGTGCCCTAAGTGTTGATGAATCAACTGCTAAAACTGTTGTTATGACAACAACTAGCGGCAATCCAAAGGTTGATGATTCTGCTGCTGATTTTAAAGTAACGACTAAAAGTGGTGACATCGCTTTAAACGCTGTTAAAGGACCTATCACCTTAGATACCATCAACGGATCAATCGATTGGTACCAAAATCGGAAAACATTCCCAGCGACAATCAAAAATCTACATGGCACAACAAACTTAACCTATGTCAATAAACCTAAAAATACTATTATTCACGCCGAATCAAAAGCAGGCGATGTTTTTATCGATGGTAAACACAGCAAAGACCTGAAGTTTGGTGACGGAGAAAATAAAATTGATTTAATCAACGAAACTGGTAATATCCGTATTTTCTTTGATAATCGCGATTTTCTTGATGATGATTTTGACGATCACGATGATATAGACGATGCGCATGATATCGATTAACCTCACTCTACTTAAAAAATCATGATATAATAGTAAAACCATTTAGTCTAAACTAAATGGTTTTTTCTATGCAAAGGAGTTAACACAATGATTAAAAATAAAACAAATACTTACTTACTTGCCACATTAATTTTAGTTGCTTTCATGGTTTTAGGTTATACCGTTAAATTTTATCCAGAAACCCTCACTGCATTTGATCAACCTGTTGCTCATTTTTTACAACAAACAATTACACAGACTAAAACGGAAACTTTTAAAACCATCACATTTTTCGGTAATGTAGCGACTATTTCAATTTTACTACTACTAATCACAATCTTACTAATCCTTTTTAAACGATACAGCGAAGCCATTTGGCTTGTTTTCAATACAGCAATCGGTTCTGGCTTAGGGAATTATCTAGTCAAGTTTCTATATCACCGTCCTCGACCACTGACTGAACATTTAGTACCTGCTGATCATTATAGTTTCCCAAGCGGACACGCAATGGCAAGCATATTGTTTTATGGAAGTTTGATTATTGTTATTCAGTTGATTATGAGTGCAAGTTCATTTAAAAAAATCATTCAGTCTCTTCTCGTGATTTTAATCCTGCTGATTGGTTGGAGCAGGATATATTTAAACGTTCACTATCCAACCGATATTATTGGTGGCTATTTATTAGGGAGTGCATGGTTAATTGCTACACTACCTATTTTCACAAAAATACGTTTTATTTGGCGGTTTAAAAATAAACAAAATTAGGAGCGAAGACATGGATACAGGTTTGGGTTATTTTGGAAATGAACAAAAACGTTACCACACTTGGAATCACGAACTAAGAAATCATTTCGGCGAAAAAGTTTTTAAAGTCTCAATTGATGGTGGATTCGATTGCCCAAATCGTGATGGTACTGTTGCCAAAGGGGGATGTACTTTTTGTAGTGTTTCAGGTTCAGGAGATATGATTTTAGCACCAACTGAACCTCTTGTTGATCAATTTGAAAGAGAAGTCGCTCGCATGCATAAGAAATGGCCCGAAGTGACAAAATATCTCGTTTATTTTCAAAACTTTACGAATACACACGCTCCTGTAGAAGTAATTCGCGAACGTTTTGAACAAGTTCTAACTTTACCTGGTGTTGTTGGTATTTCAATCGGCACTCGACCAGACTGTCTTCCACCTGAAGTAGTTGAGTATTTAAAGGAACTCAATGATCGGTTCTATTTATGGGTGGAGCTAGGTCTTCAAACGACATATGAAGAAACCAGCGACACAATTAACCGTGCCCATGATTATCAAACTTACTTGGATGGTGTTGCTAGCTTACGTGCTCATAATATTCGAGTGTGTACCCACCTTATTAACGGTCTTCCAGGAGAAACAACTCAGATGATGATTGAAAATTTAAAACGAACAATTCAAGATTCTGATATTCAAGGAATTAAACTGCATCTCATGCACTTAATGACAAATACCAAGATGGTTAGAGATTATGTTTCCGGTAATCTGACGTTGATGGAAAAAGATGATTACGTGACTGTCATCTGTGATCAGTTAGAAATGATTCCTAAAGAAATTGTCATCCACCGCCTAACAGGCGATGCTCCACGAGAGACATTAATCGGACCCATGTGGAGCTTAAAAAAATGGGAAGTATTGAATGCTATTGATGATGAGTTAGCACGTCGCCAAACCTGTCAAGGGTCTAACAACTGCCGAAAGGATGAACCTATATGCTGATTCCCTCCGTTAAATACAGCCACACTCTTCTAAAAGAAATTATTAAACCCGGTGATACTGTTGTTGATGCAACTGTCGGAAACGGATTCGACACCCTATTCTTAGCTGAATTAGTCGGGACAGATGGGACTGTGATTGGTTTCGACATTCAAGCACAAGCCATTGAAACGACTCTTATGAAACTAAAAGATACCCAGTTAGATAAGCAAGTCAGCCTATATCAACAAGGTCATGAAACAGTTTCTTCAGTTATATCTAAGGAAGATAAAATAAAGGCAGCTATCTTCAATCTTGGCTATTTGCCAAAGGCCGATAAAAATATTATTACGCAAGGACCAACAACAATTCAAGCCATTGAAACCTTAATGGAACACTTAACACCACTAGGTAGAATTATTATTGTTGTTTATTATGGTCATCAAGGTGGCCCCGAAGAAAAGAACCAAGTAATGGAATTTGTAAAAACGATTCCTCAATCTCACTTTAATGTTTTATCTTATCAATTTATCAATCAAAAAAACCAGCCGCCTATTTTATTAGCAATCGAAAAAAAAGCAAAGGTCAATGCTCCTTAGAGCAGACCTTTGCTTTTTATTTTAATAAATGTTCAGATTTTTGGAATTGGTTAAAAATAAAAGCTACTATTAACAAAATAATTCCCACAAAGTAAACATTGTGTAATCCCGTGTACAAAATATTCCTTAAGGGTTCTACTACATCTGCAGCTAATTGGCTAAATGATTCATGATCAGAAAGTTGATCAATCATATCTCGTTTTAAACCTAGTGCAGATTGAGCGGCAATTTCTTTATTGTAATGATTATTTAAAACCACTCCAAAAATAGAAATCATAATCGTTTGTCCAAGAGTTCTACATAACGTATTAAAGGACGTAGCTACCCCAATACTATCAGCATCAACACTACTTTGCGCTTTAACTGTTGTTGAGGTAATCGTAATACCTAACCCAATACCTGTCCAGGCAGAAATGATACAAAAAATCCAAAATGGTGTGGTCACTGGTACTCTGGCTAAAGCAATCCCACCAATAATAATAATACTTAATCCAATGGTTAAGGCGCGTTTTGTCGTTGTTTTTTCAAGAAGTCGTCCCGCTACAAATGATCCGATAACCCATGTGAAAGATAATGGAGCTAACGCCATTCCACCTAAAGCAGCCGGCAAACCAAGAACTCCTTGCATCCACATTGGAATATAAACATCTACTCCCATTAAGAACCCACTCACTAAGGCAGCAATTAAATTAATAATCATAAATGTTTTATTCGCGAATAAGTCTAATGAAATAACTGGATCAGTGGCTTTTCTTTCAATTTTTACAAAGAGCAAACCAAAAATTAAAACTGCTGCAAAACATAAGTAAGTAGCCAAGCTTGCTCCACCAGGTTCGCTTAATGTCTGGAAACCATATAAAAGAGCTAACAATAACAACATTAATGTTAATGAACCAGCATAATCCACTGGTTGTTTTTTATGTTCACTTTTAGGTTCTACCAAAAATACCATTGTTAGAATAACCAATAAAATGCCAATTGGAACATTTACAAAGAAAATCCAATGCCATCCGATGGTATCTACAATAAATCCACCACATAGCGGACCAACTACACTAGCAATTCCCCAAAAAGCACTACTTAAACCTAAAATTTTAGCACGTTTATCTAATGGATAAATATCTGCAATAATTGTCATTGCAACAGGCATAATTGCCCCCGCACCAATCCCTTGGATCGCTCTAAAAATAATTAACTGCAACATGCTTCCTGATAACCCACACAGTGATGAACCAATAATAAAAACAACAATTCCAAATAGGAAAACAGGCTTACGCCCTACCCTATCAACTAATTTTCCGTAAATTGGAGTCATCATAGCATTTGTTAATAAATAAATCGAGAAGACCCAACTCATTATTTCTCCGCCTTTTAACTGACCAGCAATTGTTGGCATAGCTGTTGATACAATCGTTGCTTCGATTGCTGTCATAAAGATTGCTATAAATACTGTTAAAGTCACTACTTTAACATTTGTTTCTCTTTTCTTTACTCCCATTCCTTCACCCTCACTTTTCAATATAAAAAGGGACGTCTCTCAATGAAAGAAAACTTTCATTAAGAGCCGCCTCTATTACTCTGCTAAACTCTCTTTTAAGGCATCAACTTTATCAGTCTTTTCCCAAGTGAAGTCTGCATCTGTACGACCAAAATGTCCATATGCTGCTGTTTTACGATAAACAGGTTTACGTAAATCCAACATGTCTATAATTCCAGCAGGACGTAAATCAAAATTCTTGCGAACCGCTTTAATAATCAAATCTTTATCTACTGTTTCTGTCCCAAATGTTTCAATCGAAATTGAAACTGGTTGTGCGACACCAATTGCATAAGCTAATTGCACCTCGCACTTACTTGCCCACCCTGCAGCAACAATATTCTTAGCAATATAACGTGCAGCATAACTTGCTGAACGGTCAACCTTTGTAGCATCCTTACCAGAAAATGCACCTCCACCGTGACGAGCATATCCACCATATGTGTCAACAATGATTTTACGACCTGTCAATCCTGAATCTCCTTGAGGTCCACCAATAACGAATCGTCCGGTTGGATTAATAAAATATTTTGTTTCTTCATCTAGCAGCTCTGAAGGAATCACATCTAAGATAACTTTATTCTTTATATCATTTTGAATTTGTTCAAGAGTAACATCTTCATCATGCTGACTACTAATAACTACAGTATCAACACGTAATGGTTTGCCATCTTCTGTATACTCAACTGTGACTTGTGATTTGGCATCTGGTCCTAAATACTCTAGTTTGCCAGACTTTCTAATGTCAGCTAACGCTTTTGTTAGTTTGTGGCTTAAAGAAATTGCCAATGGCATTAATTCCTCAGTTTCATCGCAAGCATAACCAAACATTAAACCTTGGTCTCCAGCACCGATATCTTTTTGATCTGATTCAGACCTTGATTCTAATGCCTCGTCAACTCCCAAGGCAATATCAACAGATTGTTCATCTAGTGCAACCATAACAGCACAGTTGTCACCATCAAAACCATACTTCCCTTTCGTATAACCAATTTCTTTGATTGTGTCACGAACTACTTTTTGGATATCAACATAAGCAGACGTTGTAATTTCTCCAAAGACTAAAACTAAACCAGTCGTAACAGAAGTTTCACAAGCTACACGAGCCATTGGATCCTGTTCCAACAATGCATCTAAAATCGCATCACTTATCTGATCTGCAACCTTATCTGGATGCCCCTCTGACACTGATTCTGATGTAAATAATAATTTTTCTTTCATTTCCTATTCCCCCTTCATATATTCGGTTACAAGGCATTTTTAGCTATCGCTAAATCCTATCGGGAATCTTGCACCTGTTTCAGTATAACAAAATCTTGTAGCAAAAGCACGATGAAAACGCAGACATAAACACATAAAAAAAAAGAGCATACGCTCTTAAAGATGACCCGTACGGGAATCGAACCCGTGATACCGCCGTGAAAGGGCGGTGTCTTAACCGCTTGACCAACGGGCCTATTTAATTAATAACTACGGAGAAGGAGGGATTTGAACCCTCGCGCCGCGTAAACGACCTACACCCTTAGCAGGGGCGCCTCTTCAGCCACTTGAGTACTTCCCCATATTTAAATCAATGGGCCTAAATGGACTCGAACCATCGACCTCACGCTTATCAGGCGTGCGCTCTAACCAGCTGAGCTATAGGCCCCAATGACATATGGTTTGCTTTAAAAGCAAAGCGGGTGAGGAGAATCGAACTCCCATCATTAGCTTGGAAGGCTAAGGTTTTACCACTAAACTACACCCGCAAATAAAAATAAAACGGTCTGGACGGGACTCGAACCCGCGACCTCCTGCGTGACAGGCAGGCATTCTAACCAGCTGAACTACCAAACCAAAAACCAATCTCAATCTCTTGAGAATTGCGGGAGCAGGACTTGAACCTGCGACCTTCGGGTTATGAGCCCGACGAGCTGCCAACTGCTCCATCCCGCGATATTATAAAAAGGAGGATAAGGGATTCGAACCCTTGCGTGCTTTTACACACCTGACGGTTTTCAAGACCGTTCCCTTCAGCCGGACTTGGGTAATCCTCCAAAAGTAGTACATGACCCGTACGGGAATCGAACCCGTGATACCGCCGTGAAAGGGCGGTGTCTTAACCGCTTGACCAACGGGCCTTATTTAAAAAGATATTAATGGGCCTAAATGGACTCGAACCATCGACCTCACGCTTATCAGGCGTGCGCTCTAACCAGCTGAGCTATAGGCCCTAATAATATATAGGTTTGCTTTAAAAGCAAAGCGGGTGAGGAGAATCGAACTCCCATCATTAGCTTGGAAGGCTAAGGTTTTACCACTAAACTACACCCGCTAAAAATGGCTTGAGACAGAATCGAACTGCCGACACCTTGAGCTTCAATCAAGTGCTCTACCAACTGAGCTATCAAGCCAACTAAATAAATCAACGGTCTGGACGGGACTCGAACCCGCGACCTCCTGCGTGACAGGCAGGCATTCTAACCAGCTGAACTACCAAACCAAAAACCAATCTCAATCTCTTGAGAATTGCGGGAGCAGGACTTGAACCTGCGACCTTCGGGTTATGAGCCCGACGAGCTGCCAACTGCTCCATCCCGCGATATTATAAAAAGGAGGATAAGGGATTCGAACCCTTGCGTGCTTTTACACACCTGACGGTTTTCAAGACCGTTCCCTTCAGCCGGACTTGGGTAATCCTCCAAAATAAAAAATGGACCTTGTAGGACTCGAACCTACGACCGAACGGTTATGAGCCGTTTGCTCTAACCAACTGAGCTAAAGGTCCAAGCTCTGATATTGCTAATCGCGGCAGAGGGGATCGAACCCCCGACCTCCCGGGTATGAACCGGACGCTCTAGCCAGCTGAGCTACGCCGCGAAGATAATAATCGGGAAGACAGGATTCGAACCTGCGACACCTTGGTCCCAAACCAAGTACTCTACCAAGCTGAGCTACTTCCCGCAATTATTATAATGCACCCAAGAGGAGTCGAACCTCTAACCGCCTGATTCGTAGTCAGGTACTCTATCCAATTGAGCTATGGGTACAAGTGATTTGATCTTAATCAAACACTAATGCCGAGGACCGGAATCGAACCGGTACGGTGATTACTCACCGCAGGATTTTAAGTCCTGTGCGTCTGCCAGTTCCGCCACCCCGGCTGGAATTAACTACTGGCTTTTTTGCTTCTTTCAAAACAAAAAGCGGAAGACGGGGTTCGAACCCGCGACCCCCACCTTGGCAAGGTGATGTTCTACCACTGAACTACTTCCGCTAATGGTGCCGGCTAAAGGAGTTGAACCCTCGACCCTCTGATTACAAATCAGATGCTCTACCAACTGAGCTAAGCCGGCTAGATAAATGCGGGTGAAGGGACTTGAACCCCCACGCCGTTAGGCGCTAGATCCTAAATCTAGTGCGTCTGCCAATTCCGCCACACCCGCAAATTTCTTTAATGACCCGTACTGGGCTCGAACCAGTGACCCTCTGATTAAAAGTCAGATGCTCTACCAACTGAGCTAACGAGTCATATGGAGGTTAACGGGATCGAACCGCTGACCCTCTGCTTGTAAGGCAGATGCTCTCCCAGCTGAGCTAAACCTCCATGGGATAAAATAATACTAAGCGTGGCAACGTCCTACTCTCACAGGGGGAAACCCCCAACTACCATCGGCGCTAAGAAGCTTAACTACTGTGTTCGGCATGGGAACAGGTGTATCCTTCTTGCTATCGCCACCACACTTGTGATGTATTATTTTCTTTTGAGTAATTGCTCACTCAAAACTGGATAGTAAAGTTTAATCAAAACATTCCTTGAATCCTACGTTTTATTCTTGGTTAAGTCCTCGACCGATTAGTACTAGTCCGCTCCATACATCACTGTACTTCCACTTCTAGCCTATCTACCTGATCGTCTCTCAGGGGTCTTACTTTCCGAAGAAATGGGAAATCTCATCTTGAGGGGGGCTTCACGCTTAGATGCTTTCAGCGTTTATCCCGTCCACACGTAGCTACCCAGCAATGCCCTTGGCAGAACAACTGGTACACCAGCGGTGTGTCCATCCCGGTCCTCTCGTACTAAGGACAGCTCCTCTCAAATTTCCTACGCCCGCGACGGATAGGGACCGAACTGTCTCACGACGTTCTGAACCCAGCTCGCGTGCCGCTTTAATGGGCGAACAGCCCAACCCTTGGGACCGACTACAGCCCCAGGATGCGACGAGCCGACATCGAGGTGCCAAACCTCCCCGTCGATGTGGACTCTTGGGGGAGATAAGCCTGTTATCCCCAGGGTAGCTTTTATCCGTTGAGCGATGGCCCTTCCATGCGGAACCACCGGATCACTAAGTCCGTCTTTCGACCCTGCTCGACTTGTAGGTCTCGCAGTCAAGCTCGCTTATGCCTTTGCACTCTACGAATGATTTCCAACCATTCTGAGCGAACCTTTGAGCGCCTCCGTTACTCTTTAGGAGGCGACCGCCCCAGTCAAACTGCCCATCTGACACTGTCTCCCACCACGATTAGTGGTGCGGGTTAGAATGGCCATAACACAAGGGTAGTATCCCACCAACGCCTCAACCAACACTAGCGTGCTGGCATCTAAGGCTCCTACCTATCCTGTACATGTGTCACAGACATTCAATATCAAACTACAGTAAAGCTCCATGGGGTCTTTCCGTCCTGTCGCGGGTAACCTGCATCTTCACAGGTACTAAAATTTCACCGAGTCTCTCGTTGAGACAGTGCCCAAATCGTTACGCCTTTCGTGCGGGTCGGAACTTACCCGACAAGGAATTTCGCTACCTTAGGACCGTTATAGTTACGGCCGCCGTTTACTGGGGCTTCAATTCTGAGCTTCGCCGAAGCTAACCCATCCTCTTAACCTTCCAGCACCGGGCAGGCGTCAGCCCCTATACGTCATCTTTCGATTTTGCAGAGACCTGTGTTTTTGATAAACAGTCGCTTGGGCCTATTCACTGCGGCTGGTCCGGAGACCAGCACCCCTTCTCCCGAAGTTACGGGGTCATTTTGCCGAGTTCCTTAACGAGAGTTCGCTCGCTCACCTTAGGCTACTCGCCTCGACTACCTGTGTCGGTTTGCGGTACGGGCAGTAATCATCTAACTAGAAGCTTTTCTTGGCAGTGTGACATCGGAAACTTCGGTACTTAATTTCCCTCCCCATCACAACTTGTTCTTAAAAGAGTAAGCATTTGACTCACCCTAAAACTCATTGCTTGGCCGTGCACTTCCATTCGCACGGATTTCTTAGCCTACTGCGTCCCTCCATTGGTCAAACAATAATTACTGGTACAGGAATATCAACCTGTTGTCCATCGCCTACGCCTATCGGCCTCGGCTTAGGTCCCGACTAACCCTGGGAGGACGAGCCTTCCCCAGGAAACCTTAGTCATACGGTGGACAGGATTCTCACCTGTCTTTCGCTACTCATACCGGCATTCTCACTTCTAAGCGCTCCAGTAGTCCTCACGATCTACCTTCAACGCCCTTAGAACGCTCTCCTACCAATGCACCTAATGGTGCACTCCACAGCTTCGGTAATATGTTTAGCCCCGGTACATTTTCGGCGCAGGGTCACTCGACTAGTGAGCTATTACGCACTCTTTAAATGGTGGCTGCTTCTAAGCCAACATCCTAGTTGTTTATGCAACCCCACATCCTTTTCCACTTAACATATATTTTGGGACCTTAGCTGGTGGTCTGGGCTGTTTCCCTTTCGACTACGGATCTTATCACTCGCAGTCTGACTCCCGGATATGAATATATGGCATTCGGAGTTTATCTGAATTCGGTAACCCGAGATGGGCCCCTAGTCCAAACAGTGGCTCTACCTCCACAATTCTTAATCCGAGGCTAGCCCTAAAGCTATTTCGGAGAGAACCAGCTATCTCCAAGTTCGATTGGAATTTCTCCGCTACCCACAGCTCATCCCCGCACTTTTCAACGTACGTGGGTTCGGTCCTCCAGTGCGTTTTACCGCACCTTCAACCTGGCCATGGGTAGATCACATGGTTTCGGGTCTACGACAACATACTCATTCGCCCTATTCAGACTCGCTTTCGCTACGGCTCCGACTCTTCATCTTAACCTCGCATGCTATCGTAACTCGCCGGTTCATTCTACAAAAGGCACGCTATCACCCATTAACGGGCTTTAACTTGTTGTAGGCACACGGTTTCAGGATCTATTTCACTCCCCTCCCGGGGTGCTTTTCACCTTTCCCTCACGGTACTGGTTCACTATCGGTCACTAGAGAGTATTTAGCCTTGCGGGATGGTCCCCGCGGATTCCGACGGAATTTCTCGTGTTCCGCCGTACTCAGGATACTCATAGGTGTGCAGTCCATTTCGCCTACGGGGCTTTTACCCACTACGGCTGACCTTTCCAGGTCGATTCGACTATCAACTACAGCTACCATATTTGAGTCCTACAACCCCAAGAAGCAAGCTTCTTGGTTTGGGCTCTTACCGTTTCGCTCGCCGCTACTAAGGTAATCGAATTTTCTTTCTCTTCCTGCAGGTACTTAGATGTTTCAGTTCTCTGCGTCTCACCTCATATACCTATGTATTCAGTATATGATGACAGCCTATAACAGCTGCCGGGTTTCCCCATTCGGAAATCTCTGGATCATAGCTTACTTACAGCTCCCCAAAGCATATCGGAGTTAGTCCCGTCCTTCATCGTCTTCTAGTGCCAAGGCATCCACCGTGCGCCCTTATTAACTTAACCTATGTTGCTAACAATGATGTTAGACTTTCAGTTTCCACTCTGTAGCGATACAGGCTCCACTGATCCTTTAAACAGCGTTTTGAACTTTGTTTAAAAACTCTTATGAATAGCACTAAAGTACTATCACAACGCGGTGTTCTCGGTTTGTTTTGATTAATTTCTTTAACTATCCAGTTTTCAATGAGCAAATGTTGACAACCAACGTTGTCAATGGAGCCTAGCGGGATCGAACCGCTGACCTCCTGCGTGCAAAGCAGGCGCTCTCCCATCTGAGCTAAGGCCCCTAATTTTAAGAGTAGACCTCTCAAAACTGAGCAAAGTAAGAACGAACCTGTAGGATTCCGTTATATTCCTTAGAAAGGAGGTGATCCAGCCGCACCTTCCGATACGGCTACCTTGTTACGACTTCACCCCAATCATCTATCCCACCTTAGGCGGCTGGCTCCAAAAGGTTACCTCACCGACTTCGGGTGTTACAAACTCTCGTGGTGTGACGGGCGGTGTGTACAAGGCCCGGGAACGTATTCACCGCGGCGTTCTGATCCGCGATTACTAGCGATTCCGGCTTCATGTAGGCGAGTTGCAGCCTACAATCCGAACTGAGAATGGCTTTAAGAGATTAGCTTGGCCTCGCGACCTTGCGACTCGTTGTACCATCCATTGTAGCACGTGTGTAGCCCAGGTCATAAGGGGCATGATGATTTGACGTCATCCCCACCTTCCTCCGGTTTGTCACCGGCAGTCTCGCTAGAGTGCCCAACTTAATGATGGCAACTAACAATAGGGGTTGCGCTCGTTGCGGGACTTAACCCAACATCTCACGACACGAGCTGACGACAACCATGCACCACCTGTCACTTTGTCCCCGAAGGGAAAGCTCTATCTCTAGAGTGGTCAAAGGATGTCAAGACCTGGTAAGGTTCTTCGCGTTGCTTCGAATTAAACCACATGCTCCACCGCTTGTGCGGGCCCCCGTCAATTCCTTTGAGTTTCAACCTTGCGGTCGTACTCCCCAGGCGGAGTGCTTAATGCGTTAACTGCAGCACTGAAGGGCGGAAACCCTCCAACACTTAGCACTCATCGTTTACGGCGTGGACTACCAGGGTATCTAATCCTGTTTGCTCCCCACGCTTTCGAGCCTCAGCGTCAGTTACAGACCAGAGAGTCGCCTTCGCCACTGGTGTTCCTCCATATATCTACGCATTTCACCGCTACACATGGAATTCCACTCTCCTCTTCTGCACTCAAGTTCCCCAGTTTCCAATGACCCTCCCCGGTTGAGCCGGGGGCTTTCACATCAGACTTAAAGAACCGCCTGCGCTCGCTTTACGCCCAATAAATCCGGACAACGCTTGCCACCTACGTATTACCGCGGCTGCTGGCACGTAGTTAGCCGTGGCTTTCTGGTTAGATACCGTCAAGGCGGGAACAGTTACTCTCCCACTTGTTCTTCTCTAACAACAGAGTTTTACGATCCGAAAACCTTCTTCACTCACGCGGCGTTGCTCGGTCAGACTTTCGTCCATTGCCGAAGATTCCCTACTGCTGCCTCCCGTAGGAGTCTGGGCCGTGTCTCAGTCCCAGTGTGGCCGATCACCCTCTCAGGTCGGCTATGCATCACGGTCTTGGTGAGCCATTACCTCACCAACTAACTAATGCAGCGCGGGTCCATCCTTCAGTGACACCGTAAAGCGTCTTTCATAGTTTCACCATGCGGTGAAACCAATTATGCGGTATTAGCATCTGTTTCCAAATGTTATCCCCCGCTGAAGGGCAGGTTACCCACGTGTTACTCACCCGTCCGCCACTCTTCTCATATGAACTGGTGCAAGCACCGGTTCGGAGAAGCGTTCGACTTGCATGTATTAGGCACGCCGCCAGCGTTCGTCCTGAGCCAGGATCAAACTCTCAATAAAAGTTTTGATTGTTTCTTACGAAACAGCTCATTTGTTGTTTGCTAGCGAATGTTACTTCACTTACGTTTTTATAAAAAACGTTAAAATTTAGTTTGTCGTCTCAACTAATGAGAACAACATCCTACACGTTTGGTTCGTCTTACTTTGTTCAGTTTTCAAAGGTCTATTCTGTCGTTCAGGCTGTGCCTTAGCGACTTAATCATAATAACAAGATTAGTTGACTCTGTCAACAAAATATTTATAAAAAATTTTATTTTATTTTTCTATCTACCTTTATATGAACTTTCTATATGAAACAGACTTGAAAACAAGCTTTTTACGCATTATAAAATATAAAAAGCAACCAAAAAATGGTTGCTTTTTATTTATCTCATTGTAGGGAATAATAAAACATCGCGAATTGATTGAGAATTTGTTAACAACATCACTAGGCGATCGATTCCGATACCCAAACCACCCGTTGGTGGCATACCATATTCTAGCGCTTCGATAAAGTCGTTATCAACCCCATGGGCTTCATCATTACCAAGATCTTTTTCACGAGCCTGGGCTTCAAAGCGTTCTCTTTGATCAATCGGGTCGTTCAACTCAGTGAAGGCATTACCATATTCTTTACCTACGATAAACACTTCAAAACGGTCAGTGAAACGTCCATCTTCAGGATTCTTCTTAGATAATGGAGAAACTGATGTTGGATGTCCATAAATAAATGTCGGTTGAACTAACGTATCTTCAACAAACTCTTCAAAGAACTCATTTACAACATGACCAAAATCCATATGTTTTTCAACATGTACGTTATGCTCTTTTGCAATTGAACGAGCTTCTTCATCTGTCATTTCTTGCCAGAAATCAACACCTGTTTTCTCTTTTATTGCATCAACCATATGAATTCGTGCCCACTTACCACCTAAATCGATAGTTTGTTCACCGTATTCGACAGTTAGGCTATTATTCACTTTTTCAGCAACATGTTGAATGATCCCTTCCGTCAGGTCCATGATATCTCTGTAATCGGCATACGCAGTATAAACTTCCATCATTGTAAATTCAGGATTATGCGTTGTATCAATTCCTTCGTTACGGAATACACGGCCAATTTCATATACTTTTTCCATTCCACCAACGATTAATCGTTTCAAATGTAATTCTAAGGCAATACGTAAGTACAATTCCATATCCAAAGCATTATGATGAGTGATGAACGGACGAGCTGCAGCTCCACCAGCCATATTATGTAATGTTGGTGTCTCAACTTCTAAATAACCGTTATCATTTAAATAGTTGCGCATCTCTTTGATAATTTGACTACGCTTAACAAATGTATCAAAACTTTCACGATTACTAATCAAATCTAAATAACGCTGACGGTAACGTTGTTCAACATTCTGCAAGCCATGATATTTATCAGGTAACGGACGTAAAGCTTTCGTCAAGAAAGTTAAGCTTGTTGGTTTAATTGTCAACTCACCCATATCTGTTTTCATAATTGTCCCAGTCACGCCGATAAAGTCACCTAAATCCGCTTGTTTGAATAATTCGTACTCTTCTTCTCCAACTGCATCTTTACGTACATAAACTTGAATTTGTCCTTCGCGATCTTGCAAATGAGCAAATCCAACTTTACCTTTACCACGTTTAGTCATCATACGACCCGCTACCGTCGCAGTTAATTCTTTTTCTGCCAGTTCTTCTTTTGATAACTCGCCATACGCCTCAACTAATTCTTTCGAATTATGAGTTCTTTCAAATCGTTGGCCAAACGGGTCCAAACCTTCAGCTTGCATCGCTGCCATTTTTTCACGTCTAACAATCAATTGGTCATTCATTTCTTGTTGCGCATTTACTTCCTCAGTCACTTGGTTTTCCTCCATCCATTAATACATCTTCTTCTGTCTATAATGCCATAACAAAAGCGAAAAAGGCAAGGAGAAAATGCCCTCACCCGCTTATCCGCTATCTATGAATGGACTTCGTTTCAATCATATCGACAAAACCATCTAATATCTCAATCATTTCAGCTTGTGTCGTCGCTAAGTTAACCGCTACTTTCGTTTTAGCTGCACGAGGAATTCCTTTCAAATAATATGCCGCATGTTGTCTAAATTCACGCGCCGCAATCATTTCGCCTTTCAGATCCACTAAACGTTGCAAGTGGATTTTAGCTGTGGCTATTTTTTCCCTTGGTGTTGGTTCAGGCAATAATTCTCCCGTTTCAAGATAGTGTTTTGTTTGATAAATCATCCACGGATTTCCCAAAGCCGCACGCCCAATCATCACACCATCAACGCCTACTTCGTCTAACATACGTTTAGCATCTTGCGGAGTACGTACATCACCGTTACCCATAAACGGAATCGTCAATTGCTCTTGAACATCGCGAAGAATATCCCAATTAGCTTTTCCTTCATACATTTGAACACGAGTCCGACCGTGCATAGCTAATGCAGCTGCCCCGGCTTTTTCTGCTGCCAACGCATTCTGAATAGCGAACAAATGGTCATCATCCCATCCCGTTCTCATTTTTACCGTTACAGGAACATCTACAGCAGATGATACAGCTTCTACCATTTCGTAAACTTTGTCAGGGTCAAGCAACCACTTTGCTCCAGCTTCTGCTTTGATCACTTTGTTAACTGGGCACCCCATATTAATATCAATAATAGCTGCATCTGTATTCTCTTCAACAAACTTAGCAGCTTCTACTAATGTATCTTTCCCGCCACCCATAATTTGAACGCTCAACGGGTATTCATTATCTTCGATATGAAGCATTTCCAAAGTTTTTTTATTACGAAACTGAATCCCTTTATCACTGATCATTTCACAGACAACTAACCCCGCACCAAACTCTTTAACAGTCACACGAAAAGCAGCATTACTAATACCCGCCATCGGTGCAACCACCACTGGATTAGGAATCTCTATATCTCCAATTTTCCACATAAAAATGTTTCCCCTTTTATTTAGTAGTCATTTCATTTATTAAATCGTTTAATTCCACTTCTGTAAACTGATATTTATTATTACAGAAATGACACACAGCTTCCGCCCCATGGTCCTCTCCAGCCATCTCTCTTAACTCAGATTCACCTAAAGAAATCAAAGCAGCCGAAAACTTCTCTTTCGAGCAATCACATTTGAATTGTACTGGCATTTTATCAAGAATTTTAACGTTTTCTTCACCTAACAAACGATTCAAAATCATTTCTGGCGATTCACCTTCCTCGATCAAACGAGATACAAACGGGATTTCTTTGATTCTTTCTTCTATAGTAGAAATCGTTTCTTCAGTCGCACCCGGCATCACTTGTATCATAAATCCACCTGCTGCTTTAACAGAATCGTCCGTATCAACTAAAACACTTAGACCAACAGCCGACGGAACTTGTTCTGAATTAGCTAAATAATAGGTGAAATCTTCACCTAATTCTCCCGAAACAAGTGGCACTTGTCCGGAAAATGCTTCTTTCAAACCCAAATCTTTCGTAACGCTCAGACTCCCAGTTGTACCGACAGCCCCTCGAACATCTATCTTACCTACAGCATTTAGAGGAATGGCAACTTGAGGATTTTGCATATACCCCTTAACATCTCCACGACCGTTAGCTCCTACAATAATTTGACCAGCAGGGCCATCTCCTTGAATACGAACTGTAATTGTATCCTCGCCTTTATTCATCGCGCCTAACATTATCGAACCCACCATAGTACGCCCTAAAGCCGCTGTTGCCGTGTTCCACGAATCATGTCTTTTTTGTGCTTCTCCAACTGCTTTTGTTGCATTAACCGCAAACGCTCTAATTTGACCATCAAAACAGATGGCTTTAAGCAAATGATCTTCCATTATAACTGTCACCTTACTTCATTATATTTTTAAAATAAAAGTGGGTTGCAATTGCAACCCACTTCCCCTACACGAAACAGATTAATCTTCTGTTGATGTTTGTTCTACATTTTTTGTATCATCTGAAACAATTCCTTCATTACGTTTAGGAACTTCAGAAACCTCAGTTGCTTCAGCATCTTTTTCTTCTAACGATTTTTTAGATTCTTCAAAAGATTTTGCTTCTTCATCTTTCGCTTCATTTTCGATGACATCAGCAGGCATTTCACCTGTTTCAAATAACGATTTGATACTACGCGCATCTAACGTTTCAAACTCAAGTAATTTTTCTGCAATTAATTTGTGGGTATCTTTGTGTTCTTCAATAATTTCACGAGCCTTCTCATGGGCTTCACTTAAAATTGCACGAACTTCTTGATCGATTTCATAAGCAACTTGATCAGAGAACGCTTTTGATTGACCATAATCACGGCCGACAAACACTTGGTGATTCCCTTCGTATTGAACTGGTCCTAATTTTTCACTCATCCCATATTCAGTAACCATACTACGAGCTAAACCAGTTGCTTGTTCGAAGTCATTGCTAGCTCCAGTTGTTTGTACGCCAAAAGTAATTTCTTCAGCTGTACGTCCACCTAACAAACCAACAATGCGTTCAAACATTTCATTACGAGTAATCAAGAATTGATCCTCTTTAGGAAGAGCAATCATGTAACCACCCGCTCGACCACGGGGAACAATCGTTACTTTATGAACTGTATTAGCATCATCAAGAACTAATCCACAAATCGTGTGACCCGCTTCATGGTAAGCTACCAATTCACGTTGGCGTTGGCTAATAACTCGATCTTTCTTAGCCGGACCAGCAATAACACGGTCTTGTGCTTCATCGATATCTGAAGCATCGATTACTTTTTTATTACGACGAGCCGCTACTAAAGCTGCTTCATTTAAAACATTTTCTAAATCAGCACCCGCAAAACCTGGTGTTTGTTGTGCAACAACTTTTAAATCAACCTCAGGATCAAACGGTTTATTTTTAGCGTGTACTTTCAAAATAGCTTCCCGACCTTTAACATCCGGACGACCAACTAAAATCTGACGGTCAAAACGACCTGGACGAAGTAACGCAGGGTCCAATACATCAGAACGGTTAGTGGCAGCGATAACGATCACACCTTCATTACCACCGAAACCATCCATTTCAACTAATAGTTGGTTTAAAGTTTGTTCACGTTCATCATGTCCGCCACCCATTCCGGCACCACGTTGACGACCAACAGCATCAATTTCATCAATGAAAATGATTGATGGCGCTGTTTTCTTAGCATTTTCAAACAAGTCACGAACACGGCTCGCACCAACACCGACAAACATTTCGACGAAATCAGAACCTGAAATCGAGTAGAACGGAACACCCGCTTCACCCGCAACTGCTTTAGCTAATAACGTTTTACCTGTTCCGGGAGGGCCCTCAAGTAGCACACCCGCTGGAATTCGTGCGCCCAACGCTGCAAATCGACGAGGATCTTTTAAGAACTCAACTACTTCAACTAATTCTTGTTTCTCTTCTTCTGCACCTGCAACATCAGAGAAGCGAACTTTTGAAGCACTCTTATCTGCTTCTTTAGCTTTAGACTTACCGAAGTTCATCACTCCGCGTCCGCCACCACCTTGTTGACCTTGACTCATCATCATGAATAAGAAGAAGCCCATTAAAATGATAGGTAAGAACGAAAGTAACGCCCCTAACCACATCCCATTGCTTGATTCTTCTTTAATATGCACTTTTGTTTTTGAACTTTCTGCATTTTTAGTAATCTCAGCTAAAGTTGCGTCGTTCGGCAAAACAAGCGTTGTAAATCGATCGTTCGGCATTGCTGTGGAACCGAAGATAGCCAGTCCTTTATCCTCGACTTTTTGCTTATCGAAGAATGTACCCGAAATACGATAGGCACCACTAACCGGCTCAATCGTTAACTCTTTAATCTTTTCTCCCTTTAACTCTTCAGAAAACTTAGAGTAATTGATTTCTGACCCTGGGTTTTTGTTGTCACCAAAAACAAAAAACACAACCATCGCCATTGCTAGAACAAGCAAGAAATAATACATTGGATTTTTGTTTTTGTTTGTCTTCATTTTATTCATAAATGCCTCCCTTAAAAGTTGTTACTTCTCAGAACTAAACCTAACTACGTTTAGTTATTTTCATAAATTTCTGGTTTTAATACTCCTACAAAAGGAAGGTTACGATATTGCTCTTGATAATCCAAACCATACCCAACAATAAATTCATTCGGAACCAAATAACCGAAATAATCCGGTTCAATATCAACGACACGCCCCTCTGGTTTGTCGAATAACGTCACAAGTTTAACAGACTTAGCTTGACGATATTTAAATAAATCAACTAAATACTTCAATGTGCGACCACTATCAATGATATCTTCAACGATTAAAATATCACGTCCAGCCACATTCGTATCTAAATCTTTGACAATCTTAACTTCACCTGATGAAACCATTGCATTTCCATAGCTAGAAACATCCATAAAGTCCATTTCTAAACGAACATCTACTTCTTTAACTAAATCAGCCATAAAAGGAACTGCACCTTTTAAAATCCCGATAACAAGAGGTTCTTTTCCTGCGAAATCAGCTGTAATTTTTTTACCTAATTTTTTTGTCACTTCTGCAATTTCTTCTTGAGAATAAAAAACGCGTTCGATATCTTTTTCTAGCATAATGCTCCCCTTCCGACTGTTGCTTATTCTTCTGAGAAATAAGTCAACCTGTAATGTATTTTATCAGTTTCTGAGCCAATACTCAAATAACTTTCCTCGCCTAAAAAAAGACTTAATATTTCTTTCTTATTATCTATCAAAACTAGAAAATCAGAGCGTCTTTCTCGGGGTATTTTCTTATCTATTAGTATCCGACTCACTTTTTTACGTTGACCTTCTTGATTGAATACTATTCGATCGCCATGCTGCCAATTTCTGACAACCAACGGAAACTGTTCCTTTTTCAACTCCAATTCAAATTCGTGATCCCCTTTTGCACAAGCCTCGCTATCTGCAATGCTTGAAATTATTAATTTACCATTCGGAAGACCAATGCTTTCAACCTTCGAAGTTATCAACACATTAACCGGGGGCATGTCAGATGCTTTCACTTTAGTTAAACTGGCAATCCCATAACTCTTAATAAATTGCCAATCATTTTCTAAGTCGACCCTTCCGTTAGGTCGGTGGCTGGCTAACATTTTTTCGATAGCTTCTACTTGCCTATCAGTAACCCGACTTCCTGATTCAATCAGCGCATCTTGAAAAAGAGACTCTAACACAAAATGCCTCTCTGATTCTGCTAGAGTTAAAAAACTTACCAAATCGATTTCCCATCCCATTTCTTTTTCTGAAATAACCTTTTCTGAAATAACCTCTATATGCTTATCAATAATATCCGCAGCGAATGTTACTTCTTTAGAGAACTTCGCCATTTGATTTAAAAACCTAGGGTTCTCGTCCAAAAAAGACGGAACAATTTTATGCCGCATACGATTTCTTTTATATCGGGTATCTGTATTGGTCGTATCCTCAAAGTATTTTAGATGATTGGCTTCAGCGTAAATGTATAACTGATTTTTAGTAAAATCCAACATAGGTCTAACAACCAACATACCATCCAGTTCATTTCGACCTTTAATACCGACTAAGTTTTTAAACCGACTGCCGGAAGTCAGCTTCATTAATATTGTTTCCGCCAAATCATTTTTATGATGCCCTGTCACCAAAACAGGACTAGGGTAGCTATCATAAACTTTTTTAAAAAAGTCATATCGAACTTTTCTGGCTTGAGATTCTATATTTTTCTTCGGTTTGGGACCAACCCAGACGTCTGAAACAAACTCCAACCCCTTATTTTCGCAGTAATTTTTCAACCACTTTTCTTCTTCATCAGATTCAGGTCTCAACTTATGATTAAAATGTGCCACGACAACTTTTTTATTTGTTTGGTCAGCGTACTCTCGAGATAAATCCAACAAAACTATTGAATCTACTCCACCAGACACAGCAACTATTATTGTTTCAACAGGTTGAACTACCAACATCGCACAACGTTTATTGAATTCAGCATTCACTCGATTTCCTCCTCGCTAACTTTTATTTTATAAAACAAAAAAGGATAAGTTTCCTTACCCTTCCAAGACTTTTTTAATTGCGTCTGCCTCCGCGGCCTCCGCGTTTACCTTCGGTATTACGTTTTAAAGATGTCAAACGATCGTCACTATCTTTCAAGAACGATGACATCAATGAATCAAAATCATTTTTCTTTGGCGCCGCAGGTGTGACTGGTTTTTTAAATTCTTTACGTTGCGGACGAACAAATTCTTTTTTAGGTGCTCGCTCAGGAACTTCTTCGCCAGAGGCTCTGCGAATTGATAAGCCAATTTTGCCGTCAGTCCCCACTGACATAACTTTCACATCAACTGTTTCCCCAACTTTTAAAACCTCGTTAATGTCCTTAATATAATTATTTGACACTTCACTAATATGGACTAAACCTGTTTTCCCTTCGCCCAAATCAATAAATGCTCCGAAATTTGTAATCCCTGAAATTTTACCGCTAATTTTCGCCCCTACTTCAACTGACATAAAAAAGTTGTTCCTCCTTATTTTTTATACTTCTAACTTCCACCCACCTGATTATTCACCATCAGTGTTTGACTCAGTTTTGGTATCTTCTTTTTCTGTTTCTTCACTTGTTTCTTTTTTATCTTTTTTACTTTTAGCATCGTCAACGGCGCCTGACCCTGATTGAGGAAGACTGTATACCAACTCGCCATCTTTTGTATAGAAAAACTTTTGTCTTGCAACTTTTTGTAAGTAGTCTTCATCTTTCAGCAAGTCCACACTATAGCGCAATGATTTTTCGTTTTTTTCCAGCTCTTCTTTTTCACGAAGGGCCGCAACTTTTTCTTTTTCAAGCTGACCAATATGGCGATAACCACTAATCAAGTTAAACCCGCTTAAAACAAAGAAAATCGTGGCAATTGTGAAAATAACCGTTAAACGACGACGTTTAAAAATTATTTGCTTTTTTTCTCGATTATACTGCTGCAACTGTTCTTTGGTGTATTCATTTCCAATAGTAGAAACGTTTACTAACGTTGGTTCAGCTTTCTTATTAGTTTTCACTTCTTCCATATCAAAAACTCCGTTCGATGGATTGTATATCATAAGATATTATAGCAAGACCCCGTTGCCTTGTCTAATTTAATTTCTCGACTTCGACATCTCTTGTTTCACTAATAATTTCATACATTTTATAAGCATCATCTTTTTTTGTAGAATCCATTAACTCTCGGACTTTGACTTCAAGCGTTTTATTACCAAATAAAATTTTTATCGTGTCACCTTTTTTTAATGATGTTGACGACTTAGCAATTTGACCATTCACTTGAATACGTCCTTTATCTGTGACTTCTTTCGCTATAGTTCGGCGTTTGATAATACGAGAAACTTTCAAAAATTTGTCTAATCTCATTTATTCCACCTCTTCATCTTTTAGTTGTTTAACAGCTTTGTATTTTTCATCTCTTAAAGCCATTACTACCTTCGTCACTTCTAACAACCATCCTGCTTCACTTAATTTGTTTGGAATCGTTAGGATTAATACCATCTGCTTATCATCCGGACGAATATCCGCTTGAAGTTTTGTTGCAGATAAGGCCTTAAACAATTGTTCGACAGCATATAACTTGCTACCTTTTTGACTCAACAAAATAGAAAGCTTGTCGTCATTTCTGACAATTTTTTCAACCAAGGCATAATCTCCTGCCATTTTTAATAAACCAACAGATAGTAAATAGCCTACTTCATCAGGATAATCTCCAAAACGATCAAACAGATCATCTTCCAGTTCATCAAACATCTCTTGTGATTCCAGTTGACGAATACGCTTATATATTTCAATCTTTTGTCGCTCATCTTCTATGTAATCAGAAGGAATATATGCGTCGATACCAACATCGATTTCCATTGATGTTTTGCTTTCAGGAAGATTTTTTCCTTGTTTACGGGCAACCGCTTCACTAAGCATTTGTGTATACATATCAAATCCAACAGAATCAATAAACCCGTGTTGTTGCGCACCTAACAAATTCCCCGCTCCGCGTATAGATAAATCTCGCATAGCTATTTTAAAACCTGCCCCAAGCTCTGTGAAGTCACGAATAGCTTGCAACCTCTTTTCGCTTACTTCATTCAAGACCTTATCAGGTTCATACATAAAGTACGCAAAAGCTACGCGATTACTTCGGCCAACACGACCACGTAATTGATACAACTGGGACAGCCCCATGCGATCTGCATTTTCTACAAATAATGTGTTGACATTAGGAATGTCTACTCCTGTTTCAATAATAGTAGTTGTGACTAACACATCATATTCATGTTGGATAAATGCTAGTAATGTTGATTCCAATTCCAATTCAGACATTTGCCCATGAGCAAAACCGATGCGGGCATCAGGGATTAATTGTTGAAGTTCCATAACTTTCTTATCAATAGTGTCTACACGATTATGTAAGTAAAACACTTGACCACCACGGCTCAATTCACGCTCCACCGCATCTTTAATTGCCCCTTGATTCCGTTCCATTACATAAGTTTGAACAGGATAACGGTTAGCCGGAGGTGTTTCGATAACTGATAAATCCCGAACACCTAACATTGACATATGTAAGGTTCTGGGAATTGGGGTTGCAGTCAGAGTAAGTACATCCACTTGTGATTTTAATTGTTTCAAGCGCTCTTTATGCTTGACACCGAATCGTTGCTCTTCATCAACAATCAGTAGTCCCAAATCTGCAAACTTAATATCATTCGATAGCACTCGATGTGTTCCCACAACGATATCAAGTTGCCCTTTCTCTAACTCCCTAATTGTTTCTTCTTGTTGTTTCTTCGTTCTAAATCGACTTAACAAACCTACAGATATTGGAAAGTCCGTAAATCGATCTAGCATCGTCTCGTAATGCTGTTGCGCCAATATTGTGGTGGGAACTAAAATGGCCACTTGCTTACCATCTTGAATTGCTTTAAAAGCTGCACGCAATGCTACTTCGGTTTTGCCAAAACCAACATCCCCCACTAACAAGCGATCCATCGGTTTAACCGACTCCATATCTTTTTTAATTTCGGAAATGCTTCTTAATTGATCTTCCGTTTCTGGATAAGGGAATGCATCTTCAAACTCTTTTTGATAACTATCATCCGGAGAAAATGAAAAGCCTCTTTCAGCTTCTCGTTCAGAGTATAACTTAATCAGATCATCGGCAATATCTTCAATCTTAGCAGAAACTTTATTGCGAGTTTTGGACCAATCTGACCCGCCGAGCTTGTTTATTTTAGGTTCTTTAGATTCTGAAGCTACATATTTTTGAATCAAATCTAACTGCGTGACTGGAATAAATAATTTATCGTTCTTTTGATAAAGAATCGTCATGTAATCTTGGTGGACACCATCCATCTGCAAAGTTTCCATTCCGATATACTGGCCGATACCATGGTTCACATGAACAACATAATCCCCCGGTTTAAGTTCGTTATAACTTTTTAACCTTTCAGCATTAGATACATTTTGTCGTCTCGGGCGCTTTTTAGATTTTGTCTTCTGAAGTAATTCACGTTCAGTGATAATTGCTAATTGACTATCTGGCAACTCAAACCCTGTTTCCAGCTGACCAACAATAAGTTGAACTTCACCTTTTAACAAGTTATCTGAAGTCGTAATAACCACTTGTTGATTATAATCGATTAGTAATTCCTGCATCTTTTTTAATTTTTCTTCATCCGGCAAGACCATTAAAACAGTGGTATTTTTTTTCTTCCATCTATCCAATTCAATTTTCAACAAATCAATCTGACCAAAAAATTGTTGCATGCTCCGGTAATGGAATGGAATTATTTTTTGAAATTTGAGATTCCCCATCCCTTTTTGAAATAACGTGAAGTATGTTTTATTCCCGGGGAAATCCTTCAATAAACCAACAACATCTTTACCATATATCTGGTTTGGCATAATCGTCCCTGATTCTAACTTACTCGTAATCCAATTTGCTTCGTCTTCTAATAGCGTCTTCTCACTTTCTAAAATACGAGGATAATCATCCACACATAAAAAATCAGCTGACGTAACATAATCCGATAAGGTTGTTTCTTCTTGATAATAATGTCCTAAGTGATGTAAATCATCCGAATGCGGCAGACCTTTATCCCATGTTTCTATCACATCAACAAAATAAGATTGCATACGGTTTTTAGCCTCTTCGTCCGACAACTCATTCAAAGACTCATCCATTGCACTTTCCAATCGCTCGGACGCCAAACGCAACTCTGATTCATCTGAAAATAAATCAGTCGCTGGCGGAATTGTTATTTGAGACACTTTTTCTAAAGAACGCTGATTTTCTGGATTAAAAAAACGAATCGATTCAATCTCATCACCAAATAAATCAATACGAACTGGATATTCTTCTGTCAATGGATAGACATCTAAAATACTACCTCTGACACTGAACTCACCTGGGCTAGCAACTAGCCCCTCACGCCTATACCCCATTAGCACTAATTGTTTTTGGAAATTTTCCAAATCCAACTCTTCATCTAATACTAGCAATCTCTCATATCGTTTCCACGTGTCCACCTTTGGTAAAAACTTCCTGAATCCAGCGACCGGAACTACTACCAGTCCTGATTTACCGTTCGCTAAAAAAGACAAAGCGGCAATCCGCTCTGCCATTGTTTCTGGTGATCCGTAAGACATTTCAATTGCCGTCACTTCATCAACAGGAAATATATGCACTTCTGAATTTGGTAACAGCCCACAGAATTCATCATAGGCATTCCTAGCATGATAAATATTCGGCGTTAAAACAATTGTCCTATGGCCAATTGTTTCTAATAAACTAGACATTACCAACGCTTTGGCTGAGGAGGACAACCCCGTTATTAGTTGCTGCTTCTCTTCTGATAAATCACTCTGCCAATCGACAACTTCAGGTAATTGACCTACTATATCATTGATATTCATGATTACTCCATTCTCCACTCACTAATTAACTTATTTACTATTAAATTTATTCATTGTACTAACGAAATCATCATTGCTAATCCAATCCGCCACTGCATCTGCCGAATTTTTCACTGCTAATAGCATTTCCTCGTGAGTTTCCTTTGGAAATGTTCCTAAAACATGTGAAACAACCTCTTTTCCCGGTTGCGGACGATCGATGCCTATTTTAATTCGATTGAAGTCTTGCGTACCTATGTGTCGGATTAAACTTTTAATCCCGTTGTGACCACCTGCACTCCCTTTTTGACGAAGTCTAATCTTACCTGTTGGTAAATCTAAATCATCATAGATAACTAAAATATCTTCTTCTGTCAAATTATAATAATCCAACAACGGGCGAATGGCACGGCCAGATTCATTCATGAATGTCTGGGGTTTAACTAACAAGACTTTCTCACCTGAAAAATTAAATTCAGCAATTTCTGATTCAAACTTACTTTTGTTAAAGTTAATTCCGTTTTGATTAGCAACCTCATCTAAAGTAATAAAACCTATATTATGCTTTGTATCTTTATATTTACTACCTGGATTCCCTAAACCAACAATAATCTTCATAATATGCCTCGCTTTATTTTAATCCTACAATTTTTTTGATTTTCACGTCAAAATAGCCGAGTCTCTTTGCAGGCACTCAGTTCTTCATAAGTATAGCATAATTTTTCTCAAAAGACTTTTACATAGTATTTTTGTTCCGGGTATTTGATTGCTCATTAAACCACACTTGTAAATGATATTTTACTAATATTCAAAACAAAAAAGCTTCCTTATAAAAAACTTTATGTTACAATTAGATTACAATTTATATTTATAGAGAGGTCTTTTTTATGAAACTAAAAAAATGGGTATTCTTACTCTTCACAATACTACTTTTAATCATTGCTGGGTTATATACGAAACAGGCCCATTTTTATGGTACGCACTTTTATCCTAAAACGGTAATAAACGATGTGCCAATCGGAAATATGACGTTACCTGAAGCTACTAAACGATTAGACGAAACTCATGCCGATGATATTTTTTCTATCAATAACGGGGAAGAAACTTGGCAAGAAATCAATAGCCGCCAACTTGGTCTTGAACACGATATTAAACCTAGTTTAGAAAAAAAACTTAACAAACAAAAAAAATTCTTATGGCTTATCCAACGCTTTTTCAAAACAGATGTCGAAATAACTGACTTTAATTTAGATGAAGAAAAATTTAACCGAACAACAGATGGCTTGAAAGAAGCACTTGCCGTTTTAAACCAAGATCAAACAGCTCCTCAAGATGCTACTATTATTGAAAAAGATGGTAAGTTAATCATCCAACCTGAAGTGATTGGTGAAACATATGATCTTGAAAAAGTTGTTGCTGAAATAAAAACAGCTTTATCTAGCAATAAAACATCTATCAACATTGAAAAAATGTTAGTTCAACCAAAAATAAAATCAGATGACAGCTCCTTAAAAAAAGCACTTGAAGAAGGTGAAAAATTAACTAAGGAACCTGTTGTATACCAAATTAATGGAAAAGATATCGAAATTCCCAAGGCAACAATCGTGAGTTGGATTTCCTTCAATAATGAAGAAGAAAAAGTTACTTTAGACTATGAAAAAGTTTATGGCTACGTTCAAGAATTAGGTGCTCAATACGATACCAGCGTTAATCCAACCACTTTTAAAAGCACTAAACGTGGTGAAGTAAGTGTGCCTGCCGGCAGTCTAAGCTGGACTATTCAAACTGATGCTGAAACCAATGCATTGATTGAGGATATTTTAAAAGGAAAAGGTGTTAAGCGTTCGCCTATTGTTAACGGAAGCGCCTCAGCTAGTTCTTCCTTAGTTGGACAAACCTACGTGGAAGTAGACTTGCAAAATCAACATATGTATTTCTATAAAGACGGTGAATTATTCTTAGATACGGCAGTTATTACAGGGAAGCCAACAACTAAGACTCCCCCTGGAGTTAACTACTTATGGAAAAAAGAACGCGATTCTGTTCTTAAAGGAACAAACGATGACGGTTCAAAATATGCCGAACCCGTATCTTACTGGATGCCTATTGATTGGACTGGCGTGGGTCTTCATGACTCGCCATGGCAACCCGCTGATGCATACGGTGGAAACAGTTGGGAATCGATTGGCTCTCACGGATGTGTGAACACACCACCTGCTGTTGCAGAAAAATTGTATAATAATATTGAAGTCGGTACTCCTGTTATTGTCTTCTAAAAAAACACTACCCAAATGGGGAGTGTTTTTATTTTTCTATTAATTTATTTTGCTGTTCTTTAGAGTGATTCATAATTGTAGAGAAAATTTCTTCATATAACTTTTTCAAATCAGCATCATCTGTATAACTTTTTACTTTAGTCAAAAGATTTTCCTCACGTGACGAATCTAAAACGGGAATCCCATTTTCTTTTTTTATAATCGCAACTTCTTTGACAACTTGTAAGCGATCTTCAATTAAACTGACAATTTGCTTATCAATTTTATCAATTTTATCGCGTTGGTTTTTTAGCATTATTTTTCATCCTCCATTCGTTCATCTCTTCAAAAAAACTCTCAGCTTTTCCGATAACCATCTCATGAGGGACATCAATCATAATTGATCGATCATTAATAACTATTACATCAGAAAGTTCATTTTTAAAATTGAGTAACTGACAAAATGGAAACACTTTAAATGACGTACCCACAATTAAAATTAAATCTGCTTGATTTATCAACTCTTTTGACCGATTAACCACCAAATCGTCAAGTCCTTCTTCATACAATACAATATCCGGACGAATAATCCCTCCACAATTTGGATGGTAAGCCGACACAAGGTAATCACAACTATCAATAAATCGCCGACACTTAGTACAGTAACACCTATATAAACTTCCATGAAATTCAACGACTTCCGCACTACCATATTGACCATGTAGTTGGTCGATGTTTTGGGTAATGATACCGCCCGTCCCTTTAGCCATGATCAAATCTTGTAATTCATGATGAATAATATTGGCTTTCGCCTCTGAATGATATAAGTTTTTAACAAATTGATAAAATTTATGTGGTTCTTGTTCAAAGCACGTTCTGCTTAATAAATATTCCGGCTGTTCAAGACCTTGATAAACACCTTTGACCGAACGGTAATCAGGGATTCCCGATGCAACTGAGACTCCTGCACCCGTCAAGGCAACAACATTACAGCTAGCTTCCATTTTCTCAAATAATACTTCAACCTTACTCACGTCTTCCACCTCGATTATTAGTATACAACAAATACCAACTATCTGTTTGACAAACTTTTTTCATCCATTCTGAAAAAAATCATAAAATGCCCTTTAAAACGATGACAAGTTATATATAAGATGATAAAATAAAATGAAGAAAAGAAAGAGGTGAATTAAATGGTAGCAAACATTATTTTTTGGGCATTCATTTTAATTAACATTGCTTGGATTATTATTAGTACTGGTTTCAGCATTTATTATCTAATCAATAAAGAAAACGGAAACCTTTGGGCTTTCGGGTTCTTAAATATCGTATCAGCAATTGTCTTAGCATTAGTTTTACTAGTGTATACAACTTGGAATTTCAACGTTACAACTCAATTCTCATTAAACCTAATTTACGTTATTTTAGGAGCAGAAGTGGTATTAGCAATTATCAAGTTCATTTTAGGTCGTGAACCTAAGCTAGAAACAACTAAATAAACAATTAAAAGAAGAGTTATACACAGGTTGTCTGTGTATAACTCTTCTTTTTTGTGTATAACCTTCATTTAACGAGGTTTTACTCTTCTTTTTCACCAATAACTTCTGGTTGAACTTCTTCACCAGTAATCTCATCTTCTTCAGAGAATACTTTAGCCTCCACTACCGCAGCAACTTGTTCTTCTTGGTCTGCAATAATTTCGAAATCAGTTTGCTTAATATCTGCAACCGTTATGGCATCACCAATTTCTAAACCAGTAACATCTACTTCAATGACATCTGGTAATTTATCAGGTGTAGCAGATACAACTACTGTATATAAGTTTTGTGTTAGCTCCCCACCCACTTTAACACCTTTAGGCGTACCTTTTAACACAATATCAGCTTCTAGCTCTGTTTTTTCTTTCATATCAACTGCCAAGAATTCAACGTGAACCCATTGACGGTTAAACGTATCTTGCTGTTGATCAAAAATTAATGTTGGGATTTTTCTTCCTGCAACCTCTAAAGTATACACGGCATTTTGACCATGCTCCTTGATTGCCTTCATCAATTCTTTTTCATTCACTGCAATTGCAGTATTTTTTTCTTGGTTTCCATAAATCACGGCTGGAATTTGTCCTGCTAGACGCAACTCTTTCTTAATCGAACGTGGTCTAACTTGTCTCTCGTTTACTTTTAATACGACTGCCATAACTATCATCCTCCTTTAGAATTAAGCCAAAAATAGGATCAAATATTTAGCAAACCGCTTTGCTTTTTCTAACCATTTCTAACAAAGTCCAGTTCAGCATTGCCTTCCCCTATTCTTGTCAGTACATAATATAGAAATAAACTCACTTATACTATAATGCTTATTCTAATTTTCAGAAGAATGCATTGAGTATATTTTGCAGAGCGTCCTCTGCAAAGTGCTCATCGTGATTAAGCCTCTCAAACCTAGCCACACTATAATATAAGCTTATGTCTATAGCTTATCGAGTATCTATCATTTCGTCAATGAAAGTGCCTTTTCTGTAAGGTTTCAGTAAGATATCAGTTTATTTAATTTAAATCATAGAGTACAATTAAAAGAAACTATCTATTTATATATTAGGAGGATCACGCATGCTGGGGTTATTACGTTATGCTAAAGAATATAAGAAAGAATTAATACTGGGACCTTTTTTCAAATTTTTAGAAGCTGTTTTCGAGTTATTATTACCATTAGGAATGGCAATGTTGATTGATAACGGTATTGCAAAACATGATTTTAATTACGTCCTTAAAATTAGTACACTAATGATTTTGATGTCAGTTGTAGGATTATTTTGTGTTTTGCTATGTCAGTACTATTCATCAGTAGCATCACAAGGTTTTGGAACTGATTTACGGACCGCCCTTTTGAAAAAGATTAATACACTATCTCATCAAGATCTAAATGATTTTGGCACGTCAACCTTAGTCACTCGTATGACTAACGACATCAATCAACTTCAATTAGCGTTAGCAATGTTAATCCGATTAGTCATTCGTGCCCCTTTTTTAAGTCTCGGTTCGCTCATCATGGCATTTTATATCAATGCTAAAATCGCTCTGATATTTATACTAGCTCTAGCGATTTTCTGTTCTGTTTTGTATGTCATGGCCAAACAAACAGTCCCGCTTTATAAAAAAGTTCAAAAACAAATCGATAAAATGAACCAAGTTATTTCAGAAAATTTAAGTGGGATTCGTGTTATCCGTGCATTTGGTCAAAAAAAATATTCAGAAGATGGAATGGAACAAACAAATAAACAACTTGCTAAAGCCTATCGACGAGTAGCAAACGTTTCTGCCATCTTAAATCCAGCGACAATTTTAATAATGAATGGAGCTATTATTTTAATACTATTCCTAGGTGGCAATTATATTAATACCGGATCACTGACTCAAGGGGAGCTATTAGCCTTAATTAATTACTTAACCCAGATGTTGTTGGCATTAATTGTGATTTCAAATCTCGTTGTTATCTTTTCAAAAGCTTCTGCTGCTGCTACACGTGTCAATGAAGTGTTAGAAACCACTCCAAGTATCCAAGAACCCACTGATGCTGTCACTGAGCTAGCTACCCAAAACAATGTTTCCTTATCATTTAAAAATGTCTCATTTAAATATCAAGTAAATAGTGGATTAGCTCTGGAAAATATCTCATTCGACTTGAAAAGAGGGCAAACTTTAGGAATAGTTGGAACAACAGGGAGCGGAAAAAGCTCAATCATTCAACTTGCTCCACGTTTTTATGATCCAACAAGCGGTTCAATCGAGTTATTTGGCGTCCCCCTTCAAAAGATTTCACTGACCACACTTCGTAACACGTTCGGTATTGTACCTCAACAAAGTGTCCTGTTCACCGGTAGTGTTCGAGAAAATTTACAATGGGGTAAAAAAGATGCCACTGATAAAGAATGTTGGGATGCACTAATGATTGCCCAAAGTGCTGACTTTGTTGAAAAATTGCCAAAAAAACTCGATACTATGATTGTGGAGGGTGGTAAAAACTTTTCGGGCGGCCAAAGACAACGTCTAACGATTGCTCGTGCTTTAATTAACCAACCTGAAATTATCATATTAGATGACTCTTTAAGTGCTCTTGATTTTCAAACAGATGCTAACTTGCGTAAAAGTCTTGCAGCTAACCTAACAAATAGTAGCCAAATAATCATTTCACAACGTATAAGCTCCATACAAGATGCTGATCAAATATTAGTTATTGAAAACGGGACACAAGTTGGGCTTGGAACACACGAAGATCTAATGTTATCGTGTGTCACATATCAAGAGCTTGTTGAGTCTCAACAAAGTAGCAGAAAAGCAGGTGATCATTAATGAACACAAAACAACATCCACTAAAAAGGTTTTGGCCTTATCTAAATAAATTTAAAATAGAATTATTATTAGCACTTTTTTTAGGAATTCTTAGCGGTCTTTCTTCCGTATTAATGACTTATGAAATCGGGCGTGGTATTGATGCCATGGTAGGAGTTGGAAATGTAGATTTCCCCTTACTGAAAAAAGTGATTATGTATTTAGTTGGCTTGTTAATCACCGCTGCAATCACTCAGTGGCTCGTTCAAATAATTGGTAATAAGATTGCCTATCACTCTGTTGCAAAATTAAGAGAAGATGCCTTTACACACTTAAACGATTTACCGATTAATTTTTACGACCAGACTCCTCACGGCAGCTTAATCAGTCGATTTACAAATGATTTAGACTTAGTTTCAGAGGCTTGTACTGCTATCTTCAACAACCTCTTTACAGGTATGACTGTCGTTATTATCGCCTTTGTTTCTATGGTAAAAATAAATGTTAGTTTAACCATCCTCATTGTTATCTCAACAGGAGTTATCTTTATAATCAGTTGGCTTGTTGCCCGAGCTAGTCAAAAACGATTTACTGCACAACAACAAATTATTGGTGACATGTCATCTTTTATTAACGAAATTGTTGGTAATCAAAAGATTGTCAAAGCCTTTCATTATGAAGATCTGTCTGAAAATCGTTTCAACGAACTAAATATGGCATTACAAATTGAAGGGCAAAAGGCGCAGTTTAATTCTTCTCTGACAAACCCGCTATCGCGATTTATTGATCACTTAGCTTATGTCTTAATCGGATTGCTCGGTGCAAGTATTCTCATCGCTCAACCGAAAGCAATGACGGTAGGGTTAATCTCCAGCTTTACTATTTACTCTGCACAATTCACCAAACCATTTATCGAACTATCCGGATTAACTACTCAAATTCAAGGTGGGATAGCTGGATTGGAGCGTATTTTCTTTCTACTAGATCAAACCACTGAAATTGATAGTAGCACGCGTAAGTTAGACTTAAATAAAACTATCGGTAAAATCACCTTTAACAAAGTCGATTTTTCTTACTTACCAACACAACCATTGATTTCTGATTTCAACTTAATAGTAAACCCTGGGGAAACTATTGCAATTGTTGGAAAAACGGGCGCAGGGAAATCAACTCTCGTTAATTTATTAATGCGTTTCTATGATGTCACAAATGGAGAAATATTATTGGATGATGTGAACATACAAGATTATTCAAGAGCCTCTCTCAGAAAATCATTTGGTATGGTGTTACAAGATACTTGGCTATTCGACGGAACAATTAAGGATAACTTGAAATTTGGTAAGACCAATGCCACAGATGAAGAAGTTGTCGCAGGGGCAAAAGCTGCGAATATTCATCAATTTATCATGAAACTGCCTCAACAATATGAGACAGTAATTGGAAATGCTGGTGTTAAAATATCAGATGGACAGCGTCAACTTTTAACCATTGCACGAACAATGATTTCTGAACCACCAATGTTAATCTTAGATGAAGCGACCAGTTCAGTTGATACCCTAACAGAAAAAATCATTCAAGAAACGTTTCAAAAGATGATGGCAGGTCGAACTAGTTTTGTCATCGCCCACCGTTTATCGACTATTGAAAAAGCTGATAAAATTCTCGTTATGGAACAGGGACAAATCATTGAAATTGGATCTCATACAGAATTACTTGCTAAAGAAGATGGCCCCTACAAACAACTTTACAATTCTCAATTTTCAAAATAAAAAGCTAGTCCAAATGGACTAGCTTTTTTTGTCTTCAAGCAATACCGCTTTGGGATAAGTTTGGACAACAAGTAGTATCACGATAAAAGTGACAAGCGCTGTCGCTAACCCACTACCACCGTTCATGACAAATGAGAATTGCCATGGGTTCATTCCCCACAAAGCATATTGCCCCCAAAAAATGACGCCTGCGATAAAATGCCAAAAGAATCTTGCTGTACAACCAATTAGAGAAGTGACAAGTAATAGACCTGATGTTTTTAAAAACCTTTTTTCTTTTAAACTTTTTTGAACAGGTGCCATCATCAACCCGGCAAACCCTGAAAAAGCAAAGGCAATTAGATACTCAATCAAAACTTGCGAAACTGATAGAAATACAACATTACCTACTAGAAAATGCAGTAACCCCCACATTAACCCGGAAAATAGACCGGCTTTAAAACCTCTCCTCAAACAATAAATCGTCATGGGAATCATTCCCAATGAGATGGTGAAACTACTACCAATGTTGGTAGGTACCATAGAAAGCACAATAGCCAATGCCGCAACAATTGCACCTTCAAGCCAAACTCTTAATTTAACACGTGACACAAAAACTCCTCCTTTTTGTAGAACAAAGCCATACAACAAAGGAGGAGCAAATTATAATATTCGCTCCATCACAATTCCTACGTAAGTCTCAACTTAATCAGGTTCGAAGGGTCCAAGCTTGCGCTTCATCTCAGCCTCGTGGGCACCCCTTTGTGATGGTAAGTTCTATTCAATTTTTATTACTCCTTTAGTATCACATCATTCTTTACTAAGGTCAACCTTTGAGATTATAAAACACTTTATAAACTACCATTCTTTCGTTACAATAGGTTAAGACCTAACTAAGAGAAGAGGACTTAAAAATGAAATTAATTTCATGGAACGTCAACGGCTTGAGGGCTGTTGTAAAAAAAGGTTTTGTTGATATTTTTAACGAATTAGACGCTGATTTTTTCTGCCTCCAAGAAACCAAATTACAAGAAGGGCAAATCGATTTAGAGTTGCCTGGTTATTATCAATATTGGAACTACGCTATTAAAAAAGGCTACTCCGGAACCGCTATCTTCGCTAAAGAAGAAGCTCTTTCTGTTAAATACGGTATTGGTATCGAACAGCATGACCAAGAGGGCCGTGTTATAACCCTAGAATATCCTGAATATTATGTGGTAACTTGTTATACACCGAATGCACAAAATGAACTCAAACGACTTGATTACCGTCTACAGTGGGAAACAGATTTCCAAGCATTTATTAAAGATTTAGATAATCACAAACCGGTTATCCTCTGCGGTGATTTAAATGTCGCTCACCAAAATATTGATTTAAAAAACTGGAAAACAAACCAAAAAAATCCAGGGTTTTCTCCCTGCGAAAGACAAAAGATGACCGACTTTTTAGATCTTGGATTTATTGATACATTTCGTTATTTTAACCCAGAGTTGGAAGGTGCCTACTCTTGGTGGAGTTATCGCTTTAATGCTCGTACTAATAATGCGGGATGGAGAATTGATTACTTTTTAGCTTCAAAAAAACTGGAGAATTGTTTAGTATCAGCTAATATACACGCTGATATCATTGGTAGCGATCACTGTCCCGTTGAATTAATTATAGAGTAGGAGTATTGTATGAATTTTATTGCTTTTGATTTTGAAACAGCCAATGCTGAGAAACATAGTGCCTGTTCAATTGCCTTAGTCATGGTACAAAATAGTCAAATTGTCGGGCATTATTATACTTTAATACGCCCAGAAACAGACTTCCATTGGAGAAATGTCCAAGTTCACGGCATCACACAAGAAGATGTTATTAACGCTCCAAGGTTTCCAGAAGTCTGGTCAGAAATTAGTCAGTATTTTCAAGATGCCCGATTACTTGTTGCACATAATGCAGCATTTGATATTAATGTTTTGAAAGGATGCTTATCTTACTATGGATTAGATCAACCTCATTATATGTCACTGTGTACTGTGAGAACTAGCAAAAAATTGTTACCTCATTTCGAAAATCATAAACTAAATACAGTCTCACGTAATCTTGGTATCCATTTAGAAAACCATCACCATGCTCTTGATGATAGCATTGCTTGTGCTTCTATTTTGTTAAAGCAAGAACAAATATTTGGTGTTGAACCTCTCAAACAATTAGTTAAATACATATAAAAGAAGCAGACACACGTGTCTGCTTCTTTTTTAATCTATTAGCAAACCCATCGTATAGACAGATTGCCATTCACCCTCACTACTAATTGCTGCTCTTTGGGATTCACCTTCGATTTCAAATCCAACCTTTTGGTAAAGTTGACAAGCTCGTTTGTTTCTAACTTGAACTTGCAATTCAAGTCTTCTGACAATTTCACTTTCGATTGCCCAACTTTTGACTTCTTCTAATAACATATTACCCAGACCTATGCCCCAAAACTCTTTATAAATACAGATACCCACTTCCCCAACATGGGAAACGCTTGGATGGCTATCACTTTTAACACTGGCAATACCAATGATTTTATCACCTGCTAGTGCAAGGAGTAATAAGTTGTTTTCCGATTGATATAGTTGTTCCAGCTGATTCGCCATTATTGATTCAGGCAATGTGATGTCTGCTTGAGTAATGGTTAAAAAATCGGTTTCTTCAGACAAATCCGCCATTGCTCGTTGAACAAAAAGAGCATCTTCTGGAACAGCCTCTTTTACGATGATTTCTATTTCTTCCAACTACTTACACTCCTAGCATATTTTTGATAATAGCGTCTGATAATTCAGTCGCTCTCAATCCCTTTGGAATAAACTGGATTGTTCGTTCGTTTTGTATTTCAGTATAATTTAGTTTTATTTGTAAATAACTAGCCGGTAGTTCATCTTGAACTTGCTGTCCCCATTCAACGATTGAAACCCCATCGCCTTCAAAATACTCTTCTAGACCCAATTCCAAGCCACCATCTTCTATCCGGTAGACATCCATATGATATAGAGGTAATCGTCCTTGATGATATTCACGAACAATAGTATACGTTGGACTTTTAATCATTTGATCAATTCCTAATCCAACAGCAATCCCTTTTGTAAAAGCCGTCTTCCCTGTTCCTAGTTCACCCGTTAAGACAATGCAATCACCTGACTTTAATAGGGCACCTAACTTCTGTCCTAAAGCAGTTGTTTCCTCAATATTTTGTAATACAAATGTCGTCATAACCATAACCTACCTTCACTGTTTGCCTACTAAGTATACCGATTAAAAATCAGCATGACAATGACAAAATAAAAAAGCTAGGTATCAATACCTAGCTTTAAATATTTAAATTAAGCCATTGCAGCTTGCCCAGCTGTAATTAGAGCTAATTTATAAACATCTTCTTCGTTACATCCACGTGACAAATCAGAAACTGGTTTGTTTAAACCTTGTAAAACTGGTCCAATCGCTTGGAACCCACCTAAACGTTGCGCAATTTTATAACCAATGTTTCCTGATTGAATTTCTGGGAACATGAAGACAGTTGCTTGTCCTGCTACTTTAGAATCTGGCGCTTTTTGTTTACCAACTGATTCAACAAAAGCTGCATCAAATTGCATTTCACCATCAATTTGGTATTCAGGAGCTAATTCTTGAGCAATTTTAGTTGCTTCAGCTACTTTAGTTACTTCTTCTGCTGATGCTGAACCTTTAGTTGAGAAACTTAACATTGCAACTTTAGGTTCAATATCAAACATTTCAGCTGTTTTAGCACTTGCTACAGCAATTTCAGCTAACTCTTGCGCATTTGGGTTTACGTTGATTGCACAATCAGAGAAGATATATTTTTCATCTTCACGAACCATTAGGAACGCTCCGCTTGTACGGCTAATTCCTGGTTTAGTTTTGATGATTTGTAGAGCCGGACGTACTGTATCACCTGTTGAGTGAACCGCACCACTTACCATACCTTCTGCTTTATCCATATATACTAACATTGTTCCGAAGTAGTTTGGATCTTGTAACATTGTGCGAGCTTGATCTTCTGTTGCTTTACCTTTACGACGTTCAACGAAAGAGGCTACCATCTCATCAAATTCACCGTAAGTAGCAGGGTTAATAATTGTTAAGCCATCAGCTTTAACACCATTTTCTTCTGCTAATTTAGCAATAGCTACTTCATCGCCAATCACTACTGGTTCTAATAAGCCATCAGCTGCTAAACGAATAGCTGCGCCTAATACGCGAAAATCATTACCTTCTGGAAAAACGATTTTAATATCTTTTCCATTAATTTGTTGTTTTAATCCTTCAAAAATATCCATGAGAAAACCTCCAAATTTTGTTTTAATACTTCCTTACTATCATACAACGAATACTAGCAAAATAACAGATTTTAATTCTTATATGGCAAGATTTTAAGCATCTTAACAGGAAGTATTGATTACACTATTTCTGGCAACTCCCAATTAATTTCACTTTGACCCATCTCTTTTAATAATTGATTTGTCTTAGAGTATGGCTTACTTCCAAAAAAACCTCGATATGCGGCTAATGGGCTTGGGTGTGGAGCTTCAATAATATGATGTTGATCATTAGTAATCAATGCTGTCTTTGATTGAGCCGGCTTTCCCCACAAAATAAAGATAATAGGTTCCTCCCTCTCGTTAAGAACCTCAATGGCTTTATCAGTGAATTGTTCCCAGCCTTTTCCTTTATGTGAATTAGGCTGCCCGTCTCTAACCGTTAAAACAGTGTTTAATAACAATACACCTTGTTCCGCCCAAGATTTTAAGTACCCATGTTTAACTGGCTGGATCCCTAAATCTGATGCCAATTCTTTATACATATTCGCTAATGATGGAGGCACCTTATTTCCTGGTAACACAGAAAAACTCAAACCATGAGCTTGGTTTGGTCCATGATAAGGATCTTGTCCCAAAATCACAACTTTTACATCATCAAAGTCCGTCAAAATAAATGCCGAATATAAATTTTCTTTTGTCGGATAAATCAACTCATTTTTATATTCTTTTTCAAGAAATTTTTCAAGCTCTTTATAGTAGTCTTTTTCAAATTCAAGGTTTAATTTTTCACGCCACTTATTTGATAATTCCATCTCATCACATCCTCCTTTTAAGAATACTAAAATATCGCAACACCCACAAGCTCATATCAGTTCTGTGATATACTATTCTTATCTTTATTATAACTGGAGGTTTACCATGATTGAATTAATTGCATCTGATATGGATGGAACGCTTTTAAATAACGATATGAAGATATCAACTGAAAATGCTGCCGCAGTCAAACTTGCCCAAAAACAAGGAGTTCACTTCTTAGTAGCTACAGGGCGTAGCCACACTGAAGCTCAACCCGTATTATCTGAAGTTGGAATTAAATGCCCCATGATTACCGTAAATGGCGCACAAGCTTTTGATAAAGAAGGACAGGAATTATTCACTTTCGCACTTGATAAAAATCAAACAAAACAAATTATTGAAACCCTAACTAAAGCCGAGCTATATTTTGAAATTGCTACTACACACGGTGTTTACTCAATTGGTGAAAAAGAACGTAAGGAGAACGCCGTACAGCTATTACTTAACCATTATGACAACTATACTGAGGAATCTGCTCGTGCCTTTGCACCAGAACATTTAGAACAATTACCTGTTAATTTTATTGCAAACTACAATGATTTATTGGATAATACAAACATTAAAATTCTAAAATTTATTGTCTTTTCATATAATAATCCCGGACAATTTATTCAGGCTCAAGAAGAAATCTCAAATCAACGTGATATTTCAGTAACATCATCTTTTGTTGGTAACTTTGAAGTTAATCATATTGATGCACAAAAAGGTAAAGCCGTAACACGTTATGCCCAATCACTTAATATCCCGTTAGAAAAGATTATGACACTTGGTGATAATTTAAATGATTTGAGTATGTTAGCCATTACTCCACATAGTTTTGCGATGGCTAATGCTGCAACCAAAACTAAAGAAATTGCGCAATACGAAACTGATACTAATGTAGATCATGGTGTTGCTAAAGCCATTTTAAAAATGTGCAAATAAAAACAGCCCTAAGGCTGTTTTTTATATTTCTTTTTGCATGTGATCATACAAATGACCACTAATTGTCTTACGACCTATTTCAGAAAATCCTTCACGCATATAAAGTTTTTTAGCTCTTGGATTGCCATCGTCCACACTTAATCCTAAACGAGAGGCCCCTTGGCTTTTTGCAAACTCAGGTAGTGCGTTTAACAACCTTGCACCTACTCCTCGTCCACGTTGATCTTCTCTTACTGAAATACTATCTAAATACCATTCGTTCGGAAACGCTTCTTTATCGGTAAACATCTGTTCTGAAGCGTCTATCCCAATTTCAGGGAAAATTTTCTTTAACGGCAAATCAACAATCGCTTCTTCTGACTCATTGTATCCATAAGCCATCCCAGCAACATTTCCCTCAAGTTCATCAACGATTGCTCGCTTATAGCTATATCGGAAAGTATCATCTTCAAAACCCGCTTTCAGTACTTCCACTACTTTATCGTAGCCATATTTTTTTAAGAATGGTAATTCCATATCTTCTAATATGACCATAATTAAAGGAATAACCTGATCTCGATCTTCTATTTTTGCTTTTCTAATCATCTTAAATAGCCTCCTAAATCTTCTAATATCAAGTATACGAGCCTAGTTTTAAGAAAGCAAATGAATCAAACTAAAAACCTACTGAAAAAAATCTCAGTAGGTTTTTATAGAATTTGGAATTGAATTGATTGTCTTCCGAAATCAACTGCTTCGTCTTGACTGCCAACAAAAATATCAATAATATTCCCGTGAACCACTCCACCTGTATCTTCAGCAATGTATACGCCAGAATAAGCAGGCGCTCCCGGAACAATAATCATAACTGATGATCCCAAAGGAATCACGCTAGGGTCTACCGCAATGGTACGATGTACACCAGGAACTGTCCCAGTTGCTGTCTTATTACCTGTTGCTATATACGCTGTAGCTTGACCGGTCATAATACTACCTGGTGTTTCTGGTTCTTCCTCAGGCAATGGTGTGGGCTCGGGTAAAGGCTTCTCTTTATCTTTTCCTTTATCTTTTCCTTTATCTTTACTACCTTTCCCGTTATTTTCTTCTGCTTTTTTAATTGCTTCTTCACGTTTTTTATTTTCTTTTTCAACGCGTTCACGAGCATATTTTTGAAGTAAATCACCATTTACTGCCAACTTACTTTGAAGACCACTAAGTTGATCGTCTAAACCGTCTTCTTCAGTTTTGGCTTCGTCTTTTTGTTCTTCAAGCTTCGTCTTAGTTATTGTTAAGTCTTTTTCAAGATTTTCTAATTTAACTCGATCTTGATCTAGCGTTTCAATTTTTTCTTTTTGTGCTGAACCTAAAACTGATATAGCATACATTCTATTAAAGAAATCATTAAAACTATTTGCCGATAACAATGTACCGAATTTTGTTGTCCCTACTGATTGTAATTGTAACGTTTGAAGTTGTTCTCCAACAACGTCCATTCTTTTATCAATATTTGTTTGCGTTTCTTCAATTGAAACTTTAGTTTTTTTAATTTCTTGTTCTGAATCAGAAATCTTTTCATCTAATTTAGCAAGCTTTTGATATTTTCCATTTATATTTGAAACTAATAAATCAATATCCGTGGATATTTCTTCTGCAGTTTCTTGTGCTTTAGCTTCTTTTTTTGATATGTTACCAATTGGCTCCGCCAACATTTGAGCTGGGAAAACCATTGCTATGAACAGTGTCATTATCATAAGATAAGTTGCCTTTTTAATAGTCATCGCACCTCACACCCTACGCTTTCTCTTCTAATCTCATCTCTTCTAACTATCTCATTATACTGTATCTCCATGCTCCGAATGTAACAATTTGATTACAATTCATTACAAAGAACGCTATATAACAAGGTTTTGTAATAAAATACCGCTCTATAAAAGAAAAATACTCTTTAAAAGAGTATTTTAAGCGTTTTGAATCGACAGTTTATCGACAACATAATCAACAATTTCGGTTACTGGAGCTAACGCACCTATACCAACATCTCCACAGGCTAGCATTTCAGAAATCGGTTTAATTTCTTCATAACCATACGATTTTAATTTATTTAAATTATCTACTGTCACTGGCTGTTCATACATCTTAGTATTCATTGCAGGGGCAATAATTTTAGGTGTATCAATTGGGACTGCCATACAAACGGTCGTTAACATATCATCTGCAATTCCATTAGAAAGTTTACCAATAATATTAGCAGTTGCTGGCGCAATCAGTACTAAGTCACAATTTTGGGCTAACGCAATATGATTTACTTTATCCGCAGCAGCTTCTTTCATTGTATCTGTATGCACGGGATTTCCCGATAAAACTTGCATCGTTAATGGCGTAATAAACTCTGTACTATTCTTTGTCATGACAACATGTACTGTGATTCCTTTTTTCTTAAACTCTGATACCAATTGAGCGGATTTATAAGCCGCGACACTTGCACTAACACCTAATACGATTGTTTTATTTTTCATTTTTCTTTCTCCTTTAATACCGCTTTAACAATACCTTGAGCGATCGCTTGTTTGGTTTTATATTCTTCTACTATACCTTCACTATTAAGTAGGATTGCTTGATGATTATCCCCTGATATTAAAGATTTGTCATTGGCGAGCACAAACTGACAATCATTTTTAGATAGCGTTTTTTTTGCAACACTCAATAGTTCTTCCTTTTTGACATTAACTAGCAATTTAAATCCCACTAACAAAACATTAGGATCCCATAATTTTATTTTAGAGATTATTTTGGGATTTTTCGAGAGCCTAACAATAATATCTTCACTGCTCGAACTCATTTTTTTGCCTTTTGTTTCATTTTTAGAAAATAACCGCCAAAATGAAGACGTTGTTGGATTTTTCTTTTGGATATATTCATCCACTTGTTCATCTGTGATAACTCCATTTGCAAAGTAATCACTTACTGCCATACTGTGAACTACTACAGAAATTCTTTCTACCTTAATAAGTTTTTCTAATTGATAAGCGAGATCTCTCGCAGATTCTACTCCGATCGAACGGACCGCACTATTATCAGGCATATGCGCATGAAGTCCATGAATATAGATAACTTCCGTAATACCTGAACTGGCAAATTCGTCTGCTATTAAACTACCTAATCGACCCGTAGAAAAATTATTTATCCCTCTTACGTCATCAATTTTTTCAGTTGTTCCTCCCGCTGTCACGATTACCTTCATTCTGCACCTCATTCTCCTAGTGAATAATACTATTTTAGGACAGTTAACTCTAAAAAGAAAGCAGCTTGCTTATTTATTATAAAAATCGTAACTATGTTAAACTAAGGTAAAGGAGCAATTTACATAATGAATAATATTAGCTTGATAGCCATCGATTCAAGTAATTGGAGGACAGTGGCATCCTTATCCGTTTCAAAAGAACAAATTCATATGATTGAGAGCAACAAAGACTGCTTACTTGAAGCAGCTTTTGATACTCATTTAGAATGGCAACCTCTTGCAATTTATGCTGAAAACATACCAATTGGCTTTACGATGATTGGTGCTTTAGATGAGAAACCTGGCACTATTTGGCTAGATCGTTTTATGATTGATTATCGATATCAAGGTAAGAAGTATGGCAAAAATAGTTTAGCATTAATTCTTAATTATATTTCTACTGAATATCCTGATAAAAAAATACTCCTTAGTGTCCATAGATCAAATAATTTTGCCATCAATCTCTATAAATCATTTGGATTTAAATTAACTGAAGAAATTGATCCAGACAACCAAGAAATTATAATGATTAAATAAAAACAGTGCTTTTTAATGGGCGCTGTTTTTATATTATACGCCTTGCGAAATCCGGTTGAAATAAAGACACTGGCATCTCTTTCACAACATCTTCCGGCTCTGGTGCCATGATCATGTTACCATCGCCTGAATAAATTGCAACATGATAACTTACTCCTTTCTGACCCCAAAATAATAAATCACCAATCTCAATATCGGAAAGCTCTACTTCTTTTCCACATTTTTCTTGATCTGTTGTCACGCGCGGTAATATAACACCATTATTCGCAAAAACATATTGTACTAAGCCAGAACAATCAAACCCGTCCGGATTTGTCCCGCCCCAAATATAAGGTATTCCAATACAGTCACGCGCTTCCATAACAATTTGGGTTTGTACCGTTATATCTTGGTTCTCCACGTCACTTTTACCTTTTATTTTAATTGAACGATCATACTTCGTTAAATTTAATTCATTAATTAAATATTTTAATTTCTCACCATACAACGGATCACTAGCAAAACGATATGTTAGTATATCTGCAACTTCTTCATATGTTTTAGAAATATTTCGGTGAGTTGATTTATAATAATTTTCTTCCGCAGTAATTCCTTTATTCATTAAATTAACATAAGCTTTAATTCCTTCTTCTGGGGAATTGAACACTTGAAAACAACTTACTTCCATCACCGAGTCCGTAAAGTTCTGCTTCAATCCAAAAATATTATTCACATCAGTATTTGCTAGGTAACTTTCTCCATAACTTGTTGCAAGAATTGCTTGAGCAATCATAATTGAAGCAAATAAATCATTTTCTTGAGCTTGATTGGAAATTAAACTTGCAATCTTGACTATAAAATCATTTTGCTTTCCCGTTAGTTCAGACTTCATCTCAACATTATCATCACTTCTTGCTTGAACTATCATCACATTTTGATAAACAAGAAATATAAAACATGGTATCAACCATACAATTTTTTTCACAAACAAACCACCCTTCTCTGTTCGGCTAGAAACATGACTACAATAGCTATTAACAAGAAGATTCGGGCAAACCCATCTTAAATATTTACAAATTATCTAATATTGACTAATCAGGTGAAAATAGGTAATCTATTTTATATGTACAACTAAGTAGAAAGAAGGGTTAATTAATGTTCTGGTCTGAGATAAAAAAACAATTTAAGTTGTTTGATGGCGTTATTATTATATCCTTGATTATTTTATCCTTTCTACCCTATGGCATTTTTGCTTATAGCCAAGGTAATTATAGTTTAAAAACTGATGAAACTACTGCCATTGTTTCTATCGATGGCAAACCCATTGATGAATTCATTTTAAATGCGCACACACCACACAAAGAAATAACTTACCACCCAAAAGGAAAACAATATAATATTATCGAATTGGAAGGCACACGCATCCGCGTGAAAGAAGATAATAGTCCTGATCAGGTAGCTGTAAATACTGGTTGGATTAGTAAGCCTGGACAAACAAGCGTCTGTTTGCCACATAGATTAGTAGTCGAAATTAAAGGCGTTCCACTTGATGACGACGATGATATGATTATTAGCTATTAAAAAAGAACAGCCTCAAGGCTGTTCTTTTTCTTTTCCTAGCTATTCCTTAATAGGCAACAGCAAGCGAAGACCATTTAAAATAACTAAAATTGTACTTCCTTCATGAGCAATAACACCTAAAGGTAAGTCCATTCTACCAAATATATTAAGAACTACTAATAATATGATTACCGCTAAAGAGAAGTAGATGTTTTGCCATACAATCTTATCTAATTTTTTAGCAACTTTATGAGCATAACTAATCTTAGTTAAATCATTTTGCATTAATACAGCATCTGCAACATCTATCGCAACATCTGTTCCGTCACCCATAGCGATACCGATATCAGCTTTTACTAAGGCTGGCGCATCATTCACTCCATCACCTAGCATCGCAATAATACCGTATTTCTCTTGTTGTTCTTCAACGATTGCCGCTTTATTTTCCGGAAGTACATTACCGACAATTTCATCCATTCCAAGTTGTTTACCGACGGCTTGACCCGTTCTTTCGGAATCACCTGTAATCATCGTTGTGTGAACACCCTGAGCTTTCAAGTATTCAATAACACCTTTAGCATTTTCATTAGGGACATCCATCATAGCGATTAAACCAACTACTTCTTCATCTACTGAAAAATAGACAACAGTTTTTCCTTCAGTAGCATATTGTTCATTTAAAACTTTCACTTGTTCAGGTGTATTTGTAAATGTTTCTGGTTTTCCAATTCTGTATGTTTTTTCTTCAAATTTACCAACTAACCCTTTTCCTAATTCATTTTCAACGCTCACTGATAATTTAGTTGTTGCTTCAAAATGAGCTAAGATAGCGTCGGCTAGAGGATGATTTGCTGTTTTTTCCATTGCAACAATCACATCTATATATTTATCTTTTTGTGCCGCGTGATTATCGTCAAAGAAAGCATCCGTCACTTTAGGCTTGCCTTCAGTTAAAGTACCAGTTTTATCAAAAGCAATCCCTTGAACATCTGATAAGTTAGATAAATATGAACCACCTTTGAATAATACTCCGCGTTTAGCCAAATTAGATACAGCAGATAATGTTGCTGGTACAGCACTTGCTGCAAGAGCGCACGGTGAAGCAACCGTCAAGAAGACCATACCGCGGTAAAAGCTCTCTCTGAAATCCCATCCCAGAAAGAAATAACCTGCTAGGATAAATAGTGGAACTAAAATTAAAACGGTTTTAACATAAATAGGTTCAATTTTTTGAATTTTTGTTGCTGTTTTAGTCATATTAGATTGCGACTGGTTAACCATTTGTAAAATTTTAGCAAATAAAGTATCTTTCGAATCTTTTGTCACTTCCATCACAAATGAACCATTACCATTAATTGTGCTACCAAAAACCTCATCACCAGCAGTTTTTTCAGCAGGCATACTTTCCCCGTTAATTGCTGATTCATCAACTGTACTCTGACCTGAAACTAAAACACCATCTGTTGGAATTTGATCACCATTTAAAACTTTTAATTGATCACCAATACTTAATGACGCTACCTCAACAAGTTCAACTGTCCCATCAGATTTGATCAATCTCGCTTCAGTAGGATTCATTTTTAATAAGTTAGTAATTTCACGCTTACTTTTACCTTCAGCATACTCTTCTAGGAAGTGGGCTCCTGCAAAGATAACAATTAATAACGCACCTTCTTGAAAATCACCAATAAACATCGCACCAATTGCTGCTAAAGTCATTAAAATATGTACATTGGGTGTGAACTTACCTTTTGATTTTGTGGCTGTAATCGTATCGATAACACCTTCTTCAATGATATGGTACCCAGATAATAACATTGAGAATAAAAATAATGTATTTTTTAAAATACCTGCATGCAACACAAACGCAATAATAAACAGCGCTAAACCAGCAAAAAATAAAATAACTGGCAACTTACCGTGATCATGCTCTCTTTCTCCGTGTTCTGTTGAAACTACTTCTACTTCATGATTGTTTGACATGACATACCCTTCTTTCATTAATTCTCCATTTGATAAATACGTATGATAATATTTTCATGTGTTAATCATACAATAATTACATTTTTTATGCAACTAATCAACAAAAAAACCGCCATATAATATGTCGGTTTTTGAAACTTAAAGGACACTTCCGATAACAAATAATACAGAATAAACGACCATCATTATGATTAAATTCTTAATCGCTAGTGGGAAAGTCTTCTCTTTATCTTGGGACATTAAAAAACGACTGGTATTTTTTACAATAAACGGTAATATCGCCAAAGTAAAGATAATGGTAATCGGGGCTATTTCCGTCATAATTAACAATAAAATTATCATAAACGGACTGTATGCCAAAAATGAAAATAACTTCAATGACTTATCCTTACCGAGATAATAAACTAATGTATACCGATTATTCAAGATATCTTCTTCTAAATCACAAGTATTATTAGCTAACATGAGATTAGCGATATAAAACATCGCTGGAATCGACATTAAGAGAACCTTGATCATAAAGTTTAGGTTGAACTCCTGAACATCGTAAATATTTAAATACACACAAATCAATGGGATTAAATAACCCATTGCAACTCCTGACGCAATCTCACCTACCGGTAATGATGATAGCGGAATTGGACCAGCTGAATACAAAATTCCAATAGCATAACTAATGATTCCCAGCGATAAAATCACCCAACTTGTTTGCGCTGCTAACCATATTCCTATAGCCGAAGAAATTCCAATTAATCCGATAATCATTAACCTAATAACGGGCAAAGATAAATTTTCTCGTCCAATTATATTAGTCTTATCTTTATAATCATGATCCTCTGTAGCATTGTGATAATCCATATAATTATCTAAAATATCAACTGCCATATTAAATAAAAACATCGCGATAAAAAAGATTATCATATAACCGACATTAACTTGTTTAAAATGAAACCAACTGTACGCCATACCTAAAATAAAAGGAAAGACACTGGCAGCCTTTGCTTTTAATTCTATAAGTTCAAAAAATATTTTAAAAGTCATAACTAGCCTTCTTTCTTGAGACAATCATAATTTTATAAAACAGACGGCTATCACTTGTAAATACTAGCTCAACTGTTTGACACGACCTTCATTTTAAGCTAAATTGGAAATAGTGTAAAGATATTAAGCAGGAGGCCGAAAATGGCGATTCACTCATTATGGGATAACTATCCTAACATTCAAAAAGAACTAATAGCAACTCAAAAAACTATGAATCAAGCTGTCAAAATCAGAAACAAGGAAATGACTGCTGCCTTACAACTTTTCTTTAAATCAGGAGGAAAGTTGCTTCGACCTGCCTATTTTTTACTATTTACTAAATTTGGCAATAATGTTGCTAGTGAAACGAAAAAAATGCAATATGCTGCCTCTTTAGAAATTCTACATGCTGCAACTTTGGTTCATGATGATATTATTGATGAATCACCTGTCAGGCGTGATTTGCCTTCAATACAAGCAACCTACGGTAAAGATATTGCTGTTTATGCTGGTGATTTCTTATTTACGGTTTATTTCCAGTTGTTAGCAGCCGCTTCTACAGATACTGATACATTAGAACGAAATGCTAAAAATATGAAGAAAATATTGGTTGGTGAACTAGATCAACTTCATTTGCGTAATAATCCTAACATTACAACCAAAGAATACCTACAACATGTTCAAGGGAAAACAGCTCAACTCTTTCAGCTAAGCTGTTACGAAGGTGCAAAAATGGGTGGTGCTTCTCTTCGAACACAATTGATGGCTCAACGCATTGGGCATAATATTGGAATGGCCTTCCAGATTCAAGATGATATCTTAGATTTCACTGCGACATCTGAAGAATTACATAAACCTGTGTTAGAAGACATAAAAAATGGGAATTACACACTTCCTCTAATCTATGCAATGCAGTCCGCTCCTGAAAAATTCACAATTCTTCAAAAAGGAACAAGTTTAACTAATGATGATATTCAAGAAATTGTTACTTTAGTTAAAAACTGTGGCGGAATTGGGAAATCACAAAAGCTTGCAGAGCGTTATACTTCAAAGGCAATCAGTGAGATTCAAAAATTAGCTGATATTGAAGAAAAAGAGATTCTTTTAGCTGTTACTAAAAAATTACTAAATAGACAAGATTAAAAAAGCAGGACTCTTAGGAGTCCTGCTTTTTAATTATTATCTAACGCTAATAGTGTTTGATAATGGGTGTTTGATTTTTGTAAGTTTAAAGGGGTATCATTCATCATGATTTTACCATCTGAAAGAAAAATGACACGATCAGCTTCCTCAATAGACATCAAATGGTGTGTAATCCAGACGACCGTCTTTCCTTTAAGAACATCAAACATCGTCTTAAGTAATTGACGTTCCGTAATCGGATCTAAGCCAATAGTCGGTTCATCAATAATAACAATCGGAACATCTTGAAGTAGTATTCGCGCTAAAGCAATACGTTGCTGCTCACCACCCGAGAAGCGCTTACCACCTTCTTCTACTTTCGTATCTGCCCCTAAAGGTAATTGATCAATGACAGATTGTAAACCAGCTTGCTGAATTGCTACCAACACTTCTTCATCACTCGCTGCGACGTTACCTAATCTCACATTATTCATTATCGTTGTGTCAAATAGATGTGGTCTTTGATTTACAACACCCACAACTTTCGACATATCATTAATGGTCGAAATATCTTTTTCATCAATTTTAATTACACCGCTCGTAGGCTTTAAATCACCGCGTAGTAAATTTGCTAAAGTCGATTTCCCAGTCCCGCTTTTACCTAATACAGCAATTTTGCTTCCAGATTCGACAACTAGATTTAAGTTATTTAGTATAACTTTTTCTGAACCTTCATAATTGAACGATACATTTTCGAATGATACATTTCCTGAAGTTGAAGATACTTCTTCAGCTTGTTGATTAATTGTGTCCAACTCACTATCAATACTTGGTAGTGAATGTAGACGTTCTGCTGAATCTTCATAGTTAGGAAATTCTGTCACACCTTGACTGATAGGTCCAAGTGCATCCATTAATGGGAATACTGCCAGTACAAAAGCGGCAATAAAATTAGCCCCATTCATACCATTAGAGGTGAAATAATTCCCCGCCCAAATAAAAATAGCAATAACTATTAATCCAAAAACAACCTGAATCACAAGATCTTGAATTCGACTGTTTCGATTTAACTTCTCTTCCGCCTTACGTACTTGAGCTTCCGATTCATTATAACTCGTTAAAAACTCATCATGACGTCCACTGTATTGCCAATCACCAACACCTAATACTGAATCCGTCAATTGATTATAAAGAATATGACGAGCTTCTTTTCTACGGTAGACATTAGCCCTATTAAATAAAACCGACATAAGAGGAATCACTAAAATTAATAAACCAATCATCAGCAGCATTAATAATGCAAACGGGATTGAGAAAAAGCCAAATGCGATAATGATTACAGTATAAAGTAATAAACCAATTAACATGGGGAAAATTGTTCTTAAGTAAAGATTTTGAATATGCTCAATATCTTCAGCTAGAATACCAAGCACTTTACCTGTTTGAAATTCAGATTTAGATTGACTCGCTTTTGTTTCCAATGAACGGTAAAGTTTCAAACGGATATCGGATGTCATTTTTAAAACCCAATTGTGGCTCCCTAAACGTTCTAAATACCTGAACACTGGACGGCCTATCCCAAACCCACGTGTCAAAACAATTGGAACATAAACTAGTAAAATATTTTCTGGTCGAGTTGCTGATTTACTTATCAAATAACCTGAAGTAAACATTAACGCACTACCACATATAAATGTTAGAAGACCTAAGAAAAGAACCAATATTAATAATTTACGATACTTTCTAAAATAAGGACGAACCCATGTATCATTTTTTGAAAGTAATAAACGCGTATCATTTTTTTTAGTCATTAATTAGGTCACCTCCCTTAATCTCAGAAACAAATTTACGGTATTCTCCCTTTGGATGATTCATTAGCTCATCATAACTACCTTGCTCAACGATTGAACCATCTTTCATAACTAAAATATGATCCATTTCCTTCATCCAATGCAAACGGTGCGTTGCAAAGAATACTAATTTTTCATCAAACATTGGTAATATCGTTTCTTTTAGTTCCGCTTCTGTTTCAATATCTAAATGCGCAGTTGGTTCATCAAATAATAAAATTTTTCTACTATTATCTAAAAAAGCTCTGGCAATGGCTACACGCTGTAATTGTCCCCCGCTCAACATTTGTCCACCTTCACCAATGATGGTGCTCAGCCCTTCTGGTAAAGCCTCTAGGACATCAAATAATCCAGCTTTTTCAATTGACTCGATAATTTCTTCATCACTTGCACTAGGAACATAAAATGCTACATTATCACGCAAGCTACCATGAAAAATATATGGATCTTGCGGCACATAAAATAGTTGTTTTTGCCAGTTCTTATCATTTAAAGTTGACATCTTAATACCGTTTACCGCTACCGTACTATCTGTTGTTGGGTTCAAGAAGCCGCCTAACAATTTTATTAACGTTGATTTCCCAGACCCCGATAGGCCAACAACACCAACTTTACCAAATCCTTCCCAATCGAATGTAATATCTTTAAGAGCATCAAATTTAATATCTGAACTATAACTTACATTGACGTCTTTTAAAGATAATGTGGAATCCGTTTCCCATTCGCTCAGGTTCGCTAAATTATCGCTAACCGTTTCTTTTTGAGCCAATACATTATAGATACTCTTTAACGTATTCCCTCCATTTAAGGTTGCGTGATAATCGTTTGAAAAATCACGAATTGGTAAAAAGAAATCTGGCGCCAATATCAATACTGTTAAAGCTGGAAATAATAGCATTTCACCATCAATTAAACGCAAGCCTAAAAATAAAGCAATGACTGCAACTGATAATGTTGTAAAGAAATCTAATGCGAATGTTGATAGAATAGCAATCTTCAAAGTACTCATCGTCGCCTTACGGTAATTTTCACTCACATCATGAACATTCTTACCATAACGTTTACTTAGACCTAAAAGATTTAATGTTTCTAAGCCTCTTAAAGAATCAATAAAATGATTGCTCAATATTTGATATCCTTCGTACTGTCTATCAGCTTTAGCACGGGCTGCATATCCTAAAATAATCATAAATAAAATAATGATTGGAAAGACAATCAGTAAAGTGAAACCTGATTGTAAATCCTGTGTAAAAACAAACGCCACAATCACCCACGGAATAATCATCATATTTACAATCTTAGGTAAAATAATAGTGAAGTAATCTTCAACTTGGCTAATCCCTTCAATAGCCATTGTTACCATATTACCGGTTCCTTCTTTTTGTACAAAATTAGGTCCTAGAGCAAATGTTTTTTCAAGTAATTGTTGCCGTATTTTTTGAGACTCTTCATAGGCAAATGTATCTAACATTTTATCCTTAACATAATTACCAACTTGTCTCAAAATAAAACAGCTAAAAAATAGTCCTACATTAATTAATTGAGAAGTTACTGTCTCACCATTCCATAAATTGCTAATAGCTTTAGCTAAAAAATATGCTTGACCTATAATTAAAAGAGCCTGCAAGACAGCAAGTCCGGCAAGCCCAATTAAAACAGGTTTAATTTTTTTGATTTTCAAAATATTTTTATCAATCATTTAAATTATCCCTCGATTTTTTTTGAGTTAATTCTCTTTCTAAACATGTAGTAAGTCCACACTAAGTACCCCAATACGATTGGCAGTAAGATACAAGTAATAATTGTCATTACTTTTAATGTGTACGGTGTACTTGCTGCTTCAGTAATTAATAAATCACGATGTCCTTCTGAACCAATCATCACACGTGGGAACATCCCATTGAATAATAGAACAACGATACCAGCTAAAATACCACTTGTACCAACAAATGACATAAATTCTTTGTCTTTAAACGTTCCAAACATTGCTAATACAGCTGCTGCAATAATCACAACTAAAATAGCTAATGTTGAAATTGGACGTTTATCAAAGAAATCTGTATTGGCCCAAAGTAGACCAGCAAAAGCAATTAAACCAACAAATAAAACTGGGTATAAAGGTTTTGCCATTTTTAAAGCACGCTCACGAACAGGCCCATCAGTTTTTAACCTAATGTAATTTAATCCTTGTAAGAAACATACTAACGTTACAGCAATACCACCAACAATAGAGAAGATATTAACATAATCACCAAAGCTCGCGAAAATATTTTTATCAGCATCCATTGGCATACCGCGAACTAAACTTGTAAACATTAATCCAAATAAGAATGGTGCTACTGTACTACCAATAAATGTTGCCCACTCCCAAATTGAACGACCGCGATCTGTTTCCATGTGATGACGGAATTCAAATGATACACCACGTAAGATTAACGCGAATAAAATTAAGAATAAAACAATATAGTAACCACTAAATAATGATGCATACCATTCTGGAAAGGCAGCAAATAATGCACCACCTGCAGTGATTAACCAAACTTCATTTGAATCCCAAACAGGTCCAATTGATTCAATTAAGACGTCACGCTCATGGCGATTTTTAGCAACTAGTTTCGTTGCCATACCGACACCGAAGTCAAATCCTTCAAGAATGAAGAATCCCATAAATAGGACAGCGATTAATACAAACCATAATAATTCTAAGTTACTCATATTAGAACGCCTCCTTTGATAATGGATCTACATTTTCAATTTCTTTTTCCTCTGCATATGGACCGTACTTAGCTGTACGATAAGTTAAGAAGACCATAACGCCTCCTAAAAGAGCAAAGATAAAGAAGTACATAATGTTTGAGAATAATAATTGGTTCGCTGTGACATTAGGAGATACGCTGTCACCAATTGTAAACAATCCGTAAACTGTCCATGGGAAACGGCCTAATTCAGTAATTAACCAACCTGATGTGTTCGAAATAAATGGAGCGAATGTACATAACGCAATGATGACTAATAACCATTTCATTTTTTCGATTGTTCCTTTTCTTAATAAGTAAAGACCAACAATTGAAAGTAATGCCATTAATGAACCAAAACCAGCCATAACACGGAAGCTCCAGAATAATGCTGTTGTTGGAACATAATAATCCATCTCACCATATTTTTTACCTTCTTCAGGTCCAAAACGTTCTGTCATTTCAACTTCATACTTTTCTTGTAATTCTTTATTAATTGTATTCATACCTTTGAAGCTACCTTCGTGAGAGCTACCAAGAATGCTTAACATACCTGGAATTTCAATTGAAGGACCTTCTTTATGATTTTTTTCATCAAATAACCCAACCGTTTTCCAAGGTGCAAAGTCTGGTGTATCTTCATAGATACCTTCCGTTGCAGCAAATTTCATTGGTTGATCTTCAATAATTGCTTGTGTTTGTGCATGCCCAACAGCAATCGTTGCTACTGAGAACACTAAACCTAAAATTAAACCTAATTTCATTGATGTTTTAAAGAAAATAGTATCTTCTTTACGTAATAATTTCCAAGCTGAAATCCCAGCAATAATAAAACCACCGGTAACCATCGCTCCGAAAATAACGTGTGGGAATTCCATCCATAATTGAGGGTTTTTAAGTAATGCACCAAAACTTACTAATTCAGCACGATTTGTTTCTGCATTATAAGTAAAGATATCTGCAACAGGGTTTTGCATGAATGAGTTAGCTGCTAGAATCCATAAAGCTGATAATGTCGAGCCAATTGCTACAAACCACATAAAGATTGCATGAACTTTAGGGCTTACTTTATCCCAAGTGAATGCCCAAATACCAATAAATGTTGATTCCATGAAGAATGCTAATAAAGCTTCAACCGCAAGCGGTGCTCCAAAAATATCTCCCATGAAACGAGAATAATCAGACCAGTTCATTCCAAATTGGAACTCCTGAATAATACCTGTTACAACTCCGACTGCAAAGCTTAGTAAGAAAATCTTACCCCAAAACTTGGACATGTCGCGATAAACTTGTTCTTTTTTAACGGCGTACATCGTTTCCATAATGGCGATGGCTAATCCAAGTCCAATTGATACTGGAACAAAGAAGAAATGGAAAATGGTTGTCATCCCAAATTGAAAACGAGCTAATTCTAAAATACCCATTTAAAGAACCTCCTTTTTCATATTTATATAATTTAAATTGTAATTATTATTACTTAGACTATTATAAGCTAAATCTCACAAAAAGAAAATGTAATGCTCACTAAATCACGGTTTTATCACTATTTCAAAATGATAAATAACCTACTTTTTCTTGCGAATCATATCTCCAGGTTGTACAGGCTCCAAAACAGGCATCGTTAAAATCATCATAGCATTTGGCGCACGATCGATTTCTTCACCATCCTCATTTTTCATTTCTTCAACTGTTTGCTCAAAATGATGGAATCCTGGTCCGTAAAACTCAATTTCATCTCCAACTCGGAAGTGATTACGTTGGCGAATTGTTGCGATTTTTGTTTCTTCGTCATATGACAGAACTTCACCAATAAACTTATAAACTGGAATCTTACGTCGCTCTCCGAATAATTGTTCTTCTTCAGTAGGTGTTTGATAGTAGAACCCTGTTGCTAACTCACGTTGAGCAACCTTCCATAACTCATCGATCCACTCTTGTTTACATTCATAGTTTTCTGGATCTTCCATATAGCTATCAACCGCTTTTTTATAAACATTTGCCACTGTTGAGACATAGTGAATTGATTTCATACGGCCTTCAATTTTAAAACTATCAACACCATTTTGAATTAAATCAGGTATATGCTCAATCATTGACATATCAACTGCACTCATCGAAAAAGGTTCATCCGCAATCTCTCCATTCGTTAACAATGAACGATGTTCTCCAGCGTAAGGCATATCAAACAGATCATATTTCCACCGACAAGATTGTGAACATCCTCCACGGTTAGCATCTCTTTGTGACATATGATTAGACAATGTACAACGACCAGAATATGAAATACACATCGCTCCATGAATAAAAGCTTCAATTTCAATATCTGTATTGGCACGAATAGCTGCTACTTCTTCCATAGAAACTTCACGAGCAAGTACAACACGTTCTAACCCTTCTTCTTTCCAAAATTCTAACGTCTCATAGTTTGTCGCTGATGCTTGTGTCGACAAGTGAATTGGCAACCCAGGCGCTTCAGTTGCACATATTTCAATTAAGGCTGGATCGGATACAATAACTGCATTGATACCGATATCGCGTAACGTACGGAAAAATTCACCTGCACCTTGCTCATCACCTTCATGAGTTACCATATTAGCAGCAACATAAACTTTTGCATCGTATTCTTTTGCAAATGCTACCCCTTCAGCCATCTCTTCAAAACTAAAATTACCTGCTCGACTTCTTAAGCCATAGGCATCTCCACCGATATAAACGGCATCTGCACCATAATGAATGGCCGTTTTTAATTTTTCTAAAGTTCCAGCTGGAGCTAAAACTTCAGGTCTTTTTAAAGTTGTTTTATCCATTTTAGTTCCTCCTTATTTTACTTCATCTGGGTCCATCAAGAAGAATCCCGTATCTAGACTACGTTCTGACGGATGATTAGCAATCACTAACTCATTTAAGCGCGTTGCTTCTACATCATTCCACTTCCCTGCACTCATCAAATCTCTAGCTTCAACAAATAATTTTGCAATCGTCACAAATTGTTCTCCAGGAGTATAAATCCCATCAAGTTTCCAATGATTATATGACATCTCTTCCAGTTTAGACAGTTCGCTCATTAAGTTAACATCATTATCTGCAAAAATATGCGTGCCGTGACTATCTTCATAAACGGAATAATGTGTTTCATCTTTTTTAGGCTCTGAAATAAACAGACCACGATCTTTAGTAGCTTCTTCAGAACTTTTGATATATGAAAAGAAGTTCTCAACCAAAGGACGCTTAGATTGATGAATACACGTTGCCCCATAAACCAACACTTCTCCAAAAACATTTAAGATTTTAGCCATATCTTTCATTTCTAAATAGGGTACCTCACGAGCAACGACTGCACCAATTGCACCACGCTTACCCCAAAAATTAATTTGTCGCGCGCTTGTCACCAATGTGTGTGCATCGTAAATAAATGGTAATGGCAAATTATTTTTATTAATTAAATGAATAACCCCTGTATCACCAACTGTAATTTGATCGACTTTAATTTCAACTAAGTAATCTAAAAATTCTGGAACAAGTAGCATTTTTTCTGGATGCATGATTCCATTAACAGCAATTGTTGCTTTTTTACCAGCCGCATGAGCCATATCAACTAATTCTTTTAGTTCTCTTCTTGAAAAATTGGTTGGCATACGTAATCCAAAAGTTTCTTCACCAAAATAAATCGTATCCACACCTGCATCAAGTAGTTTTTGCGCTTGATCCAACGATTCAACAGTCGCAGTAATTTCAATAGACATTTTGATATCCTCCCTATAATTCTCCAAAAAAACGCAAAAAGCTGGTAGGAGCTTTGGTTTTGCACCTACCAACTTATCAAGTTTTCTTTTTATTAACTTAAATTTTACATGGTTTATTTCACTTTTTCAAGTGTTTTTTCTGAGACAGTTTGTGTAATACTACCTTTTCTAGCACCGATTGTAACTTTATCACCAGAGACAATCTCACCTGTTAAAATTGCATCACTTAAGCGATCTTCAACTTCTTTTTGAAGAGCACGTCTAAGGGGACGAGCTCCGTATTCAGGATCAAAGCCTTCTTTTGCAATAACATCTAGTGCACTATTGGTAATAATCAGCTTAATGTCTTGCTCTGCTAAACGAGAAACTATTGGTTGGCTCATAATCTTAATAATATTTCTTAAATCTTTTTCTCCCAATGAATGGAAGACAATGTTATCGTCAATTCTATTTAAGAACTCGGGACGGAATGCTTTCTTTAATTCTTCTAGTACACGAGCTCTCATTACACGATGATCATTAGTTGCAGACACCGTATTAAAACCAACTGACTTCTCTTCTCTTAATGCTGTAGCACCAATATTTGAGGTCATGATAATAATGGTATTTCTAAAATCGACTTTTCGACCTTTAGAATCTGTTAAGAAACCATCATCCAACACCTGTAATAAGATATTAAAAATATCTGGGTGTGCTTTCTCAACTTCGTCAAAAAGAATGACAGAATATGGTTTTTGTCTGATTTTTTCAGAAAGCTGTCCACCCTCGTCATACCCTACATAACCCGGAGGAGAACCAACCAATCGACTAGAGCTATGTTTTTCCATAAATTCTGACATATCTACACGTACCAATGCATCTTCAGAACCAAACACTACCTCTGCCAATGCTTTAGCTAATTCTGTTTTACCTACACCTGTAGGCCCTAAGAACATAAATGAACCAATCGGCCGTTTAGGATCTTTTAATCCACTACGACTGCGTCTAATTGCTTTTGAGACAGCCACAACTGCTTCTTCCTGACCAACCACACGTTTATGTAGTTCGGATTCTAATTCTATTAATTTTTTAGCATCTTTCTTTTCAAGTTGCTTCAGTGGGATTGCCGTCCATTCTGACAAAACTTCAGCAATATCTTCAGATGTTACTTCAGCGTCAAATATTTCACTTGCATTAGCATCTTCAGTTATCGCACTTTCTAATTTCTTAATCTGATTTTTTTCTTTTAGCCTCATGCTTGCAGCAAGTTCAAAATCTTGATTTAAAATAGCATTATTTTTATCTTGTTTAATCTGACTCAGCTTATCTTCTAACTTGGTAATTGGAGAAACTTTTTCTTTACTATTAATGCGAACTTTCGCAGCCGCCTCATCTAGTAAATCAATCGCTTTATCAGGCAATTGTCTACTTGGTAAATATCTTTTAGAAAGAAATACCGCATTCTCAATAGCTTCTTTTGTAATGACAACACGATGATGCTCCTCATAACGAGATTTTAATCCCATTAAAATTTGAATGGCTTCATTTTCAGAAGGCTCTTCAACCATTATCTTTGCAAAGCGGCGTTCTAGCGCGGCATCTTTTTCAATATATTTTTGATATTCATTATTAGTTGTTGCACCAATCGTTTGAACTTCTCCTCGTGCTAAAGCGGGTTTTAAAATATTAGCAGCGTCAATCGCACCTTCTGCACCACCAGCACCTATTACCGTATGTAGTTCATCAATGAATAAAATAACATTCCCTGCATGATAAATTTCTTCAATAATATTTTTCATACGATCTTCAAACTCACCACGATATTTAGTTCCTGCAACCATTGATCCCATATCTAACATCATCAACCGTTTAGACGCTAAATTATTCGGTACATTCCCTAAGACAATATGTTGAGCTAATCCTTCTGCAATAGCCGTTTTACCAACACCTGGTTCACCAACTAATACTGGATTATTTTTAGTCCGTCTACTTAAAACTTGAATGATCCTTTTAATTTCTTGATCTCGACCAACAACCGGATCAATTTGTTCTTTTCTAGCCATTTCAGTAAGGTCTCTAGCTAAAGAATCAAGGGTTGGTGTTAAAGAATTATTCTTAGGCGTCTGTGTAGTATTTCGCTTGCCAACTTTACTATTTCTATTTTCAGTTACGCCTATTTTTTTTAAAACATATTGTCGTGTTTTAGCAATATCTAACCCAAAATTACTTAAAATTCTAGCAGCAAAAATATCAGGATCACGTAAGATACCTAAAAGAATATGTTCAGTGCCAATATTTGGTGCGCCTAATCGATTTGCTTCATCTCCTGCAAAAGCTAATATTTTTTGCGTTCTGGGAGAGTATGGTAAAAAACCAGCTACGCCCTTAACAGTTCCATAGCCAATTATTTTTTCAATTTCTTCATGTACAAAAGAAGCTGTTAATCCTGATTCACGTAAAACTTTACCTGCAATTCCATCTGGTTCTTCTATTAAACCTAATAATAAGTGTTCCGAACCAACAGCATTATGTTTATACGAGACCGTCTTCTCTTGGGCAATCATCAATACTTCTTTAGCTTTCTCAGTAAAATATTTTTTCAAAAGAATCACTCCTTGTCTTTATATGTTAATCGTTCTAGTAAAACATCAAGCATTTCTGCACGTAATTTATGATTATTCTCTAAAAGTTTATCTTCAAAAAAAGGTTCTATCAAAAACGCTTCATTTTGAGTGAGTATATCATACTCAAGAAGTTGATTTAAAATAGCCCTTGTTTCTTTTTCAGTGACTGTTTCTTCGAATATGTTTGATAACTCGCTCAACCGGTCTTCTTCTCTCAATTCTACTTTTGAAATTCTAATATAACCACCACCACCACGTTTACTGATTACCTGATAACCATGAGGAATTGTAAATCTCGTGTTTATAACATAATTAATTTGAGATGGAACGCAATTAAATATAGAGGCAACCTCAAAACGTTGAAGCTCAATCACGTTTTCTTTAGAGAGTAACTCAATTATATACTCTTCAATTAAATCAGATGTATTCATTTTGCTCATTTTTTTCACCCTTTAATCTCTGACGTTTCTTGACTTATTAATAGTATACTAATTTTTTAATATAATTGAAAGAAAAGGGAATTATGACAATAAAAAAAAGCTAAACAATGTTTAGCTTACAAAAATCGGGAAGACAGGATTCGAACCTGCGACACCTTGGTCCCAAACCAAGTACTCTACCAAGCTGAGCTACTTCCCGAAATATCATTATAAATGCACCCAAGAGGAGTCGAACCTCTAACCGCCTGATTCGTAGTCAGGTACTCTATCCAATTGAGCTATGGGTACAAGTGATTTGATCTTGATCAAACACTAATGCCGAGGACCGGAATCGAACCGGTACGGTGATTACTCACCGCAGGATTTTAAGTCCTGTGCGTCTGCCAGTTCCGCCACCCCGGCTAGAATTAACTACTGGCTTTTTGCTTCTTTCAAAACAAAAAGCGGAAGACGGGGTTCGAACCCGCGACCCCCACCTTGGCAAGGTGATGTTCTACCACTGAACTACTTCCGCGTTAACTATTTAAAATAAAAAAGAGTCTAAAACTCTTAAAATGCCGGCTAAAGGAGTTGAACCCTCGACCCTCTGATTACAAATCAGATGCTCTACCAACTGAGCTAAGCCGGCTAGATAAATGCGGGTGAAGGGACTTGAACCCCCACGCCGTTAGGCGCTAGATCCTAAATCTAGTGCGTCTGCCAATTCCGCCACACCCGCAAATTTCTTTAATGACCCGTACTGGGCTCGAACCAGTGACCCTCTGATTAAAAGTCAGATGCTCTACCAACTGAGCTAACGAGTCATATGGAGGTTAACGGGATCGAACCGCTGACCCTCTGCTTGTAAGGCAGATGCTCTCCCAGCTGAGCTAAACCTCCATGGGATAAAATAATACTAAGCGTGGCAACGTCCTACTCTCACAGGGGGAAACCCCCAACTACCATCGGCGCTAAGAAGCTTAACTACTGTGTTCGGCATGGGAACAGGTGTATCCTTCTTGCTATCGCCACCACACTTGTGATGTATTATTTTCTTTTGAGTAATTGCTCACTCAAAACTGGATAATTAAGTTTAATCAAAACATTCCTTGAATCCTACGTTTAATTCTTGGTTAAGTCCTCGACCGATTAGTACTAGTCCGCTCCATACATCACTGTACTTCCACTTCTAGCCTATCTACCTGATCGTCTCTCAGGGGTCTTACTTTCCGAAGAAATGGGAAATCTCATCTTGAGGGGGGCTTCACGCTTAGATGCTTTCAGCGTTTATCCCGTCCACACGTAGCTACCCAGCAATGCCCTTGGCAGAACAACTGGTACACCAGCGGTGTGTCCATCCCGGTCCTCTCGTACTAAGGACAGCTCCTCTCAAATTTCCTACGCCCGCGACGGATAGGGACCGAACTGTCTCACGACGTTCTGAACCCAGCTCGCGTGCCGCTTTAATGGGCGAACAGCCCAACCCTTGGGACCGACTACAGCCCCAGGATGCGACGAGCCGACATCGAGGTGCCAAACCTCCCCGTCGATGTGGACTCTTGGGGGAGATAAGCCTGTTATCCCCAGGGTAGCTTTTATCCGTTGAGCGATGGCCCTTCCATGCGGAACCACCGGATCACTAAGTCCGTCTTTCGACCCTGCTCGACTTGTAGGTCTCGCAGTCAAGCTCGCTTATGCCTTTGCACTCTACGAATGATTTCCAACCATTCTGAGCGAACCTTTGAGCGCCTCCGTTACTCTTTAGGAGGCGACCGCCCCAGTCAAACTGCCCATCTGACACTGTCTCCCACCACGATTAGTGGTGCGGGTTAGAATGGCCATAACACAAGGGTAGTATCCCACCAACGCCTCAACCAACACTAGCGTGCTGGCATCTAAGGCTCCTACCTATCCTGTACATGTGTCACAGACATTCAATATCAAACTACAGTAAAGCTCCATGGGGTCTTTCCGTCCTGTCGCGGGTAACCTGCATCTTCACAGGTACTAAAATTTCACCGAGTCTCTCGTTGAGACAGTGCCCAAATCGTTACGCCTTTCGTGCGGGTCGGAACTTACCCGACAAGGAATTTCGCTACCTTAGGACCGTTATAGTTACGGCCGCCGTTTACTGGGGCTTCAATTCTGAGCTTCGCCGAAGCTAACCCATCCTCTTAACCTTCCAGCACCGGGCAGGCGTCAGCCCCTATACGTCATCTTTCGATTTTGCAGAGACCTGTGTTTTTGATAAACAGTCGCTTGGGCCTATTCACTGCGGCTGGTCCGGAGACCAGCACCCCTTCTCCCGAAGTTACGGGGTCATTTTGCCGAGTTCCTTAACGAGAGTTCGCTCGCTCACCTTAGGCTACTCGCCTCGACTACCTGTGTCGGTTTGCGGTACGGGCAGTAATCATCTAACTAGAAGCTTTTCTTGGCAGTGTGACATCGGAAACTTCGGTACTTAATTTCCCTCCCCATCACAACTTGTTCTTAAAAGAGTAAGCATTTGACTCACCCTAAAACTCATTGCTTGGCCGTGCACTTCCATTCGCACGGATTTCTTAGCCTACTGCGTCCCTCCATTGGTCAAACAATAATTACTGGTACAGGAATATCAACCTGTTGTCCATCGCCTACGCCTATCGGCCTCGGCTTAGGTCCCGACTAACCCTGGGAGGACGAGCCTTCCCCAGGAAACCTTAGTCATACGGTGGACAGGATTCTCACCTGTCTTTCGCTACTCATACCGGCATTCTCACTTCTAAGCGCTCCAGTAGTCCTCACGATCTACCTTCAACGCCCTTAGAACGCTCTCCTACCAATGCACCTAATGGTGCACTCCACAGCTTCGGTAATATGTTTAGCCCCGGTACATTTTCGGCGCAGGGTCACTCGACTAGTGAGCTATTACGCACTCTTTAAATGGTGGCTGCTTCTAAGCCAACATCCTAGTTGTTTATGCAACCCCACATCCTTTTCCACTTAACATATATTTTGGGACCTTAGCTGGTGGTCTGGGCTGTTTCCCTTTCGACTACGGATCTTATCACTCGCAGTCTGACTCCCGGATATGAATATATGGCATTCGGAGTTTATCTGAATTCGGTAACCCGAGATGGGCCCCTAGTCCAAACAGTGGCTCTACCTCCACAATTCTTAATCCGAGGCTAGCCCTAAAGCTATTTCGGAGAGAACCAGCTATCTCCAAGTTCGATTGGAATTTCTCCGCTACCCACAGCTCATCCCCGCACTTTTCAACGTACGTGGGTTCGGTCCTCCAGTGCGTTTTACCGCACCTTCAACCTGGCCATGGGTAGATCACATGGTTTCGGGTCTACGACAACATACTCATTCGCCCTATTCAGACTCGCTTTCGCTACGGCTCCGACTCTTCATCTTAACCTCGCATGCTATCGTAACTCGCCGGTTCATTCTACAAAAGGCACGCTATCACCCATTAACGGGCTTTAACTTGTTGTAGGCACACGGTTTCAGGATCTATTTCACTCCCCTCCCGGGGTGCTTTTCACCTTTCCCTCACGGTACTGGTTCACTATCGGTCACTAGAGAGTATTTAGCCTTGCGGGATGGTCCCCGCGGATTCCGACGGAATTTCTCGTGTTCCGCCGTACTCAGGATACTCATAGGTGTGCAGTCCATTTCGCCTACGGGGCTTTTACCCACTACGGCTGACCTTTCCAGGTCGATTCGACTATCAACTACAGCTACCATATTTGAGTCCTACAACCCCAAGAAGCAAGCTTCTTGGTTTGGGCTCTTACCGTTTCGCTCGCCGCTACTAAGGTAATCGAATTTTCTTTCTCTTCCTGCAGGTACTTAGATGTTTCAGTTCTCTGCGTCTCACCTCATATACCTATGTATTCAGTATATGATGACAGCCTATAACAGCTGCCGGGTTTCCCCATTCGGAAATCTCTGGATCATAGCTTACTTACAGCTCCCCAAAGCATATCGGAGTTAGTCCCGTCCTTCATCGTCTTCTAGTGCCAAGGCATCCACCGTGCGCCCTTATTAACTTAACCTATGTTGCTAACAATGATGTTAGACTTTCAGTTTCCACTCTGTAGCGATACAGGCTCCACTGATCCTTTAAACAGCGTTTTGAACTTTGTTTAAAAACTCTTATGAATAGCACTAAAGTACTATCACAACGCGGTGTTCTCGGTTTGTTTTGATTAATTTCTTTAACTATCCAGTTTTCAATGAGCAAATGTTGACAACCAACGTTGTCAATGGAGCCTAGCGGGATCGAACCGCTGACCTCCTGCGTGCAAAGCAGGCGCTCTCCCATCTGAGCTAAGGCCCCTAATTTTAAGAGTAGACCTCTCAAAACTGAGCAAAGTAAGAACGAACCTGTAGGATTCCGTTATATTCCTTAGAAAGGAGGTGATCCAGCCGCACCTTCCGATACGGCTACCTTGTTACGACTTCACCCCAATCATCTATCCCACCTTAGGCGGCTGGCTCCAAAAGGTTACCTCACCGACTTCGGGTGTTACAAACTCTCGTGGTGTGACGGGCGGTGTGTACAAGGCCCGGGAACGTATTCACCGCGGCGTTCTGATCCGCGATTACTAGCGATTCCGGCTTCATGTAGGCGAGTTGCAGCCTACAATCCGAACTGAGAATGGCTTTAAGAGATTAGCTTGGCCTCGCGACCTTGCGACTCGTTGTACCATCCATTGTAGCACGTGTGTAGCCCAGGTCATAAGGGGCATGATGATTTGACGTCATCCCCACCTTCCTCCGGTTTGTCACCGGCAGTCTCGCTAGAGTGCCCAACTTAATGATGGCAACTAACAATAGGGGTTGCGCTCGTTGCGGGACTTAACCCAACATCTCACGACACGAGCTGACGACAACCATGCACCACCTGTCACTTTGTCCCCGAAGGGAAAGCTCTATCTCTAGAGTGGTCAAAGGATGTCAAGACCTGGTAAGGTTCTTCGCGTTGCTTCGAATTAAACCACATGCTCCACCGCTTGTGCGGGCCCCCGTCAATTCCTTTGAGTTTCAACCTTGCGGTCGTACTCCCCAGGCGGAGTGCTTAATGCGTTAACTGCAGCACTGAAGGGCGGAAACCCTCCAACACTTAGCACTCATCGTTTACGGCGTGGACTACCAGGGTATCTAATCCTGTTTGCTCCCCACGCTTTCGAGCCTCAGCGTCAGTTACAGACCAGAGAGTCGCCTTCGCCACTGGTGTTCCTCCATATATCTACGCATTTCACCGCTACACATGGAATTCCACTCTCCTCTTCTGCACTCAAGTTCCCCAGTTTCCAATGACCCTCCCCGGTTGAGCCGGGGGCTTTCACATCAGACTTAAAGAACCGCCTGCGCTCGCTTTACGCCCAATAAATCCGGACAACGCTTGCCACCTACGTATTACCGCGGCTGCTGGCACGTAGTTAGCCGTGGCTTTCTGGTTAGATACCGTCAAGGCGGGAACAGTTACTCTCCCACTTGTTCTTCTCTAACAACAGAGTTTTACGATCCGAAAACCTTCTTCACTCACGCGGCGTTGCTCGGTCAGACTTTCGTCCATTGCCGAAGATTCCCTACTGCTGCCTCCCGTAGGAGTCTGGGCCGTGTCTCAGTCCCAGTGTGGCCGATCACCCTCTCAGGTCGGCTATGCATCACGGTCTTGGTGAGCCATTACCTCACCAACTAACTAATGCAGCGCGGGTCCATCCTTCAGTGACACCGTAAAGCGTCTTTCATAGTTTCACCATGCGGTGAAACCAATTATGCGGTATTAGCATCTGTTTCCAAATGTTATCCCCCGCTGAAGGGCAGGTTACCCACGTGTTACTCACCCGTCCGCCACTCTTCTCATATGAACTGGTGCAAGCACCGGTTCGGAGAAGCGTTCGACTTGCATGTATTAGGCACGCCGCCAGCGTTCGTCCTGAGCCAGGATCAAACTCTCAATAAAAGTTTTGATTGTTTCTTTCGAAACAGCTCATTTGTTGTTTGCTAGCGAATGTTACTTCACTTACGTTTTTATAAAAAACGTTAAAATTTAGTTTGTTGTCTCAACTAATGAGAACAACATCCTACACGTTTGGTTCGTCTTACTTTGTTCAGTTTTCAAAGGTCTATTCTGTCGTTCGGGCTGTGCCTTAGCGACTTAATCATAATAACAAGATTAGTTGACTCTGTCAACAAAATATTAAGAAAAAAACAAATTAATTTTTATTCTATTTTAAACGTCTGTTTTAAAATATTTTTTTGCACATTTATCCTTGTATTATATTTATAAAGTTTTCTTTAAAAGAACTACCAAGTATTCTTGTTTTTATCTTTTTAATTAATTATTTGGTAAACTAAGAGTATCTTAATATTATATTAATTGGGGGATTAGGTTATGAAAATTTTAGTTGTAGATGATGATAAAGAAATTGTTGAATTACTTTCTATCTATTTAAAAAATGAAGGTTATGATTGCATTAAAGCATACGATGGCAAAGAAGCGTTATCAAAAATAAGAACAGATGATGAAATAGAGTTAATGATTCTTGATGTCATGATGCCAGAAAAAGATGGCATGCAAGTTGTTAAAGAGGTTCGCAAAGAATCTTCCTTACCTATTATCATGTTAACTGCTAAATCCGGTGATTTAGATAAAATTCACGGCTTAGTTGCAGGTGCGGATGATTATGTGACAAAACCATTTAATCCGTTAGAAGTCATGGCTCGTGTCAAATCTTTATTACGTCGTTCAACAAAACAAGTTACTAATGATCAACCCGATACCATTCAAGCCGGATCATTAACAATTGTGAAAGATTCACATGAAGTTACTACTGAAGATGGAAAAGAAATACAGTTGACTGCTCTTGAATTTGGAATACTTTATCTTCTTGCTAGCAATCCGAACAAAGTGTTCAGTGCCGACGAAATTTTCGAACGCGTTTGGCAACAAGAAAGTGTTGTATCGGCAAAAACCGTAATGGTACATGTTAGTCATTTACGAGATAAAGTTGAAGAAGCTACTAACGGTGAAAAAGTCATCCAAACAGTATGGGGTGTTGGTTATAAAATCAATGGAAAATAATAACGTCGCTAAGTCATCGCGCATAACGTTAACATCTAAAGAAAAAAGCGAACTAATAATAGAAGGATTTATTACGATTATTATTTTACTTCTATTAAATATTGCCATAGCATCTGTTTCAAAACTACTGATTGATGACAGTTTAACAATTCAGAATTTAATTTTTGGAATCAAAGAGGTACTTGTTAAGACTTTTTTCAGCAACTCATTTTATTCTCTTAAAAAATTTGTTTTTTTTATTATGTTGGTTATTGATGTTTTAATTGTTTACTGGCGTCTAATTAGACGTTACCGACAAATGCAGCTGAGACATATTATCACAGAACTTCACTTTATCGCTGATGGTAATTATAATCATCGGATTCCCTTTGAATTAAGTGGTGATTTAGGAAAAGTTATCGACAGTGTTAACGGTTTGGTAGATAGTACTGTTGAGGCTATTGAAGAAGAACGTCGAATTGAAAAGTCAAAAGATGAACTGATCACTAATATTAGTCATGATATCAGGACTCCACTAACTTCTGTTATTGGTTTTTTAGGTCTAATTGAGCAAAATAAGTTTTCTTCTGAAGAAGAACTCTTCCGCTATAGTCATACCGCCTATACAAAAGCACAACAGATGAAAGTCCTTGTTGATGATTTATTTGAATACACGAAAGTGAGACAATCAAGCGCTCCTGTCTCACTGTCTATTTTCGACCTAAATCAACTACTCAATCAGTTGACTGCTGATTTTGAAATAGAAGCTACAAATCATGGCTATTCAATTGCTGTTGATTCAAAAGAAAAATCAATTATTATTGAAGCTGATCCCGAAAAGCTTGTTAGACTCTTTAATAATTTAATATCCAATGCCCTTAAATATGGAGTCGGTGGAAGCAAAATCATACTTGAATCCTATACTAATGAGGGAAATGCCATCATTACTGTAAAAAATAATGGTCAACCTATTCCTAAAGAAGCACTAGCACAATTATTTGAGCGTTTTTACCGTGTAGAAGAGTCTCGTTCCAAAGCAACAGGAGGTAGCGGCTTAGGCCTAGCGATTGCTGAAAGTATCGTACTTCTTCACAACGGTGCTATTAGGGCATCTTCGAATGACGAGTGGACTTCATTCACGATTACAATCCCATTAAAACAAAGTAGTGGACACGTTTAGTTGCTAATATCTGTCATTCCTTGATATACTTTTAAACGATTTGAAAAAGACAGGAGAATTCCAAATGAATTGCTTGATGAAACACCTTAAGACTATGATTGCAGTTTTTGTTATTTCTGCAACATCACTCGTACCTTTTATTAGTTTTGCCGAGGAAGATAACTTCAATGTTGAAGCTAAAGCAGCAATCGTAATTGATGCTGATACAGGGAAAATTTTTTACGAAAAAAACTCAGATCAACCTCTTCCAATTGCATCAATGACAAAATTAATAACTCTCTACATTGCTATGGAAGCAATTGAAAATGGGAAATTAAACTGGGATGATCAAATAGAGATTAGTGATCACTTATTAAAAATTAGTCATAATATGGAGCTATCCAACATTGCTTTTACTAAAGGACAAACCTATAGCGTTCGTGACTTGTTTAATGCCAGTGCAATTGTATCTGCCAACGCAGCTGTAACTGCCTTAGCAGAAAAGATCGCAGGGACAGAAAAAGATTTTGTTGATTTAATGAGAAAAAAAATGGCTATTTGGGGAATCACAGATTCCTACTTAATATCTACTTCTGGAATTAACAATGACTCCGCAGAAGGTCGTATTTATCCCGGAAGTAAAGCAGATGAAGAAAATCTTGCCTCTGCAAAAGATATGGCTATTGTTGCAAGACATTTAATAAACGACTTTCCTGAAATTCTAGATATAACTAAAGAGCCACAAGTTGTATTTGCCAAAGATACTGACGATGAAACAATCATGGAAAGTACAAATTGGATGTTGCCGGAAAAACCTAACTACCGACCTGGTGTTGATGGTCTTAAAACCGGTACAACAGACTTAGCTGGCGAGTGTTTTGCTGGAACGTTTACCGATGGCAATACAAGAATCATTACTATTATTATGAATTCTGATAATTCTGAAGAACAGGAAGATGCAAGGTTTATTGAAACAGATAAATTAATTGATTACGTATATAACAATTGGGAATTCAAAGTTTTATACAAAAAAGGAGATGTCGCTGGTTCTCAACATGTTAAGGGTGGCATTGACAGATTAACCCCTGTTCTACTTGATGAAGAGATTTCAAGTTGGGTTAGAATAGGAACAGATAAATCTACCTACCCAATTGAAATAAATAAAACCGAATTAAGTGCCGGCTTAGATAAAGGTAAGTTTGCAGGAACAGCAAGAGTTGATTTAAATGATAACGAATTGGGATCGGTTGAATCACAAAATAATGAAAAAAACTTTAAATTAATTACCAAAGAGCCAGTTGAAAAAGCTCCTTGGTACACACTAGTTGGTCGTTCGATTAGCGATTTCTTTAAAAAGCTAATCTAGCAAATTGACTTTTATTAAATACTTAGGTATTCTTAAGTCAATCAGATATTTCAATTCTTTGAGAATTAGTAATTTGAATTTCTTTTACAGAGAGCTAGCGGTTGGTGTGAGTTAGTATTGAAACCAAATGAATCCATCTCATTATAGTAAACGAAGAAATAATTCGTTTCGGCAAACAACCGTTATCCGTTAATCAAGTGCAATATAAAATATTATATTGAATTTGGGTGGTACCGCGAATAAAGTCTTTTCGTCCCAAGGAAGTAACATTCCTTTTGACGTGAAGACTTTTTTAATACACTTAATTAAATAGGAGGAAATAATATGTTAGATACTAAATTAATTCGCCAAAATCTTGAAACTGTTACACAAAAATTAAAAACTCGTGGGGTTGATGAAGCCGTCTTAACAAACTTTATTGATCTTGATAAAGAACGCAGAAATCTTCTAGTACAAGTAGAAGATAAAAAGAAAACTCGTAATGAAGTTTCTGAGCACATTTCAACATTAAAACGCCAAAAAGAAGATGCTCAACAGTTTATTAACGAAATGAAAACGTTGAGTGAAGAAATTAAAGAAATGGATGCTCGCTTAACCGAACTTGACAAAAAAATTGAAGATATTGCAGCAGGTCTTCCAAACATTCCCCACGATTCAGTTCCTGTTGGTGTCGATGAAGAAGACAATGTTGAAGTACGTAAATGGGGAACACCAAAAGAGTTTCCATTTTTAGCTAAGCCACACTGGGAAATTGCTGAAGAATTAGATATTCTTGATTTTGAACGTGGAGCAAAAGTATCTGGAAGCCGGTTCTTATATTACAAAGGAATGGGTGCTCGCTTAGAACGTGCTATTTATAATTTCATGTTAGATACACACACTAGTGAGCATGGTTATAAAGAAATGTTAACTCCATATATGGTTAATAGTGCTTCAATGTATGGTACTGGGCAATTTCCTAAATTTAAAGAAGATGTATTCCAGCTAGAAAATAGCGACCTTACTTTAATCCCGACGGCAGAAGTCCCATTAACAAACTTTTATCGTGATGAAGTTATTCCAACTGAAGACTTACCTGTTTATTTCACAGCGCTTAGCCCTTCATTCCGTTCAGAAGCTGGTAGTGCTGGTCGTGATACTCGTGGACTAATTAGATTACACCAGTTCAACAAAGTTGAAATGGTTAAGTTCACAGACGCTGACACATCTTATGATGAATTAGAAAAAATGACTGAAAACGCTGAAAATATCCTTAAAAAATTAGACTTACCATACCGTGTGTTAGCACTATGTACTGGCGATATGGGGTTCAGTGCCGCAAAAACTTATGACTTAGAAGTTTGGATTCCGGCTCAAGATACTTATCGCGAAATTAGTTCTTGTTCTAACTGCGTTGATTTCCAAGCTCGTCGTGCTAAAATTCGTTACCGTAACACCGATGGTAAGTTGCAATTAGCACACACACTAAACGGATCTGGATTAGCCGTTGGTAGAACCGTGGCAGCAATTTTAGAAAATTACCAAAATGAAGATGGGTCTGTAACAATTCCTGAAGCTCTTGTTCCATACATGGGCGGCGTAACAAAAATCACTAAAAATTAATACAAAAAAAGCTGACTAATTAAAGTCAGCTTTTTTTATTATGATTCAACAGAATAATTAGGTGCTTCTTTTGTAATATACACATCATGTGGATGAGATTCTTTCAAACCAGCACCACTCATTTGTACGAACTGAGCATCATCACGTAAACTTTGTAAATTAGCCGCTCCAACATAACCCATACCAGATTTTAATCCACCAATTAATTGGAAAATAATATCAGCCACACTTCCTTTATAAGCAACACGACCTTCAATTCCTTCTGGTACTAATTTATTGGCTTCATTTGTACCGCTTTGGAAATAACGGTCACTTGACCCTTTTTCCATAGCACCTAATGAACCCATACCACGGTATGTTTTAAAACGACGTCCTTGATAAATTTCGAACTCACCTGGTGATTCATCAGTTCCAGCTAACATACTACCCAACATTGCAGCATGTCCACCAGCAGCTAAAGCTTTAACTACATCACCAGAATACTTAATACCACCATCAGCAATAATCGTACGATTATACTCACGTGCAACTTCAGCGGCATCATAAATCGCCGTCAATTGTGGCACCCCAACACCTGCAACAACACGTGTTGTACAAATCGAACCTGGTCCGATACCCACTTTAACGACATCTACGCCAACCTCATATAAAGCACGTGTTCCCTCTGCTGTTGCAACATTACCTGCGATTAAAGTAGTATCAGGGAATGTTTCACGGATTTCTTTGATTTTACGAATAACACCAGCACTATGACCATGTGCTGTATCAATGATAATAGCATCTACTCCTGAGTCTATTAATGCTTGAGCACGCTCAAATGTATCTGTTGTGACCCCAACAGCTGCAGCTACTAACAAACGACCATGTTCATCTTTCGCAGCATTTGGAAATTCAATGACTTTTTCAATATCTTTAATTGTAATTAATCCACTTAAACGATTTTGATCGTCAACAATTGGCAATTTTTCAATTTTATGTTTTTGTAGAATTTTTTCAGCATCACGTAAGTTTGTCCCAACTGGTGCAGTTACTAAATTTTCTTTAGTCATGACATCTGCAATCAATTGTTGATAATCAGTAATGAAACGTAAATCACGATTTGTTAAAATACCTACTAATTTACGACTCTCTAAGGATTCTACTACTGGAACACCACTAATTTTGTATTTAGACATTAATTCTTCAGCATCGGCAACTAAATGTGAAGGTGTTAAATAAAAAGGATCAATAATAACGCCACTTTCAGAACGTTTAACTTTTCTAACTTCTTCAGCTTGTTGCTCAATACTCATGTTTTTATGAATAACACCTAACCCACCTTGTCGTGCCATAGCAATTGCCATTTTACTGTCGGTTACTGTATCCATACTCGCACTGATAAACGGAATATTTAAGGTAATGTTTTTCGCTAATTTAATACTCATATCCACTTCATTTGGTAATACATGACTCTCTGCAGGAATTAATAAAACATCATCAAATGTTAGACCTTTTTTAACAAATTTCGTTTCCCAATTAGACATTTACCCATCTACCCCTTTGTTTTTATTTTTAATTAAAAAAATACCAAATTTTTGACCATTAGTCAAGTTGTTTTACTGTTTCTTCTGATTAATAAACGTTATAAAAAAAGTCTCATATTAAATATGAGACATTCAACCTATCTTGTTAGAATACTACCTCTAATACCAAATTTTTTCTTTATTAAATATCTTACTAAAAATACTGCTGCAGCAAGAACAATATAAGCCACATTAGACAGGGTTATATTAATACTTGGTGGAATTAATCCTGCAAACATAAAAATTGTAATCCAGACTAAAAGAATCGCAACCATAATAAACATTGACTTTAATGCTCCTGGGCGACCTGTTTGATCTGCACCTGGACGGTCAAAACGATAAACAAATTTATAAATTAAATAGAACGCATAACCACCTGATATTGAAGCCACTAAAATAGTTAATAAGCCTTGATTTTGACTATTAGCCGGTGTTTTAGAAAACATCGGGATTACTCCTGCCATAAATGTTAAGAAAACAAATAATAGCAAACTATTATCTAACCACATTTCTTTTAAACTTGATTCTTTTTGTGATTTTGGTTTATTGATAATCAAGTCAGACCGCTCAGTAACCGTTCCAAACAACTGGCGAGCCGTTTGACCTGTTCTTTGCCCATTTACTAATTCTGGGAGAATTACATTTAGTTCCTTAGCCAGATCAATTTCTGAAAGATTGGCTGCTATTAGAGCTTTTTTTAAATCAAAAACATATTGTTCATTTCTTTTTGTTAACTGTTTTTCTAACTCTCTATTCTCAGCAACCTGATCTCTAATTTGTTCTATTTCCATCATTTTCCCTCCTGATTCAAATGATTAGCAAATTCATTCAGATTAAACATTAAAACGGAATAACATAACATCGCCATCTTGAACGACATAATCTTTACCTTCAAGACGCACACGTCCAGCTTCTTTGGCTGTTGACATACTTCCATGTTCCTTTAAATCTTCATAAGAAACTGTTTCAGCTCTAATAAACCCTCGTTCAAAATCTGAATGGATAACACCCGCACATTGAGGTGCTTTCATGCCTTTTTTAAAAGTCCAAGCACGAACTTCTTGCACACCAGCTGTAAAATAAGTGGCTAGTCCCAGCAAGTCATATGCAGCACGAATTAGTTGATCCAAACCGGATTCTTCAATTCCTAAAGCTTCTAAAAACTCAGATTTATCTTCATCATCAAGTTCAGCAATTTCTTCTTCGGCTCTTGCACAGACAGTAATGACTTCAGAGTTTTCACTAGCTGCAAACTCTCTTACTGTCTTAACATAATTATTATTTTCAACATCTGAAACTTCATCTTCTGCAACGTTAGCTACGTATAAAACCGGTTTCGTTGTTAAAAGGAATAAGCTACTTACTAATGGTTTTTCATCTTCTGTAAATTCAATGCTGCGTGCTGATTTACCTTCCTCTAAAACTGGTTTAATTTTATCAAGAATCGCTAATTCAGCTAATGCATCTTTATCTTTTGTTCTTGCAATTTTAGATACTCGCGCATGACGTTTTGAAACAGAGTCTAAATCGGCTAAAACTAACTCTAAGTTAATTGTATCGATATCTGCTAGTGGGTCAACACGACCTTCAACGTGAGTGATGTTTTCATCATCAAAACAACGAACAACATGACAAATGGCATCTACTTGGCGAATGTGACTTAAAAACTGATTCCCCAACCCTTCACCTTTACTTGCACCACGGACAATTCCTGCGATATCAGTAAATTCAAATGTTGTTGGCACTGTTTTTTTAGGTTGTACTAATTCTGTCAATTTTTGTAAACGCTCATCTGGTACTTCTACCATTCCAACATTCGGGTCAATTGTTGCAAACGGATAGTTTGCTGCTTCTGCTCCCGCTTTAGTAATTGCGTTAAATAATGTTGACTTTCCAACGTTAGGTAAGCCAACAATTCCTGCTGTTAATGCCATCTGTATTCCCACTCTTTCATTATTTAATCAAAAGGTCCTAACTAATCAGCCTTTTTTTCTAATACTTTTTTTATTTTTTTATCAAAATCACGCCTCGACATCATCACAATATGCTGACATTGAACACATTTGATTTTAATATCCATCCCCATGCGAATAATTTCCCAACGATTTGTTTGGCAGGCATGTGGTTTTCTCATTTCTACAATGTCGCCCAATTGATACACGTTGTATCCTCCACTCACATATTAGTCATCAAAATGAACATCTAAAATATCTAAAATTCTCGTTAAATCATCTGAAGATAAGTATTCAATTTCAATTTTACCTTTACCCGCTTTTTCTTGAATCAATACAGCTGTACCAAACTTATCCATTAATCGCTCTTCGCTTTCACGAATATAATATGGTTTTGGCTTAGCAATTTTAGGTTTATTAGACGCTGGTGCTCCTGCTTCGTCATTCATTCGGGATACTAGTTCTTCTAGTTGTCTAACTGTTAATTCTTCTTTAATCGCTTTGTTTGCTACGACTACAATTTGTTCTCTATTTTTCAGCCCAAGCAAAGTACGCGCTTGTCCCATAGATAAATCTTCTTGTTGCAACATTTTTTTCACTTGATCTGGTAAAGAAATCAAACGTAAATGATTGGCAATATATGGTCGACTTTTACCAAGTTTTTCGGCAAGTTCAGCTTGTGTTAAATTAAGGTTTTTCATTAGCATATCATATGCTTCAGCTTCTTCAAGCGGGTTTAAATCTTCACGTTGTAGATTTTCTAAAACGGCCACTTGCATCATTGACGCTTCATCAAATTCACGAATAATCGCCGGAATCGTTTCTTTACCAGCTAGTTTAGAGGCTCTAAAGCGACGCTCACCAGCAATTATTTCATATCCTTTAACCCCAGATTTTCTAACAATAATCGGTTGAAAGACACCGGTTTGTTTGATTGATTGTGCTAACTCATCCAGAGCGGCTTGGTCAAATGTTTTTCGTGGCTGGTATGGATTTGGACGTAGTTCTGAAATGTTTAATTCCTGAACATTATCTTTTTTCACATCCACATCTTCTAATGCAGAAAAATCTTGAAATAGTGCGTCAATACCCCGACCTAGTCCTTTATTATTTTTCACCATGAGCCAACACTTCCTTTGCTAAAGATTGATAAGCTTCTGCTCCTTTAGAGCGTTCATCATAGTCAATAATTGACAGACCATGACTAGGTGCTTCTGATAACCGGACATTTCTAGGAATCATTGTATCGTAAACTCTTTCAAGAAAATATTTACGAACTTCTTCAATGACCTCGGCACCTAAGTTTGTGCGCGCATCATACATCGTTAATAAAACACCTTCAATTTTTAAGTTTGCATTAAAGTGTTTTTGAACTAAACGTACTGTATTCAATAATTGGCTTAATCCCTCCAATGCATAATACTCGCATTGTACTGGAATCAAAATTGAGTCGCTTGCTGTAAACGCATTTATTGTTAAATGCCCCAAAGATGGTGGACAGTCAATTAAAATAAAATCATATTTATCTTTAATTTCATCAATTGCAGATTTCAACCGTGTTTCACGTGCCATCATTGGTGTTAATTCAATTTCTGCCCCAGCTAATTGAATCGTAGCTGGCACAATATCCAAACCTTCACGAGATGTTGCTTGAATAACCGTTGACATAGGTGTTTCATTAACTAAAACATCATAGACATCTTCATCTACATCTGATTTTTTTACACCAATCCCGCTTGTTGCATTCCCTTGTGCATCGATATCAATAATCAAAACTTTTTTATCATTATGTGCTAAGGCTGCTCCTAAATTAACGGTTGTCGTTGTCTTACCAACACCACCTTTTTGGTTCGCCACTGAAATGATCCGTGCCATACTTTTTCCTCCGATTCTCGCTCAAAAAATATTATAGTTATTTTGTAGTCTTTATTAGGTTAATTGTATCATAAACCCAACCATATTACCTAGTACTCACTAATCAAGAGACTTGTTTTTTAAACAAGTGGTTGTTTGTTAGGCGTTCCGGGTTTACGAGGGTATTTGTTCGGTGTTTCTTTCTTTTTGCTAATGGTAATAATATGTCTTTTATCACCACTAATTGGTAAAGTTACATCTTCTTCACTACTAACTTTTCCACCAAGTAAATCGATTGCTTTACTTGCCTCATTTAATTCTTCTTCACTTTTAGCCGCTTTTAATGCAAAAAATAAGCCACCTTTTTTTACTAATGGTAAACAAAGTTCTAATAAAACATTTAATCTTGCTACAGCTCTAGCTGTAACAAAATCATATTGTTCTCTGTGCATTTTATTCTTTCCAAAGGTTTCTGCTCGATCATGATATAGATTAACCTTATCTAACTCAAGTTGTTCAACTAAATTAGTTAAAAACGTAATCCGTTTGTTCAATGAATCGACAATGGAAATTTCTAAAGTTGGAAATAAAATTTTTAAAGGAACACTAGGAAATCCTGCTCCTGAACCTACATCACATAATTTTAAACCAGGCTTACTAAAATCATAGATCATTCCTAATGTTAAAGAATCATAAAAATGTTTTAAATAGACTTCTTCTTTGTCTGTGATAGCTGTTAAATTCATTTTTTCATTCCACTCAACAAGCAACTTAAAATATATTTCAAATTGTTTCATTTGTTGATCTGATAATTCAAAGCCTTTTTCTAACAATAACTGTTTAAATTCTTCAGGTTTCATACGAGCTCCTTTATTTATCTTTTTTGACAACTCTTCCTTGTTCTAAATAGACCATTAAAATACTAATGTCAGCTGGGTTTACACCACTTATGCGACTCGCTTGAGCAATTGTTTCAGGTTCAATTTTGATGAGCTTTTGTTTCGCTTCAGTCGCTAAACCATTAATTGCTTCATAATCAATATTTTCTGGGATACGCTTAGCTTCCATTCGTTTTAACTTTTCAACTTTATCAAGTGCTTTCTTAATATAGCCTTCATATTTCAGCTGAATTTCAATTTGTTCAATTACTTTGTTAGGCAATACAACATCCGATACAGGAATAAATTGACTCAGTTCTTTGTACGATATTTCGGGACGTCTTAAAAAATCATTCGCAAGAATGCCATCGCGTAAAGGTGGCATCTCTTTTGTTGCAAGGAAAGCTTGAACTTCTTCCGTAGGTTTTAAACGAATTTGCCCAAGTCTTTTCATTTCATCAATAATCAATTGATTTTTAGTAATGTAAGCCTCATATTGATCATCTTTAACAAGTCCTATTTCACGCCCTTTTTCTGTAAGGCGTAAGTCAGCATTATCATGGCGTAAAATTAAGCGGTATTCTGCGCGTGATGTCAATAACCGATAGGGTTCGTTTGTCCCTTTGGTTACTAAATCATCAATCATCACACCGATATAACCATCACTGCGTTGAAGAATTAATGGATCTTTTCCTTGAATCTTCAATGCCGCATTAATTCCTGCGATTAAACCTTGTCCCCCGGCCTCTTCATAACCACTAGTACCATTTGTTTGTCCAGCGGTATATAAATTCTCAACCAATTTAGTTTCTAACGTTGGCCTTAATTGATGTGGTGTCACAACATCATATTCAATTGCATAACCACTTCTCATCATCTCAGCTTTTTCTAATCCCACAACAGACCGTAGCATTTTTTCTTGAACATCTTCTGGCAGGGATGTTGATAAACCTTGAACATAAATTTCATCAGTATGTTCACCTTCTGGTTCAAGGAAAATTTGATGACGTGGTTTATCACTAAAGCGAACAACTTTATCCTCAATAGAAGGACAATAGCGCGCGCCCACACCTTCAACAATCCCTGTAAACATTGGTGCTCTATGTAAGTTCTCACGAATAATTTCATGCGTCCCTTCATTGGAATACGTTAACCAACAGGGAAGTTGTTCCGTGTTATAGGCACTATCTGGTGTAGCAAAACTAAAATGATTAGGTTGTTCATCTCCTGGTTGTATTTCTGTTACAGAGTAATCGATAGAACTTCCTTTAATCCTTGGTGGTGTCCCTGTTTTAAAACGATCAATTTCGAAGCCTAATGATTTCAAACTATCACTTAATTTTAAAGAGGGTTGTGAGTTATTTGGTCCTGATGAATATTTTAACTCCCCAATAATAATTTCTCCACGCAAAGCTGTTCCAGCTGTGATAATTACCGATTTACTCGAGTAATATGCTCCAGTAGATGTGACAACACCTTTACAAGTACCGTCTTCAACCACAATATCATCAACTAACCCTTGTCTTAGTGTTAGGTTTTCTTGCTTTTCAATTATCTTCTTCATCTCTTCAGCGTAGCGGTTTTTATCTGCTTGTGCTCTTAATGCTCGCACGGCTGGTCCTTTACCAGTGTTAAGCATTCTCATTTGAATATATGTCTTATCAATATTATGACCCATTTCTCCACCAAGAGCATCAATTTCACGAACAACCACACCCTTTGCTGGACCACCTAAAGACGGATTACACGGCATAAAGGCAACCATATCCAAGTTAATCGTTAGTAGTAATGTTTTAGCACCCATACGTGCTGAAGCAAGTGCTGCTTCTGACCCTGCATGACCTGCACCAACCACAATTACATCATATTCTTCTGCATGATATCTTTCCATTATTTTCTCCTTACTTTCCTAGACAAAATTGACTAAACAATTGTGTAATTAATTCATCTTGAACACTATCTCCAATGACTTCACCTAAATAATCCCAAGCTCGCGTCATATCAATTTGTACTAAATCAACAGGCATGTCTGCTTCAATCCCATTTATCACTTCAGATAATGCTAATTCTGCTTGTTCTAAAAGAGCGATGTGTCGATTGTTTGAAACGTAAGTCGCATCTTTCTCAGCCGAGCCACCTTCATAAAACATGTCAGCAATTCCTTGTTCTAAAGCATCTAAGCCTTCTGTATTTTGAACTGAAATAGATAAAACTTGGTCGTTTGTTAACTCTGTTAATTCACTTACATCAAGATTTTTATCTAGGTCCGTTTTATTTAATAGAATAATTCGTTTCATGCCTTCCGTCGCTGTTAATAAATCTTTGTCAGCTTGTGTTAAACCTTCATTTTGATTCAATACCAATAAAATTAAATCGGCTTCGGCTAAAGCTTTACGACTTCTTTCAACACCAATTTTTTCTACAATATCTTCCGTTTCACGAATTCCTGCAGTATCTACTAATTTCAGTGGAACACCACGAACATTAACAAATTCTTCAATCACATCGCGTGTCGTTCCTGCGATATCAGTCACGATTGCCTTATCTTCTTGTAAAAGGTAATTTAACAAACTCGATTTTCCAACATTAGGTCGCCCAATAATTGCTGTTGATAAACCTTCACGTAAAATTTTCCCTTGTTTTGCTGTTTGTAACAATTTTTTAATATCTTGTTTAACAAGTGTTGCTTTCTCTAATAATAATTTTGATGTTAGTTCCTCTACATCATCATATTCCGGATAATCAATATTAACTTCTACCTGTGCTAATGTTAATAAAATTTCTTGTCTAAGAGATTTTATTAACTTAGATAAATTCCCATCCAATTGTTTTATCGCAATTGACATTGCTTTGTCTGTTTTAGCCCGAATCACATCCATAACTGCTTCAGCCTGAGATAGATCCACACGACCATTTAAAAAAGCTCTTTTAGTAAATTCCCCTGGTTCAGCTAATCGTGCGCCTTCTCTTAATAATAATTGTAATACTTGGTTAGTAACTACTATTCCACCGTGACAATTGATTTCGACAACATCTTCACGGGTAAATGTTCTAGGTTCTCTCATTACAGAAACCATTACTTCATCAATTATTCGTTTATTTTTCGGATCTTCTACGTGTCCATAGTGAATGGTATGGGAAGGCACATCTGATAAATTTTTATTTGATTTAAATACTTTTTGACTAATATCTAGAGCTTGATCACCACTTAGTCTCACAATACTAATAGCACCTTCTCCTGAAGCGGTTGAAATAGCCGCAATTGTATCAAACTCAGCCGTAATATTCATCTTCATCACACCCTATCTTTTATTTTTAGACATAGAAAAAAGTGCCCACTCCACCCCTTGTCCTTCAAGAAGTAGACTTAGCACTTTGACTGCGTTTATCTAATGTTTAGTTTTTAACTTTCTACCTACACTATTTTACAAGAAAACCTCATCCATATCAAGTTTATAGGGTAAATAAAAACCACTATCTGAAATAGTGGTTAAATTATTATTTAACTGCATTTTTAACGCTATTGGCAACTGTTTCTGAAACACCAGGTTTAAATACATCAGGTAAAATGCGTTCTGGATTTAATTCCTCATCACTCACCATTGCAGCAATACCTTCTGCTGCAGCAATTTGCATTTCGACTGTAATGTCGTTAGCACGTGCATCAATCGCTCCACGGAAAATCCCAGGGAAACATAATACATTATTAATTTGGTTAGGGAAATCACTACGTCCAGTTCCAATAATATACGCTCCAGCAGCTTTAGCTTCATCGGGCATAATTTCTGGTGTTGGATTAGCCATAGCAAATACCATTGATTTTTCTGCCATTGTTGATACCCATTCTGGTTTTAGTGCACCTGGGCCAGAAACTCCAACAAAGACATCTGCTCCCACTAAAGCGTCAGCAGCCGTCCCAGTATCGCGATTTGGATTTGTAATTTCAGCAATTGCTTTATGATGATCAGGTAAATCTGGGTTATCAGCACAAATGATGCCTGTACGATCTAATACTTGAACATTTTTTGCTCCGGCTGATAAGAATAAGCGTGCAATTGCTAATCCGGCAGCACCTGCTCCCATAATAACAATTTTAATATCTTCAATCTTTTTATCTGTTAAACGTAGCCCATTTAATAATGCTGCTAATACAACGATAGCTGTACCATGTTGATCATCATGGAATACAGGGATATCTAACATTTCTTTTAAGCGTGTTTCAATTTCAAAACAGCGTGGAGCACCAATATCTTCTAAATTAATACCTGCAAATGAAGGAGCAATCGCAGCTACAGCTTGAATAATTTCTTCAGTATCTTGAGTGTTTAATGAAATCGGTATAGCATCGACATCAGCAAAGCGTTTAAATAATGTTGCTTTACCTTCCATAACTGGAATAGCAGCTTCCGGTCCTATATTACCTAATCCAAGTACCGCTGAACCATCAGTTACAACTGCAACCATATTTTTTTTAGTAGTGTATTCATAAGCTTTTTCTTTATCTTCGGCGATTTCCATACACACTGCACCAACACCTGGTGTATAAGCAATTGCTAAATCCTCCATCGTATCGATTGCTACTTTTGATACAATTTCCATTTTACCACCATGTTTACGAGCTTGTTCAATTGCTAATTCTTTTACATCTGTCATGTTGAAACACTCCTTCAAGTAATTTTATATTATTTAAGGTTTATTAAACCTTCTGACTATATCAGTTTACCACTAACTAAAAATAATATCTCTGATAACCGTTAAAATGAATTGTTTCCATAGTAGACTTTTATGTTGCTCATATACTCATCACATTATTCTCTAATAAAAGAAAAAACTCTCAAAAATTAGAGAGTTTTTTCTTTATTATATTCAACTACTAAATATCTAAATGGCTCATCACCTTCTGAATGAGTTTTCACTTCATCAAATTCAGATAAAAAGGCATGAATAAATTTTCGTTCAAATGCAGGCATCGGATCTAAGAAAACAGGTTGTTTGTATTCACGAACTTCTTTTAATGTTTCATTAGCAATACGAGATAATTTTTTCTCTCTTCTTTGTCGATAATCGCCAACATCGACTACTACAGAAATACGCTCTTCCGAAACACGATGCATATATACTTGAGAAATATATTGAAGTGCATTTAAAACTCTGCCGTGCTTACCTATAATTAAACCTGGATTTGTAACTGCAATATCTAAAATCACTTTATTATTTTCTTTATTAACATTGATTTTTGCGTCTTCACCTAGTCCCGTAATAATTTCTTCTATGTAGGTAACTAAATTGTTTATTGCAGTGTTTTCTTCATTTTTTATTAATTTAGATTCTGATACATTCGATTCAGACGTTGTTTTAGACGTTACTTCTAAATCTAGTTGTTTCTCCGTTATATCAACAACTGCTTGTTGTTTTCCTATGCCTAAAAAACCTTTTTTAGCATCCTGAATAACAACAACCTCTGCTGTTTCATCCGAAAGATTTAATTCCTTAAGCCCTTTTGAAATTGCTTGTTCTACTGTGATCCCATCAAATTTGGTCATTGAACTAGCCCCCTTAAAATAATTAAACAGCAACGATCAACTATTTTTTGTTACGTTTTTTCTTAGATTTATGTGCTTTCGCAACGGCTCTTTCTAAATCCCGTTTTCGCTTAGCTTCTTCTTCACGTTCTTTACGAATTTTAAACGGGTTATTAATCATTAATGTTTGAATAACTTGGAACGCATTTCCTACTACCCAGTATAATGATAACGCACTTGGGAAGTTTAATGCCATGAAGAAAATCATAACTGGCATAAAATAAGTCATGGCTGTCATTGCAGGGTTCGATTCAACCTGACTCATGCTTGATAATTTTGTACTTAAAAATGTAAATAAAGCAGCTAAAATTGGTAAAATAATATACGGATCTGGTTCAGCCAATTTCATCCATAAGAATGAACCTGTTTTTAATCCATCTACTCGTGAAATAGCTTGGTAAAGCGCCATTAAAATTGGCATTTGAATTAACAATGGTAAACAACCGGCAAATGGATTCACACCATGTTCACTATAAAGTCGTTGTGTTTCTTCTTGCAATTTACGGCGTGTTTCTGGATCTTTTGCCGCATATTTTTCTTGTAACACTTTAATTTTAGGCTGTAACTCTTGTGTTTTTCGCATTGATTTCATTTGATAGTTCATCAACGGGAATAAAATCACTCTGACAATAAGTGTAAATAAAATAATCCCCAAACCTGCACTCGCAGAAAATGATAATGCTTTAATAGCACGACCAAAATTATAAACAATATAATGATCCCAAATTCCTGTTGAGCTACTTGTAATTTCACTCGTACCACAACCTGTTAATACAAGAGTGATAGTTAATAATGATAACGTTAATAAAAGTTTTTTCTTGTTTTTCAATTTCAAATCTCCTTTATTCCACTTTTTTTAATATGTTAGCTAATTTAAATACATGTAGTAAATTTTTTTTAATTTCTTCAAATGATAAATTTACAATGTTAGGTCTAGCAATAATGATTACATTATAATTTTGGTTAATTTGGCTATCTAATTGATTTAAATTATTTCTTATAACACGTTTAATATAATTTCTTGTTACAGCATTGCCAATTTTTTTACCCACAGATAAACCAACACGAAAATGCTTTTGATCAAAAGGTTCTATATAGATAACAAAATTTCTGTTAGCAAACGTGTTTTTAAGTTGCATTATCTTTTGAAATTCAGTTTCTTTTTTTATACGATAAGACTTTTTCACTGTTTACTCCCTTCAGATTGTTAAACACATCAATACTGTGTTTAATTCTAACATAAAATTCATATATTTATTAACCGCTTGCAAAAAAAAAATCAAAAAAAAACCACTGAACAGGTCAGCGGCTTATGAGCATAAAACTTTTCTTCCTTTACGACGTCTTGAAGCTAAAACGCGACGACCGTTTTTAGTGCTCATGCGTTTACGGAAACCATGAACTTTAGCATGTTTACGATTATTTGGTTGGAATGTTCTTTTCATATTGTGGCACCTCCTATAAATATCAGTGTTATCTACTTAATAGTTAGACAGACTCCAATAGTATACGAAAGACTGGCTGTTCTGTCAACCTTTCATCAAATATATTTATTACCAGTTATCCACAATTTTTGCTGATGTTAAGTGAGTCTTTTTGTTTATACTTTTTTAAAGAAAATTATGAATCATTTTTAAAGACGGTGTTATCAACAATTACACACACTGTTAATTATTATCCACAATTTAAAAACATTTGTGGATAAAGCATAACAAACCTTACTATCATTAACTTTTTAGTTCATTGTGTTATGTGAATAACTTTTTTAAATCCAAGTTATTCACATTTTTTAAAATTATTGTTGATAACTTTATGCCTGTCTGTTCATTTTTTTTCCACAACACACAATAATCAGTGGAAAACTTTTTTTTTTAATGATAAAATAAAGTCTAATTGGTATTTTATATCAGCAAAAGGAGGAGTATCGATGCCAGATATTGCATATATATGGTCTGAATTAGTTTCTACTTATAAGGCAATTATGACTACACCTAGTTTTAATGCCTGGATTGAACAAGCTAAGCCAATCGAATTAACTGATGGTCAATTAACTATTGAAGTGCCATCTAGTTTACATAAAGAGTATTGGGAAAAGAATTTATCAACAAAGATTGTTGAAACTGGTTTTCGTTTAACTGGCTCTGAAATCACTCCTAGATTTATTATAAAAAGTGATGTTAAAGAAGAGTTAATTGATCAAGTTGAAACTAAAAAAATAGAAAAAAGTTCCACACTTTCTAAAGAGAATAGTCGTAAAGCTTTATTGAATCCTAAATATAGTTTTGATACTTTTGTTATTGGAAAAGGGAACCAAATGGCTCATGCAGCTGCACTAGTTGTTGCTGAAGATCCTGGTTCGACTTATAACCCATTATTTTTCTATGGTGGTGTCGGTTTAGGTAAAACCCATTTGATGCATGCTATCGGCCACCAAATGCTACTAAATAATCCAAATGCTAAAGTAAAGTATGTCAGTAGTGAAACATTCGCAAATGATTATATTAATTCTATTCAAAATAAAATGTCTGAAGAATTTAGACAAGAATATCGTAATGTCGATTTATTATTAGTAGATGATATTCAATTTTTTGCTAATAAAGAAGGTACACAGGAAGAATTCTTCCATACTTTTAATGCCCTTTATAATGATGGTCGACAAATTGTTTTAACAAGTGATCGATTACCTAATGAAATTCCAAAACTTGAGGAACGATTAGTATCACGTTTTGCTTGGGGGCTTTCTGTTGACATCACACCACCTGATTTAGAAACTAGAATTGCAATTCTTCGGAAAAAAGCTGACGCTGAGCGTCTTGAAATTCCTGATGATACATTAAGTTATATTGCAGGCCAAATTGATTCAAATATTCGTGAACTAGAAGGGGCACTTGTGCGTGTACAAGCCTATGCAACTATGAATAGTCAAGATATTACAACAAGCCTAGCAGCTGATTCTTTAAAAACTCTTCGTTCTGCAAGTACTAACAGCCAACTTTCAATCCTAAAAATCCAAGAATCTGTATGCAATTTCTATCATATTCAATTAAAAGATTTAAAAGGAAAAAAACGTGTTAAAACGATTGTTTTACCACGACAAATTGCAATGTATTTAGCTAGAGAATTGACTGAAAATTCGCTTCCAAAGATTGGTGCTGAATTCGGGGGGAAAGATCATACTACTGTGATACACTCTCACGAAAAAATTCAACAACTAATTGAAACTGATCCAACAATCCAAAAAGAAGTCAATGAAATTAAACAAAACCTTATTTCTTAGATGTGGATAAGTATTTAAAAATGATTACTTTATCCACAGTTTATTAACAGGTGTGTAACTCTTGATAAATAACAGCTTATATCTAATATCCACATTAATAACAGGACCTACTACTACTATTATTTTATTAATAATATAATTATATATACTTGAAAGGACTCAACTCTAATGAAAATTACAATAAATAGAAATTCTTTTTTAAATGAACTAGCAACTGTTCAACGTGCTATTTCTTCAAAAACAACTATTCCAATATTGACAGGTGTTAAAATTAATCTAACCGATGAAGGTTTAACTTTAACGGGAAGTAATGCTGACATTTCTATTGAAACTTTTTTGTCCGTTAAAGATGAAAAAGCACAAATGTTAATTGAAGAAACAGGAGCAATTGTTTTACAAGCTCGCTTCTTTAATGAAATTATTCGTAAATTACCAGAACCTACTGTTACATTAGAAGTAATGGATAATAATCAAGTTGCTATTACTTCTGGAGCAGCAGAATTTATTGTAAATGGTCTTGATGCAGAAAATTATCCTCATTTACCTGTTGTTGATGAAAAAAAACAATTAGAAATTCCAGTACGTGTATTAACTAAATTAATTAATGAAACAGGTTTTGCTATATCTAGTCAAGAAAGTCGTCCAATTTTAACTGGAGTTCATTTTGTTTTAGAAAATCAAACTCTTAAAGCTGTTGCAACAGATAGTCATCGATTAAGTCAAAGAGTTATTAATCTAGAAAATTCAAATAATGATTTTGATATTGTTGTACCAGGAAAAAGTCTACAAGAACTATCTAAATCGTTCCAAGATGAAGAAGAAATGGTTTCTATTAGCATCATGGAAAATCAAGTCTTATTTAAAACTAGCAACATGTATTTCTATTCAAGATTGTTAGAAGGTAAATATCCTGATACTAATCGTTTAATCCCAACAGAGTTTACAAGTGAAATTACTTTTAATGTAGCAAAATTATCAGCAGCCATTGATCGTGCATCATTACTATCACACGAAGGCCGTAATAATATTGTTAAATTATCATTAGCAGATAATAAAGCAATAATTTTTGGTAATTCGCCTGAAATTGGAAATGTTCAAGAAGAATTAACCTATGAATCAATAACTGGAGAACCATTGGAAATATCATTCAATCCAGACTATATGAAACATGCTTTGAAAGCTTTTGGAAATATAGATGTTGTAATTAAATTTATTTCACCTATCAGACCATTTACTTTAGAACCAACAGATTCTGATATTTCATTTATTCAATTAATTACTCCTGTTAGAACTAACTAATTAAACTAAAACAGCCATATATAATGTATGGCTGTTTTTTTATTTCTTAAATTTAACGTGTTTTAAGCCTTTTTTAAGAAAATAGACAAATCTATCGAAAATATTATCAAATATCTTAAACGATTAAATATTGTGGTTTATTTGTTTTTTAGCCTAAAAAAAGGTATAATAATTAATGATATTATGTTCTAAAAGAAGGTGAAAATTTGAAAGAAAAATTTATTTTAAAAACTGAATTTATTACATTAGGACAATTTCTAAAAGAAATCACTATTATCAGTAGTGGTGGTCAGGCAAAATGGTATTTACGCGAAAATGTTGTGTTTGTCGATGGAGAAGAAGAAACTAGAAGAGGTCGAAAACTTTACGCTGGAATGATGATTGAAATTCCAGGTGAAGGTACTTATTTTATGGAAGAATCAAATGGAAACTTAACCGATGAGGTTGTTACTGATGAGATTAACTAAACTATCTTTATTAAATTTTAGAAATTATAAAGAATTATCTTTAAAATTTGATAATTCTTTAGTTATTTTTTTAGGTGAAAATGCACAAGGTAAGACAAATTTGTTAGAAAGTATTTATGTTTTGGCAATGACGAGAAGTCACCGGACAACCACTGATAAAGAATTAATTGGTTGGTCAGATGATTTTGGCCGAATTGAAGGCGATATTTTAAAACATAATAAACAACTTACCTTAGAGATGGTTGTAAGTAATAAGGGAAAAAAAACAAAAGTAAATCATTTAGAAAAGAAACGTTTAAGTGAATATGTTGGTGAATTAAATGTTGTTTTATTTGCTCCTGAAGATCTTTATTTGATAAAAGGTGCACCGCAATTAAGAAGACGTTTTATCGATATGGAATTAGGGCAAATTAATCCACATTATCTGTATCATTTAACTATCTATCAAAAAGTATTAAAACAAAGAAATAAATATTTGAAACAGCTTGCTAGTGATAAAAAAAATAGTGATCAATATTTAGATGTTTTGACAGAACAATTGGCAAACTCGGGTAGTTATGTATTATATTTGCGATATCAATATCTAATAAAGTTAGAAAAGTGGTCACAAGAGATACACGATGGTATTACTAATGGCCGTGAAATACTTGAAATAAAATATGAAACAAAGCTAGATATTAATTCTAGTATGGAAAGACCAGAGTTTGAAGAATATTTGTTAGCTGAGTTAAAGAAAAATTATAATAAAGATATTTTTAAACAATCAACTAGTGTTGGCCCTCATAGAGATGATTTGAGTTTTTACATTGATAAAAATAATGTGCAAAATTTTGGTTCTCAAGGTCAACAACGAACAACAGCTTTAAGTTTAAAATTAGCCGAAATTGAATTAATAAAAGAAGAAACAGGGGAATACCCAGTACTTTTATTAGATGATGTTATGAGTGAATTAGATGATGATCGTCAAATTCATTTATTAAAAACTATCGAAAATAAGGTGCAAACATTTATAACAACAACAACTTTAAAACATTTAGAAGATCGAATGTTGAGTCAACCTGAAATTTATCAGGTACGAAACGGTCAAGTAGAGAGGAAGAGTGATTCATAGTGACAGAAGAAAAGAAAAAATATTCTGATGATAAGGCTAATGAATATGATGCCAGTCAGATACAAGTACTAGAAGGTTTAGAAGCAGTCCGAAAACGTCCAGGAATGTACATTGGTTCAACAAGCGGACAAGGTTTACATCATTTAGTTTGGGAAATCGTTGATAATTCAATCGATGAGGCATTAGCTGGATTTTGTACAGAAATTAATGTTGAAATTGAAAAAAATGGCAGTATTACTGTAATTGATGATGGTCGTGGTATTCCAGTTGGAATTCAAGAAAAAACGGGACGTCCCGCAGTTGAGACCGTTTTTACTGTTCTTCATGCTGGTGGTAAATTTGGTGGTGGAGGTTATAAAGTTTCCGGTGGACTCCATGGTGTTGGTTCATCAGTAGTTAACGCTCTATCTACACAGTTAGATGTTAAAGTTTATAAAGATGGTAAAATTCATTACCAAGAGTTTAAACAAGGAAAAGTAGGCGATGATTTAAAAGTCATTGGTGAAACAGACCGACATGGTACAACTGTGCATTTCACTCCAGATCCAGAAATTTTTACAGAAACAGTCGTTTATGAATTTGAAAAATTAGCAACACGTATGCGTGAATTAGCCTTCCTAAATCGTGGTTTAAAATTAACGATTGAAGATAAACGTGATGGAATGGAAGAAAAACGAGATTTCTTCTATGAAGGCGGAATTAAAAGCTACGTAGAACATTTAAATACGAATAAAACTGTGCTTTTTGATGATCCAATTTATACAGAAGGCGAACAACAAGATATTATGGTTGAAGTAGCTATTCAATATACAGATGGGTACCACTCGAATATTTTAAGTTTTGCCAATAATATCCACACATATGAAGGTGGAACTCATGAATTTGGTTTTAGAACAGCTTTAACACGTGTAATTAATGATTATGGTCGTAAACAAAAAATCATTAAAGAAAATGAAGAAAATTTAAGTGGTGAAGATGTTCGTGAAGGAATTACTGCAGTTATTTCTATTAAACATCCTGATCCACAATTTGAAGGACAAACTAAAACTAAACTTGGTAACTCTGAAGTCAGAACGGTTACTGATCGTTTATTCTCAGAAGCTTTCAATAAGTTTTTATTGGAAAATCCAACAGTCGCTCGTAAAGTGATTGAAAAAGGTGTTCTAGCTGCAAAAGCCAGAATGGCTGCTAAACGAGCAAGAGAAGTAACGCGTCGTAAAGGTGCTTTAGAAATCAGTAATTTACCTGGTAAATTAGCAGATTGTTCAAGTAAAAATCCTGAAGTTTCTGAATTATTTATCGTTGAGGGTGATTCTGCCGGTGGATCTGCAAAACAAGGACGTGACCGTGAAACACAAGCTATCTTACCAATCCGTGGTAAAATTTTGAACGTTGAAAAAGCAAGCATGGATAAAATTCTTGAAAATACAGAAATTCGTTCGTTATTTACTGCTATGGGTACAGGTTTTGGAGACGAATTTGATATTTCAAAAGCTCGTTATCATAAATTAGTAATCATGACTGATGCTGATGTCGATGGAGCTCATATTCGTACATTATTATTAACATTATTCTATCGTTTCATGCGACCTGTTGTTGAAGCAGGCTATGTTTATATTGCTCAACCGCCATTATATGGTATTAAACAAGGTAAAAATATTACATATATTCAACCTGGGAAAAATGCTGATGAGGATTTAGCAAATGCTATGAAAGAATTGCCTGCGACACCTAAGCCGAATATTCAACGTTATAAGGGTCTTGGGGAGATGGATGATCATCAGCTATGGGAAACAACAATGGACCCTGAGAGACGCATGATGTTGCGTGTAACAGTGGATGATGCAATTAAAGCCGATCAAGTATTTGAAATGTTGATGGGTGATAAAGTTGAACCACGCCGTAATTTTATTGAAGAAAATGCTAGATACGTTAAGAATTTAGATATCTAATAAAGAAGGAGATACATTCATGTCTGAGGAATTAAATAAAAATGTAAAAGACGTTGATTTAACCAATGAAATGCAAGACTCATTTATAGACTATGCAATGAGTGTTATTGTCTCACGTGCCTTGCCTGATGTTAGAGATGGTTTAAAACCCGTTCATCGTCGTATTTTATACGGAATGAACGATCTTGGCGTGACGCCAGATAAACCACATAAAAAATCAGCTCGTATTGTTGGTGATGTCATGGGTAAATATCACCCACATGGTGATAGTGCGATTTATGAATCAATGGTTCGTATGGCACAACCATTTAGTTATCGCCAAATGTTAGTTGATGGTCATGGTAACTTTGGTTCTGTTGATGGTGACGGAGCAGCTGCTATGCGTTATACAGAAGCAAGAATGAGTAAAATAGCATTAGAAATGTTACGTGATATAAATAAAGATACAGTTGATTTTGGTTTTAACTATGATGAAACAGAAAAAGAACCGTTAGTATTACCAGCAAGATTTCCTAACTTACTAGTAAATGGTACAACAGGGATTGCTGTTGGGATGGCAACAAACATTCCACCACATAATCTGGGAGAAGTTATTGAAGCAACTAAGTTATTGATGGATAACCCAGAAGTTACAACAATGGAGTTAATGGAAGCTTTACCAGGACCAGATTTCCCAACTGGCGGATTAGTCATGGGTAAATCAGGTATCCGTAAAGCCTATGAAACAGGTAAAGGTTCTATCACTGTTCGTGCTAAAGTTGATATTGAAGAAATGAAAAACGGTAAGGAAAGAATTATCGTTACTGAATTACCTTATATGGTCAATAAAGCAAAATTAATTGAAAGAATTGCTGAATTAGGAAGAGAAAAACGTGTTGAAGGTATGACTGATTTACGTGATGAGTCTTCACGTGAAGGTATGCGTATCGTGATTGAAGTCCGTCGAGATGTGAGTGCTTCAGTTATTTTGAACAACTTATATAAAATGACTGCGTTACAAACATCGTTTGGCTTCAATATGTTAGCAATTGTTGATGGCGAACCTAAAATTTTAAGCCTAAAATCAATTCTTAGTCACTATATAGCTCACCAAGAAGAAGTGATTAGACGTCGTACAGAATTCGATAAGAATAAGGCTGAAGCTCGTGCTCATATCCTAGAAGGGTTGCGAATTGCTTTAGATCACATTGATGAAATCATTAAATTAATTCGTTCATCTGAATCTGATGATGTTGCGAAAGCTGGATTAATGGATAAATTTGAATTATCTGATCGTCAAGCACAAGCTATCTTAGATATGCGTCTTCGTCGTTTAACAGGTCTAGAACGAGATAAAATTGAAAAAGAATATCAAGAATTACTTGAATTGATTGCTGACTTAAAAGATATTCTTGCAAATCATCATCGTGTTGTTGAAATTATCAAAACAGAATTACAAGAAGTAGAAGATAAATTTAACGATCCAAGACGAACTGAATTATTAGTAGGTGAAGTTTTAAGCCTAGAAGATGAAGATTTAATTGAAGAAGAAGATATTGTTATTACCTTAACGCACAATGGGTACATTAAACGTGTTGCGAACACAGAATTTAGAGCGCAAAAACGTGGTGGACGTGGTGTTCAAGGTATGGGTATGCATGATGATGACTTTGTTGAGAACTTAGTTTCATGCTCAACTCATGATAATTTATTATTCTTTACTAATAATGGTAAAGTTTATCAAGCTAAGGGATATGAAATTCCTGAATATAGCCGTACAGCAAAAGGTATTCCTATTATTAACTTACTAGGTATTGACTCATCGGAAAGAATTGAAGCTATTATTAGTGTGGATGGCAAAGCTGAAGACGATAACTACCTATTCTTTACAACTAGAAAAGGAATCGTTAAACGGACAACAACTAAAGCGTTTGCGAATATTAGAAGTAATGGTTTGATTGCTATTGGCTTACGTGAAGACGATGAGTTAATTAACGTATGTGTAACGGATGGCTCTAAAAATATTATTATCGGTACACACTTAGGTTATTCTGTAACCTTCTCTGAAACAGCCGTTCGAGATATGGGTAGAACAGCAACTGGTGTACGTGGTGTCAAATTGCGTGACGATGATTTTGTTGTTGGTATGTCAATATTAGGGGCAGAAGATGAAGTTCTTATTATTACAGAAAATGGTTATGGTAAACGGACTTCCGCAGCCGAATACCCAGTTAAGGGTCGTGGTGGTAAAGGAATTAAAACAGCTAACATCACAGATAAAAATGGTCCGTTAGCAGGACTTACAACTGTAAACGGAGAAGAAGATATTCTTTTAGTTACTAATAAAGGTGTTATTATTCGTTTTAATGTGGATTCTGTTTCTCAAACAGGTCGAGCAACTCAAGGGGTTCGTTTAATTAGATTAGAGAGCGGTGCTAATGTTTCAACTATGGCTAAAGTCGAACCTGAAGAAAAAGATGATGACTCTGAAGTAAAAGAATCAACAAATGATTCTAATGAAGAAAAATCAGAATAGATTAGTCTAAAAATATATTGCTTTCATTTTAAAATAAGAGTATAATAGCAAGATGTGAGTGGTCTATTTAGAACACTCTCCTTGCTCTACATATGTGAGAGCCTAAAGTCCATAAGGAGGTGAAATATCAATGAACAAATCAACGAATTACGAAATCATGTACATTATTCGTCCGAACATTGATGAAGAAGCTAAAACTACATTAGTTGCTCGTTTTGATGCTATTTTAAAAGACAACGGTGTTGAAGTTTTAGAATCAAAAGATTGGGAAAAACGTCGCTTAGCGTACGAAATTAAAGATAACCGTGAAGGTATCTACCACATCGTGAAAGTTTCTTCAACAAATGCTGATGGTATCAATGAATTTGATCGTTTAGCTAAAATCAATGATGACATCTTACGTCACATGATCGTTAAAGAAGAAAACTAAAATGTTTCACATGAAACATTTTTCTGAGAGGAGATGAAGATAATGATTAACAATGTTGTACTTGTCGGTCGATTAACAAAAGATCCTGACTTAAGATACACACCAAGTGGTGCAGCGGTTGCGAGATTCAGTTTAGCTGTCAATCGTAGTTTTAAAAACCAAAATGGTGATTATGATGCTGATTTTATTAACTGTGTTATTTGGAGACAATCTGCTGAGGCTTTAGCGAATTTCACTAGAAAAGGTTCGTTAATTGGTGTTACAGGTCGTATTCAAACAGGCAGTTATGAAAAAGATGGTCAAAGAGTGTATACAACAGAAGTTGTAGCTGAAAACTTCCAAATGTTAGAATCAAAAAATGCTAATCAACAAAGAACCCAAGGGACTCCTTCAGATACTGGTTCAAACCAAACTCAAGGATATCAACAACAAAACAATCAAGGGTTTTCTCAAAACCCATCGACATCATCCAACCAAAATGATATGCCACAATTTACACGTGAAGCTGATCCATTTGGATCGGCATCTCAAATTGACATATCTGATGATGATTTACCATTCTAAAATCGAACAGGAGGCAAAACGATGGCTCAACAAAGAAGAGGCGGCGGCAGAAAAAGACGTAAAGTTTGTTATTTCTGTTCAAACCACGTAGATCACGTAGATTATAAAGAAACTGATTTATTAAAAGCTAAATTCATTTCTGAAAGAGGTAAAATTTTACCTCGCCGTGTTACAGGTACTTGTGCTAAACACCAACGTACATTAACAGTGGCAATCAAACGTGCACGTATTATGGCTTTATTACCTTTCGTAGGTGAAGAACAATAATATATTTAAACGATATCGAGATTTCTCGATATCGTTTTTTTGTTTCACGTGAAACAATCGTATAAAGATATGCTATATCAGTTATAGAAAGAGGTACTTTGTGTTAAAATATATAGAGATAGTATACAAGTAAAGGGAGTGGACATTGTCTATGAAAGTTATCTTCGTAAAAGATTTAAAAGGCCAAGGTAAAAAAGGTGATATTAAAGAAGTTGCTGTTGGTTATGGACAAAATTTTTTGATAAAAAACGGTTACGCTAAAGAAGCAACAGCTAGTGCAGTTAGCGAATTGAAGGGTCAGAAAAAAGCTGAACAAAAAGCTGAAGATATTGTTAAGAGGGAAGCAGAAAAACTAAAAGAAACCCTTGAAACAGAAGGCTTTGAAGTTGTGATTAAGGCTAAAGCTGGGGAAGACTCAAGGTTGTTTGGATCAGTTCCTTCAAAACAAGTTACAGATGCTTTGAAAAAACAACATGATATCAAAATAGATAAAAGAAAATTAGATTTACCAAATCCAATCCGCGTACTAGGTTATACGGATGTCAAAGTGAAACTACACTCTAAGGTTAACGCAACACTTAGGGTACATTTGATAAAAGAATAAATAGATAAATAAGTTTATAGGAGATAAATTATGAGTGAGGTTTTACAAGATAGAGTTCCGCCTCAAAATATTGAAGCAGAGCAAGCAGTTTTAGGATCAGTTTTACTTGATTCTGAATCGTTAGTTGAGGCAATGGAATATATACAGGCAAAGGATTTTTATAAACGTTCACATCAAACTATTTTTGATGCCATGATAAAGCTAAATGATAGCAGTGAAGCTATTGATGTTATCACGCTGAAGGATCGTTTAGAAAGCTTGAATTTACTAGAGGATATTGGCGGACTAGCCTATTTATCTGAATTAGCTATGATTGTGCCAACTGCAGCAAATGTGGTCCACTATGCGAAAATTGTTGAGCAGAAATCATTATTAAGAAACCTCATTCATGTTGCTACAGATATTGTCACAACAGGATTTGAACAAGGTGAAGAAGTAGGGACGATTCTAGATGAGGCGGAAAGAAGAATTCTTGAAGTTTCTGAAAAAAGAAATAGAAGTGGTTTTTTAGCTATTTCAGATGTTTTAAACAATACATTTGCGGAAATTGATCGTCTATCACAACAAGATGAAGAGATTACAGGCTTGCCAACTGGTTATCATGCACTAGATAAGATGACTGCTGGCTTGCAGCCAGAAGAACTTATCATTTTAGCAGCTCGTCCTGCCGTAGGTAAAACAGCATTTGCCTTGAATATTGCTCAAAATATTGGAACAAAAACTGATCAAGCAGTTGCAATATTTAGTTTAGAGATGGGTGCATCATCATTAGTAAATCGAATGTTATGTGCTGAGGGGACTATTGAAGCGAGTCATTTAAGAACGGGTCAATTAACTGAAGATGAATGGCAGAATTTAATAATGGCGATGGGCAGTTTATCCAAAGCTAATATCTTTATTGATGATACACCAGGTATCAAGATTACTGAAATTCGTGCTAAATGTCGTAAACTAGCTCAAGAACGCGGTGATTTAGGATTGATTTTAATCGATTACTTGCAGCTGATTGAAGGAACGGGTAAAGAAAATAGACAACAAGAAGTATCGGATATTTCTAGACAATTAAAAAAATTAGCTAAGGAATTGAAAGTACCAGTTATCGCTTTATCTCAATTGTCACGTGGAGTTGAGCAGAGACAAGATAAAAGACCAGTTTTAAGTGATATTCGTGAATCTGGTTCGATTGAACAAGATGCTGATATCGTTGCTTTCCTTTATCGTGATGATTATTATCGTGATGAAGAGGGAGACGATAGCGGTGAAGAAAAAGAAGATAATAATATTGTAGAAGTAATTATTGAAAAAAATAGAAGTGGCGCTCGAGGAACTGTTGAATTATTATTTATTAAAGAATATAACAAGTTTTCCTCTCTAGCTACTCGCCCAGAGTTTTAATGTTCGTGTTTTGCTAAAAAATCTTTATATTCGAAAGTTAACGTTCGAATTTGATTGATTTTTTAGTTTTTTTTTGGTAAAATTAGTAGTAAACTATCATAATGGAAAGAATGAGGTGTTCATATGTCATCAGTAGTAGTAGTAGGTACTCAATGGGGCGATGAAGGTAAAGGAAAAATTACCGATTTTTTAAGTGAAAGTGCAGAAGTTATTTCTCGTTATCAAGGTGGAGATAATGCTGGTCATACAATTAAATTCGATGGTGAAACATTTAAATTACAGTTAATTCCATCTGGTATTTTTTATAAAGATAAAATTAGTGTTATTGGAAATGGGGTTGTTGTTAACCCTAAATCATTAGTGACAGAGTTGAAATATCTACATGATAAAGGTATTACGACAGATAATTTACGAATTTCTGATCGCGCTCATGTTATCTTGCCATATCATATCCAATTAGATACATATCAAGAAGAATCAAAAGGCGATAACAAAATTGGTACGACTAATAAAGGGATTGGCCCAGCTTATATGGACAAAGCAGCACGTGTTGGTATTCGTATGGCAGATCTCATGGATAAAGATATTTTTGAAGCACGTTTACGCATCAATTTAGAAGAAAAAAATCGTATGTTTACTAAAATGTATGATGGTGAAGCACTTAATTTTGACGATATTTTTGAAGAATATTATGAATATGGTCAACAAATTAAACAATATGTTACTGATACTTCATACTTAGTTAATGAAGCTTTAGATAACAATAAAAATGTATTATTTGAAGGCGCTCAAGGTGTCATGCTTGATATCGACCACGGTACGTACCCTTTCGTCACATCATCTAATCCAATTGCTGGAGGAACAACAGTTGGTGGTGGTGTTGGTCCAGCAAAAATCAATAAAGTAATTGGTGTTTGTAAAGCTTATACGTCACGTGTAGGTGACGGTCCTTTCCCAACAGAACTATTTGATGAGGTTGGAGAACAAATCCGCACAATAGGAAGAGAGTTTGGTACAGTAACAGGTCGCCCACGTCGTGTGGGTTGGTTTGATGCAGTTGTTATGAATCACTCTAAACGGGTATCTGGTATTACTAATTTATCGCTTAACTCAATTGATGTTTTAAGTGGTTTAGAAACAGTAAAAATTTGTACAGCTTATGAATTAGATGGTAAAGAAATTAACCATTATCCAGCAAGCTTGAAAGAATTAGAACGTTGTAAACCAATTTTTGAAGAAATGCCTGGTTGGTCTGAAGATGTAACAGGATGTAAGACACTTGAAGAACTTCCTGAAACAGCTCGTCACTATATCAAACGCGTTTCTGAGCTTGTAGGAGTCCGTATTTCTACATTTTCTGTTGGTCCTGACAGAACGCAAACAAACGTCTTAGAAGACATTTGGGAGCAAATTTAAAGGATAAAAAAAGCACCCCTCAATTGAGGGGTGCTTTTTAATTTGTAAATAACTCTTTAACTCTGCTTTGAACTTCTTTATTATCAAGGAATTCATCGTAAGTTGTTTCAGCACGGTCGACTACACCTTTATCAGAAATCGCAACAATGCGGTTAGCGATTGTTTGAATAAACTGGTGATCATGTGATGTGAATAAAATAGAACCTTTAAATCCAATTAAGCCATCATTTAAAGCAGTGATTGATTCTAAGTCTAAGTGATTTGTTGGATCATCTAACACTAAAACATTTGCTTTAGATAACATCATTTTTGATAACATACAGCGAACTTTTTCGCCACCAGATAGAACATTAACAGGTTTCATAACTTCTTCACCTGAAAACAGCATTCTACCTAAGAAACTACGTAAGAAGGTATTATCGTCTTCGTCTTTACCAGCATATTGACGTAACCAATCAACAATCGGTTGTTCATTGCCATCAAATTCATCAGAATTATCTTTTGGTAAGTAAGCTTGAGAAGTCGTAACACCCCACTTAACAGAACCAGTATCTGGTTCCATCTCGCCCATAATAATTTTAAACAATACGGTTGTAACAATATCGTTATTTCCTAAGAAAGCAACTTTATCATCTTTATTTAAAGTAAATGAGATATTATCAAGTACTTTTTTACCATCAATTGTTTTTGAAACATTTTCAACCGTTAATAAATCGTTACCGATTTCACGTTCAGGGCTAAATCCTACGAAAGGATAGCGACGTGATGAGGGTTGAATATCATCAATCGTAATTTTTTCTAACATTTTTTTACGTGATGTCGCTTGTTTAGATTTTGATGCATTGGCACTAAATCTTGCAATAAAGTCTTGTAGTTCTTTAACTTTTTCTTCTTTTTTAGAATTTTGATCAGCTTGTAATTTAGAAGCTAATTGACTTGATTCTAACCAGAAATCGTAGTTACCAACATAAAGTTGAATTTTACCGAAGTCTAAATCTGCCATGTGAGTACAAACTTTGTTTAAGAAATGACGGTCATGGGATACGACAATAACGGTATTATCAAAGTTAATTAAAAACTCTTCTAACCAGGCAATTGATTGTGTATCTAAACCATTGGTTGGCTCATCTAATAGAAGAACGTCAGGTTTTCCAAAAAGTGCTTGAGCAAGTAAAACTTTAACTTTTTGTCCCGCTGATAATTCAGCCATTTTTAAGTCATGTAATTCATCAGGAATATTCAGACCTTGAAGCATCATAGCAGCTTCAGATTCAGCTTCCCAACCATTTAATTCAGCAAATTCGCCTTCAAGTTCAGCAGCTTTAATTCCATCTTCATCTGAAAAGTCAGGCTTCATATAGATAGCATCTTTTTCTTGCATAACTTCGTATAAACGTTTATGACCCATCATAACTGTGGCAATCACAGTCTCTTCTTCATAGTCAAAGTGGTTTTGTTTTAATGTTGCCAGACGTTCATCTGGTCCCATCGTTACAGATCCAGTAGTTGGTTCAATTGTGCCGTCTAGGACTTTAAGAAACGTTGACTTACCAGCACCATTTGCACCGATTAAACCATAACAGTTTCCGGGAGTAAATTTAATATTAACATCTTCAAATAATTTTCTATCAGAAAGTAATAAACTGACATTTGATACAGTAATCATAATATACCTCTATTCTTTTCTCGTTTTAATAGACCTCTTTGAATTATAACTAGGAATTTAAGTATTTACAAGGGCTATAACTATAAGACGTGATATAATAGTGAGGATAAAATGAATAGCTTATGATTCAAAGGAGAGAATGAGATGAATTTAAAATTAGTTGCGATTGATATTGATGGTACCTTACTTAATTCTAAAAAAGAAATAACAGATCGAACAAAAAAAACATTAGCAAAAGCTAAAGCAAATGGAATTAAGGTGGTCCTTTGTACCGGCCGTCCCTATGCAGGGGTTGAACCTTTACTTAAAGAACTTAATTTAGAAGAGGCAGGGGATTACGTTGCAACATATAATGGGTCTGTTGTCCAAAAAGCCGATACAAAAGAAGCAATTGCAGAGCTTGGTTTAAGTCATGATGATTATATCTCAATAGAGAGCATGGCTAGAAGAGTATCTGTGCCGGTTCATGCATTAGATAATGATAACATTTATACAGCGAACCAAAATATTAGTCCATATACGGTTCATGAATCAGTCTTGACGAGTTTACCGATTAAATATCGAACGACTGATCAAATGTCAGATAACATTTCTATTATTAAAATGATGATGATTGACCAGGAAGAAAAATTAGACTTGGCCATTTCGAAATTACCCAAAGAATTTTTAGCTGACTATACGTGTGTTAAGAGTGCCCCTTTCTATTATGAAATCTTAAATAAAAAAGCGGACAAAGGCTTTGCTCTAAAAGCGTTAGGGAAGCATTTAAATATTGATTTTAAAGATATGATGGCAATTGGTGACAATGAAAATGATTTGGCAATGATTGAGTTTGCTGGACTGGGTATCGCGATGGGAAATGCTGTTCCAAAATTGAAAGCTATTTCTGATGAAGAGACACTTTCAAATGATGAAGATGGTGTTGCAGCGATTATTGAAAAATATTTATAAAAAAAGACACGCAAACGCGTGTCTTTTATTGTGTTCTTTGTAATAAATATTCTGTTAAATCATATAGGGTTTTCGCCGTTTTAGGTTCTACTTTTTCTAAGGTTTTAATAGCGGCTAAAGCATTATTTGTGTAATCTTTAGCTACTTTTTTGGCTTTATCGACAGCCCCTTCTTGTTGCACAATTTGATAGACTTTTTCAGCATCCGCATCAGTCATATTCTCACGTTTATTTAACAGAGGTAAGAGCGCTGATCTGTTGCTTTGTAAGGCATAAAGTAGGGGTAAACTATAAACCCCTTGTTTCACGTCTTCTAAAACGGGCTTGCCAATAGTTGTGCTAGTTTGGGAATAATCAAGAATATCATCCATTATTTGGAAAGCCATTCCGATAGAGTGGCCAATTTTTTTACATTTATTAGAAAAAAGTAGAGAACAATCAGATTCATAGGCACCGACAAACGCACTAAGGGCGAATAATTCAGCCGTCTTACCTGAAATGTTTTCAAGGTAGTCATCAACCGTAACGTCAGTTTTATATCTTTTAGACATTTGACCTAATTCGCCAGATAGAATAGCATCCATACTTTTAGCGTTGTATTGAATACTTTTAAGCGAAGAGGCATAGTTAGCTAATAGCTTGAAACTAGAAACAAAAAGATAGTCACCTGCATAAACAGCAACATCTTTACCAAAGCGATGTTGTAATGTAGGGGTGCTTCTTCTCAGTTCTGCTTCATCAACAATATCATCATGAACCAACGTTGCTGTATGAAGTGATTCCATGGCAGCTGCCAATGCTGTAATTTTCTTTTTATCCGGTTTTCCGAATCTTGAAAAAAGAATAAGGTAGGCCGGGCGTAATAATTTACCGCCAGAAGAAATCATTTCAATGATAGCATCTTCGACATCTTGGTTAGAAATGCTAATTGATTTTTCCATTAAGTTTAAAGTTTTTTGTAGATCTTTAGATAAAGTTGGATAGTGTTTCCACAAATCATGAATTTTCATAAATAAACTCCCTTAAGGTTATCGTGCATAGTAGTATCTTATTTTGCTTCGTGTACTTTTTTAAAATATTGTAATGTTTTAACGTGTTCCATTAAATAATTAGCTGCGATTCCTACTGCAATTCCTGCTAAAATACCAATTATAGATAAGACTGGTAGGTAGAGCATAACGCTCCATGATCGGGCTATAAAACTTGCAGTGAATAATTGCCCAACATTATGTAGGAAACCACCAGCTGCACTGATACCAATAATACTTACGCGTTTTGGGCCAAGTTGTTTTATTAAAAGCATGCCTAAATAGCTTAATAATGCACCTGTCGCACTATACATCAAGGTTGATATTGTTCCACCTAATAATGTGGTTAAAACAAGGCGTAGACAAACAAGGAAAAAACTTTCTCGTTTAGTCATTGTGAAAAGAGAAATAATAGTAATCAGATTTGCTAAACCTAGTTTAGCACCAGGTGCAATTGCAAATGGGAAAGGAATCATGTTCTCAAGCAAACCAATAATAACCCCTTGGGCGACTAAAAGAGAAATATAGATTAATTTCTTATTCTTATTCAAAATTAGAGCCTCCTGTTTTATATTATTGATTTGATTGAAAAATGATAAAAAATAAAGTTCTAGGAAATATGCCCTAGAACTTTATCTAATAAAGAGGGCTTATTTTTCTTGCCCGTACATTGATTTAACGTCTCCGTACCACCATTTACCAAGTTTGCGTTGTAACCATGGCACAACCCATTTATCAAGACCGATAGATCTACCTGAACCATTCATTAAAGCGAAGGCAACAGGGATAAACCAGATGTTTACCCAGTAGAACATTCCTGATAAACAGAAAGCAGCAACTAAAGCGATAGTTGTAGCACTTGATAACCAAGTGAATAAACCAGCGATTAAAGCTAAAGCAATTAAGACTTCAAAAATAGTCATGAATTTTTGCATAAATAATGCAACTTCTTTATTTGGCATCATGAATTCCATCAATGATGAGAACCATTTTGGCATGTGATCAAAGACTAGCATTGGTTCTTCACCGTATGCATAGCTTAAACCAAATTGAGCAGCATCAGCAACTGCACCAGCATCAGTTCCAGCTGCGGCATCACCGGCAGCTGAAGCACCAGTTGCAGCATCAGCATCTTTCAACCATTCGAATGGGAAAGCAACTGTGTCTGAGAACCATGAACCTTCACCAAACCATGTAGATGGTTTCAAGTATTCGCCACCACCAACGACTTTCTTCATAGCTTCAACTAACCAAACTAATCCGTAGAAAATTCGTAATGGTACTGACCATAATACGTTACTGTTACGTGAAGAGTGACCATGAGTTACATTACGTTCGTCCTCGACGCGGAAGAATTCATGCATCATGTATTGGAAAGCGTAATATCCAGAGCGAATATCAAAGAAATATTTCAAGTTAACAATGTGTTTCATCGCGATTGCTAAGAAACCACTTAAATGGATTTTATCGAATAGACAAGCTACTCCATATTTAGATCCGATTGATACCATGAATCCTTGATAGTTACCTTTATAAGCTTCTTTTTCTTGACCATTAATTTCAGCTACAATATTTTTAGCAGCACAGTGACCTGTACCTTCAGCAGCTTGAACGATTTGAGGAGTAGGGGTATTTTCGAACTCTTCGTAATAAACTAAGTCTCCGACAACGTAAACACCTTTATCTTCAAAACCTTTAGCTTGCATAAACTCATTAGCAACTAAACGGTTAGCACGAGCAGATTCCATACCAAATTCTTTGGCATCGCTATTTGCTTGTACACCAGCAGTCCAGATTAATGTGTGTGTTGGAATCACATCGCCACTCTTAAGAGTGATAGTTTCTGAACCAACTTCAACGATTGCTGAACTCTTAATAATTTTAACGCCTTTTTTCTCTAAGTAACGTTCTGCTTTACCAGCATCGTTACGATCTAACATGTTTAAGATTGTTGGAGCAGCTTCAACAACTAATAGAGAAATTTCATCAGCTGAGATTTTGTTATCTTTAGCTAAACGAGCTTTCCAGTCAATTAATTCTCCGACCATCTCAATACCTGTGAATCCTGAACCACAAACAACAAAAGTTAACATTGCTTTACGTTTTTCAGCATCAGGTTCTAAAGCAGCTTTTTTCACAGTATCTTGGATGTGGTGACGTAATTTAATTGCGTCATCCATTGACCAAAGAGTGAAACCATTTTCTTTAACACCGGGAGTACCGAAGTCATTAGGCTCTCCACCCATACCTAGCATTACGTAATCAAATGGGTATTCACCATTTTCTGTAATTACTACTTTGTTTTCCTTGTCAATTGACGTTACGTTATCTGTAACCAATTTAACATTTTTACGTTTACAGAATAAACGTTGTAAATCATATTGAATTGCTGTTTCCTCAACACGACCACCAGCAACTTCGTGTAATTCTGTCATCATTGTTTGATATGTATGACGATCAATAAGTGTAATTTCTACGTCTGGATTTTTTTTAAGTTTCTTTGAAAGTGTTTTTGTTCCAAAGACACCAGCATATCCAGCACCGACTACGACGATTTTAGTCTTTGCCATAGTTTACCATCTCCTCTGTCTATTAAAATAATTGAATGAATAATTGCTTGAAAAAACTTACACAATCTACTATATTATATATCCTTACCAGCCAGATGTCTAACTAAAATTAGCTATTTTAATAATAAACGTTAAATAAAAACAGCTACGATAATTGAAAACGCCTAACTTTGTATATTTTACAATAGAATTTGATTTTTTTATGACAAATTTGTTGATTTTATATAGCCAATGAGCTAAAATGAGTATGTAAAAACTTTCACAAGCTAAACAGCAAGTGAAAAATATAATTCATAAAAGGTGGAGACAAAATGAAAGCAAAAAAATTTTTAACAGGCTTCTCTGTATTAATGATGGCATCGCTAGTAATGGTAGCATGTACACCAGATAAGAAAGAAGAAACTAAAGAAGAAGCAAAAACTGAACAAGTTAAGGTTGCGGGTGCTGAACTTCAAGATGGAACTTATACATTAGAAGAAGCTCAAGAAGCAAACGGATATAAAGCTACGTTTACTATGGTAGTAAAAGATGGGAAAATTGCTGAAGGAACTGTTTACGATAACGTAAACGCTGAAGGTAAATCTAAAAAAGAAGATGCTGACTACAACAAAAAAATGTTAGAGTTTGGTGGGGATGTAACTAACCCAGAAGCATTTATCCCAGCACTAAATGAATCATTATTAGAAACAGGATCTGCTGACGGTGTTGAAGTTGTAACAGGAGCTACTCACTCTTCAATGTCATTCAAAAACTACGCGCAACAATTAGTTCAAGCTGCCCAAGCTGGTAACACTGAAAAAATCGTTATTGAAAATGGAAAAGATTTACAAGATGGCGAGTACAAATTAGAAGAAAAAAATGATTCAAATGGCTATCACACAGTATTCTCAATCGTTGTAAAAGATGGTAAATTAGTTGAGTCTAAATACGATAACGTAAATGCTGAAGGTAAATCTAAACAAGAAGATGCTGAATATAACAAAAACATGTTAGAATTCGGTGGCGATGTGACTAATCCAGAAAAATTCATTCCAGAATTAAACAAAAAATTAGTAGAAGCTAATGAAACAGCTGCTAAAGAAGCAACTGAAGAAAAACCATATGCTGCAACTGCTGGTATCGATGTTGTGACTGGTGCAACTCACTCAAGTCATTCATTTGAAATGTATGCTGAACAACTAATCAATGCTGCTCAAAAAGGTAACACTGATACAATTGTTGTAGATAACATTGTTATGGAAGATAAATAATTTTCAATCTTAACTTTTAAGCAGGTCCAGAGTGGGCCTGCTTTTTTTTTATTTTCATTATTCATTAGTAGAAAGATTATTTTGAAAAATAGGATAAAAGGCTGTAAAATAAGGTGTTGAACAAAAAGGAGTGGATATAAATGAGAAAATCAAAGTATTTAATTAGTTTACTATTACTGCCAATCGTTCTTTTAGTCGCATGTGGTTCTAAAGGAGCTAGTTTGAATCAACAGCCATATAGTGAGCAACAGTTTTTGATGGGAACTTATGTCAGAGTTCAAATTTATGACAATGATAAAGAGGACGTTTTAAAGAAAGCGTTTGACCGAGTGAAAGAATTGGCTGATAAAATCACTGTCAGTGAACCTGGCTCTGAAATAGATAAAGTTAATGACAATGCTGGTATTAAATCTGTTGAATTATCAGATGATGTTTACCCATTGGTGAAACGTGCTTATGAATATAGTGAAGAATATGAGACTGGATTCGATATGACAATTGGTCCAATTACTAAAATGTGGCACATTGGTTTTGATGACGCTCGAAAACCAGCTCAGTCTGAAATAGATGCCGCATTACCACTTGTTGATCACAAAGATGTGGAACTAGATGATGAGAAACAAACTATTTTCTTGAAAAAAAAGGGAATGGAATTAGATCTTGGTGCGATTGCAAAAGGTTATATTACAGATGAAGTTGTCAAATTGTTACAAAAAAATGATGTCACAACGGCAATTGTTGATTTAGGTGGAAATGTCTATGTGTTAGGAGACAGTCCAAAAGAAGGAAAAGAATATTGGAAAGTTGGTATTCAAGATCCTAATCAAGCTCGTAACACGGTTGTTGGTTCAGTCACTTCAAAAAATCAATCTCTAGTAACTTCAGGCATTTATGAACGGAATTTGACTGTTAATGGCGAAACGTTCCACCATTTGTTTAATCCTAAAACAGGATACCCGTTTGATAATAAGATTGCGGGAGTTTCAATTATTTCTCAAAAATCGATTGATGGTGATGGACTATCAACTTCAATCTTTTCGATGGGACTTAAAGAAGGATTGGATCATATCGAAGGGTTGAAAGATGTGGAAGCTATTTTTGTGACGTTAGACAATAAAATTTATATTAGTAGTGGGTTAGTCGATAATTTTAAAATAAACAAAGAATCTGGTTATTCTTTAGGAAATAATTCAGATTTATAGAAAGGAATTAATACTATGACGGTTTCAAACTTTTTAAAGCTAGTTGAAATTCAAACGAAACTTGCCAGTCTATTTCCTTTTCTAATTGGTGTCTTGTTTTCAATCTCTTACTTTGGACAAATCCATTGGGGTTATACAGTAATCTTTTTTATTGGTATGTTAGTTTTCGATATGACAACAACTGCAATCAATAATTATATGGATTATAAAAAAGCAAAAGACGATGAGTATAAACATCAAGTTAATATTATTGGGGAAGCAAATATTAGCGAAAAGTTGGTAGTTACTCTTATTTGGACAATGTTAGCTATTTCGGCCATTGCCGGATTTTATTTAAGTTATAAAACGGGTTGGATTTTATTTGTTTTTGGTGGGTTATGTTGTTTAATTGGTGTGTTTTACACCTTTGGACCAGTTCCATTATCTAGAATGCCCTTAGGAGAAGTTTTTAGCGGTGTAACAATGGGGTTTGGAATTTTTCTAATTACGATCTATATTAATGCGTTTGATGCAAATTTTTTGAAATTGGACATAATCAACTGGCAATTTTTTATGGTTGGCGATTTGAAGAAATTATTGGCTATTTTATTGGCTTCTTTACCAATGGTCTTTACTATTTCTAATATTATGTTAGCTAATAATTTGTGTGATCTAGATCAAGATATCAAGAATCACCGTTATACATTACCGTATTATATTGGAAAAGAAACAGGCGTTAAACTATTTAATGTATTAATGTATGGTTGTTACGCTGTGGTATTAATCGGCTTATTTTTCGGTATTTATCACTGGTCGATTTTAATCATATTTGCAACTTTACCTCTCGTCATAAAGAATCTAAAAGAATTTAATCGTGAACAAGTAAAGAGTAAAACGTTTGTTGTATCGATTAAGAATTTAATTATATTTAATAGTGTGTTAATCATCGGATTATTACTGGGTATTATTTTAAAATAAAAAAATTAAAGCCAACCTCAACAGGTTGGCTTTTTAAAGTAGCACTTACCTTTATGTAGGCGCTTAATTTTGTTAATATTGATTTGGTATGGGATGTGGAAGCAAGAAAGGTGATTGTATGAAAATAACAATTAAAGATATTGCAAAAGAGGCAGGGGTCAGCATTACGACAGTATCGCAAATCTTAAATAATAAAGGCCATCGATTTAGCGAAAAAACACGACAAAAAGTTTTGGAAGTTGTTGCTGACCATGACTATAAACCGGATGTTGTTGCACAAAGCATGATTACTAAAAGGTCAAAGACAATTGGTATGATTGTACCGGATGTCACAGATTTCTTTTTTTCAAAATTGATAGAAGGTGTTGAGTCATATCTAAATTCACTAGGCTATGTTTTGGTACTTTGTAATTCTAAACATGATAAATTGCTAGAAAAAAAGTGTTTTATCGAATTAGTTAGTAGATCTGTCGAAGGTATAATTATTGCTACGCCCAATATTTTAGATGAATCAATTATTTCTGTAACAAATGCCAAAAAGAAGAAAATTCCAATTATTTTAATTGATATGGGCAAAAATATTAGATCAGAAGGAAAATTAATTGTAGAAGAGTATAAGGGTGTTTATGAAGCTATGACTTTTTTAGTTAATTCTGGACACAGGGATATTGGTTTTATCCAAGAGTTGGGGGATTATTACCAATTGTCTGAGCGGATTACAGCATATACTAATTGTCTAGAAGATCACAAAATAACATTTAATCAAAATTTTATTGTAGAGAGCGAATTGACTATAGAGGGTGGCTATCGTGGTGCTACTGAATTACTATCTAGAAAAGATGTTCATATAACAGCAATCGTTTGTAGCAATGACCAAATGGCTATGGGAGCCTATCAAGCTATTTATGAAGCGAATTTAAGGATTCCGGAAGACGTTTCTGTTGTAGGTTTTGATGGATTAGAAATAGGTAAATATTTAGCGCCGGCCTTGACGACTATTCATCAACCTATATTTGAAATTGGGTTTGAAGCAGCAAAATTCACAGTTGATGCGATAGAAAACCCGTATCAACGTATTCCTAATAAAATTTTTGAAACTACGTTAATTGTAAGAGATAGTATCGCTAGGTTGACGAACCCAACCTAGGATGGTAATATCAAAATGTAAGCGCTTGATTTTTTGTTTTTCAAGTAAAACGTTTTACCAATAAACCTTTTACCGTGGCGCATTTGTTCGTTATAATATTATATGAAAGCAGGAGGCAAATAAACATGAGAATGATCGACTTAATTGAGAAAAAAAGAGATGGTGGTCAATTAACTAAAGAAGAAATTAATTTCTTTGTTGAAGGCTACACAGACGGTAGCATTCCAGATTACCAGGCGAGTGCTTTTTTAATGACTATTTTCTATAAAGACATGACGGATGAAGAGATTACTAACTTAACATTAGCAATGGCTAATTCAGGTGATGTTATTGATTTAAGCTCTATTGACGGTGTTAAAGTTGATAAACATTCTACAGGTGGTGTGGGTGACACAACTACAATTGTACTAGCGCCATTAGTTGCAAGTGTTGGTGTTCCGGTTGCAAAGATGTCCGGCCGTGGGTTAGGTCATACAGGTGGAACAATTGACAAACTTGAAGCGATTCCTGGATTTCAAGTTGAAATAGAAAACGATAACTTTATTAAGTTGGTTAACGAATCTCAAGTTGCAGTAACTGGTCAATCGGGCAATCTAGCGCCAGCTGACAAAAAATTATATGCATTGAGAGATGTGACGGCAACAGTTGATTCAATTCCGTTGATTGCAAGCTCGATTATGAGTAAAAAAATTGCGTCTGGTGCTGATGCGATTGTACTTGATGTTACAACAGGTGATGGCGCATTTATGAAAAATATTGAAGACGCTCGTCGCTTAGCGAAAACAATGGTTCGAATTGGTAATATGGCTGGTAGAAATACAATGGCTGTTATATCTGATATGTCTCAACCATTAGGGGAAGCGATTGGTAACTCAATTGAAATTGAAGAAGCAATTGAAACTCTAAAAGGAAATGGACCAGAAGATTTAACAGAAATGGTTTATGTCCTAGGAAGTCAAATGGTTGTTTTGGCTGGTAAAGCAAGTTCTTTAGAAGAGGCTCGTGAGATGCTAGTTGAAGCCTTGGAGTCAGGTAAAGCTTTGGAAACATTTAAAGTAATGATTGCAAACCAAGGTGGTAATCCAGATATTGTTGATGACCCATCGAAAATGGATCAAGCTAAATATGTCGTAGATATCCCAGCGAAAGAAACGGGTTGGGTTAATGAGATTCATGCTGAAAACGTTGGTATTGCGGCAATGATTTTAGGAGCTGGACGTAAAACTAAAGAAGATAGTATTGATTACAGTGTAGGTGTTAAACTTCATAAAAAAGTTGGCATGAAGGTAGAAGCTGGTGAAACTTTAGTGACTATTTATGCGAATACTGAAGATTTAGATGCTGTGACAAACATGTTATACGACAATATTTCGATTGGTTCAGAAGTTGAAGAACCAGCGTTAGTTAGAGATATTATTACTGAATAAAAAAGGGAGCGATTTGAAATGGAGTTAAATAGAAAAATTGACCACACAATACTAAAGGCAGATGCTACAAAAGAGAGTGTTGAATCATTGATTAATGTTGCGATTAAAAACCAATTTTATTCAGTTTGTGTTAACCCAACATGGGTTAAACTTGCTGCAGAAATGTTAGCTAATGAACCAGTTGCTGTTTGTACAGTGATTGGCTTCCCGTTAGGAGCTAATACACCAGAGGTTAAAGCTTTTGAAACGACAGACGCAATTAAAAATGGGGCGAATGAAGTGGATATGGTAATTAATATTGGAGCTTTAAAATCAGGTAATACAGATTTAGTAAAAGAAGATATCTCAGCAGTTGTAAATGCTGCGAAAGATAAAGCGTTAGTAAAAGTAATTATTGAAACAAGCTTACTAACAGCTGAAGAAATTAAAGTGGTTAGTGCCATTGCGAAAGATGCAGGAGCTGACTATGTTAAAACATCAACTGGTTTTTCAACTGCTGGTGCAAAAGTTGAAAATGTTAAACTTATGCGCGAAACAGTTGGTCCAGAGATGGGTGTTAAAGCATCAGGTGGTATTCATACCAGAGCTGAAGCCGAAGCTATGGTGGATGCTGGTGCCACTAGATTAGGTACTAGTGCTAGTGTTGCTATTATTAGCGAAGGGTAGTGAGTCAATTGTCTAACAAAGAAAAATGGATTGATTTGGCAAAAGAAAGTTACAGCAAAGCATATGTTCCGTACTCGAAATTCCCTGTAGGAGCCTGTTTAGTCACTAAAACAGGTGAAGTTTTTACAGGTGTTAATATTGAAAATGCATCATATGGATTAACGAATTGTGCAGAAAGAACAGCTATATTCAAAGCTGTTTCAGAAGGGCACTTAGAATTCCAACACCTAGTTGTAGCAGGTGAAACGGATGAACCTATTTCTCCGTGTGGTGCTTGCCGGCAAGTTCTTGTAGAATTTTGCAAAGCGGATATGCCTGTTACTCTAGTTTCAAAAACTGGCGATTTAAAAGAAACAACAATCGCCGAATTATTACCGTATTCATTTACGGATGAACAACTTTAATCTGTTTTAACCAGCCGTCAAAAGCTGTTAAAAAAATATATCTTTATAGGAGGCTTTAAAATGAAAGTAACTAAGAAATTAGGAATGGCAGTTTTAGCTTTAGGATTAACGACAACATTAGTAGCATGTGGCGGGGGTAGTAAAGATAAAAAAGATAACGCACAAGGTGATCATTCAGTAGCGTTAGTAACTGACTTAGGTGGGGTTGATGATAAATCATTTAACCAATCTGCTTGGGAAGGATTACAAGCATGGGGTAAAGACCATGATATGAAAAAAGGAAATGGTGGTTTTAACTACTACCAATCAAACTCAGATTCAGAATTTGATACAAATATTAATACAGCAATGAACGATGGATTTAATACAGTATTCGGTATTGGTTTTAAATTAAAACCAGCAATTGAATCAGCAGCAGCAGCAAATGCTGATAAAAACTTTGTATTAATTGATGACCAAATTGAAGGAAAAGATAACGTTGCATCAGTAATCTTTAAAGATCATGAAGCAGCATATTTAGCAGGTATTGCGGCAGCGATGACTACGGAATCTAATAAAATTGGCTTCGTTGGTGGACAAGAAGGCGATGTAATTGGTCGTTTTGAAGCTGGATTTAATGCCGGAGCTAAATCAGTAAATAAAGATATTGAAATTACAAATACTTACGTAGGATCATTTGGTGATGCTCCTAAAGGTAAAGCAACAGCTGAAGCTATGTATGGCTCAGGAGTTGATGTAATTTATCACGCATCAGGCGATACAGGAAATGGCGTTTTCACAGCAGCTAAAGATATTGTTAAAGCTGACAAAGATAAAAAAGTTTGGGTAATTGGGGTAGATAGAGACCAAGAAGCTGAAGGTAAAGAAGGCGATTTAAATGTCACTTTAACTTCAACTCTAAAAGGTGTTTCAAAAGTTGTTCAAGATTTATCAACACAAGCTTTTGATGGAAAATTCCCTGGTGGAGAACAATTAGTATATGGACTTAAAGAAGACGGTGTTGACTTATCTAAAGGTCAATTAAATGAAGAAATTACTGCAGCAGTAGAAAAAGCTAAAGAAGAAATTAAAGCAGGAACTATCGAAGTGCCTGCAGTACCAGAAAAAAAATAAGTCATAAGACTTAATTATCCGAAACAGTAAGGACGTGAACACAGTGGATAAATCACAATCAGTGATTGAGATGAAGAATATAACAAAAGCCTTTGGATCGTTCAAAGCGAATGATAATATTAACTTAACGGTTAAAAAAGGTGAAATCCATGCGCTATTAGGTGAAAATGGAGCAGGAAAATCAACATTAATGAACGTTTTATCAGGTTTATTACAACCAACTTCAGGTGAAATTCATATTAATGGTAAGCATGAAGTTATTTCTGGCCCCACAGTAGCAAGCAATCTAGGTATTGGTATGGTTCATCAACATTTTATGTTGATTGATAATTTTACCGTTGCTGAAAATATTATCTTAGGTAGCGAACCGGTTAAAGGGGCTACAATTGATAAGAAAAAAGCATACAAAGATATCCAAGCTGTTTCGGATCGATACGGGTTTAATATTGATTTAGATGCCTTAGTTTCAGATATTTCAATCGGAATGCAACAACGTGTTGAAATTTTGAAGACATTGTATCGCGGGGCTGAAATTCTAATATTTGATGAACCGACTGCCGTATTAACCCCTCAAGAAATTGAGGAGTTAATTGGCATTATGCATGGTTTAGTTAAAGAAGGAAAATCTCTAATCATTATTACTCATAAATTAGATGAGATAAAGGCAGTTGCTGATCGTTGTACAATCATCCGTCGTGGTAAGAGTATTGATACTGTAAATGTCGATGATGTTTCATCTCAAGAATTAGCAGATTTAATGGTAGGACGTTCGGTGTCATTTAAGACACCGAAGGTACCTTCTATTCCTAAAGAACCAGTTTTGAAAGTTCAAAACTTAGTTGTAAAAGAAAATCGTGGGTTAGATGCTGTTAAAAATTTAGATTTAGAGGTTCGAGCAGGTGAAATTATAGGTATTGCCGGTATTGACGGCAATGGACAAAGTGAACTTATCCAGGCAATTACGGGTATGCGTAAAGTGGAAAGTGGTACTATTGAAATCAATGGTAAAGATATGACAAATCATAAACCTCGTCAAATTACTGAAAACAGTGTTGGTCATGTGCCAGAAGACCGTCATAAATTTGGTCTGGTTTTACCTATGACTTTAGCTGAGAATATTGCGTTACAAACGTATTATAAAGAACCAAATAGTAAATATGGCATCTTAGATTATAAATATATCAATGCTCATGCTAATGAATTGATAGAAGAATTTGATGTCCGTACACCAAGCGAAATAGTTCCCGCAGCAGCACTTTCGGGAGGAAATCAACAAAAAGCAATTATTGCTAGAGAAATTGATCGTGATCCAGATTTACTAATTGTGTCACAACCAACACGTGGGTTGGATGTGGGTGCGATTGAATACATCCATAAACGTTTGATTGAGCAACGTGACAACGGAAAAGCAGTCTTATGCGTTAGCTTTGAATTGGATGAAATTCTAAACGTTTCTGATCGTATCGTTGTTATGTTTGAAGGAACGATTACAGGTATCGTTGATCCTAAAGAAACAAGTGAACAAGAGCTAGGTATGTTGATGGCAGGTATGACAATTGATCAAGCCCGCGCAACACTTCAACAACAAAATGCTGAGGAAGGAGCGAGCTTAGATGAATAAAGGCCTTTTAAAAAACCTCGCTGTTCCAGTTATTTCAGTAGTGTTCGGACTGTTACTTGGAGCAATTGTTATGTTGGTATCAGGATATGATCCGATAGAAGGTTACAGCGCTATGTTAAATGGTGCTTTCGGTCGTCCTTATAATGTTGGTGAAGTGTTCCGGTTAGCCTCACCTTTAGTTCTTACGGCATTAGGATTTTCAGTCGCTTATACGGCTGGCTTCTTTAATATCGGTCTTGCCGGTCAAGCTTTGTGTGGTTGGGTAATGGCAATTACACTAGCTCAGTCATTTCCGGATTTACCAAAATTCTTATTGTTAACAATTTGTATTTTAGGAGGAGCGTTAGCTGGAGGTGTATACGCTGGTATCGCAGGCTTCTTAAGAGCAAAATTTGGGACAAGCGAAGTTATTGTTACAATTATGTTGAACTATGTAATTTTATATGTCAGCAATCATATGGTACGTAATGTTTTAACAGAAGATAAAGATGCCACAGAAATGATTACGCAAAATGCTAGTTTGCGAGTTCCTTTTCTACAAGAAATTACAGGGGGCTCCCGTTTAAATGGTGGTATTTTTATAGCTCTTGCAGCAATTGTAATTATTTGGATTTTAATGAAGAAAACAACAGCTGGATTTGAATTACGTTCAGTAGGTATTAACCCTGATGCATCTGAGTATGCAGGGATGAGTTCAAGTAAGAATATTGTGTTAGCGATGGTCATCGCAGGGGCCCTGGCGGGATTAGGTGGAGTTCTTGAAGCGTTAGGAACGTTCCAAAACTTATATGTTATGAATGCTGTTCCTGAAATTGGGTTTGATGGTATGGCAGTATCTTTATTAGGAAACGGACATCCACTAGGCATTCTTGTTTCAGCAATTTTATTCGGCGTTCTAAAAGTTGGTGGGTTGAGTATGCCGGGTGCCGGCATTCCAAAAGAAATTGTTGAAATAGTTATTGCTTCGATTATTTTCTTTGTGGGTGCAAGTTATGTTATTCGTTACTTAATTAGTAGAGTTAAAAAAGATTCACAGAAAGGAGAGATGTAATATGTTACAGTTATTAGTAATCGTAGTCTCTTCTACATTGGTTTATTCAGCACCATTAATATTTACAGCGCTTGGCGGAACTTTCTCAGAAAGAAGTGGGGTAGTTAACGTTGGTCTGGAAGGTATTATGGTAATGGGTGCTTTCAGTGCTTGTGTATTTAATTTGTTTACAGCAGATGTTTTAGGTGGATTTACGCCATGGGTTGCCTTACTTATTGGTGGATTAACAGGGGTTGTCTTTTCTCTATTCCACGCTTTAGCAACAGTTCATTGGCGTGCAGATCACATTGTCAGTGGTACCGTTATTAACTTAATGGCACCTGGTTTGGCAGTTTTCTTAACACGTTTAATTTTTGATGATCGTGGACAAACAGATATAATTGCGGAACGTTTTGGTAAATTTAGTTTTCCGGTCTTAGAAAAAATCCCTGTGATTGGTGATATCTTTTTTAAAGACACTTCTGCACCAGCGTACGTAGCAATTTTAGTAGCATTTCTTTCATATTTCGTTATTTTCAAAACGAAATTCGGATTGCGTTTACGTGCGGTTGGTGAGAATCCGCAGGCTGCAGATACTTTAGGTATTAATGTTTACCGTATGAAGTACGCAGGAGTATTAATTTCAGGATTTTTAGGTGGTATTGGGGGAGCAGTATTAGTACAATCTGTTTCATCACAATTTTCAAGAGCAACTATCACAGGCCAAGGTTTTATTGCGATGGCAGCGATGATTTTTGGGAAATGGAATCCGATTGGTGCTATGGTCGCTGCCTTATTCTTTGGCTTAGCTCAAAGTTTAGGAGTTATTGGACCACAAATTCCAGGTTTAGAAAATGTGCCATCAGTTTATTGGCAAGTGGCACCATATTTATTAACTGTTATTGTTCTAGTGTTATTCATTGGAACATCAAAAGCACCGAAAGCGATTGGAAAAACTTATATCAAATCAAAATAAAAAGTTTACTCAAACGTGTCGGACAATTGTCGGGCACGTTTGTGCTTTTAAAAAGAAATGAGGGAATGTCATGTTTAAAAGAGTACATTTAGTAGTATTAGATTCAGTTGGTATTGGGGAAGCGCCAGATGCTGAAAAATTTGGTGATGTTGGTAGCCATACACTTGGTCATATCGCTGAGCAAGTAGGTCTAAATATTCCAGAAATGGAAAATTTAGGATTAGGAACAATTGAACCGCTCGTAGGAGTAAAAGAAGTGTCTGACCATAAAGGTTATGCGACAAAATTAGAAGAAATATCAGTGGGTAAAGATACAATGACAGGTCACTGGGAAATTATGGGTCTGAATATTCAAACGCCATTCCGTGTATTCCCTGAAGGGTTTCCGCAAGATTTATTAGATAAAATTTCTGAATTTTCTGGCCGTGGTATTGTTTGTAATAAACCATATAGTGGAACAGCTGTTATTGATGATTATGGCAAACACCAAATGGAAACAGGTGACTTAATTGTCTACACTTCGGCAGATCCGGTTTTACAAATTGCAGCTCATGAAGAGGTTATCCCATTAGATGAACTATACCGTATCTGTGAGTATATTCGTGAGATTACCAAAGATGATCCTTATATGATTGGCCGTATTATTGCTCGTCCTTATTTAGGGGAACCAGGAAACTTTACACGTACAGCTAATCGTCATGACTATGCTTTAGACCCTTTTGGTCACACGGTTTTAGATTCGCTAAAAGAAGCGGGTAAAGATGTTATTGCTGTGGGTAAAATTAATGATATTTTCAATGGTCAAGGAATCACCGAGTCTGTTAGAACTAAATCTAATATGGATGGTGTTGATCAATTATTAAATGTCATGAAGAAAGATTTTACTGGTTTAAGTTTTACTAATTTAGTTGATTTTGATGCTTTATTTGGCCACAGAAGAGATGTCCCAGGATATGGGAAAGCATTAGAAGATTTTGATGGAAGGTTACAAGAAATCTACGATGCTATGGCAGAAGATGACTTATTATTAATTACAGCTGACCATGGTAATGACCCAAGTTTCCCAGGAACGGATCATACCCGAGAATATGTGCCGCTGCTAGCTTACAGTAAAAAAATGGCTGGCCAAGGTAGTATTCCACAAGGTTTTTATTCTGATATTGCTGCAACAATTGCGGACAATTTCAATGTTCCTGCTACAGAAAACGGCAAAAGCTTTTTAAAAGAACTTAAATAATTTTATTTTAGAGGAGACAAGCAAATGACTAAAAAATTGAGTGAACAATTACAGGAAACAGCAAGTTATATTCAAAGTAAAGGTGTAAAGGATGTTGATTTTGGTTTAATTTTAGGTTCAGGTTTAGGTGAATTAGGTAATGAAATCGAAAATCCAATTGTGATTCCATATGAAGAAATCCCTAATTTCCCAGTATCAACAGTTGTTGGTCATGCTGGCCAATTAGTTTATGGTGATATGTCAGGTAAAAAAGTATTAGCTATGCAAGGTCGCTTCCATTTTTATGAAGGAAATACGATGCAAGTCGTGACATTCCCTGTTCGTGTTATGAAAGCTTTAGGAGCTCACTCGATGGTTGTAACAAACGCTGCGGGTGGAGTAAATACGTCATTCACACCGGGTAATTTAATGTTGATTACTGACCAAATTAACTTTACTGGAACAAATCCATTAATCGGTGAAAATGATGAAGATTTGGGACCACGTTTCCCTGATATGTCAGAACCTTATGATAAAGAATATGGGAAAGTCGCTCATAAAGTAGCTGCTGACCTTAAGATTACTCTGCAACAAGGTGTTTATATGGGTTATACAGGACCTACATATGAAACCCCAGCTGAAATTCGTATGTCACGTATGATGGGTGCGGATGCTGTTGGTATGTCAACAGTTCCAGAAGTTATCGTTGCGCGTCATATGGGTATGCGTGTTTTAGGTATTACGTGTGTGACTAACTTAGCTGCCGGAATGCAAGCTAATTTAAATCATGACGAAGTGGTTGAAACAACAGAACGTGTTAAAGCGGACTTCAAAACATTGATTAAAGAAACGCTTAAAAACATTTAGTCATAAAACTAATTTAAGGAGTGTGACATCGTGAGTATTCATATTGGTGCTGCAAAAAATCAGGTTTCAGATAAAATCTTATTACCAGGAGATCCATTACGGGCAAAATATATTGCTGAAAATTTTTTAGAAGATGCAGTTTTATATAATGAAGTTCGTGGGATGTACGGTTACACTGGCACTTATAAAGGTCAGAAAGTTTCAGTTCAAGGAACGGGTATGGGTATGCCTTCTGCTGCTATTTATGTGACTGAGTTAGTTAAAGAGTACGATGTTAAGAAAATGATTCGTGTCGGAACGTGTGGTTCTATTCAAAAAGATGTTCACGTAAGAGATATTGTTTTGGCCCAAGCAGCAGCAACAACATCTGCTATTATCAGAAATGATTTTCCTAAGCATGATTTTCCGCAAATCGCTGATTTTGATTTATTGTTAAAATCGTATACAGCAGCTAAAGAAAATGGTTTTAACGTTCATGTTGGGAATGTCTTATCGGATGACGTTTTTTATAAAGATAGTTTAGAGGACACTTTTAAACTTGGAGAACATGGTGTTTTAGCAGTGGAAATGGAAGCAGCTGTTATTTACTACGTGGCTGCTAAATATGGTGTTGACGCCTTATGTATGATGACGGTTAGTGACCATATGTTAACAGGTGAAGAAACAAGTTCTGAGGAACGTCAAACAACCTTTGATGATATGATGATTGTGGCACTTGATACATTGATTAGTTAAAAAAAGACAGCTTATGCTGTCTTTTTTGAGTTTAATTACTATGCAAAAGTTGTTAAAAGTTCTATTCTAAAAAGACAATAAAGAAAGAAGGGTTACGATGGAAAATTTTAATTTTTATGTCCCCACACATGTTTGTTTTGGTGAAGGCCAGATTAAGCAACTAACAACAGTCTTAAAACCGTATGGCAAGAAAGTATTGATGGTATATGGTGGAGGAAGTATTAAAAAGAACGGCATCTATGATGATGCCGTTTCAAGGATGAAGGCAGATAACTTTGAAATTATTGAATTAGCAGGCGTGGAACCTAATCCTAGAATTGATACAGTTCGAAGAGGGGTTGAAATGTGTCGAGAAAATAATATTGAAGTGATCCTTGCTGTGGGTGGAGGTTCAACAATTGATTGTTCTAAAGCAATTGCTGCTGGAGTGAAATATGAAGGTGATCCTTGGGATTTTACAAAAGATCGTAGCTTAGTAAAAGATGCTTTACCTTTGGTAACCATTTTAACGATGGCCGCTACCGGTTCAGAAATGAATATGGGGTCAGTGATCACTAACCTTGAAACGAATGAAAAATTAGCTACTGGTGGAGTGGCGATGATTCCAAAAGCATCAATTTTAGATCCGACCTATACGTATACGGTCAACAAATGGCAGACTGCAGCAGGTTCTGCTGATATTTTGAGTCATTTATTTGAATGCTACTTTACGGTTAATGAAGGAGCTGCTGTTCAAAATAGAATAGCGGAAGGATTGATGAAAACAGTTTTAGAGTATGCGCCAATTGCTTTAACAGACCCTACGAACTATGAAGCGCGATCTAATTTAATGTGGTCAAGTTCCCTTGCTTTAAACGGACTGACTAGGCTAGGTAAAAAAGGCGTGTGGTCATGTCACCCAATTGAACATGAGTTAAGTGCCTTTTATGACATTACACATGGTATTGGTTTAGCAATTATTACACCGAGTTGGATGAGATATATTTTATCTGAACAAACTGTTGAAAAATTTGTTTCCTTTGCTGAAAATGTTTGGGACATTGACTCAAATAATCGTGATCCTTTTGATGTTGCTAATGAAGGGATTGATAAATTAGTTGAGAGTTTTAAATCATGGGGAATTCCAATGACGTTAGCTGAAGTGGGGATTGATCATGAAAAAATTAGATTGATGTCTGAGCTAGCGGTTAAACATAGTACCATTTCAGAAGATGCATTTGTAGCATTGAATGCAGATGATGTTGAAAAAATATTATTAGCTTGTATGTAAAAAAGCCATCCTTAGGGATGGCTTTTTCTATAAATAATACTTTTCTTTGACTAATAAATCATCACTCAATTCATAAACTAACGGTTGTCCAGTTGGAATTTCCAAGCCCATAATTTCTTCATCAGAGATGCCTTCTACATGCTTGGCTAGAGCTCTTAAAGAATTACCATGAGCAGCGATTAAAATAGTTTCGCCTTTTAATAATTTTGGAGCAACTTCATCTTGCCAAAATGGAATAACGCGTTCAAGCGTGACTTTAAGATTCTCTCCCCCAGGTATAGATCGTTTCTCTAAGTTTTGATAACGACGATCGTTTGTGGCTGAACCGGGATCTTTTTCATCAAGCAAAGGGGGTAGGGTATCGTAAGATCTGCGCCATAAATTGACTTGTTCGTCCCCGTATTTATCAGCGGTTTCCTGTTTGTTAAGACCTTGTAAAGCACCGTAATGACGTTCGTTAAGCCGCCAAGACTTAGTTTCAGACACCCAAAGTTGATCAGCGTTTTCTAGGGCGTAGTGGCAAGTTTTAATGGCCCGTTTTAAAACAGAAGTAAACACGTGATCAAATTCAATATTAGCAGCTTTGATTTTATTGCCGGCAGCTTTGGCTTCAGCGACACCTTTATCTGTCAAATCAACATCAACCCACCCAGTAAATTGATTTAAGGCATTCCATTCACTTTGACCATGTCGTATAAATACAAGTTTTGGCATAAATCTTCCTCCTCTTTTGTTCTATCTTTATTTTATTCTCAATCCTAAAAATTAGCTAATAAAAAACACCACGATATTAATCGTGATGTTTAAGAGCTAGATAATATAAGCCGCCAACCATAATAGCACCACCCACAACATTCCCGGCATAAACAGGAATAACGTTTTGAATAAAGTCTAACCATGTAGCGTTACCTTCGAAAATAGCCGCAGGGATAACAAACATATTTGCCACGCTATGTTGGAATCCAATTGCAACGAATGTCATGACTGGGAACCAGATTGCTAGAATTTTACCGGCACCATCTTTTGCACCGTAACACAGCCAAAGTGATAAGCCAACAAACCAGTTACAACCAATTCCAGAAACAAACGCTTGCAAAGGTGTTGCGGCAATTTTTGATTGTGCAACAGTAGCTGTTTCAATCAAATAAGCTCCATCAGTCGTTAATCCAGTAACATGGCCAAAGAAATAAGCAACAAATAATGCCCCGGCGAAGTTTGCTAAAGTAATGATAGCCCAGTTAGAGACTAAGTCTTTACCACTAACTTTTTTATCAAACCAAGCAATCGCGACTGCCATCATATTTCCGGTGATTAGTTCTCCTCCGCCAAGCAGAATTACGATCAAACCGATTGGGAAGACACATGCTCCAATGAAACTCGCAAAACTGCCCCATTCATGTGCGATTGAAGCAATGACTCTGATATAAGCAAGGTAACCAAGAGAAATCATAGCCCCACCAATAAATCCAAGGATTAATTTAGTAAGTAAGGGTTTAGCAACTTTTTTAGCTCCCATCTTAATACTAATATCCGTTATTTCCTCTGGTGAATACATAAAAACAGCTCCTTTAATCTTTGTGAATTTATTATCTATCTAAGTATAATACAAAAATAGGCATAAGAAAAGAACTCTTGAGAAAAGCATTTTCAAGAGTTCTGCTAAAGGTTGTTAACCACGGCGAATAGCGCCGATTGTTTCAGGTCCTTTCTCACGACCAACAATAACAGTGTCAACGATATCAAGGAATAATCCGTGTTCGACCACACCTGGTAAAGCGTTCAACCAACTGCTTAAAGGTTTTAATGCAGAATCATCAATTGATTCTAAGTGTAAATCAATAATATAATTTCCGCTATCGGTTTTAATGGATTCGCCGTCAATCAGGCGTAATTTTGGCTGCAACTCATTTTCTTCAAATAAGTTCAATAATTGTTGAGAACCGTAAGGAATGACTTCCACTGGCAATGGGAAAGCGCCAAGATTTTCAACAAGTTTTGATTCATCAACAATCCAAATGTTTTTGTTAGAATTACTGGCAACAATTTTTTCAAATAAAAGTGCTGCTCCTCCGCCTTTGATCCCCTGGAAGTTACTGCTAATTTCATCCGCCCCATCAATGGTTAAGTCAACATGGCTTACTTCATCAACGCTTTTTAACGGGATGTTTAAAGCGCGTGCCTGTTGTTCTGTTGCATTCGAAGTGGTAACACCAATGATATCTAATTGTTCTTCTTTTACACGGCGACCTAATTCTTCCACCATGTAATAGGCAGTGGATCCTGTTCCAAGGCCAACAATCATTCCGTCAGTGACATGTTTTGCTGCCTCAATTCCAACCATTTGCTTTAAATTCATTATTTACCTCCTATAATATAGAACCTTTTCTTCTATATTATTATACTCAATTTAGGTGAGACTTTAAAGGTGTAATCTTCATTTAAGAAAAATTGAAATACTGTTGACACTAAAAGGTTAATCATGATATTATTTAACAGGTGCTTAAAGTACAGTTGTCACATTGTTGATAATGTCCAGCTAGCATTTAGCGAAGAGCAAGTCAGACTTGCTTATTTTTATCGCAAAAAATGAACCACCTGGATGTGTGGTACTAGAAAACCCTTTAGGGAAGGAGGAAATTAAAATGCCAACGATTAATCAATTGATTCGCAAATCTCGTAAATCAAAAGAAACAAAATCAGGTTCACCAGCATTAGGTAAAGGTTACAACAGCCTTAAAAAAGCTCACACAAATTCAAATGCTCCTCATAAGCGTGGAGTTTGTACTCGTGTAGGAACAATGACACCTCGTAAACCTAACTCGGCTTTACGTAAATATGCTCGTGTACGTTTATCAAACAACCTTGAGGTTACAGCGTATATCCCAGGTATCGGACACAACCTACAAGAACACAGTGTTGTACTTATCCGTGGAGGACGCGTAAAAGATTTAGCAGGAGTTCGTTACCATATCGTTCGTGGTGCTTTAGATACAGCAGGTGTTGCTGATCGTAAACAAAGCCGTTCGAAATATGGTGCTAAACGCCCTAAACCACAAAAAGACTAAAATAAATTTTAAACTTAAAAACTAGAATCGGAAGGAGGAATTTGGAATGTCAAGAAAAGGTCCAGCTCAGAAACGTGAAGTTTTACCTGATCCAATTTTCCAATCAAAAGATGTCACTCGTTTAATCAACCGTATTATGATTGATGGTAAACGTGGGACTGCTGCGAACATTATCTATAACGCATTTGATATCATCAAAGAAGCTACAGGTAATGAACCAATCGAAGTTTTCAATCAAGCGATGGAAAACATCAAACCTGTATTAGAAGTTAAAGCTCGTCGTGTGGGTGGTTCAAACTACCAAGTGCCAGTTGAAGTTCGTCCAGAACGTCAAATGACATTAGCACTACGTTGGTTAGCTAACTATGCTCGTTTACGTGGTGAACACACTATGGAACAACGTTTAGCTAAAGAAATCATGGATGCTGCTAACAATACTGGTGCTTCAGTTAAAAAACGTGAAGACACACACAAAATGGCAGATGCCAACAGAGCTTTCGCTCACTACCGTTGGTAAGATTATCCTCTTTATTACACAGCGACTTTCAGTCGTTGTTGATAAAATGGTTAACCAAGATTTATTTATGATAAGAGAGGAGAAATATTATGCCAAGAGAATTTACCTTAGACAAAACTCGTAATATCGGTATCATGGCTCACATCGATGCTGGTAAAACGACTACAACTGAACGTATTTTATACTATACTGGTAAAATTCATAAAATTGGAGAAACTCATGATGGAGCTTCTCAAATGGACTGGATGGAGCAAGAACAAGAACGTGGTATTACGATCACTTCAGCCGCTACTACAGCAGCATGGAAAGGTCACCGCGTCAACATTATCGATACTCCTGGTCACGTGGATTTCACAGTTGAAGTTGAACGTTCATTACGTGTATTAGATGGTGCTGTTACAGTACTAGATGCTCAATCAGGTGTTGAGCCTCAAACAGAAACAGTTTGGCGTCAAGCAACTACTTACGGTGTACCTCGTACTGTATTCATTAACAAAATGGATAAAATTGGTGCGGACTTCTTATACTCAGTAAGTACGTTACATGATCGTTTACAAGCTAATGCAGTTCCAGTTCAATTACCAATCGGTGCAGAAGATGAATTCAGCGGGATTATCGACTTAATCACGATGAAAGCTGAAATGTACACTAACGATTTAGGTACAGATATCCGTGAAGAAGAGATTCCAGCGGAATACATGGAATTAGCTACTGAATGGCGTGAAAAATTAGTTGAAGCAGTTGCTGAAACTAATGAAGATTTAACAATGAAATACCTAGAAGGTGAAGAAATTACTGAAGCGGAATTACGTGAGGCTATTCGTCTTGCTACTATCGCTGTAGAATTATTCCCAGTTTACTGTGGATCAGCCTTCAAAAACAAAGGTGTTCAATTAATGCTTGATGGTGTTATTGATTACTTACCAGCTCCAACTGACGTTGCAGCTATTACAGGTATTAACCCAGATACTGACGAAGAAGTTGAAGTTCCATCAACTGATGAAGCTCCATTCGCTGCGTTAGCATTTAAAGTTATGACTGACCCATTCGTAGGTCGTTTAACATTCTTCCGTGTTTACTCAGGTGTTTTACAATCTGGTTCATACGTGAAAAATGCTTCTAAAGGGAAACGTGAACGTGTAGGACGTATCTTACAAATGCACGCTAACTCTCGTGAAGAAATTTCAGAAGTATATGCAGGGGATATCGCTGCTGCTGTTGGTCTTAAAGATACAACAACAGGTGATACTCTATGTGATGAGAAAAACCTAGTTATTCTTGAATCAATGGAATTCCCAGAACCAGTTATCGAAGTTGCGATTGAACCTAAATCAAAAGCTGACCAAGATAAAATGGGTACTGCTTTACAAAAATTATCAGAAGAAGATCCAACTTTCCGTGCGTCAACAAACACTGAAACTGGTGAAACAATTATCGCTGGTATGGGTGAGCTTCACTTAGACGTCCTTGTTGACCGTATGCGTCGCGAGTTCAAAGTTGAAGCTAACGTAGGTGCTCCTCAAGTTTCTTACCGTGAAACTTTCCGTGCTCCTGTTACTCAAGCTGAAGGTAAATTTGTTCGTCAGTCTGGTGGTAAAGGTCAATTCGGACATGTTTGGGTTGAATTCACACCAAATGAAGAGGGTGCAGGATTTGCATTCGAAAACGCTATCGTTGGTGGGGTAGTTCCACGTGAATACATCCCAGCAGTTGAAGCGGGACTTAAAGCTTCTATGGAAAACGGTGTATTAGCCGGCTATCCATTAGTAGATATTAAGTGTAAACTTTATGATGGTTCATACCATGATGTCGATTCTAACGAAACTGCTTTCCGTGTTGCGGCATCACTTGCTTTAAAAGCAGCTGCTAAAAAAGCACAACCAGCAATCTTAGAACCAATTATGGGTATTGAAATTGTTATCCCTGAAGATTACTTAGGTGATATCATGGGACACGTAACTGCTCGTCGTGGCCGCGTTGAAGGTATGGAAGCTCGTGGGAACTCTCAAGTAGTTCGTGCTATGATTCCATTAGCTGAAATGTTTGGTTACGCTACAACGTTACGTTCTGCGACTCAAGGTCGTGGTGTGTTCACAATGACATTTGATCATTATGAAGATGTACCGAAATCAGTACAAGAAGAAATCATCAAGAAAAATGGTGGCTCTAACTAATTGACTTCTCTTGTCAATCTAGTGGGTTATCGTGTAAAATTGTAATAACGACGTCAGGACTATCCTGTCTCGAAATAAAAAATACTATTCCTAGGAGGAACTTAAAATGGCTAAAGAAAAATTTGACCGTTCAAAACCACACGTAAACGTTGGTACAATCGGACACGTCGATCATGGTAAAACTACTTTATCAGCTGCGATCGCAACTGTATTATCTAAAAAAGGATTCGGTGAAGCTCAAAACTACGCTGATATCGATAACGCTCCTGAAGAAAAAGAACGTGGTATCACAATCTCTACTTCACACATCGAATACGAAACTGAAAACCGTCACTACGCACACGTAGACTGTCCAGGTCACGCGGATTATGTTAAAAACATGATCACTGGTGCTGCACAAATGGATGGAGCTATCTTAGTAGTTTCTGCTGCTGATGGCCCAATGCCACAAACTCGTGAGCACATCTTACTTTCACGTAATGTTGGTGTTCCTTACATCGTTGTATTCTTAAACAAAATGGATATGGTTGATGATGAAGAGTTATTAGAATTAGTAGAAATGGAAGTTCGTGACTTATTAAGCGAATATGATTTCCCAGGTGACGATACTCCAATCGTTGCAGGTTCTGCTCTTAAAGCCTTAGAAGGCGAAGAAAAATATGAAGATAAAATCATGGAATTAATGGCTGAAGTTGATTCATATATCCCAACTCCAGAACGTGACCATGACAAACCATTCATGATGCCAGTTGAGGATGTATTCTCAATCACTGGTCGTGGTACAGTTGCTACTGGTCGTGTTGAACGTGGTAGCGTTTCTGTAGGTGACGAAGTTGAATTAGTTGGTATCGCTGAAGAAATCACTAAAACAACTGTTACAGGTGTTGAAATGTTCCGTAAATTATTAGATTACGCTGAAGCTGGCGATAACATTGGAGCTTTATTACGTGGTACTGCCCGTGAAGATATCCAACGTGGTCAAGTATTAGCTGCTCCTGGAACAATCACTCCACACACAAAATTCAATGCTGAAGTTTATGTATTATCAAAAGAAGAGGGTGGACGTCACACTCCATTCTTCACTAACTACCGTCCGCAATTCTACTTCCGTACAACTGACGTAACTGGTGTTGTTGAGTTACCAGCTGGTACTGAAATGGTAATGCCTGGTGATAACGTAACTATCGACGTTGAATTAATTCACCCAATCGCGATCGAAGAAGGAACTCGTTTCTCTATTCGTGAAGGTGGACGTACTGTTGGTTCAGGCGTTGTATCTACAATCACTAAATAATTATTTTAAAAGAACTGAGATTAACTTCTCGGTTCTTTTTTTATATTTCTATTTTGTTTCGCTATTATATAGAAGAAAGATGAATGTAGTGTAAATGGCACGCCCGGATTTTCGATAAATGCAAGCTGCTTCCGTATTGAATACAAAAAAGTGTTAAATTTAAAAAAATATAATATAAAATAGTGCAAAAAATATATTTTCGAACAAAAAACATGAGAAATGACTCTTTTAACGAGTTGAAACTGGTTACAAAATTGTAATAAAAAAAATATAGAAAAAACCTTAAAAAAGGTTGATTTGACGGTTTTTATTTAGTATACTGTTAAAGGTGCTGCAACTATAAAGTTGTATTGCCGACAGTGGGGACCTGTAGAAACCCCACGGCTATGAAGCGAGAGGTTGCGACACGCCCGGACGCATTGCCATGGGCGAGCGTGTTGGTGTTTTCGTGGAGCTATGTCTACTTTTAAAATAGGCGAAGGAGGGAAAAAAATGGCAAAACAAAAAATTCGTATCCGTTTAAAAGCGTATGAACACCGTATTTTGGATCAATCAGCGGAAAAAATCGTTGAGACAGCGAAAAGAACTGGAGCTGACGTATCGGGACCGATTCCGTTACCGACAGATCGTTCAGTCTACACTGTGATCCGTGCAACGCACAAATACAAAGATTCTCGTGAACAATTCGAAATGCGAACTCACAAACGTTTAATCGATATTGTGAATCCAACACCAAAAACAGTTGACGCTTTAATGAAGCTTGACTTGCCAAGTGGTGTAAACATTGAAATCAAGTTATAAAAATTAAAAGGATGGAGGTGCACTCATGACTAAAGGAATCTTAGGAAAAAAAGTGGGAATGACACAAGTCTTCACTGAGAATGGTGAATTAATCCCTGTTACTGTAATCGAAGCGACTCCAAACGTTGTTTTACAAGTTAAAACAATGGAGACTGACGGTTACGAAGCAGTTCAATTAGGTTACCAAGACAAACGTGAAGTATTATCAAACAAACCTGCGAAAGGTCATGTTGCAAAAGCAAACACGGCTCCTAAGCGCTTCATTAAAGAGTTTAAAGATGTTGAGCTAGGAGAATACGAAGTAGGTAAAGAAATTAAGGTTGATGTATTCGAAGCAGGTGACATCATTAACGTTACAGGTACAACTAAAGGTAAAGGTTACCAAGGGGTTATTAAACGCCATGGTCAATCTCGCGGACCAATGAGTCACGGTTCTCGTTACCACCGTCGTCCTGGGTCAATGGGTCCAGTAGATCCGAATAGAGTATTTAAGAACAAAAAATTAGCTGGTCAAATGGGTGGCGATCGTGTCACTATTCAAAATCTAGAAGTTGTACGTGTAGATCTTGATAAAAACGTTATCTTAGTAAAAGGTAATGTGCCAGGTTCTAAAAAATCATTAGTACAAATCAAATCAGTGAAAACTGGGAAATAATTGTTGAAGAGAGGAGGACTAAGGAATGCCAACTGTAGCATTATTTAAACAAGACGGTTCTAAAAACGGAAACATCGAGTTAAACTCAGATATCTTCGGAATTGAACCAAACGAAAGCGTTGTATACGATGCAATCATCATGCAACGTGCTTCATTAAGACAAGGTACACACGCGGTTAAAAACCGTAGCGCTGTTCGCGGCGGTGGACGTAAGCCATGGAGACAAAAAGGAACTGGACGTGCTCGTCAAGGTTCTATCCGCTCACCACAATGGCGTGGCGGTGGTGTAGTCTTCGGACCAACTCCACGTTCATACAGCTACAAACTTCCTAAGAAAGTTCGTCGTTTAGCAATCAAATCTGTTTTATCAGAAAAAGTTGCTGAAGAAAAATTTGTTGTTGTTGATTCATTAAGTTTCGGCGCACCAAAAACGAAAGAATTCAAAGAAGTATTAGCTAAATTAGATGTAACAACTAAAGTTTTAGTCGTTTTAGAAAACGGCAATGATTTTGCAGCATTATCAGCTCGTAACTTACCAAACGTTTCTGTCGTAGCGTCAGATAACGTAAGCGTGTTAGATGTAGTAGCTAACGATAAAATGTTAATTACTAAAGCTGCTCTTACTCAAGTAGAGGAGGTGCTTGCATAATGGAATTACTAGATGTAATTAAACGCCCGGTTATCACTGAAGCTTCAATGTTAGCGATGGACGAGAAAAAATACACGTTTGACGTGGATACTCGTGCTAACAAAACTCACGTGAAACAAGCGGTTGAGGCTGCGTTTGACGGTGTTAAAGTTAAAAACGTTAACATCATGAACGTTAAACCAAAATTTAAACGCATGGGTAAATATGCAGGATATACAAGAAAACGTCGTAAAGCTATCGTGACGTTGACTAACGATTCAAAAGAAATTCAATTGTTTGACGCTGAATAACATCAGCTCAGGACTCTAATTTTTAATAGGAGGGAACAGAGACGTGGGAATTAAAAAGTATAAACCGACCTCAAATGGACGTCGTAATATGACAAGTTCTGATTTCGCTGAAATCACAACTTCTACCCCTGAAAAAACGTTATTACAACCAATGAAAAACAACGCTGGACGTAACAACATGGGACGTATTACAGTTCGTCATCAAGGTGGCGGTCACAAACGTCAATACCGTGTTATTGACTTCAAACGTAACAAAGACAACGTTGTTGGACTTGTTAAAACAATCGAGTACGATCCAAACAGATCTGCTAACATCGCTTTAATCCACTATACAGATGGTGTGAAAGCATACATCTTAGCACCAAAAGGATTAGAAGTAGGAATGCAAGTTGTATCAGGAGAAAATGCTGATATTAAAATTGGTAACACATTACCATTAGCTAACATTCCAGTTGGTACTGTAATTCACAACATCGAAATGAAACCAGGTAAAGGCGGACAATTAATCCGTTCTGCTGGTACTAAAGCTCAAGTGTTAGGTAAAGAAGGTAAATACGTATTAGTTCGCTTGAACTCAGGCGAAGTTCGTATGATTCTTGCTACTTGTCGCGCTTCAATCGGTGCTGTAGGTAACGAACAACACGAATTAATCAACATTGGTAAAGCCGGCCGTAGCCGTTGGATGCGCAAGCGCCCAACTGTTCGTGGTAGCGTAATGAACCCTAACGATCACCCACATGGTGGTGGTGAAGGTAAAGCTCCAATCGGACGTCCTAGCCCAGTTACACCTTGGGGTAAACCAACGCTTGGTTACAAAACTCGTAATAAAAAAGCTGCATCTGACAAACTTATTGTTAGACGTCGTAAAACAAAATAATAAAAGACTCATGGCTGCTTAAGCCATATAATTTGAGAGGAGGTTCACCATGGGCCGTAGTTTGAAGAAGGGACCTTTTATTGATGAGCATTTAATGAAAAAGGTTGAAGCTCAAAAAGATTCTGAAAAGAAAAGTGTCATTAAAACATGGTCACGTCGTTCAACAATCTTCCCTAACTTTGTAGGGTATACAATTGCTGTATACGATGGACGTAAACATGTTCCAGTCTATATTCAAGAAGACATGGTAGGACACAAATTAGGTGAATTCGCACCAACAAGAACATATCGTGGGCACGTTGCAGACGATAAAAAAACAAAACGCTAATTATTGAGGGGAGGAATTTCAAATGTCAGAACAAATTACTTCAGCAAGAGCAACTGCAAAAACAGTTCGTACTTCACCTCGTAAAACGCGTATTACGATCGATTTAATCAGAGGGAAAAGCGTAGCAGAAGCTATTTCAATCTTAAAATTCACGCCGAACAAACCAGCGGGAATTATTGAAAAAGTATTGATGTCAGCTGTTGCCAATGCAGAAAACAACTATGATTTAGATGTTGAAAACTTGGTAGTTTCTGAAGCATTCGTAAACGAAGGACCAACGATGAAACGTTTCCGTCCTCGTGCGAAAGGTTCAGCTTCACCAATCAACAAAAGAACAAGTCACATTACAGTAGTAGTGACTGAGAAGTAAAAAAAGGAGGGACAACCAGTGGGTCAAAAAATTAATCCTACGGGACTTCGTGTCGGCGTTATCCGTGATTGGGACGCTAAATGGTATGCAGAAAAAGAGTATGCAGAATACCTACATGAAGATTTAAAAATTCGTAAATTTGTCTCATCTAGACTAGCCGATGCCGCTGTGTCGAAAGTTGAAATTGAACGTGCTGCAAAGCGTGTTAATGTTTCACTACACACTGCTAAACCAGGAATGGTTATTGGTAAAGGTGGATCTGAAGTTGAGAACGTTAGAAAAGAACTAGTAAAAATTACTGGTAGAAAACCTAATGAAATCCACATCAACATTGTGGAAATCAAAAAACCAGATTTAGATGCAAAATTAGTAGCAGAAGGTATTGCTCGTCAATTAGAAAATCGTGTGGCTTTCCGTCGTGCGCAAAAACAAGCAATCCAACGTACAATGAGATCAGGAGCTAAAGGGATTAAAACTCAAGTTTCAGGTCGTTTGAATGGTGCAGATATTGCCCGTGCTGAAGGTTATTCAGAGGGTACAGTTCCACTTCATACATTACGTGCTGATATTGACTATGCATGGGAAGAAGCGGATACTACATACGGAAAACTAGGAGTTAAAGTGTGGATTTACCGTGGAGAAATTCTTCCTGGAATGAAAAACATTGAGAAAGGAGGGAAATAATCATGTTAGTACCTAAACGTGTAAAACACCGTCGTGAGTTTAGAGGTAAAATGCGTGGAGAAGCTAAGGGTGGTAAAGAGGTTGCATTCGGAGAATACGGTTTACAAGCTGTTGAATCAAAATGGATCACTAACCGTCAGATTGAAGCATCACGTATCGCTATGACTCGTTATATGAAACGTGGCGGGAAAGTGTGGATTAAAATTTTCCCTCACAAATCTTATACATCGAAAGCAATTGGCGTTCGTATGGGTAAAGGTAAAGGAGCTCCAGAAGGTTGGGTAGCACCAGTTAAACGTGGTAAAATCATGTTTGAAATTGCTGGCGTACCAGAAGACGTAGCTCGTGAAGCGTTAAGACTTGCTTCTCACAAATTACCTGTTAAAACTAAGATTGTAAAACGCGAAGAAATGGGTGGTGAATCGAATGAAGGTTAAAGACATCAAAGCGTTAACCACTGCCGAAATGCTTGTTAAAGAAAAGGAATTCAAAGAAGAATTATTCAACTTAAGATTCCAACTTGCTACAGGTCAGCTAGAAAACACTGCACGTATTCAAGAAGTGCGCAAATCGATTGCACGCATTAAAACAGTGTTGCGTGAACAAGAAAAGTAACATTGGAAGGAGGCCATTAACGAATGACTCAAGATCAAGAAAGAAATCAACGTAAAGTTTACCAAGGTCGCGTCGTTTCAGATAAAATGGACAAAACAATTGTCGTTGTAGTTGAAACTCGTAACGCTCACAAGAAATACGGTAAACGTGTTAAATATTCAAAAAAATATAAAGCGCACGATGAAAACAATGTTGCGAAAGCAGGAGACATCGTGAAAATTATGGAAACTCGTCCATTATCCGCTACAAAACGTTTCCGTTTATTAGAGGTCGTTGAAGAAGCAGTTATTATCTAATCGAGTTTTTCCTATATAGATTTAAGCTTAAAGTCTGAAAGGGGGATACTATAGTGATCCAAACAGAAAGTCGTTTGAGAGTTGCTGATAACTCAGGTGCTCGTGAAGTACTAACAATTAAAGTGTTAGGCGGATCAGGACGTAAAACAGCGAACATCGGTGATATCATCGTAGCTACTGTTAAGCAAGCCACTCCTGGTGGTCTTGTTAAAAAAGGTGAAATCGTTAAAGCTGTAATCGTTAGAACTAAAACTGGAGCTCGTCGTACTGACGGTTCTTACATTAAATTCGATGAAAATGCTTGTGTAATTATCCGTGACGACAAGAGTCCTCGTGGAACACGTATTTTCGGACCAGTCGCTCGTGAATTACGTGATAGCAATTTCATGAAAATCATTTCACTTGCACCGGAAGTATTATAATTAATTATTGTCCAAAGGAGGTGCCAAACAATTATGTTTGTTAAAAAAGGCGATAAAGTAAAAGTTATCACTGGTAAAGACAAAAATAAAGAAGGCGTGGTTTTAACTGCGTTTCCAAAACAAGATCGTGTCATCGTTGAAGGTGTTAACATGATCAAAAAACATCAAAAGCCTAGTGCTGCTGCTCCTCAAGGAGGCATCATTGAAACTGAAGCGTCAATTCACGTTTCTAACGTAATGATCGTAGATCCAGCTACTGGTGAACCAACTCGTGTTGGATTTAAAGATGTTGATGGTAAAAAAGTCCGTGTTGCTAAACGCACAGGAAATGTATTAGATAAGTAATAAAGAACGAAAGGAGGGACCTACATAATGAACCGCCTGAAAGAAAAATATGTAAAAGAAATTACTCCATCATTAATGGAAAAATTTAACTATTCATCAGTTATGCAAACACCAAAAATTGATAAAATTGTTATCAACATGGGTGTTGGTGAAGCTGTAACAAACGTTAAAAACTTAGATAAAGCCGTTGAGGAATTGACTATTATTTCTGGTCAAAAACCAATCATTACAAAAGCTAGAAAATCTATCGCTGGTTTCCGTTTACGTGAAGACATGCCTATCGGTTGTAAAGTTACTTTACGTGGCGAAAGAATGTTTGAATTCTTAGACAAACTAGTAACAGTTTCTCTACCTCGTGTACGTGATTTCCACGGTGTAAGCAACAAAGCATTTGATGGTCGTGGTAACTACACTTTAGGGGTTAAAGAACAATTAATCTTCCCTGAAATTGACTACGATTTAATCGACAAAGTTCGTGGTATGGACATCGTTATCGTTACAACAGCTAACACTGACGAAGAGTCTCGCGAATTATTAACACAACTTGGAATGCCATTCCAAAAATAATAAAAGGAGGCGAATCACTTGGCTAAAAAATCAATGATTGCTAAAAACAAGCGTCCAGCAAAATTCTCAACACAAGAATATACGCGTTGTGAACGTTGTGGTCGTCCACATTCAGTTTATCGTAAATTTAAACTTTGCCGTATTTGCTTCCGCGAACTTGCCTATAAAGGACAAATTCCCGGCGTGAAGAAAGCTAGCTGGTAACAAAAAACCCGCATAAAGGAGGTAAATAGTTCAATGGTCATGACAGATCCAATTGCAGACTTCCTAACACGCATTCGTAATGCGAACATGGTTAAACATGAAATGTTAGAAGTACCTGCGTCAAAAATCAAACTTGATATCGCAGAAATCTTGAAACGAGAAGGTTTCATCCGCGACGTAGAAACAATTGAAGATGATAAACAAGGCATCATTCGTGTTTTCTTAAAATACGGTAAAAATGAAGAGCGTGTTATCACTAACTTAAAACGTATTTCAAAACCTGGTTTACGTGCTTATGTTAAAGCTGATGAAGTACCAAAAGTCTTAAATGGTTTAGGTATTGCTATCGTTTCAACATCTGAAGGTGTTATCACTGATAAAGAAGCAAGAGAACGTAACATTGGTGGAGAAGTTATCGCATACGTGTGGTAATTGAAACAAATCTGAAGGAGGTGTCTTGAGTGAGCCGTATTGGTAATAAAGTTGTAATCATCCCTGCTGGTGTAACAGTTGACCAAAAAGGAAATGATATTACAGTTAAAGGACCTAAGGGTGAATTAACTCGTACTTTCGTAAGTAACATTGCAATGAATGTTGAAGGTAACGAAGTAACATTTACTCGTCCAAATGATAATAAAGAAAACCGTGCCTTACATGGTACGATGCGTGCTAACTTCAACAACATGGTTATTGGTGTTAGTGAAGGCTTTGAAAAAGCTTTAGAACTTATCGGGGTTGGGTACCGTGCGCAATTACAAGGATCAAAACTTGTTCTTAACGTTGGGTATTCTCATCCAGTAGAGTTTAACGCTCCAGAAGGCATTACAATCGAAGTTCCTAATAACACAAGTGTTATTGTTAAAGGAGCAAACAAAGAACATGTTGGCGAATTAGCTGCTAACATCCGTGGAGTTCGCCCTCCAGAACCTTACAAAGGCAAAGGTATTCGCTATGTTGGTGAACACGTACGCCGTAAAGAAGGTAAAACAGGTAAATAATAAACTACTGACTTTGAGGTTGGGATTTAGATCTTATGACCTCCAAGTAGCATAGTTTAGACAAATAAAATTAAAGAGGTGACAATTGTGATTTCAAAACCAGATAAGAATAAAGTACGTTTAAAAAGACATGCACGCGTACGTGGTAAAATCTCTGGTACTGCTGAGTGCCCACGCTTGAACGTTTTCCGTTCTAACAAAAACATCTACGCACAATTAATTGATGACGTAGCGGGTGTGACGCTAGCAAGTGCCTCAACCTTGGATAAAGGTATTTCAGGAACAAAAACTGAATCAGCTCAAGCTGTCGGCGAAGCAATCGCTAAAGCTGGAAGCAAAAAAGGTATTAAAAAAGTTGTTTTTGACCGTGGTGGATACTTATACCATGGCCGTGTTGCAGCACTAGCTGAAGCAGCACGCGAAAACGGACTAGAATTTTAGTAGAAGGAGGAACACCATTCATGGTTTATATTGATCCAAAAGGTTTGGAATTAGAAGACCGCGTTGTTGCGATTAACCGTGTAACAAAAGTTGTTAAAGGTGGACGTCGTCTACGTTTTGCTGCTCTAGTTGTGGTTGGTGACAGAAATGGTCATGTAGGATTTGGTACTGGTAAAGCACAAGAAGTTCCAGAAGCCATCCGTAAAGCAATTGAAGATGCTAACAAAAACTTAATCGAAGTACCGATGGTTGGTTCTACTATCCCTCACGAAGTTATCGGAGTTTATAGCGGTGGACGCATTATGATGAAACCTGCTGTAGCCGGTGCCGGAGTTGCCGCTGGTGGCCCTGTTCGTGCCGTATTAGAATTAGCTGGAGTTGCTGATGTAACAAGTAAATCACTAGGTTCAAACACACCAATTAATGTTATTCGTGCAACAGTCGAAGGACTTTCACGTCTAAAACGTGTTGAAGATGTGGCTGAATTACGTGGTAAAACTGTAGAAGAAATTTTAGGATAAGGAGGACAAAATAATGGCTGAGTTAAAAATTACTTTAAAACGTAGCGTTATCGGACGTCCTCAAAACCAAAAAGATACAGTTAAAGCTTTAGGTTTGAAAAAAACTAACAGCTCTGTTGTGAAAACTGATAATGTTGCCATTAAAGGTATGATCAACACTGTTTCACATTTAGTGGACGTAGAAGAAGTTTAATAATTTGATTGATTACTAAAAGAGGAGGTGCCAATAATATGAAACTTCATGAGTTAAAACCTTCAGAAGGTTCAAGACACGTACGCAATCGCGTTGGTCGCGGAACTTCATCTGGTAATGGTAAAACTGCAGGACGTGGACAAAAAGGTCAAAAATCTCGTTCAGGTGGTGGCGTACGTTTAGGATTCGAGGGTGGTCAAACACCATTATTCCAACGTTTACCAAAACGTGGTTTTACTAACATTAACCGTAAGGAATATGCCGTAGTAAACTTAGATGTTCTTAACAGATTCGAAGATGGAACTGAAGTAACACCAGCATTGCTAGTGGAATCAGGTATCATCAAAAACGAAAAATCTGGTATTAAAGTATTAGCTAAAGGTGAGTTAACTAAGAAATTAACAGTGAAAGCTGCTAAATGTTCTAAGTCAGCTCAAGAGGCTATCGAAGCCGCTGGCGGTTCAATCGAGGTGATCTAATGTTTAAACTGTTGAAAGATGGTTTTAAGGTTAAAGATATTCGTAAGAAAATATTTTTCACTCTATTCATTTTATTAGCTTTCCGAATCGGAGCGCATATTACTGTTCCAGGTGTAAATGCTGGAGCACTTGCTGAATTAAGCAAAAACCCTCTATTTACAATGATGAATACAGTAAGTGGTAGTGCTATGGAGAATTTCTCACTGTTCGCAATGGGTGTTTCTCCGTACATCACGGCCTCAATTGTTATTCAATTGTTGCAGATGGATATTGTACCTCGTTTTGTTGAATGGTCTAAACAAGGTGAAGTTGGTCGTCGTAAACTAAATCAAGCAACTCGTTATTTAACTTTAGTACTTGGATTTATCCAATCTATTGCTATCACGGCTGGATTTAATCGTTTTGCGGGAACAGGTTTAGATTTTGTTGAAAAACCAAATGCTACGACTTTCGTAACAATTGGGATTATTTTAACAGCTGGGACAATGTTGGTAACTTGGATGGGTGAACAAATCACAGATAAAGGCATCGGAAACGGTGTTTCAATGATAATTTTTGCAGGTATTATTTCGCGATTACCGTCCGGTATCAAGAATATAATCGAAACATATTTTATTAATATTAAATCTGGAGAATTATGGAAATCTATTCTATTCGTTGTATCACTTGTAATTGCGATTTTATTAATCATCACGTTTGTGACGTATGTCCAACAAGCTGAACGAAAAATTGCTATTCAATATACAAAACGTGTAGCTGGTGCTCCACAAAGTAGTTATTTACCATTAAAAGTAAATGCAGCTGGTGTTATTCCAGTAATCTTTGCAAGTTCACTTATTTCAACACCAAGTGCTATTATGCATTTATTTGCAAGCACAAAAGGAGATCAAACATGGTTTAAAGTGTTATCTCAATTATTTGATTATTCTACTATTCCAGGTGGAATACTCTATACTGTGTTAATTGTAGCCTTCACGTATTTTTACGCGTTTGTTCAAGTTAATCCAGAGAAAGTTGCTGAAAACTTACAAAAACAAGGAAGTTATATTCCGAGTGTTAGACCAGGTAAAGGGACAGAGAAATATATCTCTGACTTGCTACTTCGTTTAAGTACAGTTGGTTCAATTTTCTTAGCATTAGTGGCTATTTTGCCAATCATTGCACAAAACATCTGGCATCTGCCACCGTCTATCGGTTTAGGTGGAACTAGCTTGTTAATTGCAATTGGTGTTGCGTTGGAAACAACTAAACAACTTGAAGGGTTATTGATGAAGCGTCAGTATAAAGGATTTATCGTCAAGTAAGAGTTAAATAACTCGAACTTTTTAGGAGGAAGAACGTTATGAATCTTGTTATAATGGGGCTGCCAGGAGCTGGTAAAGGAACTCAAGCAGAGCGTATCATCGATGCCTATGGTATCCCGCATATTTCTACTGGAGATATGTTTAGAGACGCAATGAAAAACGAGACCGCCATGGGATTGGAAGCAAAATCCTATATTGATAAGGGAGCGTTAGTTCCTGACGAAGTTACCAATGGTATTGTGAAAGAACGTTTAGCACAACCAGATACAAAATCTGGCTTCTTGTTAGATGGTTTCCCACGTACAATTGATCAAACAAATGCATTAGAAGAAATTCTTAAAAGTTTAGACAAGAAGATTGATGCTGTCATCAATATTCATGTAGAAGCGGATATCTTAGTAGATCGCTTAGCTGGCCGATTCATTTGCCGAGATTGTGGTGCCACTTATCACAAAGTGAACAACAAACCTAAAGTTGAAGGTACATGTGACCGTTGTGGAGGACATGATTTCTACCAACGTGAAGATGATAAACCTGAGACGGTTAAGAATCGTTTATCTGTCAACATTACAGGTAGCCAACCAATCTTAGAATTCTACGAAGATCAAAAACTTCTACAAACAATCGATGGAAATCGTGAAATTGATGCTGTTTTTGCTGACGTTAAGTCAATCATTGATAGTATTTAATTGAAACATGAACAGTAACGAACTATTCTTGTTAACTTGTCAAACTTATCACCAAAAGGTAAGGCTTAAATCGTTAGTTTCCTTTGAATAGCTAGCTTGCTATGCTATAATGTATTGGTTAAGGCGTTTTTAATTGTTGACAATGAATCCCAACGATTATGATCGTGTGAATAACACGAAACAAGTATAAGGAGGTACTATTTGTGGCGAAAGAAGAAATGATTGAAATTGAAGGTACAGTCGTCGAAACTTTGCCGAATGCAATGTTTAAAGTAGAATTGGAAAACGGACACGTAATTCTAGCGCATGTATCTGGTAAAATCAGAATGCACTATATTCGTATCCTTCCAGGAGATAAAGTGACTGTTGAATTATCACCGTATGATTTAACGCGTGGTCGCATTACTTATCGCTTTAAATAGTTGTACTCCGTAAAATTCAAGGAGGTATAATCATGAAAGTAAGACCATCAGTAAAACCAATTTGCGAAAAATGCAAAGTAATTCGTCGTAAGGGACGCGTTATGGTTATTTGTGAAAATCCAAAACATAAACAACGTCAAGGATAATGGAGGTGTAGTATAAATGGCTCGTATTGCAGGAGTAGATATCCCTCGTGACAAACGTATTGTTATTTCATTAACGTATATTTTCGGTATTGGAAAAACAACTGCGCAAAAAGTCTTAGAGACTGCAGGAGTATCTGAAGACATTCGCGTTCGTGAACTAACGAATGATCAATTAGATAAAATCCGTGCAGAAGTGGATAAATTAAAAGTTGAAGGTGACTTACGTCGCGAAACAAACTTAAACATTAAACGTTTAATGGAAATCGGTTCATACCGTGGTATCCGTCACCGTCGTGGTTTACCAACACGTGGACAAAATACTAAGAACAATGCTCGTACTCGTAAAGGCCCAGCACGTTCAATCGCTGGTAAGAAAAAATAATTCATAAGTGAAGGAGGTTAGATCTTCATGGTAGCAAAAAAAGTTAGCAGAAAACGCCGTGTGAAAAAGAATATTGAATCTGGGATTGCACATATCCACTCAACATTCAATAATACAATCGTAATGATTACCGATGTTCATGGAAATGCTATTTCTTGGTCATCAGCTGGATCATTAGGATTCAGAGGTAGTAAAAAATCAACACCTTTTGCAGCTCAAATGGCAGCAGAAGCAGCAACTAAAGTTGCAATGGAACATGGTTTAAAAACTGTAGATGTTACAGTTAAAGGACCTGGTTCAGGACGTGAAGCAGCAATTCGTTCATTACAAGCAACAGGATTAGAAGTGACAGCAATTCGTGACGTCACTCCAGTTCCGCATAATGGATGCCGCCCTCCAAAACGCCGTCGTGTTTAATGAGCGTCTTTCATTTTAAGTGCGAACTTAATAACGTCATTGAACAAGACACTTTCAGTTTGAAGGGGGTATAGAGAAGAATGATTGAATTTGAAAAACCAAGAATTACTAAAATTGATGAAGATCGTGATTATGGAAAGTTCGTTATTGAACCACTAGAAAGAGGTTACGGTACAACTTTGGGTAACTCACTTCGTCGTATCTTATTATCTTCTTTACCAGGTGCAGCCATTACAACGTTACAAATTGATGGTGTTTTACATGAGTTCTCAACTGTAACAGGTGTGAGAGAAGATGTGACTCAAATCATTTTAAACATTAAAGGTTTAGCCTTAAAGCTTTATGCTGAAGAAGAAAAAACATTAGAAATTGATGTTACTGGACCAGCTAATGTAACTGCAGGTGATATTATCACTGATAGCGATGTTGAAATCTTAAATAAAGATTTACACATTTGTACAGTTGCTGAAGGGGCTACTTTCCGTGCTCGTCTGACTGTTAAACCAGGTCGTGGTTATGTACAAGCAGATGAGAATAAAACTGAAGATATGCCAATTGGTGTTTTACCAGTTGATTCAATTTATACACCAATTCGTCGTGTGAACTACCAAGTAGAAAACACTCGTGTTGGACGTAGAGATGATTTTGATAAACTGTCATTAGATGTTTGGACTGATGGATCAATCATGCCACAAGAAGCTATTAGTTTAGCTGCTAAAATTCTGACTGAGCATTTAGATATCTTTGTAAACTTAACTGATGAAGCTAAAAATGCTGAAATCATGGTTGAAAAAGAAGAAACTCAGAAAGAAAAAATGTTGGAAATGACCATTGAAGAGTTAGACTTGTCAGTACGTTCATACAACTGTCTGAAACGTGCCGGTATTAATACCGTTCAAGAATTAACTGATAAATCTGAACCAGAAATGATTAAAGTCCGTAACTTAGGTCGTAAATCTTTAGAAGAAGTTAAAATTAAACTTCATGATTTAGGATTAGGATTACGTCAGGACGACTAATACTTTCTTAAAAAGGAGGGAAACACATGGGTTACCGTAAATTAGGACGCACAAGCAGCCAACGTAAAGCTATGTTGCGTGATTTAACAACTGATTTAATCATCAACGAAAGAATCGTAACAACTGAAGCTCGCGCTAAAGAAGTACGTTCAACTGCTGAAAAAATGATTACATTAGGTAAACGTGGAGATCTTCATGCTCGTCGTCAAGCTGCTGCTTTCGTAAGAAACGAAGTTGCTGATGTACGTGAAGAAAATGAAGGTGTTGTGGTTGAAACTGCATTACAAAAATTATTCAGTGATATCGCACCTCGTTACGCAGAACGTAATGGTGGTTATACACGTATTTTAAAAACTGAACCTCGTCGTGGCGATGCTGCGCAAATGGTAGTTTTAGAATTAGTATAGTCATTTAATAACTATCACTTTCTAGATGATTCATTTAGAGTGTTATGATGTTGGGGGATTTCCTCCGAGTCTAGCTCGTTGCAACTCTCTGGTAGTTTTACCAGAGAGTATGCACTCATCATAAAATATTTTTATCTGTCTATGATATTCATAGTTAGATAAAAGTATTTTAAAAGAAGCAACTAAGGAATGAATCATAAAAAAGTGTTGTTGGCAGATTTGAATTGTTGTCACTCAGCCTAATATTTGTTAATCTTATATTTAGAAATGTATGATTAGCCCAAGTAAAAGCTAACAATCATCTGTTAGCTTTATTTTTTTAATCAAAAAGAAGCCATGAGAGGAAACTATTATGAAACCAATAATTGAACTAAATAATTTGAAATTTAAATATGATGATGATTCAGATAAATATGCATTAAATGATATTTCTTTTTCTATCAATGAGGGTGAATGGGTCGCGATTATTGGTCATAATGGTTCTGGTAAATCGACACTGGCTAAGACGATAAATGGGCTAATTTTGCCCGATAGTGGCAGTTTAAAAGTGTGTGGGTTAGATATGACAGAAGAAAATGTGTGGGAAATTCGTAAAAAAGTCGGCATGGTTTTTCAAAATCCTGACAATCAATTTGTTGGTTCAACAGTAGAAGATGATGTGGCGTTTGCTCTTGAAAATCAAGGAGTTCCACGAGATGAAATGCTCACTCGTGTTGAAAATGCTTTAGAAAAAGTTCGCATGACAGAGTTTAAAACCAAAGAACCGGCACGTTTATCTGGTGGACAGAAACAACGTGTTGCAATTGCTGGAGTAGTTGCGCTAAGTCCTGATGTCATTATTTTGGATGAAGCTACAAGTATGCTTGACCCAAAAGGGCGTTTTGAGGTAATATCTGCAATCAAGGAAATTAAATCAGAAAAAGATTTAACAGTCATTTCGATTACCCATGATATTGATGAAGCGGCCCATGCGGATCGTATTTTTGTCATTAAACAAGGGGAATTAATTGATGAGGGTGATGCAGATGATATTTTCTCTGCGGGTGAAGAATTAGTTAATATGGGATTGGATGTCCCATTTCCTGAAAAATTAAAAAAGGAATTAAGTCGTTTAGAAGTGTCAGTACCTGATGAGTACTTGTCTGAAGAAGGGATGGTTGATTGGTTATGCAAATTGAATTTAAACAAGTAGGATTTGTCTACCAACCAAATAGCCCCTTTGAGCATAGAGCATTAAAAAATGTTGATCTAACAATCCAAGATGGTGCCTATACTGCAATTATTGGTCACACAGGAAGTGGTAAATCGACATTGTTACAGCATTTAAATGCATTGTTAAAACCGACAGAAGGTCAAGCTATAATTGGTGACCGTGTGATTAACAAGGAGTCTGACAATAAAAATTTAAAAAGCATTAGACAGGAAGTAGGAATAGTTTTTCAATTCCCAGAAGCACAATTGTTTGAAGAAACAATTGCTAAAGATATTGCTTTTGGTCCTAAAAATTTTGGTGCTACTGATGAAGAATTGGGTGATTTAGTAAAAGAATCACTTGAAATGGTCGGATTAGATGAGAGTTATATGGAAATCTCACCATTCGATTTATCAGGTGGTCAAATGCGTCGTGTTGCAATTGCTGGTGTATTAGCGATGAAACCAAGTGTTTTAGTACTTGACGAACCAACTGCTGGATTGGATCCGCAAGGGCGTTTGGAAATGTTGGAAATGTTTGAACGATTAAATAAAGAAAAAGGCATTACAATTGTTCTCGTAACACATGTCATGGATGATGTTGTAAATTATGCTGATAATGTTGTTGTGCTTGAAAAAGGAACAGTCGTTAAATCCGGATCACCTAAGGACGTTTTTGATGATGTTCAGTGGTTAAAAGAAAAACAACTGGGTGTTCCTACTGCGAGTGAGTTTGCATTGAAACTTATTGATAAAGGTTTACAATTTGATGAGTTACCATTGACATCAAAGGAATTAGCAGCAGAACTCGCAAAATTATCTGTTAAGAAGGCGGGTGACGCGTCATGTTAGAAAAATTAATATTTGGACGCTATATTCCCGGTCAATCAGTTATTCATAACTTAGATCCTCGGGCAAAACTTTTAGCAAGTTTTTATTTCATAGGATTAATTTTCTTATGTAATAATTGGCAATCGTATTTACTTGCCTTTGCCTTTACACTTGTTGTCATTAAGCTATCAGGAATTAGTTTGAAGTTCTTCATAAGAGGAGTTAAGCCCCTTATATGGTTGATTTTATTCACGGTTATTCTCCAAGTGCTCTTTACTAAGGGCGGAACAACTTATTTTGAGTGGGGTGTTATTTCAATTACCCAATTTGGGTTAATGAATGGAGCGTATATTTTTTGTCGTTTTGTCTTAATTATTTTCATGTCGACATTACTGACGTTAACGACTGCTCCCTTAGCTTTATCAGATGCAATTGAGTACTTGCTAAGACCGCTTAAAGTAATTAAGTTTCCGGCACACGAAGTATCGTTAATGCTTTCAATTGCCTTACGCTTTGTTCCCACACTAATGGATGAGACAGAAAAAATTATGAATGCACAACGTGCTCGTGGTGTTGACTTTAGTGAAGGTAATTTAGCACAACGCATGAAAGCGATTGTTCCATTGTTGATTCCGCTGTTTGTAAGTAGCTTTAACCGCGCTGAAGATTTAGCTGTTGCCATGGAAGCTCGTGGTTATCAAGGTGGAGAAGGTCGTACAAAATACCGTAAACTACAGTGGCGAATGAAAGATAATATGGTTATCATTGCGTTTGCATTATTAACAATTGGTTTGGTATTTTTACGTTATTAATTCAAAGCATCTTCTATAGAAGATGCTTTTTTATAAGGAGACATCAACATGGCAAGATATAAAGCAGTCATAGCATATGACGGAACAAATTATTGTGGATTTCAGACACAAGAAAATGGAAAGACAGTCCAATCCGAACTTGAAAAGACCTTAACAAAATTTAATAATGGCATTCATGTCCCAATTCAGGGTTCTGGAAGAACAGATTCTGGTGTCCATGCTGAAGGGCAAGTCATTCATTTTGATATGCCGAATGAGCGTGATGAAGAAAAATTACGCCACGCTTTTGATACCCAGTCGCCAGCAGATATTGCGGTGAAATCAGTTGAAATGGTAGATGATGAATTTCATGCTCGTTACCTGGCGAAGGGGAAGACCTATCATTTTTATGTTGACACAAAACGTCCTCGTAGCCCTTTTACGAGATATTATGCGGCATTCTTTCCCTATGATTTAGATATTAAAAAAATGCAAGAGGCTGCAAAACTATTATTGGGGACACATGATTTCTCAGGTTTTTGCGCAACTGGAACTGAAATAGAAGATAAAGTCCGCACAGTTTATCAAGCAGATGTAGAAGAAATCGAACCAGGTCGATTGAGATTTAGTTTTTCTGGTAATGGTTTTTTATATAAGATGGTGCGTATTATGGTTGGGACGTTATTGAAAATCGGGAATGATCGGATGGAAGTAGAGAATATTTCGAAAATATTGGAAACAAAAGATCGCAATTTAGCAGGACCAACAGCCCATCCAGAGGGGCTATATCTGATGGAAGTTCGATATGAATAATGAAAATAAAAATGATATTTATTTCCGGAAAGCATTGACATCGCAGTGATTTAACTATATCATGATAGATGGTATTGTTTGCCCCACGATGAGCCCCGGAAACTTATCGCGTCAAACAAAAACAGACTTATAAATTGGAGGAAACAAAAGTGCGTACAACATATATGGCCAAAACTGGCGAAGTAGAACGTAAATGGTACGTAGTGGACGCTACAGACATCCCAATGGGACGTTTATCTGCAGTAGTAGCATCTATTCTACGTGGTAAAAATAAACCAACATTCACACCTCATGTGGATACAGGCGATTTCGTAATCGTAATCAATGCAGACAAAGTTAAATTAACAGGTAACAAAGCTAAAGACAAAATGTACTACCGTCACAGCATGTACCCAGGTGGTTTAAAATCAGTTTCTGCTGGTGAATTACGTGATAAAAACTCTCGTCGTTTAATTGAAACATCAATTAAAGGCATGCTTCCTAAAAATACTTTAGGACGTAAACAATTATCTAAATTACACGTGTACGGCGGAGAAGAGCATTCTCACCAAGCACAACAACCAGAAGTTTTAGATATTACTAACCTAATTTAAGGAGGAAAAATCATTGGCTAAAGTACAATATATCGGCACAGGCCGTCGTAAAAATTCTGTAGCTCGCGTTCGTTTAATGCCAGGTACAGGTAAAATCGTTATGAATGATAAAGCAATCGAAGAATATATTCCACATGCTGACTTACGTGCAGTTATCAACCAACCATTTGCTGCTACAGCAACTGAAGGTGCGTATGACGTATTCGTAAATGTTCACGGTGGTGGATATTCAGGTCAATCAGGCGCTACTCGTCATGGTATCGCTCGTGCGTTATTAAACGTTGATCCAGATTTCCGTGCTCCATTGAAATCAGCTGGTCTTCTTACTCGTGACTCACGTATGGTTGAACGTAAAAAACCAGGTCTTAAAAAAGCCCGTAAAGCTTCACAATTCTCAAAACGTTAATTCGTATATACAGAATATACCAACACTCTCCATCTGGAGGGTGTTTTTTTATAGACACAATTCCGACGTATGTTACAATGAATAAAGAATATTTGAAGGGGATGTGCAGGTTAATGAGTAAGAAAACAACCATTAAAGATGTGGCAAAGTTAGCAGGCGTTTCAACAGCTTCAGTATCTCAAGTTCTAAATGGCAATGCTAATAGTTTTCATAAAGATACCGTTGCCCGAATCATTGCTGCAAAAGAATCGTTGAATTATACACCGAATTATTTTGCTCAAAAAATGACTAAAAAAAGTAGCCAAATGATTGGCGTTTTAGTACCTGATATTAGTAATCCATTCTTTTCGACCTTAGTAAGTGGTATAGAGGATGTTTTATATAAAAATGGTTATATTACAATTTTAAGTAATGTTGGTTTTGAAGCAGAAAAGGAAAAGAAACATATTGAAGAGTTTGGAAGAAGAGAAGTGGATGGTTTTGTTGTGGCTTCTTCGGCTACTTCGAAAGTAGAGGCGGCAGCTCAACTTAATAAAGAAGGTAAGCCATATGTTCTTTTAGATCATGAAACAGTTTACGCTAACGGTGATGCCATTTCTGTTGATAGTTATGGCGGTGGTGAGCTAGCCGGACGACACCTACAAGAGTTAGGTCATAGAGATGTGGTAATTGTTGCACCCGTCAATCCTTCAGCAACTATTCAAAATAGAATATCTGGTTTTTTACGAGTTTTTCCAAATTGTAAAAATGATATAATTTACACCGATTTATCTCCAGAAGGTGGTCGAATTGCGGCTGCAGAGGTTGTTAAAACTGCTGCTACAGCGATCTTTGCAATAAATGATGAGCTTGCAATAGGGCTTAGTTCTGGATTGTCAGAGTTAGGTAAAAGCGTCCCTGCTGACTATAGCTTAATTGGGTATGATAATATTGCAATGGGTAATTATATTAAACCCAAATTAACAACTATTGCTCAGCCTATTACAGAATTAGGTGAAAGAACGGCATCTATGTTGCTTTCAAGAATCGCTAATCCAACTAAAGATCCAGAACATATTATCTTACCAGTCAAATTAATTAAAAAAGATTCGACAGCACCCTTGAACTAATATTTAAGGTGTGCTATATTTTTGTCAGAGAGTTAAACCGTTTTAATAAACCGATTTAACTAAATGTGTTACCAATATAATTATTAAAGGGAAATGGAGCGGATAAAAATGAATGCGGTTACAATAATTGGGAGTGTTAATCTAGACACAACACTTCGTGTCAATGAAATGCCAAAACCTGGGGAAACATTACATGCAGTTGAACACTTTACTTCCGGTGGTGGAAAAGGTGCCAACCAAGCTGTTGCAGCGAAACGATTGGGAGCAACAACTAACTTTATCGGTGCGATTGGTAATGATAAAGAAGGTACAGTAATGATGGAGTTATTAAATCAAGAAGAAGTTAACACAGATGCCGTTGCAGTTATCGAAGGTGAATCAACGGGGCAAGCTTTTATCGTTGTTGATAGCCATGGTGAAAATAGTATTATGATTTATTCAGGTGCAAACAATGAATTTACACCAGCGCATGTTAATGCGTATAAAGAAACTATTAAAGCAAGCGATTTTTTAATTGCTCAATTTGAAAGTGATATGGATTCAACTATTGAAGCGTTTAAAATTGCAAGAGATTGTGGTGTGAAAACTATTTTAAACCCTGCGCCTGCGTTGGAAAATGTTCCTCAAGAATTATTAGCGGTAACGGATATGATTATTCCCAACGAAACGGAAACAGAAATTATCACAGGCATTAAAGTCACTGATGAAGAAACAATGAAAGAAGCTGCCAAGGCACTTCACGAATTAGGTATTGAAGCAGTTATCATTACAGTTGGCAGTAAGGGTGCATTTTTCGACAATGGTGTTAAATCAGGTATTGTACCTGCCTTTAAGGTTGAAGCAGTGGATACAACAGCAGCTGGAGACACGTTTATTGGTGCTTTAAGTAGTGTTCTTAAAGCGGATTTTAGTAATTTAGAAGAAGCGATTCTTTTTGGTAATCAAGCGTCATCATTAACAGTTCAAAGATTTGGTGCCCAACCATCAATTCCGTATTTAAACGAGCTAAACAAATAAATTAATTGGGGGCTTTAAAATGAAAAAAACTAAAGTAATTAATTCAGATATCTCACGAGTTATTTCACAAATGGGTCATTTTGATAAATTAAGTATTGGTGATGCTGGCATGCCAGTTCCAATGTCTGTTGAAAAAATTGATTTAGCTGTGACACATGGATTACCAACGTTTATGGATGTTTTAAAAAATGTCTTGGAAGAACTTGAAGTTCAAAGAATCTTTTTGGCGGAGGAAATTAAAACAGCAAACCCAAATATCTTAGCTGAAATTAAAGAAACATTACCAACGACAGAAATTATTTTTTATCCACATGAAGAAATGAAGAGAGATTTAAATAATTGTCATGCGTTTATTAGAACAGGCGAAGTAACACCATATGCAAATGTTGTTTTAGAAAGTAATGTTGTTTTTTAAAGAAAATAGGTTTGTTGAAATGAAAATACAAATTAATAGGAGTGTGTAAAATGAATGCTACAGCTTTATTAATCGGATTAGGACCTTTATTAGGTTGGGGGTTGTATCCAACTATTGCTTCAAAAATCGGGGGAAGACCAGTTAACCAAATACTTGGATCGACATTAGGAACATTAATTTTTGCCCTTGTATTTGCCTTTGTTCAAGGAATTGAGTTAGCGAGTGGTAAAGATTTAATTTTTGCAATTTTATCAGGTGTGGGTTGGGCATCCGCTCAAATCATTACGTTCAAATCATTTGGTATGATTGGATCATCTCGTGCGATGCCGATTACAACTGCCTTCCAACTGTTAGGCGCATCATTATGGGGTGTTATTGCTCTAGGTAACTGGCCAGGTGTAACGGCTAAGGTTCTAGGAAGTCTTGCATTAGTTTTAATCGTTATTGGGGCGGCATTAACCGTTTGGTCAGAAGAAAAAAATCAAGAAAATTCAAGTTTATTAAAAAAAGCGATTATTTACTTAGCTATTGGTGAAATTGGTTATTGGGCATACTCAGCAGCGCCACAAGCAACTAATTTAGATGGTATGCAAGCCTTTCTACCGCAGGCAATTGGTATGTTGCTGGTAGCAGTTGTTTATGCAGTTGTTTTATCAGGGAAAGAAAAGTCAGCCTTTTCAGAAGTGGTGACATATAAACATATTTTCTCTGGTTTCTTCTTTGCTTTTGCAGCATTAACATATTTAATTTCTGCACAACCGAACATGAATGGATTAGCGACAGGATTTATTTTATCTCAAACTTCAGTTATTTTGGCAACATTAACAGGTATCTGGTTCTTGGGACAAAAGAAAACAACAAAAGAAATGCGTGTTACAGTGTTAGGGTTAGTATTAATTATTGTCGCAGCGACAGTAACTGTCTTAATATAAACTAAAAGTCTAGCCATCTGGGCTAGACTTTTTTATTGACTGGAAAGAGAATGCATCTCGTGATAAAATAAACGAGATGTTTCAATTGAAAGGAACCTAACTTATGACTATTACAAAAATAAAAAATGATTTAAAAGCGATTAATCTAAAATTTAATGAGCCACTTGCGAAGTATACATATACGGAAACTGGTGGACCGGCGGATGTGTTAGCATTTCCAAAGACGGTTTCAGAAGTTAAAGAAGTGTCAGAATATTGTACTGTTAATAATATTCAGATGACAATTCTTGGGAATGCAAGTAATCTAATTGTTAGTGATCTAGGTATCGAAGGGTTAGTTATGATATTAACGGATATGTCAGCATGTGAAGTGGTTGGCACAGAGCTTCATGTTGAAGCGGGTGCCAAACTAATCGATACGGCTCGTGTTGCACTAGAGGCAGGTTTAACGGGGTTAGAGTTCGCTTGTGGTATTCCTGGCAGTATTGGGGGGCAATGTATATGAATGCTGGGGCCTATGGTGGAGAAGTTGCGGATGTTGTAAAAACAGTTGATTACATTACCCAAACAGGTGAAGTTAAAACCTTAACGAATGAGGAATTAAAGTTCTCTTACCGTCATAGTATTTTTCAAGATGAACCAAGTATTATTTTATCAGTTGTTTTTGCCTTGGAAAATGGTGATAAGGCTGTTATTAATGAGAAAATGCTTGAGTTAACAGACTTACGTGAAAGTAAGCAACCGTTGGAATATCCATCTTGTGGCAGTGTTTTTAAGAGGCCAGAAGGGCACTTCACTGGTAAGTTAATCCAAGATGCCGGACTGCAAGGTTATCAATTAGGTGGAGCGCAGGTTTCAGAAAAACATGCTGGGTTTATTGTCAATGTAGACAATGCTACGGCAACAGACTATGTTCAATTAATTGCACATATTCAAGATGTGATTAAAGAAAAATTTGATGTGAGTTTAGAAACGGAAGTTAGAATAATTGGCAGAAAATAAAAAGAGAAGCGCTCAGCGCTTCTCTTTTTATTTATGATCAGGTGATAAACTTGTAGCTTTAAAGATGGCATTAACAATTAGCGGAGTGATAATAATCGCTGCAATTAATTCAGGAATACCATTTGTAAATGCTAAGGCTGCTAAAAATTTAAATAAGCCATCGGTATTTGTTTCAAATGCCGAGGCAACTGGTCCGCTGTAAAGTAAGCCCATCAAACCTAATACTAAAACAGTATTTGTAATAGTTGCGGCCGTTGCCGCAGTGACAGTTGCAATATTTTGTTTACCAGTTTTTTTGTAAATAGTAATGAATAAATAACCTGCGACAGCTCCGACGGCAATTCTTGGTAAAACAGAAATGATAGGATTGGTGAAAACTAACGAATCTAATGGCATTGTCGGCATTGTCCAAGCTCTAATTAAGGTGATCAGGCCCCAGACTAAACCGATGAACATGCCATCTTTAGGCCCTAATGTAATCGCTGCGATAATCACAGTAATATGAATGATTGTGATATTCACAACCCCCAATGGGATGTATCCCATGAAAGGAATCATGCCCTGGACAATAATAATCGCCGTTAAAATTGCTCGAATGGTTAATTGATAAGTATTTCTTTTTCTATTTTTGTTTTTCATAAGTGCTCCTTCAAAATAACGTATTGTTATAATTTTAAAGGAGTTACTCCTTTAAAGTCAAGTGAGACAATGCTGTCAATGCATTCTTACTTAGTAACGTTTACTAAGTAACGCCCAGTCATTTCACCTTGCAATAGTTTATTGAAAGCAGGTACTAAATCTGACAGGCTAACGGTGTCGGAAATAATGCATTCTAAATTATCAGGGTGCATATCTGTGGCTAAGCGATTCCAAATGTACAATCGTTTTTCAAAAGAAATGTTAACAGAATCAATTCCTAAAATACTCACGCCTCTAAGAATATGTGGTAAGACGGTTGTTTCGAATTTAATCCCACCAGCATTACCGCATAGTGCAATGCTACCATCGTAACTAATTTGTGGGATAATGGCCTCTAGTTGTTTGCCACCAACAGTATCAATGACGTAATCGAAATTTTGAGCCATTAAAGGTTTGATTTTATCAGGGGTGAACTCTTCAGGAGAAAGTACTTTCGTTAAACCAAGTGAGTTGAAAAAATCTTTCGCTGTTTCTTTTTTACGTGTTAAAGCGGTTATATTGTTGTATCCTAACGTTTTAAGAATACTGATAGCAATACTTCCGACACCACCAGATGCACCCGTTACTAGAATACTAGCATCATTTTTTTGACGAAGTCCTTGTCGTTCGATGGCGTTCACAGCTAAAGCCGCTGTTAGACCTGCTGTCCCTAACGTCATGACGTCTTTTAATGACATCCCTCCTGGAATGGGAACAATCCATTCATTAGGAACTTGAGCATATTCACTAAAGCCGCCACTATGTGCGACCCCAGTTTTGTAACCTGTAACAAGTACTTCTTGGCCAATTTTAAATTGTGAATCTCCTGACTCGACAATTATTCCACTTAAATCAATCCCAGGGATAATTGGGTATGAACGAACAACCCCTGATTTAGGATTGGTTGCGAGAGCATCTTTATAGTTGATGCTTGAATAGGCAACTTTAATTAGGACATCTCCATCGGATAATTGATCTTTAGTGATACGTTTGATTTTTGGTTCAATTAGTTCTTTTTCATTATAATCGAGCATTAAGGCGTTAAATTCTTTCATTCTATTCCCTCCTCAAAATGATAAAACATTGACTAACTTTAGTATAAGTAATTTTTGTGACAAAAGCGATTGTTATTGCTAATTATGATTGAATTATAAGAAGGAAATTAGTATACTGAATTAACTAGTAAACAATTTGTTTAGTAATATCAAACAAGAGGAAGGGCTGGTTTAATGAGTATTGGTAGTAAGATAAGAAACTTAAGAATTCAAAAAAATCTAACACAGGAAGAATTGGCGGAACGAACAGATTTAAGTAAAGGCTACATCAGTCAATTGGAACATGATTTTAGCTCGCCGGCAATGGATACTTTTTTTAATATTTTAGAAGTGCTGGGTACAACACCAGCTGCCTTTTTCAAAGGACAGAGTGATGAGCAAAAGGTTGTTTATACAAAAGAAGAACAAACAATTTATTGTGATGAAGAGATGGGGTATCAAGTGAACTGGCTAATTTCTGAGTCCAACGAAAAGGAAATGGAGCCTATTTTATTAAGCTTAGACAAGCAAGGAGAATATAAGGAATTTGATCCATCTGAAGCTGAAACTTTTGTTTATATTTTATCAGGCAGTGTGTCCCTGGAATTAGGTACAGAAAAGTATGCTGTAGGTTCAGGTGAGAGCTTATACTTTAAGGCAGTTGCCAATCATAAAATTAAAAACACAGCAAATGGTCGCAGTGATATTTTAATTGTTGTAACAGAATCATACTTATAGTGAGGTGCGAATTTAATGAAGGAACCGATTATTACATTTAAAAAAGTTAAGAAAAATTATGATGAGACGGTGGTCTTAAATAACGTCAGTTTTGATATTGAGCAAGGTAAATTTTACACATTACTAGGCCCATCAGGTTGTGGAAAAACAACTATTTTACGATTGATTGCCGGGTTTGACGAAGCTAGTCAAGGTGAAATTTTACTTGAAGGAAAACGAGTGAATGATATTCCAGCAAATAAGCGAAAAGTAAACACGGTATTTCAAGACTATGCCTTATTTCCCCATATGAATGTTTTTGAAAATATTGCTTTTGGTTTGAGAATTAAAAAAGTTTCTCAAACAATCATAGAAGAAAAGGTAAAAGAAGTTTTGAAAATGGTTCAATTAGACGGCTTTGGTAATCGTGAAATCAGTGAAATGTCAGGTGGCCAACGTCAAAGAGTTGCAATTGCGCGTGCGCTTGTTAATGAGCCAGAGGTATTGCTTTTGGATGAACCACTGTCTGCCTTAGATTTGAAGTTAAGGACAGATATGCAATACGAATTAAGAGAATTACAAAAGCGTTTAGGCATTACATTTATTTTTGTGACACACGATCAAGAAGAGGCGCTCGCTATGAGTGATGAGATATTTGTGCTAAGAAAAGGGAAAATCATTCAAAGTGGAACTCCAGTTGATATTTATGATGAACCAATTAATCGATTTGTGGCGGATTTCATTGGCGAAAGTAATATTGTTCCTGGAAATATGATTGAGGATAACTGCGTAGAATTTGTTGGCAAGAGTTTCGAGTGTGTTGATGGTGGAATGAAATCAAATGAATCAGTCGAAGTGATGATTCGCCCTGAAGATTTATCATTAACAACTGTTGAAAATGGTAAGCTGCAAGTTAAGGTGGACAGTCAGTTATTTAGAGGAGTTCACTACGAAATTGTGGGACATGATGATGATGGCAATGAATGGGTGGTCCATTCTACAAGAAAAGCGAAAGAAGGCTCAAGAGTGGGGCTTTCTTTTGAACCGGAAGACATTCATGTTATGCGTTTCAACGAAACGGAAGAAGAATTTGATGCAAGACTAGAAAGTTACGACGAAGAGTAAGGAGGAGTACGATGACAAATACAAAACGGTTATATTCTATCCCGTACATACTATGGTTGGTTTTATTTGTTGTAACACCTGTGTTATTAATTATTTATCAGTCGTTTAAAGGGATTGATGGTAATTTTAGTCTTGTTAACTATAAAGAGTATTTTTCGTCAACAACTTATTTGGCAATGACGTTTAACTCAGTCTGGTATGCTTTTTTAATTACGCTAGTTGTCTTATTTATTAGTTATCCGACTGCTTACTTTTTAGTTCGTACTAAACACAAACAACTTTGGTTGATGCTGATTATTTTACCAACCTGGGTTAACTTACTATTAAAAGCATACGCATTTATCGGTATTTTCAGTGCTCATGGTAGCATTAATCAATTTTTAGAAATGACAGGATTAGGCTCGCAACAAATTTTATTTACGGATTTTAGTTTTATTTTTGTAGCAGCATATATTGAGATTCCTTTTATGATAATGCCAATTTTTAATACGCTTGAAGAATTAAATCCTTCTTTAATAAGTGCCAGTCGAGATTTAGGAGCAAGTAGTTGGGAAACGTTTAGAAGAGTGATATTTCCTTTATCTATGAATGGTGTTAAAAGCGGGGTTCAAGCAGTATTTATTCCATCATTAAGTTTATTTATGTTGACTCGTTTAATTGGTGGAAACCGTGTCATTACATTAGGAACAGCGATAGAAGAGCATTTTATGGTGACTCAGAATTGGGGAATGGGTTCAACAATTGGTGTAGTTCTGATTGTAGCCATGTTAGTAATTATGTTAATAACTGGTGAAAGAAAGAAAAAAACAGGAGGTAATAAATAATGACAAAAAAGTTTAAATGGTCAAATGTCTATTTGGCATTTGTATTTTTGCTATTATATCTCCCGATTTTTTATTTAATTTTCTATTCTTTTAATGCAGGTGGTACGATGACAGAATTTACAGGTGTGACTTTTGAACATTATCTAAATGTTTTTTCGGATCGACGTTTAATCGGGATAGTACTAAATACATTCTTATTAGCTTTTTTATCTGCGCTGATCGCGACAGTGATTGGTACATTTGGAGCTATGATGATTTACTATACAAAGCAACGAAAAAAACGTAATGCGCTATTAAGCTTTAACAATATTTTGATGGTCTCACCTGATGTTATTATAGGTGCTAGTTTTTTGATTTTCTTTACATTTTTAGGGTTTAAACTAGGATTTTTATCAGTGCTATTATCACATGTTGCCTTCAGTATTCCGATTGTTGTTTTAATGGTTTTGCCCAAGCTGAAAGAGATGAACCATTCAATGGTTGATGCAGCTAAAGATTTAGGCGCTAGTAGTTGGCAAGTGATTAGAAAAGTTATTCTCCCTTTTATCACACCAGGTATTATTGCAGGTTATTTTATGGCCTTCACGTATTCCTTAGATGATTTTGCTGTGACGTTCTTTGTGACAGGTAACGGCTTTAGTACGTTGGCGGTTGAAATATATTCTCGAGCTAGACAGGGTGTTAGTTTAGAGATAAATGCCTTAAGCGCCCTATTGTTTTTATTCTCAATCTTATTAGTAGCAGGTTATTATTTTATTACAAAAGAGTCACATAGTAAAAAAGGCAAACAAACTCAACGACCAGTTGGAAAGGGGTTGAGTTAGCATGAATAAGTTAAGAAGTTTAGTCATTGGGATTTTATTTATTATTCTTATTTTATTTTTTGGTAATCAAGCATTGGAAAAGTCACAAGGTTATACAGCTAATAATATTTTGACAGTCTATAACTGGGGAGATTATATCGATCCATCTTTAATTACTAAGTTTGAAGATCAAACAGGTTATAAAGTTCGGTATGAAACATTTGATTCTAATGAAGCCATGTTTACAAAAATTCAACAAGGTGGTACGGGCTACGACATCGCTATTCCTAGTGAGTACATGATTCAAAAAATGATGAAAGAAAAATTGTTATTACCGATTGATAAAAATAAATTAATCGGACTTGAAAATATTTCGGAACAATTTTTAAATCAAGAATTTGATCCAGAAAATAATTATTCTATTCCTTATTTTTGGGGAACGTTAGGAATAATTTATAATGATAAATTTATTGATTCAAAAAACATGACATCTTGGGATGATTTATGGCGTCCGGAGTTAAGAAATAATTTAATGTTAATTGATGGTGCCCGTGAAGTTTTGGGGTTATCGTTAAATAGTGTAGGGAACAGTTTGAACAGTAAAAATGAAACAGAATTAATTAACGCTAAAATAAAATTAATGGATTTAGTCCCAAACGTGAAAGCGATTGTGGCAGATGAAATTAAAATGTATATGATAAATGAAGAAAGTGCAGCTGCCGTATCATTTTCTGGAGAAGCAGCAGAAATGTTAGAAAACAATTCACATTTACATTATGTTATCCCAGAAGAAGGTTCGAACTTATGGTTTGATAACATTGTTATTCCAAAAACAGCACAGAACATTGAAGGGTCATATGCATTTATCAATTTTATGTTAGAACCAGAGAATGCAGCAATCAATGCGGAGTACATTGGGTATGCCACACCGAATAAAAAATCTTTGGAATTACTACCAAAAGAAATGACATTGGATGAGCAGTTTTATCCAAAGGATGAACTGATTAATAAACTAGAAGTTTATGAGGATTTAGGACCAAAATATTTAGGTGTGTACAATGATTTATTCTTAGAGTTTAAGATGCACAGAAAATAATTGGATGTCTGACAATTTTGAAGCTTCCAGTCAATTAAGGTATAATAATAAAAAAGATAAGGAGTGAGTGAAATGGAAATCATCGAAAAAGCACCTGCCAAGATCAATCTAGGGTTAGATATTTTGCATAAACGTGATGATAATTATCATGAAGTAAAAATGATCATGGCAAGTGTTGATTTAGCTGACAAAGTTTCACTGACGGAATTACCAACTAGTGAAATTAAAGTGGAAACCGATTGTAGTTTTCTCCCTCTAGATGAAAAAAATCATGTCTATCAAGCTGCGAGGCTAGTGAAAGAAACTTATAATATTGAAATGGGCGTACATATTAGAATAGACAAACGCATTCCCGTTGCAGCTGGTATGGCTGGGGGAAGTAGCGATGCGGCAGCAACTCTAAGAGGATTAAACAAGCTCTGGGATTTACAACTATCCCAAGAAACGCTAGCAGAACTAGGAGCTAAAATCGGTTCGGATGTGCCATATTGCGTAGCAGGAGGAACTAAATTAGCAACAGGTCGTGGCGAAATATTATGTGATTTGTCTGATGTTCCACCTTGTTGGGTTGTGATAGTAAAACCGCCTATCAGTGTTTCAACATGGACCATTTTTACGGAATTAGACATTGCTAAACTAGGTCATCCCGACATTAAATTGTTACGAAGTAGTATCGAAAATAACGACTACCAAGAAATGATTAAACATATGGGGAATTCTTTGGAAAAAGCCACTAGTGAAAAATATCCGATTGTGGCACAGATTAAGAATAGAATGCTTGATTACGGCGCAGATGCTGCAGTAATGAGTGGAAGTGGCCCAACAGTAGTTGCGTTGTGTGATAAACACTCTAGAGCACAACGAGTTTATAATGGTGTTAAGGGTTTTTGTGACGAAGTATATTTAGTTAGAACGTTGAAAAGTTAGCCTAATGGGTTAACTTTTTTAGTTTTATTGACTTGATGTCTAAAGTGATTAGTGCTATTCTTTTAAAAGGTATTAAAACGGAAAGATTACGTTTTAGGATAGGTGGTTTCGAATGGATACACGATATATAGATGTGAGTGGTTTAAGTTTTAATTACGGAGAGGAACCCGTCTTGGAGGGTGTTTCATATCATATAAGTCCGGGTGAGTTTGTGACCTTAACTGGAGAAAATGGTGCTGCAAAGTCAACTTTGATAAAAGCGACGTTAGGTTTATTAGAACCAGCAAAAGGTAAGGTTAAAGTGGCAAAGAAAAATGCTGATGGCGAGAAATTGTCAATTGGTTACATTCCACAACAAGTTGCTTCTTTTAATGCGGGATTCCCAAGTACTGTATTGGAGTTAGTTCAATCTGGTCGTTTTCAGCGAGGGAAATGGTTTAAAAGATTATCAAAAGAAGATCAAAATCACGTTGAACGAGCATTAAAATCTGTGGATATGTGGGAAATGAGAAACAAACCTGTAGGGGCTTTATCGGGAGGGCAAAAACAAAGAATTTGTCTAGCAAGAATGTTTGCTACTGATCCGGATTTATTTGTATTGGATGAACCAACAACGGGTATGGATGAGGTTTCTCGTAATAAATTTTATGAACTATTACGACACAACGCACATGATCATGGGAAAGCGATTTTGATGGTTACTCACGATCATGAAGATATTAAAAAATATGCGGATAGAAATATTCATTTAGTTAGAAAGGAGAATACCGAATGGAGATGTTTTCATATGAGTTCATGAGAAGAGCGTTTTTAGCAGCTAGTTTTATGGCGGTTATTGCGCCTTTGTTAGGTGTTTTTCTGGTTGTTAGGCGACAATCCTTATTAGCAGATACGTTATCACATGTTTCGTTAGCGGGTATTGCATTAGGCTTTTTTATTAATATGAATCCAACAATCACAACGTTAATTGTGGTCATCATTTCAGCGGTGATTTTAGAGTACCTACGCCAAGTTTACAGCACGTATTCTGAAGTTTCGACCGCTATTCTAATGTCAGGTGGGCTTGCGTTAGCTTTGGTTTTAATGAATGCTAACAAAGGGAATTCTTCAATGAAAATCCAACAATATTTATTTGGCTCAATTGTGACAATTAGCCAATCTCAAGTGGTTATTTTAGGTATCCTATTAGCTCTATTAGTTTCAGTTTTTATTTTATTTAAGCGTCCAATGTATGTTATGACGTTTGATGAAGCAACGGCGCATGTCGATGGACTGCCGGTTAAATGGATGTCACTTTTATTTAATGTTTTAACAGGAGTGGCCATAACAGTTATGATTCCAATTGCAGGTGCCTTGTTGGTTTCAGCCATCATGGTTTTACCAGCAGCAATTGCTATGCGAATAGGGAAAGGGTTTAATCAAGTGTTGCTACTTAGTGTTATCGTAGGCTTAATTGGGATGTTAAGTGGTTTAGTGACATCTTATCAAGTAGATACTCCTCCAGGAGCAACAATCACACTTATTTTTATAGGACTCTTTATAATCGTGATGGCTATCAAGGCTGTCGTTGGTAAAATTCGGAAAGTAAGTATAAGAAAGCAGACTATGTAGTCTGCTTTTTATATTGGGAATAAATAACCGAACATTAGTTAGGAAATTATAAAAAAGACTAGGTTTTTGAGTGATTTAATCATATAATATAAAGAAGAAATAGAGAAGAGGTGGCTATTATCAAAGTCCGGAGAAGTGAACGCTTAGTTGATATGACTCAATACTTATTAGAGCATCCCCATACACTGATAACATTACCGTTTTTTGCAAAACGTTATGGTTCTGCTAAATCCTCTATTAGTGAGGACTTAGGAATTATTAAAAAAACCTTTATCGCTAGAGATAAAGGCTTCTTAGAAACGTTACCTGGGGCAGCAGGAGGAGTCAGATTTATTCCTAAAATGTCAGAATCAAGTGCCCTTGAAATAGTGGAAGAACTTTGCAAACGATTGTCAGAAAAAGATCGTTTATTGCCAGGAGGTTACGTTTATCTCTCTGATTTACTTGGAGAGCCAGAATTACTACGCCAAGTTGGGCAGATTATTGCCTCGAAATATTCTGATCAAAAGATCGATGCGGTGATGACAGTAGCGACGAAAGGTGTACCAATTGCACAAGCAGTTGCCTATCATTTGAACGTACCATTCGTGATTGTGAGACGAGATTCTAAAATTACGGAAGGTTCAACGGTTAGTGTCAATTATGTTTCTGGTTCTTCAGAAAGAATTGAGAAAATGGAACTATCAAAACGAAGCTTAAAGCGTGGGTCACGCGTGCTCGTTGTAGATGACTTCATGAAGGGTGGAGGAACAGTTAACGGAATGAAAGGTCTGATTGAAGAATTTGAATCAGAGCTTGCGGGCATAATGGTATTTGCTGAATCAACATTTAGCGGTCGTCGAATGATTGATTCTTATGACTCGCTTCTATGTGTTGAAGCCGTTGATTCACAAACAAAAACAATCAAAGTAGTTCCCGGTAACTATTTTAAATAAAATTAATGGAGGTCATGATAATGACTAAAAGATTTGCGATTATTTTAGCAGCGGGACAAGGTTCTCGTATGAAATCAAAAAAATATAAGGTATTACATGAAATTGCCGGTTATTCAATGGTTGAACATGTTATCGGTAATGTTGAAAAATTAAATCCCGAAAAAATTGTCAGTGTCGTAGGTTTTGGTGCTGAAAGTGTGAAAGAAAAATTAGGTGACCGTTGTGAATATGCTTTGCAATCAGAGCAATTAGGGACAGGTCATGCAGTCTTGATGACAAAAGAATTATTAGCGAGTGAAGAAGGGACGACATTAGTTGTTTGCGGCGATACGCCGCTAATTACGGCAGATACATTAGACGCCTTGTTCACTGAGCACGAATCAAGTAAAGCTAAAGCAACTATCTTAACAGCGCATGCTGAAAACCCATTTTCATACGGTCGCATTATTCGTAATGCTAATGGTCATGTTGAAAGAATTGTTGAGGAAAAGGATGCGAATGAATCAGAACGCCTAGTTCAAGAAATTAATACCGGAACGTTCTGTTTTGATAACAAAGCCTTGTTTGATGCTTTAGAGCAAGTTGGCAATGACAATGCTCAAGGTGAATATTATTTACCGGATGTTATCGGCATCTTACAACAACAAGGTGAAATTATTTCAGCTTATCAAATGGCAGAATTTGCAGATTCAATCGGAATTAACGATCGTATTGCATTATCTGTTGCAACAAAAACAATGCGTCAACGTATCAATCGTGAACACATGGTTAATGGTGTGACATTTGTTGATGCAGACAGTACTTATATTGATGCTGGCGTAGTCATTGGAAATGATACGGTTGTTGAAGCGGGTGCAGTCATCAAAGGCAACACTGTGATTGGTTCAAACTGCTTCATTGGAGCCCATTCGCAAATCGTGGATAGCAAACTGGGTGACGGTATTACAGTGACATCTTCTCACATTGAAGGAGCTGTGATAGGGAATGGCAGTGATGTTGGACCATTTGGACGTTTACGTCCGGGAGCTGTTTTGGCAGAGAATGTTCATATTGGTAACTTTGTAGAGGTTAAAAATGCCCAAATTGCAAATGGATCAAAAGTCGGGCACTTAACATATATTGGAGATGCTGATTTAGGTAAGAATGTAAATGTTGGTTGTGGCACAGTGTTTGTTAATTATGATGGCAAAGCAAAACATCAATCAGTTATTGGAGATAATGTCTTCCTAGGATGTCATACAAGTATTGTTTCACCTGTTAATGTTGGTGATGGAGCATTTACTGCAGCAGGATCAACGATTACTAAAGATGTTCCAGCTGATTCATTAGCGATTGCGCGTTCGGAACAAGTCAATAAAGAAGGATATGCTAAAAAACTACCATATTCTAATTAAAATATCGGTCTAGACTTGATTTAAGTCTCAAAAATGGCTACTATTTAGATGTAAACTATTTCCTTATAAAGAAAGCGGAGGGCCCCATGTCAAAACATTACTTTGATCCAAGATTGAAAATATTTGCATTGAACTCAAACAAGAAATTAGCTGAGAAGATTGCTGATGCAGTAGGAGTAGAACTAGGAAAATCATCTGTAAACCAATTTAGTGATGGAGAAATCCAAATTAACATCGAAGAAAGTATTCGTGGCGACCATGTTTACTTAATTCAATCAACAAGTTATCCAGTCAATGATAACTTAATGGAATTACTAATTATGATTGACGCTTTAAAACGTGCAAGTGCGAAAACAATCAATATTGTTATGCCATATTACGGCTACGCTAGACAAGACCGTAAAGCTCGTTCACGTGAGCCAATCACAGCTAAATTAGTTGCTAATATGTTAACGGCAGCAGGAGCAAATCGCGTGTTAGCGTTAGATTTACACGCTTCACAAATTCAAGGATTCTTTGATATCCCAGTTGACCATCTAATGGCAGCACCATTGCTAGCAGATTACTTTGTTGAGCATGGTTATGTAGGAGAAGACACAGTTGTTGTATCACCTGACCATGGCGGTGTAACACGTGCGCGTAAATTAGCTGAGTTCTTGAAAGCGCCGATTGCAATTATTGATAAACGCCGTCCAAAAGCAAACGTTGCTGAAGTGATGAATATTATTGGTAATGTAAAAGGAAAAAAATGTATCTTAATTGATGATATGATTGATACGGCAGGAACGATTACGTTAGGAGCACAGGCGTTGAAGGATGAAGGCGCTGTTGAAGTGTTGGCTTGTTGTACACATCCAATTTTCTCAGGTCCAGCTTTTGAACGTTTAGAGGCTTCACCAATTGAAAAAGTTATCGTAACAGATTCGATTTATCTTTCAGATGAGCGTCGTACTGATATGATTGAAGAAGTGAGTGTAGGAGCGTTAATTGGAGATGCTATTAAACGTATTCATGAAAATAAACCAGTTAGCCCGCTATTCGAACAAAAAAAGAAAAAGTAAAGTAACATAAAAAAAGCTAAGTGCATTCGCACCTAGCTTTTTTATGTTACTCATTATTTTTTAGATAATAGATCTCTAATTTCAGTTAATAATTCTTCTTGAGTTGGAGCAGCTGGTTCTTCCGCAGCAACCTCTTCTTCTTGTTTGATCGCACTTGATTGAACTTTATTTACACCTTTAACTAACATGAAAACAACAAACGCTGTAATGAAGAATGCAATAATTCCTGAAATAACCATTCCGTATTTAAAATCAACGCCATTGAATGTAAATTCTAATTTACCGACATTTTCAACGCCAAAAGCACTAATAACTAACCCAACTAGTGGTGTGATAAGACCTTCAACAATTGATGTTACGATTGCAGTGAATGCACCACCAACAACAACCCCGACAGCCATATCCATAACATTTCCACGTGAAATAAATTCTTTAAACTCTTTAATCATAATAAAAAATCTCCTTTTTCTTTTAATACCTATTATTATAACTAAAAACTTTCAAAAGTTAAAGTTTTAAGAGGTGCGAGCAATGATAAGAATCTATAATATAAGTGTGACATGTGCTATCATAAAATAAGTTGAAGTTAATAATTTAAGAAGTTTAAAGAATGCTTTGTCAGGAGAATATAAATGAATTATCAGTTAAAAAAAGGTGTTAATTTACACGTTGTACCTACAAAAAAATATAAAACAATTCGAGTGATGATTCGTTTTGGAACTGATTTATCCGTAGAAAAAATAAATCAGCGCACATTATTATCAAGCTTGTTAGAAACAAATTCAAAAAAATATCCTTCTCAACAAGAGATGAACGAATTTTTGGCAGATTTATATGGAACTAGTTTTGGAGCGGCTGTTGGTCGGAAAGGTGATCGTCACTATTTAAGTGTCGTGTTAAATACAGTGAATGAAAAATATTTGGCATCAAAAGAGCCAGTGTTAAAAATAGCATTTGATTTTATAAATGAGGTTATTTTTCATCCGAATGTTAAAAACGGCAAATTTGATGACGAAACCTTTAATCGTGAAAAAGAAAACCTTGTGGAGTATATTTCATCCGTAAATGATGATAAACAAAGTCAGGCAGCGCTTAAAGTACAGAAATTATATTTTGAGGATTCTTTAGAACAAGGGATGGCAAGTTTTGGTTCTAGTAGTGGTGTGGCAGCATTAACAGCGGATGCATTATATAGCTATTATCAAGAAATGCTTGAACTTGATGAAATCGATATTTTTGTATTAGGCGATGTTGATCCGTTAGAAGTGCGTGAATTATCTAAGGTTTTTGGTTTTACAGATCGAGAAGAAATCTCTGGCTCAGGATTATACAAAACCAGGAATATTCGTGAAGTAATTGAAAAAACAGATGAATTACCAGTTTCACAAGCAAAACTCAACCTAGCATATCAAACAGGTGTTTTTTATCATGAAAAAGATTATTTCCCATTGATTGTGTTTAATGGTTTATTCGGAGGTTTCCCGCATTCTAAGTTATTTATGAATGTCCGTGAAAAAGAAAGTATGGCCTACTATGCGTCAAGCAGCTTAGATACGTTCAGAGGATTTTTGACAGTTCAAACAGGAATTGAGTCAAAAAATAAGAATAAGGTAGTGGATTTAATCACTGTTCAATTGGATTCATTAATTGCAGGCGAGATTACAGCTGAAGAATTATCTCAAACAAAAGAAATGTTGAAAAATCAATATGTGTCTTCCTTGGATAATCCGGCATCCGTTTTGGAGTCAGAATTCATTAAAATTAAGTATCCGCAATCAGATATTACTCAAAGTAAATGGATGGAACAAGTTGAGTCGGTAACAACAGCTGACGTTGCTGATATTGCCCGAAAAATAAAATTACAAATTGTTTATTTCATGAAGGGAGAAGAATAGATGAACAAAGTTGAAAATAAAAACCTTGATGAAGTATATTACTGTGATGTTTTAGAAAATGGGTTGCAAGTGACAATTGTTCCCAAAGAATCCTTTTCAAAATCCTACGCTTTATTTACGACAAATTACGGCTCAATAGATAATTCTTTTGTACCATTAGGAGAATCGAATGTAACAGCTGTCCCAGATGGAATTGCTCACTTTTTAGAACACAAATTATTTGAAAAAGAAACGGGTGATATCTTCCAAGTCTTTGGGCAACAAGGAGCTTCGGCAAATGCTTTTACTAGTTTTACAAGAACGAGTTACTTATTTTCATGTACAGAGGGATTCGAAGCGAATCTAAAAACATTATTGGACTTTGTTCAAGAACCGTATTTTACTGAAGAAACAGTGGAAAAAGAGAAAGGCATTATTGCACAAGAAATCCAAATGTATCAAGATGACCCGAACTGGCGTCAGTTTTTTGGAGTGATAGGTAATTTATACCCGAATCATCCTTTAAGTATTGACATAGCAGGGACAGTGAAGAGCATTCAAACAATCACAGCCGAACATTTACATACTTGTTATCAAACCTTTTACCATCCGAGCAACATGAATTTAGTAGTTGTTGGAAATGTTAACCCTGAGGAAACAATTGCGTTAGTTAAGAATAATCAGAGCGAGAAAGAGTTTTTGCAAATAAAAGGAATCGAAAGAAGATTTCCGCCATTTGATAAAAAAAATGTCATACCAAAAAATCGCATTCAAATGGATGTCAATCGTTCTAAAGTAAGTATTGGTATAAAAGGGAATCACGAAAATATTAGTCAAGAAAATCGAGTGCTTTACCAAGCGGCTGCAAATCTATTGTGTCAATTATTATTTGGAGATACATCGACACATTATCAAACTTTATATGACCAAGGTTTAATTGACGATACATTTGGATTCGAGTTTACTTTAGACCGTGAATTTTGTTTTGCGGACTTCGGAGGAGATACGAATCGTCCTGAGGAGTTAGCTAGTAGCATTAAAGAAATTTTATTAGGTGCAGCGACAGATGAAAATTTAAATAGCCAACATTTAGATTTGTTGAAGAGAAAAGCGACAGGGAAATTTTTGCAGTCTTTAAATTCCTTAGAATACATTGCGACGAAATTAAGTCAGTTACCAGGTAATGAAAAAGCATTATTTGAATACGTTGCAATGATTGATTCAATTCAATTGGATGATATAAAAATGATTGCTCAAGAACTTTTTGTAAGTGACTTAATGACAGAATTTTATATTGACCCGCTTGAGTCTTTAAATAAAAAGTAAAAGTTGTTTAGTATGTGATTAAAATATTACGCAAATCATTAAATTTATGATAAAGTGATAACTAACTGACAGTTTAGTGCTGTTTATATAATCAAAAGAAAGCAGGTGAAATCGTGGAGACAATTGGAGACATTTTAAAAACGGCAAGAATGAGGAGAGGTTTAACAATTGAAGAACTTCAACAATCAACTAAAATTCAAAAAAGGCATTTAGTCTCGATTGAAAAAAACGATTTCGAAGCGTTGCCTGGACCCTATTATGCAAGAACTTTCATTCGTCAATATGCAGCAGAGGTGGGTGTTGATGGAAGTTACTTAATTAGTATGTATGAAGGCGATAAAAAACCTGCTGTCAATAAAGAAACACCGCTGTCAACTAGGACAGAAACAAGCATTGAAAAACCCGTTAATAGAAATGTTGAAGTGGTGAAAAGTAATCTTCCCCTTGCAGTTTTATTTTTTTCTGCGGTACTGATTATTTTAGGTATTGGGTACTTCACTCTGAAGGACGGTAACGATCAACCGATGATTACGCCACCCAAAGAAATTGTGACAGAAACGAAAGTGGAAGATGAAAAAACGAAAGAAACATCTAAAGAGACCGAAGAGGAAAAAGAACCAAAAGAGAAGAACACAGAATCGCTTACTATTAATTATCTTGGGACAGAAGGCTACGCAAGTAATTTTTCAATTGCTAATGTTGAAAAAGATATCGACTTGGAATTAGAGGCGGTTAATGAAACGTGTTGGGTTGGTATCCAAGTAAATGGCGAATATGTTCATGATGAAATGCTTGAACCAGGAAAGAAATCAAGTTATACCTTTAAAGATAAACCTGCTACAGTTGCGGTAGTTGTTGGTAATGTCAGCAATATGAAAGTAAAAATGAATGGTAAAGACGTTGATTATAACCCTGAAAAAGAAGTAGCCGTAAAAAAAGATGTGAACTTTTCAATTACATATAAATAATGAATACTATAGAAAAAGGGTGGATTTACCGTGAACTTACCAAATAGATTAACAGTTTTAAGAATTTTAATGATTCCGTTATTTTTGATTATTGCTAGTGAAAAATTATTTTTTGGTAATATGACAATTTTAGGGACAGAGCTACCAATTAATCAATTCATTGCAATGCTTATTTTTGCAGGTGCGAGTATCACTGATTGGTTGGATGGAGTGATTGCAAGATCTCAAGGGCTAGTTACGAACTTCGGGAAATTTGCGGATCCTCTAGCTGATAAAATGCTAGTAATGTCAGCCTTTATCGTATTGGTTGGACAAAATAAAATTGCACCATGGATTGTTGCGGTGATTGTCTGCCGTGAATTAGCAGTTACAGGGTTACGTTTATTGTTAGTTGAAGATGGAGAGGTCATGGCAGCTGCTTGGCCTGGAAAGGTTAAGACGGCAACACAAATGTTAGCCATTATTTTCCTACTTCTTAACAACGCTCCATTCCAAGCGATCGGTTTTCCTTTTGCGACAATCTTAGTATATATTTGCTTATTCTTTACAGTATACTCAGGTGTGGATTACTTTATTAAAAATAGTCATGTGTTTAAAGATTCAATGTAAAAGCCTGTGCGGATAAAATTCCGCTCAGGCTTTTTTTTATTTGCCTATGATATAATTAAATGAAGATATGAAAGAGTAGAGAACATTTATAAGTAAGGGCGTGTTGATTTTGAAAACAGAAATTATAGCAGTAGGAACAGAATTATTACTCGGACAAACGGTAAATACAAACGCCACCTTTTTATCACAAGAGTTAGCACAGATTGGTTATGAAGTTTATTATCAAAGTGTCGTTGGAGATAATGAAAGTAGAATATCAGAACTTCTAGAAATCGCTGTTGATAGAAGTGAGCTGGTTATTTTGTGTGGAGGACTAGGGCCAACGGAAGATGATTTAACTAAACAAGCTGTTGCTAACTATATAGGGACGAAGTTACGAACAGATGATGACGCACTTGAAAAACTCACGCGACGAATCCAGTCTGCTGGCCGTGTCTTAACAGAAAATAACATTAAACAAGCTCAGTATATAGAGGGCGGTGAAGTTATTAAAAATGATCGCGGTTTGGCAATCGGTTCATTAACTAAATATAAGAATGTTTATTTCTTATTACTTCCTGGGCCGCCTTCTGAATTGAAACCAATGGTAAAAACGCATGTTATTCCCAAATTAATAGAGCTATTGCCAAATCAGAATTTGTTAACGTCAAAAGTTTTGAGGTTTTATGGGTTGGGAGAATCAGGAATCGCAGATAAATTGAACGATTTAATTGTTGCTCAAACTAATCCAACGATTGCACTCTACGCCAAAGAAAATGAAGTAACGCTAAGATTAACTGCAAAAGGCATCTTAGAAAAAGAAAATTTAGCATTAATCCAACCGTTGGAACAAGAAATAATCGCTCGCCTAAAAGAGTACTTTTATGGTTACGGTGAGGAAAACAGCTTGAGTCAAGAGTTGTTTAAACTTATTCCTAAAGAATCTATCATCAGAATAGAAGATTATTTTACCGAAGGTCGGTTAGGTTTAAGTTGGCAAAAGGTAATTACTTCTCAAGCCTCTGGAGTAAAATTATTTAATCAAAATAGTAACGATGAACTTGTTTTGGTAGATAAATCGGGTGATATAGTTCCTAAACCATACACAACAACTACTATTAAAAAAATCTATTCAGATGACTTATCCGCTCCAAGTGGAGACATCCATATAACGGTTCTAGGTGACCAATATTTAGAAAAGAGTGGACAGTTTTACGAAGCTGAAGTGTGGGCGATTATTAGTCTAAATCAAGAGATATTTATAAAAAAATCAATTTTTGCGAACAATTATGATTCTGTAAAAAATCAATCAACTCTTGATATTACTGCATTTCTTCTTTCTGTTTTAAAAGAACAAGAACAAAAAGCGAACAAACATTCGCAAAATGCTTGATTTTTAAAAATAAAAAAAGTATGATTAGTTTAACAAAGAACTTCGGAAACGAAGAAGGAGGATTTATAAATGGCAGATGATCGTAAAGTAGCATTAGATGCTGCGTTGAAAAAAATAGAAAAAAACTTCGGTAAAGGTTCAATTATGAAGCTTGGTGAAAAAGTGGATACACAAGTACAAACAATCCCAAGTGGTTCGTTGGCACTGGATGTTGCTTTGGGTGTAGGTGGTTATCCACGCGGGCGTATTGTTGAAATTTACGGACCAGAAAGTTCGGGTAAAACAACTGTGGCGTTACATGCGATTGCAGAAGTTCAAAAACAAGGTGGTACAGCAGCGTTTATCGATGCCGAGCATGCTTTGGATCCAGCTTATGCCGAAAAACTAGGCGTTAACATTGATGAGCTATTATTATCACAACCAGACACAGGGGAGCAAGGTTTAGAAATTGCTGACGCTTTAGTATCCAGTGGAGCAATTGATATTGTGGTTATCGACTCGGTAGCTGCTTTAGTACCTCGTGCGGAAATTGATGGCGAAATGGGTGACTCTCACGTAGGGTTACAAGCTCGTTTAATGTCTCAAGCTCTTAGAAAATTATCAGGTTCTATTAATAAAACAAAAACAATTGCGTTATTTATTAACCAAATTCGTGAAAAAGTTGGCGTTATGTTTGGTAATCCAGAAATTACACCGGGTGGGCGAGCTCTTAAATTCTATGCGACTGTTCGTTTAGAAGTTCGTCGTGCTGAGCAATTGAAAAATGGCACGGATATTATTGGTAATAGAACAAAAGTTAAAGTAGTAAAAAATAAAGTTGCGCCACCATTCAAAGTAGCAGAAGTTGATTTGATGTATGGTGAAGGTATTTCTAAAGCAGGGGAACTTTTAGATATGGCATCAGATCGTGATATCGTAGATAAAAGTGGTGCATGGTACTCTTATAAAGAAGAACGAATTGGTCAAGGTCGTGAAAATGCTAAAAAATATATCATGGATCATCCAGATATGTTTGCCGAAATTGAACAGCGTGTTCGTAATGAGTATGGTATTGGTGAAGAAGTTGCTGATGAAACAACGGAAACCGAAGCTGAATAGGTTAAAAGCTATCCTTTGTGGTAGCTTTTTTTATTTACTGTGAATCTGTGAAACACGCATAAAATCAAGGGGTTTCAGATATTTCAAGTTGACACACTGCCCTTATAATATTAGAATGAATGTTGTATAAGTTATTATTTATACATAGTTTTCAACAAATATGCATGTAGGGCATATTGATAAGGTATAAAGGTTTTTATCAACTAAAAAACTACAAATAGATAGGAAAGTTGGAGGTGTCCGTATGGGACTATCAGCAATTCTCGCTATCGTCGGTTTAATTGTCGGACTTCCAGTAGGGTTTGTTGCTTCAAATTCACGTCACAAAAATGCTGTGAATGGTGCGCAAAATTCAGCAGTTACAATCGTTGAAGGTGCTAAAAAAGAAGCAGTTACACTTAAAAAGGAAGCTCTATTAGAAGCTAAAGAAGAGAATCAAAAATATCGTCTTGAAATTGAAAGTGAACTTAAAGAACGTCGTGAAGAAGTAAAAATGCAAGAAACTCGTCTATTACAAAGAGAAACAAATCTTGATCGCAAAGATGAAACTCTAGTAAAACGTGAACGTTCACTTGAAGAGAAAGAAGAAAAGTTAGATTCTAAACACAAGTTAATTGGCGAACGTGAGACAGAGATTACCGTATTAATTGAGGAACGTCAAAAAGAATTAGAAAAAGTTAGTGAATTATCAAGAGAAGAAGCCAAAAGTATTATCATGCAAACGATGGAAGATGAGTTAGCTCATGAATCTGCCGTTATGATTAAAGAAAATGAACGTAAAGTTAAAGAAGAAGCAGATCGTAATGCTAAAAACATCTTGTCTCTTGCGATGCAACGTTGTGCAGGTGATCAAGTGTCAGAAGCCACAGTTTCGGTTGTTAACTTACCTAACGATGAAATGAAAGGTCGTATTATTGGTCGTGAAGGTCGTAATATTAGAACTTTAGAAACGTTAACAGGTATTGACTTGATCATTGATGATACGCCGGAAGCGGTGGTATTATCAGGTTTTGATCCAATTCGTCGTGAGATTGCAAGAATTGCATTAGAAAAATTAATCCAAGACGGCCGAATTCATCCTGCTCGTATTGAAGAAATGGTGGAAAAAGCGCGTAAAGAAATGGATGAAACGATTCGTGAATATGGTGAAAATGCTGCCTTTGAGGTTGGTGCTCATTCATTACATCCAGATTTAATTAAAATTATGGGTCGTATGCGTTTCCGTACAAGCTATGGTCAGAACGTATTAAATCATTCGATCGAAGTTGCTAAGTTGACAGCGTCTCTTGCAGCGGAGCTAGGTGAGGATGTTGAATTAGCTAAGCGTGCTGGATTCTTACATGATATTGGTAAGGCGTTAGACCGTGAAGTTGAAGGCTCGCATGTTGAAATTGGAACAGAGCTAGCTAAAAAATACAAAGAACACCCAGTTGTGATTAATGCGATTGCATCACATCATGGCGATACTGAAGCGACATCAGTTATTTCAGTTCTTGTGGCAGCAGCCGATGCTTTATCAGCTGCCCGTCCAGGAGCACGAAGTGAATCACTTGAAAACTATATTAAGCGTTTAGAACGTTTGGAAGGTATTTCAAATGACTTCCCTGGTGTTGATTCAAGTTTTGCTATTCAAGCAGGTCGTGAAGTTCGTGTCATGGTTAAACCTGACCAAATTTCTGATGATGAAGCGACATTGTTAGTTCGTAAAATTCGCAAACGTATTGAGGATGAACTGGATTATCCAGGACACATCAAAGTGACGGTTGTTCGTGAAACCCGATCAGTAGATTACGCAAAATAATCTTTTAAAAGGTAGAAGAATCTAATTCTTCTATCTTTTTTTATTGACACGATTTCTTTCAATTACCTTGAAAACTTGTTAAAATGGTAAAAGATATTAAAGAGAAGAGGATGCTGCAATGCGCTTATTATTTGTAGGAGATGTCGTCGGTTCAATGGGTCGCGATACGGTAACGGAATATTTACCAAAGTTAAAAAAGAAATATAGACCTCAAGTTACTATTTTAAATGGTGAGAATGCTGCTGCGGGCAGAGGGATTACTGAAAAAATTTATAAAAAATTCTTACAAGATGGCGTAGATGTCGTAACGCTAGGAAACCATACATGGGATAATCGAGATATTTTTGAATTTATTGATGATGCTAAAAAAATGATTAGACCAGCCAACTTTCCAGAAACAACGACTCCGGGAAAAGGGATTGTTTATGTGAAAGTCAATGCAGTGGAACTTGCGGTTATTAATTTACAAGGTCGGACATTTATGGTTGATCTTGATGATCCCTTTAAGAAAATTGAAGAAATGGTAGAAGAAGCACGTAAACGGACGCCGTTAATCTTTGTTGATTTTCATGCGGAAACAACAAGTGAAAAACAAGCAATGGGTTGGTTTTTAGATGGTCATGTTTCGGCAGTTGTCGGTACGCATACGCATGTTCAAACGAATGATGCTCATGTCTTGCCAGGAGGCACAGCCTATCTGACAGATGTAGGGATGACTGGACCGTATGATGGGATTTTAGGAATGAAGCGGGATGCAGTAATTGGTAAATTTAGAACAGCCTTGCCACATCGGTTTGAAGTGGTTGAACAAGGGCGTTCTAACCTATCCTACTGTGTGATTGAGTTAGATGATCAAACGGGAAAAGCTAAAAGTATTCAAGTGGGTCAAGTAAACGAAGATACGCCATTTAAAGATTAAAAAAGGAGATGACACAATGACGATTGCGGAAGAATTTGAAAAGAATCCACAAGTAGCAGATGCGTTAGCTAACGTTCTTGAGAAGTTAGAAGCAAATTCAGTCATTAAAGAATTTCGTGACATCTCAAAAAAAGTTGAAGATCATGAAGGGTTACGTCAGTTGACGGAGCGAATTAAGGTTGAACAAAAAAATGCAGTTCAGTGTGCTCACTATGGGAAACCAGAAGCGGAAAAACTAGCCAAACAAGAAGCTGATCGACTAACAGAAGAATTTGATCAGCATCCGCTAGTGATTCGCTATCGTGAAAAGTTAGTTGAAGCAAATGATTTATTACAGCATTTAACAAATAAAATCGAACGTGATTTTAATGATCAATTAGAAGAAAAATTAGATGATCTAGACAATTTAGGAAAGGAGGCAAAATAATGCCGCAAAAAACAAAGCACACACCAATGATGGAACAGTATTTTAATATTAAGGCGGATTATGAAGATGCCTTCTTGTTTTATCGTTTAGGAGACTTCTATGAAATGTTCTATGATGATGCAATTAAGGCATCTCAAATTTTAGAGTTAACTCTGACAAGTCGTAATAAAAATGCCGATGATCCAATTCCAATGTGTGGTATTCCTCATCACGCAGCAGCAGGCTATATTGATACTTTAATTGATAAAGGTTATAAGGTTGCCCTATGCGAACAAGTTGAAGATCCCCGTGAAACAAAAGGGATGGTCAAACGTGAGGTAGTTCAGTTAATTACACCAGGGACTGTGATGGCATCTAAAGGGTTATCAGCAAAAGAAAATAATTATTTAAGTGCAATTGTATGGGATGCTCAAACGAACCATTTTGGATTTTCCTATGCAGATTTAAGTACGGGGGAATTGAAAGCGGCTGTCTTGGCGACGCCAGACAGTGTTGTTAATGAAGCATCAGCTATTCAAACAAAGGAAATTATTTTAGGTAGTGAAATACCTGATTCGTTGAAAGAAATCCTTGCTCAACGTTTGAATGTAGTTTTTTCTACTCAAGAAAATGAGTTAGTAAGTTCAGAACTGAGTTATTTAGTAGCGAACATTGACAGTGATTTGACAAAGGCTGCAAGTATCAAGCTATTAACTTATTTATCAGAAACTCAAAAACGTAGTTTGGGTCATTTACAACAAGTGCAAGAGTATCAACCTGCTGATTACTTAAAGATGGATCATTATTCTAAATTTAATTTAGAACTGGCTCAATCAATCAGAACCGGTAAAAAACAGGGGACACTCCTTTGGTTACTAGATGAAACTAAAACAGCTATGGGTGGTCGATTATTAAAACAGTGGTTAGACCGACCACTAATTGATGAGAAAGCCATTGTTAAACGTCAAAATATGGTCCAAAGTCTTTTGGATTCATTCTTTGAGCGTGCGGATATTCAAGAAAATTTAACTAAAGTTTATGACTTGGAACGGTTGGCAGGACGAATTGCCTTTGGCAGTGTAAATGGACGCGACTTAATTCAATTGAAGACATCATTAAATCAAGTACCAGTCGTAGAGCAACTAGTTCGAGGAATTGATCAAGGGCAGTGGACGGGACTGTTAGAAGATTTAGATCCAGTAGCAGATGTTGCTGATTTAATTGAGCGTGCGATTAATGAAGAGGCGCCGTTAACAATCACTGAAGGTTCAGTGATAAAAAATGGTTATAATGAACAGTTAGATGTCTATCGAGAAGCAATGACAAACGGCAAGCAATGGTTGGCGGAGCTAGAAGCTAAAGAACGTGAAGCCACAGGCATTAAAACGTTAAAAATTGGCTTTAATCGAGTCTTTGGTTATTTTATTGAAGTATCTAAAGGACAAATTAATAATGTGCCAGAAGGACGCTATGAACGCAAACAAACTTTATCTAACGCTGAACGATTTATTACACCGGAATTGAAAGAAACAGAACGATTGATTTTAGAGGCGGAAGAGAAATCTAAAGGATTAGAGTATCAATTATTTATCCAAGTCCGTGATCAAATTAAATCAGCGATTAGTCGCATTCAAGTTTTAGCACATGGGATTGCCACTGTCGATGTCTTACAAAGTTTTGCAACGGTTAGTGAGAAGTATGGTTATGTACGACCGACATTGACTAGTCAAAGCAGAGATTTGGAACTTATTGAAGGTCGTCATCCAGTCGTAGAAAAAGTAATGGGGCATCAAGAGTATGTTCCGAACAGTGTTGAGCTTCCAAAAGGGACAGATATTATGTTGATTACCGGACCAAATATGTCGGGTAAGAGTACATATATGCGTCAATTAGCCTTAACAGTTATCATGGCTCAAATGGGTTGTTTCGTACCGGCTGAAAAAGCCAATATGCCAATTTTCGATCAAATATTTACGAGAATCGGGGCGTCGGATGATTTAATTTCTGGTCAAAGTACATTTATGGTAGAAATGATGGAAGCCAATGAAGCATTACGGCACGCAACTCCTCAAAGTTTAATTTTATTTGATGAAATTGGTCGAGGTACAGCCACATATGATGGGATGGCTTTAGCTGAAGCGATTATTCATTATATTCATCGACATGTCCATGCCAAAACCCTATTTTCAACGCATTACCATGAGTTAACAATGTTAGAAAATAGTCTGGATAATTTAATTAATTGTCATGTGGGTGCAGTTGAAAAAGATGGTGAAGTTGTATTCCTGCATAAAATGCTAGCGGGTCCTGCTGATAAGAGCTACGGAATCCATGTAGCTAAATTAGCAGGCTTACCAACAGAATTATTAACACAAGCTAGCCAAATATTGAATGCTTTAGAAAATGGCACTCACCTATCCGAGGAAGATCTTTCAGTAGAGGTTTCTCAGTTAGATTTATTCGCAGGGCAAGATCAAACAAATAATGATGTTATTTGCGACTTGAACGCATTGGACTTAACAACAATGACACCTCTTGAGGCGTTGAACGCGTTAAATGATTTGCAGAAAAAAATGACAAAATAATTTGGAAAGAAGGGAGCTTATTAAATGAGTAAAATTATCGAGTTGTCAGAAACTTTAGCCAATCAGATTGCAGCTGGTGAAGTTGTTGAACGACCGTCATCGGTTGTCAAAGAACTGGTTGAAAATGCTTTGGATGCGAATAGTAGTCAGATTGATATTTACTTAGAGGAAGCTGGCCTGCGCAAAATTCAAATTATTGATAATGGTGATGGGATTGAGAATGAAGATGTATTGAATGCTTTTAAACGTCATGCCACAAGTAAAATTCACAATCGAGATGACTTATTCAGAATTAAAACATTAGGTTTCCGTGGAGAAGCTTTACCCAGTATTGCCTCAGTCTCAGAGATGACTATCGAAACATCAACGGGAACTGAAGAAGGCCGTTTTGTTAAAATGTCTGGCGGGAAAGTGGTGGAAGATAAACCGCATTCATTGCGCAAAGGCACGAAGGTTACCGTTGAAAACCTATTCTTCAATACACCAGCACGTTTAAAATATGTAAAGACATTACAAACCGAATTAGCCAATATTGGAGATATGGTAAATCGTCTAGCGTTAAGTCATCCTGAAGTGGCGTTTCGTTTAATTCACGATGGCAATCAAATGTTAACTACATCAGGGAATGGTGATTTGAAACAAACAATTGCCGGTATCTATGGAGTTGCCACAGCTAAAAAGATGTTAGAGATTGGCCAAGGGGATTTAGATTTTAAAGTATCAGGTTATGTTTCTTTACCAGAAGTAACACGAGCGAGCCGTAATTACATTTCAATCATCATTAATGGTCGCTATATTAAGAATTATTTATTAAATAAGGCAATTGTTGAAGGTTACGGTTCAAAATTAATGATTGGTCGTTTTCCGATTGCAGTTATTAAAATTGAGATGGATCCGTTACTTGTGGATGTCAACGTTCATCCGACGAAACAAGAAGTTCGCTTGAGTAAAGAAAAAGAGTTAATGGCGTTGATTTCTAAAGGTATACGTGAGGTTTTAGAAGACCAACAATTAATTCCGAAAGTTGATAGTAATCTAGCGTTTAAGAAAGAGTTGCCGAAAGAATCAAAAATTTCACAACCGTCTATGTTTGATCAGGAACAAGAAAAAACTAAAGCGCCTGATAAAGGAACACTGGCTTTTGATTCTAGTAATAAACAGTTTTATATTCCGAGAAAAAATGATAAAGAGTGGGCATCTGATCCGATACTCTATAATGAGCCATTATCAGACAATCGGACGATTGCATTAGAAAAAGTTAATGAACCATTATTTGATGATCCCTTTAAAAGTGAGTTTCATGATGAGCAGGAGACTGAGGAGTTAGTGCCAATCGTTGACTCGAATGGTTCAGTGGGTGCATTTCCAGAATTAGAATACTTTGGTCAAATGCATGGGACGTATTTATTTGCTCAAAGCGAAAAGGGTCTGTATATATTAGATCAACACGCGGCTCAGGAACGAATTAAATATGAATATTTCCGTAAAAAAATTGGTGAAGTTGGATCTGATTTACAGGAATTGCTTGTACCAATAGTTTTAGATTATCCGCAGTCTGATAGTTTGAAGATTAAAGAGAGTATGCCAGAGTTAGAATCAGTTGGTATTCACCTAGAAGAGTTTGGTCAAAGTAGTTATCTTTGTCGTGCGCATCCGACTTGGTATCCGGCGGGGATGGAAGAATCAATCATTCGAGAGATGATTGAATTAGTTTTAGAGACTGGTAAACTGGATGTTGCAAAATTTAGAGAAGATACGGCAATTATGATGAGTTGTAAGCAATCAATAAAAGCAAATCATCATCTAGACGAGGCACAGTCGCGTCAATTGTTAATTGATTTAGCTAAATGTGAAAATCCTTATAACTGTCCTCATGGTCGTCCAGTTTTGGTTCATTTTGATAATAAAGACATGGAAAAAATGTTTAAACGTATTCAAGATTCACACTAAGAAAAGCCTGCACAAAATGCAGGCTTTTTTATTAAGGAATATTCACTAGTCAGTTTTTATGATACAATAAATAAGAACGTATGTGCTTATTGGAGGAAGATGTTATGTATGAATATATCAAAGGCTATATTACTTTTGTTAGTCCCTATTATATTGTTGTAGAAGTCATGGGAATAGGCTATCAAGTAGCAGTTGCGAATCCATTCTCATATAAAGTTGATGAAGATAAAGAATGTCATATCTATATTCAACAAGTAGTGAGGGAAGATTCTGAAACGTTATATGGATTTAACAACCTAGAGGAAAAGCAGTTATTTATTAAATTAAATAGTGTATCTGGGATCGGTCCGAAAAGCGCCCTTGCTATTATGGCAGGCGATGATCATGGGGCTTTAATACAAGCAGTAGAAACGGAAGACGCTACATTCCTAACAAAATATCCTGGTGTTGGTAAAAAAACGGCTCAGCAAATGGTCCTAGATTTAAAAGGCAAGCTGTTAGAAATAGGGTTACCATCTGAAGGTTACGTAACAAGTGAAGTGGATGGTACCGGGCAAACAGAATTACTAACAACAGGAAATGTAATGTTGGAAGAGGCTATTGAAGCGCTATCGGCATTAGGCTACAGTGATCGCGAATTGAAACGGATTAATAAAGATCTTGAGAAGGTTGAAGCGAGTTCAACAGATGATTATTTAAGACAAGGCTTAAAATTATTAATGAAAAAGTAAGGAGCTGATTTAAGTGGAGGAAGAACGTATTTTATCTAGTGAAGCAACTGAGTCTGAAGAGATGAGCGAATTATCTCTTCGTCCGCAATATTTGTCTCAGTATATTGGCCAAGATAAAGTAAAAAAAGAACTATCAATTTACATTCAAGCAGCTAAAGCCCGTTCTGAATCTTTAGATCATGTTCTTTTATATGGACCACCTGGATTAGGTAAAACGACAATGGCAATGGTTATTGCAAATGAAATGGACGTACAAGTGAGAACGACTAGTGGTCCGGCAATTGAGCGACCAGGAGATTTAGTTGCTTTATTAAATGAGCTGGAACCAGGTGACGTTTTATTTATTGATGAAATTCATCGCTTACCAAGAGTGGCTGAAGAATTGTTATATTCTGCGATGGAAGACTTTTATGTCGATATCATGGTTGGCCAAGGGCCGACGTCTCATCCGGTTCATTTTGAGTTGCCACCATTTACTCTAGTAGGAGCGACGACGCGTGCAGGCATGCTGTCAGCGCCATTACGTGATCGCTTTGGCATTATTTCTCACATGGAATATTATGAAACGGATGATTTGAAAGAAATTGTTCGTCGTTCTGCAGATATTTTTGATACTGAAATTGTTGAAGAAGGTGCGTTTGAACTTGCTCGTCGTTCTCGAGGTACACCAAGGATTGCTAACCGTTTGTTGAAACGTGTGCGAGATTATGCGCAAACACAGAGTGACGGTGTCATCAATCGTCAAATTGCCGACGCTGCTCTTACAATGCTACAAGTGGATCATGAAGGGTTAGATTATGTCGATCAAAAAATTCTCAAGACGATGATTGATCTTTACCAAGGCGGTCCGATTGGATTAAGTACATTAGCTGTTAATATTAGTGAAGAGACCGAGACGGTTGAGGATATGTATGAGCCATACTTAATTCAAAAAGGGTTTATCAAGCGGACACCTCGTGGACGTATGGCAACAGCGAAAGCGTATGAGCATTTAGGGTATGACTATATAGAAAATAAGTAAACTTCGACTCCGTGTTGAAGTTTTTTTATTTGGTCGCAACGAGGTGTTAAACGTGATAAACTAACTAAGAGAAATTATGAGATGAAAGAGTGGAATAAGAGATGACATATACAACAGCCGATTTTGATTTTGAATTACCAGAAGAGTTAATTGCACAAACGCCATTAGCTGACCGTCAAACTTCTAAACTATTGGTTCTAGATAAAGAAACAGGAAATATTCAAGATAAACATTTCTATGATATTTTAGAAGAGTTAAATGAAGGTGATGCTTTAGTGATGAATAATACCCGAGTATTACCTGCTCGTCTTTATGGGGAAAAACCAGAAACAGGAGGACACTTAGAAGTCTTGTTGTTGACGAATACTGAAGGGAATCAATGGGAAACATTAATTAAACCAGCGAAGCGTGCTAAAAAAGGTACAGAGATTTCTTTTGGAGATGGTAGACTAAAAGCTGTGGTTTTAGAAGAATTAGATCATGGTGGACGAATTATTGAATTTAAATATGAAGGAGTCTTCTTAGAGATTATTGAGTCACTAGGAGAAATGCCGTTGCCACCCTATATCAAGGAACGGTTAGAAGACCCGGAACGATACCAAACTGTTTATGCAGAAGAAAATGGTTCAGCAGCAGCTCCGACAGCGGGATTACATTTCACACAAGAGTTATTAGATAAAATTTCTGCCAAAGGAGTAGAGTTAGTGTATTTAACTCTGCATGTTGGCTTAGGCACGTTTAGACCAGTCAGTGTGGATTCGATTGAAGATCATGAAATGCATAGTGAGTTTTATAAATTAACGGCAGAAGCGGCAGATAAATTGAATACAGTGAAAGAAAGTGGGGGTAGAATAGTTGCGGTAGGGACGACTTCTATCAGAACATTAGAAACAATTGGGACTAAATTTGATGGTGAAATCAAACCGGACAGTGGTTGGACAAGCATTTTTATTACACCAGGGTATCAATTCAAAGTTGTTGATGCTTTTACAACGAATTTCCACTTGCCAATGTCAACACTAGTTATGTTAGTGAGTGCGTTTGCAGGCCGCGATAAAGTGATGGTTGCTTATGACCACGCTGTGGCAGAAAAGTATCGATTCTTCAGTTTTGGAGATGCCATGTTCTTAAAATAAAAGCTTACTTAGGTAAGCTTTTTTTATTTAATTCAGGGTAGTCTCATCTTGCTAAAAGCCGGAAACAACGGTATTATATTTAAGGTATGTAAGTAGAAAAAATATATGATATGAAAGTAGGTTAAGGTTATGACAGAACCAGCCATTCGTTATCGTTTAATCAAAAAAGAAAAACACACGGGGGCACGATTAGGTGAAATAATCACGCCTCATGGGACATTCCCAACTCCGATGTTTATGCCAGTTGGAACGTTGGCAACTGTAAAAACTATGGCGCCGGAAGAATTAAAAGAAATGGGCGCAGGAATTATCTTGGCTAATACGTATCACTTATGGTTACGACCTGGTGAGGATTTAGTTGAACAAGCAGGTGGATTACATAAGTTTATGAACTGGGATCAAGGGATTTTGACAGATTCAGGTGGCTTTCAAGTTTGGTCGTTATCTGATATGCGTAATATTACTGAAGAAGGTGTGAGTTTTAAAAACCATTTGAATGGTTCGAAAATGTTCCTATCTCCAGAAAAAGCAATCGGTATCCAAAATAAATTAGGCCCAGATATTATGATGAGTTTTGATGAATGTGCACCATTCCATGAAAGTCATGATTATGTCAAAAAATCTATTGAACGAACAAGTCGTTGGGCAGAACGTGGTTTAGAAGCGCATGCTAATCCAGATCGTCAAGGTCTGTTTGGGATTATTCAAGGTGCGGGGTATAAAGACTTACGTGAGCAAAGTGCTAAAGATTTAGTTAGCATGGATTTCCCAGGGTATTCGATTGGTGGCTTGTCAGTAGGTGAAACTAAAGAAGAGATGAACAGTGTCTTGGAATATATGGGTGGTTTGATTCCAGAAAATAAACCGCGTTATTTAATGGGTGTTGGAACAGCGGATTCTCTAATTGATGGTGTTATTAATGGTGTTGATATGTTTGACTGTGTCTTACCAACACGTATCGCTCGTAACGGTACATGTATGACAAGTAAAGGACGTTTAGTTGTGAAAAACGCCAAATACGCAGAAGATTTCCGTCCTCTTGATGAAAAATGTGATTGTTACACATGCCGTAACTATACTCGTGCATATATTCGCCACTTAATAAAATGTGATGAAACGTTTGGTATTCGATTGACGTCATATCATAACTTATATTTCCTGCAGACAGTAATGCAAGGGATTAGACAAGCGATTATGGATGATAACTTATTAGAGTACCGTGAAGCTTTCTTTGAAGAGTACGGCTTTAATAAAGAAAATGCAAAAAATTTCTAGTTTGTTTACGTTTAAAATAGTAGCGTTATCATAATATTTTTGATAAAGTGAAGTGGAAGTAAGAGAAAATCTAAAAAATAAGGTGGACAATAAAATGAGCTCAACATTACTAATGTTAGTTGTCTTAGGTGGAATGATGTTTTTCATGACGCGTTCTCAAAAGAAACAACAACAAAAAAGACAAGATTTATTAAATTCAATGACAGTTGGAAGTAAAGTAGTAACAATCGGTGGTTTACACGGTGTTATTTCTGAAATTGATCAAACTAAAGATACAGTTTGGTTAGATTGCGAAGGCATTCAATTAGAATTTAACCGTTCAGCAATTGCAACAGTAACTGAAACGCCAGCAGCTGATGTAGTGACAGAAACGGTTACAGAAACAACTGTTGAAACGCCAACTACTGATGAAGTAGTCGAAGCAGTTGAAGTCGAAATTGAAGAACCAAATAACAAATAATAATTAAGGTGGGGCTAATAAAGCCTCCCTTTTTTATTTCGAGTACAGGGGCAGTGTTATGAAAAAGAAGAACCGATTGGGAATTATAAAAAAGCAAAAATTGAATACAAAGGTTAAGGTTAAAGCAGCCGAGTTACAAGAAGAAGGCTACAAAAAAGTGGTACCTAGTAGTTTGTGGGACTATATTATAGCCTATCGTTGGAAGCGGGAGTTTCCCAAAACAATTTCTGAAATGAAAATAGATATTGAAAGCATTACTGCTAATGATTATTTTGATTATCAAGTGATCTGTGCTCAGACAGTAAAGAGTCATGAATTTGATTGGGATAAAATAAAAGATTTGTTAGATTAAAAGGCTGGTATAAAGGTCTTTTTCTTTTTTTGAAATCTTTTGTGAAAAAAATCACAGAAAAGCATTTACTTATTCCTCGTTGTGTTATATGATGATTGTGAAAAGTTTAACAAATGAAAGAAAATTGGGAGGATACAGTAAATGTCTGAAAAAAATCAAGGTGTTAAAGAAATGATTGATGAGTTAGTCGTCAAAGGAAACGCTGCTTTAATAGAAATGGAAAAGCTTAATCAAGAACAGGTTGACCATATAGTTCATCAAATGTCGATGGCGGCACTTAATGCTCATATGCCGTTAGCTAAGATGGCAGTTGAGGAAACGGGTCGTGGTATATATGAAGATAAAGCGATAAAAAATATGTATGCATCCGAATCAATTTGGAACAATATTAAGGATAATAAAACAGTTGGAGTTATTAATGAAGATCCATCGAAAGGGATTGTCGAAATTGCAACACCCGTTGGAGTTGTTTGTGGGGTGACGCCAACAACGAATCCAACATCAACAACTATTTTCAAAGCAATGATTTCTTTGAAAACGCGTAATCCGATTATTTTTGCATTCCATCCCAGTGCGCAAAAATCTTCTGCTGAAGCAGCACGAATCGTGCGTGATGCAGCGGTTCAAGCCGGAGCACCAGAAAATTGTATTCAATGGATTGAACAGCCATCTATTGATGGGACGAACGGTTTGATGAATCACGAGGGTGTTGCGATTGTATTAGCGACAGGCGGCTCAGGTATGGTCAAGGCAGCTTATTCAACGGGTAAACCAGCCTTGGGTGTGGGACCAGGGAACACGCCGGTTTATTTAGAAAAAACAGCTAAAATCAAACGTGCAGTGAATGATTTAATCGTTTCGAAAGCATTTGACAATGGAATGATTTGTGCTTCCGAGCAAGGGGTCATTGTTGATAAAGAAATTTACGATGATGTAAAAAAAGAATTTCAAGCACATCAAGTCTACTTTGCCAAAGCATCTGAGCTTAAAAAGTTAGAAGCAGCTGTAATGAATGAAAGTAAAACGGCTGTTAATCCTGCTATCGTAGGGAATAGTGCGGTAGATATTGCTAAACTAGCAGGTATTAAAGTTCCGGAAGGTACGAAAATTTTAGTAACGGAATTAGAGGGAACGGGGATTGATTACCCCTTATCGCTTGAAAAATTATCACCAGTTTTAGCAATGATGAAAGCTGACTCAAAAGAAGAAGCTTTTCAAATGTGTGAAAATATGCAAGAGTTTGGATTGGGTCACACAGCCGTAATTCACTCAGAAGATGAGGCGCTGCAAATTGAATTTGGTTTGAAAATGAAAGCTTGTCGTATTCTTGTTAATAGTCCTGCGGCACAAGGTGGGATTGGCGATTTATACAATGAAATGATTCCATCCTTGACACTTGGTTGTGGCTCGTATGGTAAGAACTCAGTTTCAAAAAATGTGTCAGCGTTAAACTTAATCAATATTAAAACTGTAGCGAAACGGAGAAATAATATGCAATGGTTTAAACTACCTCAAAAAATTTACTTTGAAAAGAACTCGTTAAACTATTTAGAAGAGATGGCCGATGTTAATCGTGTTTTCTTAGTTTGTGATGAAGGTATGGTTAAGTTTGGATATGCTGATCGAGTAATAGAAACCCTTCGTAAACGTAAAAATGATGTGCAGATTGAAATGTTTTCTGATGTCGAACCAGACCCATCAAGCGATACGGTCTATAAAGGTACTGAAAGAATGGTCGCTTTCCAGCCGGATACTGTTATTGCTTTAGGTGGTGGTTCTGCAATGGATGCGGCGAAAGGCATGTGGCTGTTCTTTGAACACCCAGATACAGAGTTTTTTGGGGCTAAGCAAAAATTCTTAGATATTCGCAAGCGTGCATATAAAATTCCAACAGCAGAAAAAGCGAAATTCGTTTGTATCCCAACAACATCAGGTACAGGATCTGAAGTGACACCCTTTGCTGTTATTACAGACAGCGAGACAGGGGTTAAGTATCCATTAGCTGATTATGCGTTAACGCCGGATGTGGCGATTATTGACCCGCAATTCGTATTATCAGTACCACGTTCAGTTACTGCTGATACTGGTATGGATGTGTTAACTCATGCAATTGAATCGTATGTTTCTGTAATGGCTTCTGATTATACTCGTGGACTAAGCTTGCAAGCAATCAAATTAGTATTTGAAAACTTAGAGGCTTCTTGTGATCGACCAAACGAGGAAAACAGGGAGAAAATGCACAATGCTTCAGCGATGGCGGGAATGGCATTTGCCAATGCGTTCTTAGGTATTTGTCATTCGATTGCGCACAAATGTGGTGGTGAGTATCACATCCCTCACGGTCGTACGAACGCCATTTTATTACCGCACGTTATTCGTTACAATGCTAAAGATCCATCTAAACACGCTATTTTCCCTAAATATGACTATTTCCGTGCGGATGAAGATTATGCTGAAATCGCTCGTTTCCTTGGTTTGAAAGGAACAACAACAACAGAATTGGTTGAGTCGCTTGCTAATGAAGTAACTGATTTAGGAAGACGTGTAGGCATAGATATGAGTTTTAAAGCACAAGGTGTAACTGACAAACAATTAAATAGTACAGTGGATCGCTTGGCAGAACTTGCCTACGAAGATCAATGCACAACTGCAAATCCTAAAGAGCCTTTAATTTCAGAATTAAAAGGGATTATCGAAGCAGCATATAAAGGATAAAAAATAAAAGCCCTCTTGGGGCTTTTTTATTTTTTATAAAGATAAGCATGATAAAATAGAAAAACTATTAAAAGAATGTTAAAATAGTTAGCAATAGTAATTTCAAGATTGGGGCGTAGTGATGTGAAGGATATGAATTCAAATAAAAAAATAATCATTCTTATTTCATTAGTGTTGGCAGTTGTTTTTTTAGTTAGTTTTTCTGCGCTTAAAAGAAATGAAACTAAAGAAACGGGAGTTGTTCAATCCTCAACAAATGATTTTGTAGGAACCGTAGATAAAATTGTTTCGGCTCCTGTAAAAGCGATTAGTAATTTAACTGATTCGATTGGAAATTTATTTAATACATTTGACGAGAATGCTAGATTAAAAAAACGTTTAGACAGTTATGCTGTTATCCAAGGAGAAAATGAAAATTTTAAAAAAGAAAATAAAGATTTGAAAAATCAACTTGAAATGTCAGATAGTTTGTCAAGTTATGAAAAAATCACAGGCAGTGTTATTAGTCGCTCTCCTGACACATGGCAAAATATTTTGATTATTGATAAAGGTAAAGATGCAGGTGTAGAAGTTGATATGCCGGTTATGGGATCTGAAGGTTTGATTGGTCGAATAATTGAAGTCAATAAGTTATCTTCAAAAGTAGAGCTACTAACATCGAATAATCAAAGTGTTAACAAGTATCCGGTTATGATTTCTCCAGACAAAGGCGACATGTCTTACGGGTTGTTAGCAAGTTATGAGGAAAAAAGCGGTCATTTTATCGTGAACCAATTAACTTCATTAGATGGGTTGAAGTCAGGTGATAAAGTAACTACCTCAGGTTTAGGAGGTAATTCTCCGAGTGGTTTAATAGTTGGAGAAGTTGTTGGAATCAAAAAAAATGGTTTAGGTCTCGATAAAGAAGTCTATATAAAACCAATAAATTCAATGTATGATATTTCGTTTGTAACGGTTATCAAACGCTTAGCAGAAAGTGAAGGTTAAGAAGAATGGATAAGCAAAAGATATTTAAGATTGTGCTACCAGTTCTATTGTTTATCTTAACCCTGTTGGATGGACAACTTAGTCGCGGTTTAAGAAGTGTGATGACTAATCAGGCTTTTTTAAACAGTCACTTACTTTTGATTGCGTTAATATTGGCAAGCATTTGGTATTCGAAACGATATATGGTAATAACTAGTATGTTTATTGGCTTACTTTTTGATATTTACTATTATGGCATTATTGGAATAAATATGGTTGTTTTACCATTAACAGTATTACTTGTATATCTGGTATTTAAACATGTCCCTATTAACATGTTAAGTATTATCTTAGGTTTAATTGTTTTCATAACAATAATGGATAGTAGTGCGTACTTACTACAAGTGGTATTCAACCTAAGAACGCCAGGCGTTGCAAGGTATGTAGTAGGGAACTTGGGACCGACATTGATGTTTAATATAGTGGCCTGTTTATTGTTAAGTTTTCCAATTAATAAGTTCTTAAAAAAGGCTAACGTGTAATTGAAACATGATTGTAACATTTCTATTATACAGTTGACATGTTGCTATGATATTATTTGAATGTTGAATAGGGGATTGCCCTATATGAAACTTAGAAAAAGAAAAAACTTCGGAGGTAACAACCTTGAAAAAACGTATTTTATCAACAGTAATGATCAGTTCAATGATGTTTGGTGCAACAGTACTACCTGTATTATCAAGCGCTAGTCCAGCAACTGACTCAGACAAAAAAATATCAGACTTAAGTTCTAAAGAAGCAGCAGCAAATGCTGAATTAACTTCAGTTAGAGAAAATATTGCAAATATTCAAGCGAAAGCATCAGCATTACAAGCTGAGCAAGTTTCGTTAAATAAAGAAACTAAAAAATTAACTAAAGAAATCACATCGTTAACAGAACGTATTGAAAAACGTGAAGCAGCGATTAAAGATCAAGCAAGATCAGTTCAAACAGATCGTAAAGGGACAACTTTTATTGATGCCGTTTTAAATGCTGAATCAGTTTCAGAAGCCATTACTCGAGTAGCAGCTGCAACTCGTTTAGTTGGTGCCGGAAATGATTTAATGGTTGAACAACAGCAAGATAAAAAAGCAGTTGAAAAGAAAAAAGAAGCAACAGAAGAAAAAGTTGCAACAATTCAAAACAACGCTGCTAAATTAGAAGCTAAAAAAGGTGAGTTAATCACTCAAGAACTTCAAAAAGCTGCTGTTTCAAATGGCTTAGCAGCTGAAAAAGCAACTGAAAAATCTAAAAAAGATGAATTTTTAGCTGAAGCTAAAGCAGCTGAAAAAGCATTAGAAAAACAAGAAAAAGCAGTTGCTAAAGCAGAAAGTTCAAGAGAAGAAGTTGAAGTTTCAAAAGGTGAAACAACGCCTCAAACGGAAGCTCCAAAAGAGGAAACAACGCCTCAAACGGAAGCTCCAAAAGAGGAAACGACACCTGAAACTGAAGCGCCTGTTCAAAAGCCTGAAGTGCCAACGACGCCAGCTAATCCTAACGCAAGTGGTTCAGCAATTGTTGCTGAAGCAATGAAACATATTGGTAAACCATATGTTTGGGGCGCTAAAGGTCCTGAATCATTTGACTGTTCTGGTTTTACAGCGTATGTATATCGTGCAGTAACAGGTAAAGAAATTGGTGGTTGGACAGTTCCTCAAGAATCAGCTGGAACTGTGATCCCATTATCACAAGCACAAGCAGGAGATTTATTGTTCTGGGGACCACAAGGTGGTACTCATCATGTAGCTATTTCAACTGGTGGAACAGGATATGTTCATGCACCAACTGAAGGCCAAACAGTAACGACTTCGAACTTTGCATGGTATTCACCAGATTTCGCAGTACGTGTAAACTAATTTAAAATGTCAAACCAACTCAATTGAGTTGGTTTTTTTATTTTATTTATTTAACAATAGTGCAAGTAATAAGCCAAGTGTTAAAAATGGAATGAATGGCGAGGTGTTAGTTTTCGTCATTAGAAGTGAGTAACATAGCCCTATTCCCGAGGATAGGATTAATGTTATTAGAATAATTGATGGTTCAAAAAAAATGCTCCATGAAAGGATAATTTTTATATCCGCTCCCCCAAGGGAATTAGGAAGTAGTTTAGTAATGCTAAATAAAACAATAAACAGTAAGAAAGTGAAAGATATATGTAATGTTTCGGTTATGCCATTTATGCTGACAACAGTTACTAAAAGAAGAATATTAGGTAGATAAAAAAGTGTTGGATTGATTTCTAAATGATAATAATCCATTAAACTGTATAAATATGCGAGGATTAGCGTGGTGATTATAATAATTGATTGCAATTGCTGTATGCAGAAAATTAAAATGAACAAGGCGCCGCAAATCAACTCAGCGATTAAATATGAATATGCAATGGGAAAATTACAATATCGACATTTTCTTCTATATAATATGTATGAAAATAATGGGATTAGATCATACCACGTTAATTGTTTTGAGCATGAATCGCAAGTGGACCTTTGAAAATTAATTGTTAGTACATTTTTTAAAGCAACTTGATTGAGAAATGAACCAAAACAACAGCCAATATAGAAAAGTGTGGCATTTAACATAACTTGCTCCTCCCCGTTTGTTATCATTAGTAAGTTACGTAAAATATTATATTTAAAACGGGGTAAAAGTATTTAAAAGAGTATTTTGCTATAATGATATAAAGGCATCTTAATAGTCGAAAGTAGGTGAACCAATGAATGAACGAATCAAAGGGAAATTAGAATTATTACCTGAACAGCCAGGGTGTTATTTGATGAAGAATGAATTCGGAGATATTATTTACGTAGGAAAAGCAAAAATATTGAAAAATCGTGTTCGTTCTTATTTTACGGGAAGCCATAATACCAAAACTGAGAAGTTAGTTAGCGAAATTGCTGATTTTGAATATATTGTGACAGAGTCAAATAAAGAAGCGCTTTTGCTAGAAATTAATCTAATTAAAGAAAATAAACCTCGATATAATATTCTGTTAAAGGATGATAAGAGTTACCCGTTCATAAAAATTACTAATGAAAAGTATCCTCAATTAAAGATTGTGAGAGAAATTAAGAAAGATCATGCCGATTACTTTGGTCCTTATCCTGATGTTAAGGCGGCGAATGAAACGAAAAGAATGTTGGATAGATTATATCCATTAAGAAAGTGTAGTTTATCTGCTAAAAAACCTTGTCTCTATTACCACCTGGGGCAGTGTTTATGTCCGGGTTATTTTGATGTGAATCCGCAAGTGTTTTTAGAAATGAGAACAGAAATTAAAAAATTCCTAAGTGGTAATTATTGGGGGATACAAGCTGAAATAAAAGAAAAAATGACAGCAGCAGCTAACAATCTTGAGTTTGAAAAAGCGGCAGAATACCGTGACCAGTTGTCATCGATAGAGTCCGTAATGATGCCACAAAAAATGACGCAAACAGACTTTGTCAATCGTGATGTTTTTGGTTTTTCAGTGGATAAAGGCTGGATGTGTGTACAAGTTTTCTTTGTAAGACAAGGTAAAATTATTGAACGTGATGTATCTTTATTTCCATTTTATGGAGAAGCGACAGACGACTTGCTAACATATATTGGACAATTTTATGATGAGGGTCGGCATTTATTGCCAAAGGAAATTTTTATTCCAGAAACGCTTACGATTAGTGATGTTAGTTTATTAGTTCCAGGTGTCAAAGTGACTCAACCGCAACGGGGTGAAAAGAAAAAGTTAGTTCAACTGGCATCTAAAAATGCTGATGTGGCGTTGAAGGAAAAGTTTGATTTAACAATAAAAAAACAAGAACGTAGTGTAGGAGCGATTGACCGATTAGCGGGTGCTATGAATCTACCCTCGTTGCACCGGATTGAGGCTTTTGATAACTCGAATATTATGGGGACTAATCCGGTTTCTGCTATGGTGGTTTTTGTTGATGGTAAACCAGTTAAAAATGAGTATCGAAAATATAAAATTAAAACAGTAGTTGGTCCAGATGACTATGCTTCGATGAGGGAAGTAATCTATCGTCGCTATTCAAGAGTATTAAAGGATGAGCTTGAAAAACCAGGTTTAATTTTAATTGATGGAGGTAAAGGACAGGTTGAAGCTGCGCGGGAGGTCCTCGAAAATCAGCTAGGATTAAGCATTCCGATTGCGGGGTTAGTTAAAAATGAAAAACATCGAACGAGTGAATTGATTTATGGTGCGGATCACCATGTCATCCCTCTGAAACGGAATTCAGCTGAGTTTTTCTTGCTACAAAGAATACAGGATGAGGTCCACCGTTTTGCCATAACTTTCCATCGTCAGCTAAGAAGTAAAACCAGTTTTGCTTCGAAATTAGATGGTGTTGATGGACTTGGTCCCAAGAGAAAACAACAGCTTTTGAAAAAATTTAAATCGTATAAAAATATTCAAGAAGCTTCAAAAGAAGAATTGATTAGTAGTGGTCTTCCTGAGGGAGTAGCTGAAAAGTTAATTGATCATTTAAAATAAAAAAGCTAGGCGTATGCCTAGCTTTTTTATTTATAGTCGTAATATGCCGTTTTTAGTAAAGTGTGTAATTGTTCTTTTTCGTTATCCGAAATGAATGCGCCGTTAACAGCGTTGTGATTTAGTTGTTCCATGCAACGGTAATCGATATTGTACCATTTGTGAAGCTTAGTATATTCCTTAGTAAGCGTAGTGTTTGAAACAGTTCGATTATCAGTATTAATACAAATATTTAAACCAGCATCCATAAATTTTTTGAAAGGGTAGTCTTCTAATTTTGTGACAGCTTTAGTTTGGAAATTACTTGTAGGGCACATTTCGATAACGGTGCCGCGTTCTTTGCATTCTGCTAGGATGGCATCGTCCTTTGCAATGGCAATGCCGTGCCCGACACGAGTTGCTCCTAACTTGATAGAGGTCAAAACGTTTTGAGGGCAACCACATTCTCCTGCGTGTAGCGTTAGAGGGATAGCATATTTTTTTGCAAGTGTGATGAGGTCAGTATATAAATCTGCTGGGAATTGGGCTTCATCACCAGCGATGTCAAATCCTACTACACCATTGTTTAAATAATTTTTTGTGGCTTCGACAACAGCTTTGTTATCCGAATTTGTGTGGTGACGCATCCCGCATAATAAAGCGTTTGATTTTACACCGAATACTTCTTCACCACGTTTCAAACCAGCAATAACAGCCTCAACAATTTGATTAATTGTTAATCCTTGATGCGCAAAAAGTAAAGGTGCGAAACGAACTTCAATATAAGCAACATTTTCTTCAGCAACTTGTTCAATTAAGTCATATGAAATTAATTCAATCGCTTCCGCTGTTTGTAAATAAGGGAGCACTATGTCGAAACGTTCTAAGTATTCTAGTAAACTTTCGCAATCTTCTGGGGCAGTTAATTTTGAAGCTAGTTCGGCACTGCTATAAGGGAGAGGATTTCCTTGTTCTTGAGCTAATCTTTCTAATATGTGAGGACGAACAGAGCCGTCCAAATGACAATGTAATTCGATTTTAGGCAAGTGTTGAATGATTTGTTCTTCCATGTGTTTCCCTCCAATTGAATTTTTAAACAAGATTATTTAGATATAATATACAGGTTATTTCAATTAATTACTACACTTCGAAGGAAGTAAGCTAGAACTTCTTAGTTACTTTTAATAATATAGTGGGACCAGTGAGAATTCCATGTTTTTAATGCTGATTTTGTCCGCAAATATGATATAATTATACCTGATTATAAACGGTGCTACATAGTAAGGCGCTAGTTTAAAAGGAGGTCATTTGAAATGACAGAAAAGAAACCATTTTATATAACAACGCCAATTTACTATCCAAGTGGTAAATTACATATTGGTAGCTCGTATACAACGATTGCTTGCGATGCTGTAGCGCGTTATAAACGTTTAACAGGGCATGAAGTTTTTTATCTAACAGGTTTAGATGAACATGGCCAAAAGATTGAACAAAAAGCAGAAGAAATGAATATTTCTCCCCAACAGTATGTTGATCAAATGGCGGTTGATGTTCAAAAGTTATGGAAAGATTTAGACATCACAAATGATAAATTTATTCGTACAACAGATCCAGAACATGTGGAACGTGTCCAACAAATTTTCGAACGCTTATTAGCGCAAGGGGATATTTATTTAGGTGAGTATGAAGGCTGGTACTCTGTTTCTGATGAAGAATATTTTACTGAAAGTCAGTTGATGGAAGTTTTCCATGATGATAACGGAAAAGTTATCGGTGGGAAAGCGCCGAGTGGTCATGAAGTCGAATTAGTTAAAGAAGAATGTTATTTCTTCAGAATGAGTAAGTATGCTGGCCGTTTACTTGAATACTATGCAGAGAACCCAGATTTTATTCAACCAGAATCACGTAAAAATGAAATGATCAATAATTTCATAAAACCTGGACTGGAAGATTTAGCAGTGACAAGAACAACATTCTCGTGGGGAGTGCCTGTCCCAAGTAATCCTAAACATGTTGTATATGTTTGGATTGACGCGTTATCTAACTATATCACTGCATTAGGATATGGCAGTCAAGATGATGAAAATTTTCAAAAATTCTGGCCGGCTAATGTCCACATGGTTGGGAAAGAAATCGTACGTTTTCACACGATTTATTGGCCAATTATGTTAATGGCATTAGATTTACCATTACCAGAGAAAGTTTATGCACATGGTTGGATCGTGATGAAAGATGGGAAGATGTCTAAATCAAAAGGGAACGTTGTCTATCCTGATATGCTGATTGAACGTTACGGCTTGGATGCATTACGTTATTATCTATTGCGTGCTATTCCATTTGGAAATGACAGTGTCTTCACGCCAGAAGAATTTGTAGCCCGTGTTAATTATGATTTAGCTAATGATTTAGGGAACTTGTTGAACAGAACGGTTGCAATGATTAATAAATATTGTGATGGTGTGGTTCCTAAGTACGCTTCACTTGTAACTGATTTTGATGGTGAGCTATCAACAACAGCTGCCAACGTGATTGGTAAATATCACAAAGCAATGGATAACATGGAGTTTAGTGTTGCCCTACAAGAAATTTGGGTGTTAATCTCTCGCGCCAATAAGTATATTGATGAAACAGCGCCTTGGGTGTTGGCTAAGGATCCAGAGAAAAAAGCAGAGTTAGATAGTGTAATGGTTCATTTAGCTGAAAGTTTGAGAATTGCAGCATTATTATTACAACCGATTTTAACAGAAGCGCCTAAGAAAATTTTTGCGCAACTTGGTTTAGATGATTCGGATATGGGGATCGAAGAAATTCGTTTTGGTGAGTTCCCAATTGATACAAAAGTAATCAGTAAAGGTCAACCAATCTTCCCGCGTTTAGATACGGAAGAAGAAGTCGCTTATATTAAAGAAAAAATGAATGAAAAAGCTAGTGAAAATGCTGAGGATTTCACGTGGGATCCAACTGAAACAGAATTGGTTAGCGTCAAAGAACAAGCAATTGTTTATGATGATTTCGACAAAGTGGAAATTAAAGTAGCAGAAGTTATTGATTGTAAAAAAGTCAAAGGTGCCGATAAATTATTACAATTCCGTTTAGATGCAGGTGATAAAAATCACCGTCAAATCTTATCAGGTGTGGCAGAATTTTATCCGAACCCAGAAGATTTAGTTGGTAAGAAAGTGATGGTAGTTGCTAACTTAACACCAAGGAAATTACGTGGTGAAATTAGTCAAGGAATGATCCTATCAGCTGAATTTGATGGTAAGTTACAAATTATGGAAGCACCTAAAGGCGTTCCGAACGGTTCAGTGATTGCCTAAGGTTTCAAACGATTGAAGGGAATGCCTTCAATCGTTTTGCCGTATAGATGAGAGGAGTAAAAAGAATGATTTTTGATACCCATACCCATTTAAATGTTGACCAGTTTAAAGATGATATTCCAGAAACTATTCAACGTGCTGCTGAGTTAGGAGTGACTGAAATGGCCATTGTTGGTTTTGATATTCCGACAATCAAAAAGTCATTAGAACTGAGCAAAGTGTATGATCATTTATACAGTATTATTGGTTGGCATCCGACTGAAGCTGGTAATTATTCAAAAGAGATTGAAAAAGATTTAGAAATGAAACTAACCTTACCGAAAGTAGTCGCTTTAGGTGAAATTGGTTTGGATTACTATTGGATGGAAGATCCAAAAGACGTTCAAGAAAAAGTGTTTCGTCGTCAAATTGCCATTTCCAAAGAACATAATCTACCGATTAGCATTCACACGCGAGATGCCATGGAAGATACCTATCGTATTCTTAAAGATGAGCAGGTACCTGAAGCGGGTGGTATTATGCATAGTTTTAGTGGTGATTCGGAATGGATGGAACGTTTTATTGATCTAGGTATGCACATTTCATTAAGCGGTGTGGTAACTTTTAAAAAAGCTATTGAAGTTCATGATGTGGCTAAGTTAGTCCCTCTTGAAAGACTATTAATCGAAACAGATGCTCCGTATTTAGCGCCAGTTCCTTATCGAGGGAAGCGTAATGAACCTGGGTTTACACGTTATGTGGCTGAACGGATAGCGGAGTTACGAAATGAACCATGGGAAAGGATAGCGGAAGAGACAACACGTAATGCTCATAAACTATTTAGGTTAAATTAGCTCATGGTAAAAAAACAAAAAATTAATGAAATGGTTGTTGTAGAAGGAAAAGATGATACAAAACGTTTACAACAATTTTTAGAAGTAGATACGATTGAAACGATTGGTTCAGCAATAGATGAAGCGATTCTAGAACGAATTCGTTTAGCCCAAGAAGTCAGAGGAGTCATCGTACTGACTGATCCTGATTTTTCGGGAGAAAAAATTCGTAAGATTATTACTGCTGAAGTGCCAGGTGTTAAACATGCTTTTATTACTCGTGAAGAAGGTGAGCCTTCTTCAAGTTCTAGAGGTAAAAGTCTTGGCGTGGAGCATGCTTCAAAGGGAGCGATTGAAAAAGCGTTGAAACATGTGATGACACCAACGTTAGATGACAATATCTCAGAAATGATTCCGCGAGAAGTTTTGATTGGTTTAGGATTGATTGCGGGACCTAAAGCTAAGAGACGTCGAGAACAATTAGGAAATAAATTACGAATTGGTTATACGAATGCGAAGCAATTAGAAAAAAGATTATTAGCTTTTCGTATTACAGAAGAAGAACTAGCGGCCGCTATGATAGAGGTTCTAGAGGAGGAAAAACGTGGAGTATAAAGATATAGCAACACCAAGTCGCACGCGTGATATTTTAAAAAAATATGGCTTTCAATTTAAAAAGAGTCTAGGGCAGAATTTTTTAACAGAACCTAATATTCTTAGAAATATTGTGGAAGCTGCTGAGTTAGATGAAACTTCAAATGCGATTGAAGTTGGACCGGGTATTGGTGCTTTAACAGAACATTTAGCACGCTCGGCTAAAGAGGTCTTAGCCTTTGAAATAGATGGTCGTTTAATTGAAGTTTTAGAGGAGACACTGTCACCTTACCCTAATGTGACAGTTGTTAATGAAGATGTCCTAAAAGCAGATTTAACAACTATTGCGAAAGAAACATTTAAACAAGATTTACCAATCAAAGTGGTTGCTAATTTACCTTATTACATTACAACACCAATTATGATGCACTTTTTAGAATCGGATTTAAATGTGTCAGAGATGGTTGTTATGATGCAAAAAGAAGTAGCAGATCGGATTACAGCTAAGCCAAGTACAAAAGCTTATGGTTCATTATCAATTGCTGTTCAATATTATATGGAGGCGAGTGTCGCTTTTATTGTTCCAAAAACAGCCTTTATTCCACAGCCAAACGTTGATTCAGCGATTATTAAACTAGTTCGTCGGGATAAACCAGCGGTGGAAGTTAATGATGAAAAAGCTTTCTTTAAATTAACAAAAGCTGCTTTCCAACAAAGACGTAAAACACTCTGGAACAACTTGCAAGCGACTTATGGCAAGGAAGAAGCTATTAAAGAGCGGTTAGCGAAAGCTTTAGAAACTGCAGGGATTGATCCTAAACGTCGTGGTGAAACATTATCATTGGAAGAGTTTGCAAAATTATCAAATGCGTTAGGTTAAGGCTATTCAAATGAATAGCTTTTTTGTATGCATTTTGAAGTAAAATTAAGTAGAAGATATGCTATAGTATAGAAGGTAATTCGTTACCAAATAATCAGAGTAGGAAATAAAGCGTTAAGTGTCGAATGGATGGGATGTTGCTATTCGAACGAAGGTATTAACTCAACGATATTATTTATGTGAGAAGGGTGCTCACGGAAATAGTTAATATTGTGTAGAGTTTATCGCGGTTTTATTTTCGCATTCGCTGCATTAAAATGTAGCAACTCTATCAAGGAGATGCGCAATGAATAAAAGAAAAATGAGTACGAGAACGATTGCTTTAATGGGTATCTTGATGGCGATGCAAATTATTTTGACGCGCTTTTTGTCAATTCAAACGCCATTTGTTAGAATTGGTTTTACGTTTGTCCCAATCGTCATTATGTCGATGATGTTTAATCCCTGGATTACAGGTGTAGGAACATTATTAGCAGATTTTGTGGGGATTATTGTCTTCGGAAGTACCGGTCCTTATTTTCCAGGGTTTTCGCTTTCGGCCCTACTGACAGGACTAGTTTACAGTTTCTTTTTTTATAAAAAAGAGATGAGTTTAAAACGAATCATCGTTGCAAGTTTAATTGTTGGTTTAGTCATTGAATTAGGTTTAAATACTGTATGGCTGTATATGATTGCACCAGGACCGGGTGTTTTAGCTCAGGTTCCATTACGTTTAGGGAAAGCAGCTATTTTAATTCCGATTAAAATTTTTGTCATCTATTTAATTAGTCATAATCAAGTGATGCAAAACCAAATTAAACGGTTTAGATCATAAGAAAAATTCACCCATGGAAATAACATCTATAAAGAGACCTATTTTATAATAGGTCTTTTTTTTTCGTTAGAAACGCAGGTAAATCGATATGTTAGGCTGTTATAAAATCCTATGTTAAACTTAATATATAACAATAATATTAAAGGGTTAAGGGGGCGTAGTATGCTAGATTGGTTAGTCGGGTTGTCTCCCTGGCAACAGGCGTTAGCAGGGACATTGTTTACTTATGGGATGACAGCATTAGGTGCTGCATTGGTTTTTTTCTTTAAAGATATCAAAAAAGATATTCTAAATTTGATGTTAGGTTTTGCATCAGGGGTTATGATTGCAGCAAGTTTTTGGTCATTATTAGATCCAGCAATTGAACAAGCAACGGAGAATGGGTCAATACCTTGGCTTGTAGCAGGGATAGGTTTTGCAGCTGGAGGGTTATTTTTATATGCAGCGGATCGTGTGATACCGCATATGCATTTTGGTCCTAATCAAGAGCGAGAAGGAATGGAAAGTCATTTAAAGAGAACCATTTTACTTGTTTTCTCAATAACATTGCATAATATTCCAGAAGGTTTAGCTGTCGGTGTGGCCTTTGGTGCGGCAAATCAAATGGCGGATCCAGTAGCAGGAGTATTAGCGGCAATGTCAGTAGCTATCGGGATTGGGATTCAAAACTTCCCTGAAGGTGCAGCAGTCTCAATTCCTCTAAGACAGGAAGGGTTGAGTCGTTGGAAATCCTTCCTTTATGGTCAGGCATCAGGGATTGTTGAACCAATTGCCGGTGTTTTAGGTGCGATATTAGTTACTAAATTAACATTTGTTTTACCGTATGCTTTAGCATTTGCGGCTGGAGCAATGATTTATGTTGTGGTTGAAGAATTGATACCAGAAGCACAACAAAATTCATCTAGTAAAAACCACCACGCTGTTTTTGGTGTGATGGTTGGCTTTATTATTATGATGGTTTTAGATGTGGCGTTAGGTTAAAAATGGAAGTTTGTGAAGTTATAAACTTGTTATTTGTAAAGCTGAATTTGCTAAACGTTTCACGAATTTTAGTCGAAAAAATTGCTGAAAAATAAGAATTTCAGTTGAATTATTAGAATGAGTTAAGTATCTAATGGAAGCGGTTGAATTAAAGGTTATTTTGTAGTATTTATAAGATGTAGGTATTAAATAAAATTGATTTTCACAAAGTCAATTAAACAAGTGGAGGGAATATTTATGAGTAAAGAATTAAACGAGTTTTTACAATCAAACCTTAACGATTTAAAATCAAAAGGTCTTTACAATGAAATCGAACCATTACAAAGTGCTAATGGTCCAATGATCCAAGTTGGTGGAAAAGAGTTAATCAACTTATCATCAAATAACTATCTTGGTTTAGCAACTGACGAACGTCTAACGACAGCTGCTAAAGAAGCTATCGACAAATGGGGAGCAGGTTCTGGTGCCGTTCGTACAATCAACGGAACATTAGAAATCCATTTAGAGTTAGAAAAAGAATTAGCTAAGTTCAAAGGAACTGAAGCTGCTATTTCTTACCAATCAGGATTCAACTGTAACATGGCTGCTATTTCAGCAGTTATGGGTAAAAAAGATGTTATCTTATCTGATGAATTAAACCACGCATCAATCATTGATGGTTGTCGTTTATCAGGTGCTAAAATTGTCCGTGTAAATCACTCTGACATGGAAGATTTAGCTGCTAAAGCTAAAGAAGTACGTGAGTCAGGTTTATATGAAAAAGCAATGTTCATTACAGATGGTGTCTTCTCAATGGATGGAGATATCGCTAAATTACCAGAAATCGTTGAAATCGCTAAAGAATTCGACTTAATGGTATATGTTGATGACGCTCATGGTTCAGGTGTCTTAGGTCATGGTCACGGAACAGTTAAACACTTTGGTTTAGAAAAAGAAGTTGATTTCCAAATCGGAACGCTTTCTAAAGCAATTGGTGTTGTTGGTGGATATGTTGCCGGAACACAAGATTTAATCGACTGGTTAAAAGTGCGTTCTCGTCCATTCTTATTCTCAACAGCCGTATCTCCAGCAGATGCAGCAGCAGCTAAACGTTCATTAGAAATTTTAGATGCGGACACTAGCTTAAATGAAAAACTTTGGGAAAATGCAACATACTTTAAAGAAAAATTAAACGCTATGGGATTTGAAACAGGTATTTCAGAAACACCAATCACGCCAGTAATCATTGGTGATGAGCAAAAAGCACAAGATTTCAGTAAACGTTTATATGAAGAAGGCGTTTATGTTAAATCAATCGTATTCCCAACAGTACCACTAGGAACTGGACGTGTACGTAACATGCCAACTGCAGCTCATACAAAAGAAATGTTAGATAATGCATTAGCTATCTATGAAAAAGTTGGTAAAGAGTTCGACTTAATCTAATTTAAAACACTAAAATCAAATAAATAATAAGGGAGTCTTTCAAATGAAAAAAGTATTAGTAACAGGTTCATTAGGCCAAATCGGATCAGAATTAGTTTACCGTCTACGTCAAGATAACGGCATGGATAGCGTTATCGCTACTGACATCCGTACTATCGAAGGTAGCCCAGTATGTGAAGAAGGAATTTTCGAAGTTTTAGATGTAACTGACTACGATAAATTCTTAGAATTAGCTAAAAAATATGAAGTGGATACAATCATCCACTTAGCAGCTTTACTTTCAGCTACAGCTGAAGCTCGTCCAGCGTTTGCTTGGAACTTAAACATGACTGGTTTAATGAATGGTTTAGAAATCGCTCGCGAACTAAACACTAAATTCTTTGCACCATCATCAATCGCTGCATATGGTCCAAACTCACAATCAGACAACACACCTCAAGACGATATCATGCGTCCAACTACAATGTACGGTGTGACTAAAGTTGCTGGTGAATTATTAGCTGACTACTACCACACTAAATATGGTGTTGATACACGTTCAGTCCGTTTCCCAGGTTTAATTTCTTACAAAGTTGAGCCAGGTGGCGGTACGACTGACTACGCTGTTGACATCTATTATGAAGCACTTAAATCAGGTTCATACAAATCATTTATCGCTGAAGGAACTTCAATGGATATGATGTATATGGACGATGCTATTGAGGCTATCGTTAAATTAATGAACGCTGATGCGGATCGTTTAGTACACCGTAACGCTTTCAATATTACTGCAATGGCCTTCACTCCAGAAGAAATTGCTGCATCAATCAAAAAAGTTATGCCTGAATTTGAAATGGGCTACGATGTTGACCCTATTCGTCAAGGTATTGCTGAATCATGGCCTAACTCAATCGATGCTACTTGCGCGAAAGATGAGTGGGACTTCGCTCCTAAATTTGATTTAGATGGCATGACAAAAGAAATGCTTGAAAAATTAACTGTTAAATTAAAAGCAGAAGGCAAAATTTAATCATTTAAACCACCTTTTATAGGTGGTTTTTTCATTTCACAAAGATCCCGAGCAATAAGGTTTCTTTTTATTCTGAAAGGTAGTAAAATAAACTTATAAAGATTGTGAAAGGGTGAGCAAGATGAAAAATAGAGATAAACAAAAAATTATTTTAGTTGGAGCAGGTGCGGTAGGTTCAAGTTATGCTTTTGCTTTAGTTAATCAAAATATTGGTAAAGAATTAGGGATTATTGATTTGAATCATGGTAAGAGTGAAGGCGACGCGATTGATTTATCTGATGGCTTAGCATACACGTCACCTAAAAAGATTTATGCAGCTACGTATGATGACTGTCATGATGCAGACTTAGTTGTTATTACGGCGGGAGCAACAAATACCGCTGATCAGACGCGGATGGATTTATTACATATCAATTTAAAAATTACTAAAGATATTGTTGATTCAGTGATGGCAAGTGGTTTTGATGGCATGTTCTTAGTGGCAAATAACCCTGTGGACATTATGGCTTATGCTGTTCAGAAGTTTTCTGGCTTGCCAGCATCACGTGTGATTGGTTCAGGTACGACCTTAGACAGTGCACGTTTCAAAAAATCGTTAGCTGAAATCATCCAAGCAGATCCACGTGATATTCAAGCGTATATTATTGGTGAACACGGCGATACTCAGTTCCCGGTTTGGTCACATGCAAATATTGGTGGACTACAGGTCTACGAATGGGTGAAAAAACGCCCAGAAGTGACTGAAGAAAGCTTAATCCAATTAGTTGAGGATGTTCGTGACGCAGGCTATCGAATCATTGAAAGAAAAGGCTCAACGTATTATGGGATTGCTATTTCTTTAGCTCGAATTACGAAAGCCATTTTTGATGATGAGCATGCTATTTTACCATTATCTGTCCAATTGAATGGGCAATATGGTGCATCAGATTTATACATTGGTTCGCCAGCAGTTATCACCCGCGAAGGGATCCAATGTGTGATTGAGATTCCGTTGAATGATATGGAGCAACAAAAAATGCAAGACTCTATCCACGCTATTCAACAAATGATTGATGAAGTATTTTAACTAAATAAAAAAGCCTTGACCAAATGGTCAGGGCTTTTAATTATGTTTTAGAACGGTCATGCCGAATGCATCAGGGCCAGTGTGAATCCCTAAAGCGGGACTAGCTTGTTCAAAATAAAAATTTCTAATGTGTGGGAATGTATCTTTAAGAAACGCAGCTAGATTTCTGGCATCAGTTTCGCAAAATGCATGGGCAACACCCATATCATAAGAAGTTGAGTCGCCAATAAAGTCTGAAGCTGTTTCTACCATCTTAGCCACACTACGTTTTCGGCCACGGGCTTTGGCAGCAGTATGATAAACGCCATCTTCATTACAAGAAACAACAGGATGTAGATTTAATGCGGATCCAATAACAGAGGAAACTAGTCCGATGCGGCCACCTTTTTTTAAATATTCTAACGTCGGTAAACTAAAATAAACGCGTGATTCTGAGACAAGTGTGTTTAATTTTTCTTCACATTCTGTTAGCGATAGACCGTGATCGATTAGTTCTTTAGCGTAGGCCCCCTGAAGCCCGCCGCCAAGTGTGATACTCTTTGTATCAATTAAGGCACATGTTAATTGTGGGAAATCTTCAGCAATTAATTTCACAGCGTTGTGCGTACCGCTTAGACCGCTAGAGATAGTCACAATTAAAAGTTCTTGATAGCCGTCAGCAATAATTTTTTCCATAATGTAATGAATTGTTTGACCACTTGGCAAAGAAGTCGAAGGGATTTCCTCATCTAATCGGGCGTAGATATCTTCGGCTGTGATATCTACCTTATCTGTATAGACAGCATCTTTATAAATAATATTTAAGGGGATTTCATAGACACCTGGCAAAGCAAGAATTTCTTCTGGTAGAGTCATGCCTGAATCAACTAAAAGCGCAATTTGTTTTGTCATTTATTTTTCCTCATTTTCTTTAAGTGTTTTGTTTATGCTTTGAATCGTTCGTTCTGTGACTAGTTTTGCAACCAATGTGATAGTTGCCATTTGAATTGGTTGGTACAGCGGATTAGCAATTCTAACTTCAATTTGATCGGTAGTGGAATTTATTAAGAATAATTCAACCGTGTCTTCCATTTCTTGGCAGAAATGATCGTAAGCTTGTTCGTAATTAGTACTAGCTTCAATTTGTTGAATAATTCCTTGCTGAACTATGGTCATATCGAAAGACTGTTTTAAAGTGGTAATAATAATTAATCTTGCCAAATGACGTTGGTCATATTTTTTCTTTTCAGGTGGGAGAATTAATTTTTGTTTAACGTAGTTATTGACCATTGAAGAAGTAATCAATGGTTGATTATCGATGCTAACAGAAAAAGGTTGAGTATAGCGTTGGACAAGTGTGACGAGTTGGTCCATGTATACTGGAATATCAGGTAACTCACTCCAACGCGGTAGTTTTAAATTGTGTAACGTTTTTTGCCAGTCAGTTGCCAGGATGATATCTTTCATACAGCCTCCTTAGTAGTTATCTAGTTTCCAATACTATATCATATAGTATCTGGAAAAGTAAACCAACAAAAAAAGAGAGCGCAAACGCGCTCTCTTCTTGGAGGTTATTTTTTACCAAATAAACCTTTAACTTTGTTTAAGATACCTTCAGCATTGTCGCCAAACATATCAGTTAAGTCATGAATTTTCTCACCAATATCTTCTTTGTGTTCTTCGATGAATTCTTTAGCTTCATCTAATTTACCATCGTTTAACATTTCTTTAGCTTTTTCAAATAATTCTTCTGGTTTCATAAATCATTCAACTCCTTCTTTAATATGAGCTAATTATAACACTGATAATTGACATCACAAAACAATATGTTTTTTTACAGCAGATTAAACGAGTAATTAATATTTAATTAAAGTCATGTCTATTATGTTTAAGAGGAAGTTTTTATGTTTAAGATAGGTTATAATAAAAGTATATTGATCAAGAGTGGTGGTATAAATGAAAACAATTGGATTTATTATTATGCTTATTTTTGGAATTTCGGGACTATTAGTCGGCTTCTCTATTAAAAATATGGCCGATCTTCTTTTAGTTGTCATGTGTATTTGTTTATTTTTATTAGGTTTAATGATGTGGCGTAAAAGAACCTTTGGCGCCTTAACGAAAACATCAGCTATTATTATGGCAATCGCATCGGTCTTATTATTTAGTGCGGTCTTACCAGACGCCAACGAATTAGACAGTAAGCCCCATAAAGAAACAGCTGTTAAGGATAAGCTTACGAAGGAAAAAAGTAAAGAAGAGACAATAGAGTTTGAAACCGAGGAAACTGTCGAAAAGATTGAAGAAACAGAATTGACGGAAAGTGAAGAAACATTTGCAGATGAAATTCCCCAAACGTTACCTGAAATGGTGGTTCTTGTTGGAAATGCAAATTCCCATGTTTATCACGCACCTGATTGTGAAGGTGTGATAAACATTAAAGAGAAAAATAGAGTGTATCTGTCTTCGGTTGAAGAAGCGGAAAAATTAGGTATGACACCAGCAGGAGACTGTCAACCAGCAGAATTTAATTAAGTAAAAGCTGTTAGAAAAGGGACCTTTTCTAACAGCTTTTTAATATGTCCTTGTTTTTGAATAAGACGTACTATATAATCGGTATTATATTAAATAAGACGTACTATAAAAAGGAGACTATCATGACTAAGCATGTATATGATTTTTTAGAAGGTAACGGAGAGATGAGAGATGAGCTAGGCGGCAAAGGTGCCAACCTAGCAGAAATGACAAAATTAGGATTACCAGTTCCGCCAGGATTTACGATTACGACAGGAACATGTATGGCCTATTTGAATGACAATCGGTTACCTGAAAGGTTAAAGGAAGAAGTAGACGCTGCAATTAAAACATTAGAATCTAAATTGAATAAGACGTTTGGCTCACAAGATAATTGTTTATTAGTGTCTGTTCGTAGTGGCTCTAAATTTTCAATGCCGGGAATGATGGACACCATTTTAAACTTAGGCTTGAATGATCAATCAGTGGTTGGATTTGCGAAATTAACAGGTGATGAACACTTTGCATACGATTGTTATCGCCGTCTTCTACAAATGTTTGGAGATGTTGTTTACAGTATTCCTAAACAACGCTTCGAGCTGAAAATCAAAGCAATGGAGGAATCAGCAGGTGTTCTAGTTGATCAATTTAGCATTGAGCAATTAAAAGAATTAATTGTTGAATTTAAAGCGGTTTATCAAAAAGAAGGAAAAGAATTCCCGCAATCAGCAAGAGAACAGTTAGATGTTGCGATAGAGGCGGTCTTTAGATCTTGGAACAATCCGCGTGCCTTTACATATAGAAACTTACAAAATATTGACCATGATTTAGGTACGGCGGTTAATATTCAAGCGATGGTCTTTGGTAACAGTGGAGAAAATAGTGGGACGGGAGTTGTCTTTTCACGTAATCCTTCAACTGGAGAATCAGGATTTTTCGGAGAGTATTTAATTAATGCGCAAGGTGAAGATGTTGTTGCGGGTATTCGTACGCCTGAAAAAATTTCGACACTAGAAGATGCCATGCCAGAAGTTTATCAAGAATTATCAGGCTTAATTACAACGTTGGAGAATCATTACCATGACATGCAAGATATTGAATTTACAATCGAGCATAATAAACTATATATGCTTCAAACTCGAAACGGTAAGCGGACAGACAAAGCTGCTATTAGAATCGCAGTTGAAATGGTAGAGGAAGGCTTGTTAACGAAAGAAGAAGCGTTGTTAAAAATTCAACCAAGTATGATTGAAACACTATTACATGCAGTGTTTTCTGAGGCTGGGTTAAAAGATGGAGAAGCCTTTTCTAAAGGTTTAGGCGCAAGTCCAGGCGCATCAATAGGGCGTGTTTGTTTCGATGCTGTTAAAGCTGCCGAATTACATCAATCTGGCGAACCAGTTGTCTTAATGCGAAATGAAACGTCACCAGAAGATATCGAAGGGATGATTATCAGTGAAGCAATTGTCACAAACCATGGTGGAATGACATCTCATGCGGCGGTTGTTGCACGAGGAATGGGGATTTGTTGTGTGACAGGTTGTGAACAATTAGCGATTGATGAAGAAGCTAGGACTGTAACCGTTAACGATGTGATGATTGAGGAAGGGACAATGATTTCTGTAGATGGAACATCAGGTGTCATTTATTTAGGAGAGCTAGAAAAAGTCTTAGCAGAAGAAGATCATAATATTAAAACGTTACTAACTTGGGCCGATGAGGTAGCAAACTTACAGGTATATGGTAATGCCGAAACAGCGCGTGATTTAGCAGTTGCAATGGATTTTAATGCACAGGGAATTGGCTTAGCAAGAACAGAGCACATGTTTTTCGGTAAAGAGCGTATTAAAGAAATGCGTAAAGTGATTTTAGCAGAGCAAGACGATGAAAAACGCGAAGCTTTAAATAAATTACTGGCATATCAAAAAGCGGACTTCGAAGAGATGTATGCTATCAGTCAAGATAAACCAATGGTCATTCGCTTACTGGATCCACCCTTACACGAATTCTTACCAACAAATATAAATGAAATAGAAGAAATTGCTAAAGAATTAAAAATGAACGCTTCTCGTTTAAACAAACAAATTAAAGGATTACATGAAACGAACCCAATGCTCGGTCATCGTGGTTGTCGTTTAGGCATTACATTCCCAGAAATTTACGAAATGCAAGCTCAAGCAATCATTGAGAGCGCAATTACCTTGCGCCAAAAAGGCATTGCAATTGTGCCACATATCATGATCCCGTTAGTATCGGAGCAAGGGGAAGCGGCGATGATTCGTCCTAAATTAATTGCTGTAATTGAAGAAAAATTAGCAGCGGCTAATATTCAGTTTGAGTATCAAATTGGAACGATGATTGAATTACCAAGAGCTTGTTTAACAGCAGATAAAGTAGCTGAATCCGTAGATTTCTTCAGTTTTGGAACCAATGATTTAACGCAAATGACTTATGGTTTTTCAAGAGATGATGCAGGTAAATTCTTAGGGCACTACCTAACAGATGGGATTATGGCTCACGATCCATTTACACAAGTCGATGAAGACGGTGTTGGCGTCTTAATGGATATGGCAGTCAAAAAAGGCCGTCAAACGAAACCGGATTTACGTATAGGTGTGTGTGGTGAGGTCGGTGGGTCGCCAGAATCAATTAGTTTCTTTGAAAAAATTGGTTTAGATTATGTATCATGCTCACCTTATCGCGTGCCAGTTGCTCGTTTAGCGGTAGCGCAATCAGCCCTAAATAAAACACATATTGCTCAATAAGACGTGCTAATATATAATGAAAGTACTAGAACAGAGATGAGGATCACACATGAAGTTAACGGCACGCCAAGAAGAAATTATCAAAATAGTCAAAAAAGAACAGCCAATCAGTGGAGATAAAATTGCTGCCAGTTTAGGTTTAACAAAACCAACGCTGCGAAGTGACCTAGCAGTTTTGACAATGACAGGTATTTTAGATGCCAAACCAAAAGTTGGGTATTTCTTCTCTGGTAGTCGTGTTGAACCGCTTCTTTTTGAGACAGTTTACAATCAACGTGTCAAAGATATTATGGCGCCAGCTATTTGTTTGCCACAAACAACAACGGTGGCAGATTGTATCACAAATTTATTTATGTACGATGTAGGGACCCTTTATATAGTAGAAAAAGATTCAAAGCAGTTAACAGGTGTTGTTTCAAGAAAAGATTTGTTGCGTAGTTTACTAAACAAAGGTGATCAAACACTGCCGGTAGCGGTCATTATGTCACGTATGCCAAATATTGTAAGGGTTACGCCGGAACAAACAATTTTGGATGTAGCAGATTTGTTAATAAAAAGTCAGGTGGATTCATTGCCCGTTATAGAATCGCAAACCTCTCATAAAGTAGTAGGGAAAATAACTAAGACCTTATTAACAGAACACTTTGTTTCAGAAGGACATAAGGCGAAAGGATATAGTGAATAAGATGGCAAAACCAATTACGATTTATATTATTTCCGATTCAGTCGGAGAAACAATTCAAAAAAATATTAATGCTGTCTTAGCACAATTTAATTCTGTAACAGAGCGCCAAGTTCGCCGTTTTCCATTTGTCACAAGTGAAAAAGAACTAGCTAATATTTTGAAGGATGCCCTGTCGGAAGAAGCGATTGTTGCGACAACATTAGTTAGTCAAAAATTAAATAAACAGTTGGCGGATTTCTCAAAAGAAACAGGCTTACAATACGTTGACTATATGAGTCCATTAACTAAGCTCATTTCAGAGCAAATCCAACAGGAACCAACTGAAAATCCTGGTGCTATTTATCAAATGAATGAACGTTATTTCAAACAAGCAGAAGCAGTAGAGTTTGCGGTGCGTTATGATGACGGTAAGAATCCCAAAGGGTTTAGTGAAGCAGATTTAATTATATTAGGAGTATCGCGTACATCTAAAACACCGTTAAGTATGTATTTAGCTAACAAATCATACAAGGTGGCGAACCTACCGTTAATACCAGAAGTGTCATTACCAGTTGAGTTAACAGTAGTACCTGAACAAAAAGTAATTGGTTTGATAGGTTCTGCAGAATATATTGAAAAAATTCGCCGTTCGCGATTACGTTCGCTAGGTTTAAGTGAAAATGTCAGTTATGTTAACGCTGAACGAATTCAAGAAGAAATTGATTATGCGAAAGAGGTTTATAAAAAATTAGATGCTTTAGTTGTCAATATTGATCACAAAGCTGTTGAAGAAATTGCTTCAGAAATTGAAGAGCGATTGGATTAAAAAATAAAAAGAACAAAGAGCGCTCTGCTCTTTGTTCTTTTTTATTTTATACCGAAACGATAGCCACTACCATGTACGGTCATAATATAGCGAGGATTTTTGCTGTCCTCTTCTATTTTAATTCGTAAGTTTTTGACGTGAGATGCAATTGCACGATCAGAACCAGAAAATTCAAGCCCACGAATCCCTTCCATTAAATTAACTCGAGAAAAAATACGTTGAGGATTAGTTGCCAACGTTTCTAAAATTTGGAATTCTGTAGAAGTTAGTTTAATAGGGGAATCTTTGACGTGCACCTCGTGGGTATCAAGATTAATCTTGAGATATTCATCATCAAATGTTAGCAAGCGACTGGTATTGTGTTTTTTAATTCGATTAAGAATCGCGTTAATTCTAGCGACAGATTCCTTCGGTTTGATTGGTAAGGCTAAAAAATCAGCTGCCCCCTCAACCAAAAACCTGCTAATGGAATCATCTGAATTATCAGAGCTGACTACGATATAAGGGATGGGGAATGTGTTAGTTAGTGTTAACTGATTAGCGGGAAGAGCACTATCGTGAATAAGTATTAAATCAGCCGTATATTCATGAATCTGATCTAAGCTATGAAGTAATGAAGTGTTAATTTCTGTGTTTATCAAGAGCTGTTTAAGAGTTTCAAAATAGACTTCTTTTGGGTCAATTATAAGTAAATTCATGTTAATGCCTCCAATTAAAATGTAATATAGGATTGTAATATTTTGTAATATTGATGCAAAAAAATAAAGTTACCATTCTGTAAAAGGGAGATATTCCTTGAAAACAAAGGGTTTTATCTCATTTTTTTCTTGTTAATAAATAGACAATAAGATTAATCAAATGTATCAAAAGTTACGTTTATATTATATCGTATTTTCTACACATTTTCTACACATTTATAAGTTAAATTGATACAGTACCCAATAGGGGATTAGTGAAACACTATAAAAAATCAAATATAAGTAACTAATTAGATAAATGATTAAGAAAAGAGATGAACAAATGAAGAAAATTATTATTTCAGGATTATCAATGGCCACTTTAATGTTAATGATGCCCACAATCAATCATGCAGATGAACTTGATACGAAAATCCAAGAAAAGAATCTTAAAATTGAAGAAATTGCTAAAGATAAAAAAACAGCAGATGCTTACTTAGCTAAATTAGCGAAAGAAGTTGCTACTTTAGAAGCTGAGTACAATGATACATTAGCTGAAAAAGTTAAGTCTGAGAAAAAATTAAGCGATATTCAAAAGAAAATTGTTATCCTAAAAGATAAAATTGAAAAACGTACATCTCAGCTTGAAAATCAAGCTCGTAATGCGCAAGTAAATGCTAAAGGAACTGCTTGGATTGATATTTTGATCAATTCAGAATCTATTGGAGACGCTGTTTCAAAAACAGTTGCAATGTCACAATTAGTTTCTCAAAGTAATGAAGTCATCGAAGAACAAAAAGCTGATCAAGATGAATTGTCAACATTAGAAACAAAAGTTTCTGGTGAAGTTAAAAAAGTGACAGCTAAAACTGAAGAACTGGCTGATAATAAAAAAGCACTTGCAGCTGTTAAAAGTGAACAAGATGTCAAAGTGAATGAGATTTCAGCTGCATTAGCAACTGAAAAATCTGAAAAAGTTAAATTCGAGAAACAAAAAGAAGAAGCTGAGAAAAAACGTGAAGAAGAAATGAAACGAATTGCTAAAGAACAAGAACTTCAAGCAAAAGCTGCTGCTGATCGTGCACAAGCATCAGCGAAAGCAGAGGCTGCAGAAGTTTCACGTCAAGAAGCAGAGGCTAACAATACGCTAGGTGAAACTACTGACAACGTTCAAAATGAAGAAAAAACACCAAAACCTGAATCGTCTGGTTGGGCTAATCCATTAGCTGGTGGTTACACTATTACAAGTGGTTTTGGTTGGAGACCGGATCCAAATGGTGTATCTGGTAACGGGCACGATGGTATTGATATGGCTGGTGCTTATGGTCAACAAATCATGGCGTCACGTGGTGGTAAAGTTGTTGAATCAGGTTTCCATTACTCAGCAGGTAACCACATTATCATTGATCATGGCGATGGGTATTATTCATACTACATGCATATGAGCAGTATTATTTCAGGTGTTGGACAAACAGTTTCTCAAGGCCAAGTTATTGGTTTAATGGGATCAACTGGTAACTCAACAGGAACACACTTGCATTTCGGTATTTCAACTGGAATCTGGAGCGGTTTCTTAAACCCAATGGGATTTGTGTCATTATAATTTAAAAGTAAAAAGCAGCTACTTAAGTAGCTGCTTTTTTTACGTCTAAGGACTGATGTATTGTTTTCTTTTTATCGTTACAATGAGATGAATTGAAAGGAGGATGACAGAATGATTAATGGTGTAAGAAATGATAATTTAAAATTACTAACAATCAGTCAATACATTGCCGCCTTATTGGTGATTATTATTCATAGTGGCAGTTTAAATGGTAATCCTGAATGGGATTTTTTTATCAAAAATATCATCTGTCGTTTAGCAGTACCTTTCTTTATGATTAGCACCGCGTATTTATATCGCCAAAAGATGATGAATTCAGAATCATATAAGAAGAAATACTTTAAGAAACAGCTGAAAACTCATGCTTTCTGGAGTATTATTTATTTGCCGGCAGGAGTAATATACCTGTGGCAACAAGCCTCTCAATGGTTTGTTTATCCGGTAGCCCTTTTGGTTGGCGTAGTTTACGTGGGGACGTGGTATCATTTGTGGTACCTACCAGCTCTTTTATTCGGTATCTGGTTCACGGACTGGTGTTTACGAAAGTTTGGATATAAGATAACGACTGTTCTGGCAGTTATTTGCTTTATAATGGGTTCAGCAGAAACATACTCATCTTACATAGGTGATAGTATTTTTGGGGAAGTCTATCAAATGTATGCCAATATTTTTGTCACAACAAGAAATGGCTTGTTTTTCGCGTTTGTCTTTGTTCTATTGGGCTTTGTTTTATCAGATTTTAGGAATAGCAAATTGTTCACAGCTAATTTACCTTTGAAGTTTATGCTCAGTTTTATTATTTTGAGTCAAGAAGGCTGGTACATTTTTCAAAACCCAGGAGTGGATAAGAATTTTTTATTCGGCTTAGTACCAACTTCTTTATTTTTGGTAACCTTAGTATTAAATAGTAAGATTAAAATAAAATTTCCAATCACCATGCTTCGTGATCAAGCTCGCTATTTATTTTTCTTACACCCGTTATTTTTGGAAACGAGTCGATATAGTATTGAACGCTATACAGGGAAGGGATTTGAAGGATGGGGTTTATTTATAATAACGTTTGTTTTGACTAGTATCATAAGTTCTGTGATTATAATTATCAAAAATAAATGGTCTCATCCCAAGGAAATCAGTTACCCAAGACAAGTTGCTATACAAAAGTAAGCAACTAAGGTATACTAAGTTTATAGTAAAAATTATAAATTTAGGAGGAATTATTATGACAGACTTAAATATTGGGATTATCATTGGGAGCACTAGAGAAGGACGTGTTAGTACACAGGTAGCTGAATGGGTAAAAACGGTAGCTGATAAGCGTGGAGATGCCAACTATACGGTTATTGATATTGCGGACTACAAGTTACCATTGCTTGGAGAGTCTGGCTCAGATGCCAGTGGGGCTGGTGATTGGAGTAAAGTGGTTGCTGAACAAGATGGTTTTGTTTTTGTAACGGCTGAATATAATCATTCAATTCCCGCTTCGTTAAAAAATGCTTTAGACTATTTGAGAGAAGAGTGGAATAATAAAGCTGCTGGTATCGTTTCTTATGGTTCAGTTGGTGGGGCACGTGCAGCGGAACATTTACGCGGTATTCTAGGTGAGTTATTGGTAGCGGATGTTCGAGTTCATCCAGCGTTATCATTATTTACTGATTTTGAAGGTATGACTGAATTCAAGCCGGCCGATATTCAAATTCAATCAGTTAATGAAATGCTAGATCAAGTTATTCCTTGGTCAACAGCCTTGAAAACAATTAGATAATATATATGTGAGTCCGACATTAGTCGGACTTTTTTTATTTTTCTCATAATTGAGCTTTTAGCTTCAGTTTAGAATAATTCTAATGTATACTAGGTGTTGTTAGAAATAAAATAGATAAAAGGGAGAGATTTTAATGAGTAACTTAATTAATACTAAATTATTTGATTTTGAAGCAGATGCATACCGTCAAGGGGAATTCGTAAAGGTTAAAACAGAAGATATTTTAGGTAAATGGAGTATTTTCTTCTTCTATCCAGCGGACTTTTCATTTGTTTGTCCAACTGAATTAGGTGATTTACAAGATCACTATGCTGAATTACAAAAAGCTGGTTGTGAAGTTTATTCAGTTTCAACTGATAGCCACTTCGTTCACAAAGCTTGGGCAGATGCCACTGATACAATTGGTAAAATCGAATACACAATGTTAGCTGACTCAAATGGTCAAATCTCTCGTTTCTTTGAAGTATTAGATGAAGAAGCAGGTCAAGCATTCCGTGGTTCATTCGTAGTAAACCCACGTGGTGAAATCAAAGCTTACGAAATTCACGATATGGGAATTGGTCGTAATGCTGAAGAATTAGTTCGTAAAGTAGAAGCGGCTATGTTCGTTGAACAACATGGCGATCAAGTTTGTCCAGCAAACTGGAAACCAGGTGCTGATACAATTGCACCAAGCTTAGACTTAGTAGGTAAAATCTAAGAAACTTAAAACTTAAAGCACTAGCTCATGGAGGTAGTGCTTTTTTTAGAGAAAAGGAGAATGAATATGACGGAACATATATATGATTTAGCGATTATTGGTGGCGGATCAGCAGCGTTATCAGCAGGGATCTACGCTGGGCGCTCAATGATGGACACAGTAATTATTGAAAAAGATAAAATTGGTGGTCAAGCGACAACGACTTCAAGTATTGTTAATTATCCTGGTATCAGAAATGGTCAAGGACCTGAAATGATGAATGAAATGCGTCTGCAAGCAGAAGAATTTGGAACAGAATTCAAAACTGATGAAATTGTCTCTGCTGAATTAAATGCGGATGTCAAAGTATTGACTGGTAAAAATGGTCAGACTTATCAAGCTCGCGCCGTGATGATTGCTACAGGTGCGTCACCAAATAAAATTGGTTTCCCTGGGGAACAAGAATTTACAGGTCGCGGGATTGGATATTGTTCAACCTGTGATGGTGAATTTTTTACAGGTTTAGATATCTTTGTATTAGGCGGCGGATTTGCAGCAGCAGAAGAAGCGGTATTCTTAACGCGCTTCGCTAAAAAAGTCCACATGATTATCAGAGAACCTGATTTCACATGTGCTGAAATGACAGCAAACCTAGCTAAGAATCACCCTAACATTGATATTACCTATAATACAGAAGTTAAAGAAATCAGTGGAGATGGCTTACTATCTAAAGCTATTTTTGTTAATAATCAAACAGGGGAAGAAACAATTTTTGAAGCAGACCCAGAAGATGGTTCATTCGGAATGTTTGTCTTTGCAGGAAATAAACCTAATACAGCCGTTTTCAAAGATCAAGTAGAAATGGATCCTCGTGGTTTTATTCCAACGACTGAGTCGATGGAAACAAACTTACCAGGTGTCTATGCGATTGGCGATTTACGAGTTAAAGAGTTGCGTCAAATCGTCACAGCCGTTGCAGATGGTGCTATTGCTGCAACCAAATCAGAAGGTTTTGTTAATGCTCAAAAAGAACGATTAGGTGTTGAAATTACGCATAAAGAAATGCCAGTTTCAAAACCAGTTGAAGAGAAGAAAGAAACGGCAGCAGCTGTTTCAGATGTTCCAGCAGGTAAATGGTTCCCAGCGGAGATGAAAGCTCAGTTGCAAGGAATCTTTGCTAAGTTGACAAAACAAGTCACAATTAAAAATATTTTAGATGCAAGCTTACCTAAGACAATGGAACTATCTAGTTTCTTAGCAGAGTTTGCTGAGCTAAGTGATAAGATAGTGGTTGAAAATAGTTCACGTGGTGATAACCCTGAATTAGAATCAACTATTAATTTAGAGCGTCTACCATTAGCAGCGCTATTTAATGAAGCAGATGAATATACTGGTATTAAATTTAGCGGCATTCCAAGTGGACATGAGCTGAACTCATTAGTTTTAGCTGTCTATAATGTAGGTAGTGACGGTCAGCCTATCGAAGCGGCACAAAAAGAAGCGATTGAAAAATTACCAAAAGCTAAAATTCAAATTTGTGTGTCGCTATCATGTCATTACTGTCCAGATGTTGTGGCGGCATGTCAACGTATTGCCTCGCTAAATCCGGGAATTGAAGCAGAAATGATTGATACGGCTCTATTCCCAGAATTAAAAAAAGAGAAAAAAATTATGAGTGTTCCAGCTATGATTATCAATGATGAAGAAGTTATCTTCGGAGCGAAATCAATGGATGAAATCATTTCAGAACTAGCTAAATAATATAGAAGAACTCGCTTAGCGGGTTCTTTTTTTTGAATAATATGTTATCTCGGTTTAAATAATGATAAAATAGTACTATCATTATTTTTAAGGAGTTTCAGTATGAAAAAGTTTAGTGTTTTTATTTTATTAATGTTAAGTTTTGTTAGTTTAATGGCATGCGGATCAAAAGAAGAAAAAAGTAATCAGCAAAAAAAAGAGTCAATCTTTAATTTAAAAGAGTTAACTCCTGAAATTCGTGCAGCCTTAGCTTATCAAGGTATTTTAGTTCATAATCAACAAGATACAGAATTGTTGAGAACAGCGGCTTTGATAGGTGATTCGACGAGCAGTAAAGAAACAGTTGGTCGAGAATCTGAGTCAGAAGTAAATAAGTTTGAAGTGAAAAATGATAAATTAATAGTGCTGGCTGATGAATTTGGTGCTAGTGAGTATGAATTGCAAGCGACCGATTTATTTAATCGCTTCTATAAAACATCTGTCCAAAAATTATATACAGAACGTCTTGCGAATCGGATTAAAAATGAAGTATCTGATTCCGTACTAGAGAAAACAGTGGCTGCTACGCTATTGATGCTTGTTAATGACGCTGAGACGAAAGTAGATGCCTCAATTCTAAAGCAGGAAATTCAAGTGCAGGACAAAACGAATAGTATAAAAACAATTTACGATATTTATATTACAGGCAAGGGCTTATACACAGTTCGTATAAAAGAAGATAGCCTGAATGTTTTCGATGATGAAAATGAGCTGATTTCTGAATTATCAAAAAAAGAAGTCTTGAAGGAAGCTGACACTTCGGAAGTGAAATCAATTATTAGTCATATAAAGGTTGTTGATGAAATGCCAGAAGAAAACCTTGAAGGGATTGAAACCAACGATTTTAGTATAGTCGAAGAAGAACCATTTATTGAACAAGCTATTTTTTAAGGACCTGAAAAGGTCTTTTTTGATTGGAATAGATAACAGTTTTGATGAGAATGAAATGAACTCTTTCTTAAGTATGTTGCAACAGTGTAAGCGCTTTGATAAAGTGTGGTTTGAACATATTAAAGGAGCGAGTTAAATGCAAAAAACACAAGCAGTTCCAGGTATACAAAATCAAAATTTTCCATTGCAATTATTTTTAGCAGCATTAAACGGTTTGTTTGTAGCGGTAGGGATTAATTTCTTTTTATTACCGCACAGTATTTATTCAAATGGTATTACAGCTGTGGGACAGGTAATTAATGCTTACACGGATCATTTTTTAAACTTTGAAATTATGAGTATTGGGACATGGGTTTTTGTTTTGAGTGTGCCATTGATCTTGTTATCTTGGTTTAAATTAGGTAAAAATTTTACTGTTTTATCCTTAGTAAGTGTTTTCTCAACGATGGTTGTCATGAACTGGGTGCCAGTTATCAAAGTATCTGGGAATCCACTTTTATCAGCTGCAGTTGGCGGTGCAGTTATGGGTTATGGAGCAGCATTATGTTATAAATATGGTTTTTCACCAGGTGGATTGGATATCTTAATTGCTTGGATAAAAAAAGCGACGGGCAAAAATGTTGGTGCGATTTCATTAGTAATCAATGCCATTGTCTACACGTTAGCAGCTGTTTTAGATGGGTTTGACATTTTATTGTATTCGCTAGTGACATTGTATGTGATGACAATGGTAATGGATAAATTTTATACTCAACAACAGTTAGCTGAAACAACCATTTTTACTAAACATCCCGAAAATGTCGAAACTATTTTGACAGAGAAGTTCCCACGTGGGGCAACAGTTATGGATAAAGCTTACGGTATGTATACAAAAGAAAATGTAGTTGTTTATACTGTCGTATCAACTCAATATGAATTATCTGAATTATATAAATTAATCGATGAATGTGATAAAGCAGCCTTTGTTAGAACGAACTTGATTTATAAAGTAAAAGGTAATTTCCAAAAAGATCATTTAAGCTAATAAAAAGAGACCTGTGGAGGTCTCTTTTTTGCTATATAAATAGTTTGAAAAATAATGGAATAACTAAGATGATGAATAAAAAGCCAATCACAACTAGGTGAGTCTTTTTAGACATAACTAGATATCCAATATATTCACGAATGAATGCTGTTGGTAAGTAGTATAATCTTGTTTTAGCACCGACTCCACGAACAGGAATATCTAATGAGTCAGCAATTTTACCTGCTCGTAGAATATGGTAATTATTAGATGCCACGACGACTTTTTTATTTGAAAAATCAGTTATACCATCTTTTTTACGGGCGATAGTTTGAGAAAACAATAAATTCTCTCGGGTCGTAGTAGATTTATCTTCTAGACGAAGTCGGTCAATAGTGTAACCTTTTTCATCGATATAATTCAGCATAGCTTGTGCTTCAGAGATTCCTTCATCAGCACCTTGACCACCTGAAAGAATCAAGATAGGGGCATAACCTTTTTCTTCCTGTTGATAATACAGCTTAATACCGGCTTCAATTCGACTGGCTAATAAAGGGGTAACCTTATCGTTGTAAAGTCCAGCACCAAGTACAATTATATAATCAACTTGTGACTTAATAGGATAGAGATTAAATAAAATAGTTGTGATACCGTACAAAATAAATAAAAGTGCGAAATAAAGGAAGCTAGTATTCATAAAGCTGAAAATACTCAAGATATCTTTGTTGGAAATGTTATTTCTGCCGATAAATAAGATTAATTCCAAAAGTATAAGAGCTGTTGCGACGAGTAGCGGTAACATGTTAGCAAAAGATTTACGTTCGTGCTTTAATAAGATACGCTCGTTCCAAAAAAGTGCGATGATCATTGCGTAAATTCCAAATAAGGAGAGGCCGATTAAAATAAGAGCTAGTATCATTCCGATAAAGACTGCCACGGGTTGAGACAAGCGTTCAATTAGTAAGATGAGCAAAACGGTAATAATTGAGATGAACCCTAAGAACCAAAATCCTGTCCAAAGGCTAGTTGGTTTTTTTACAACCCAAAATCCAAATAAAAAAATAGGTAGTAAGAAGATTAAAAAGAAAATTAGACTCTGCATAATTAAATCCTTTCAATAGTTATCTAAAAACATCATAGCATAAATTTAAAGAATAATAAAAAACAGGCTAATGCCTGTTTTAATTGTTTAATTGTTCAATTAGGTCCTTCATTTTAGCAATGGAATTTGAGTCATCTACGGCACTGAAAGAGTCATTTACTTGATTGAAATTTTCTAGCATGGCTTCTGTTGTCCGAGCTGTTTTAACTAATTGAATCATTTGTCCAATGTCATAACCTGATAACGTTGATTCTTTGATTATTTTAATTGCTTCCACCTTGCCGACAGTCATAGGTGATGCTCCGGTTAAAGTATCTTCATCTTTAGATGCACCGGTAACATTCTCATTGTGTTGTCGCTCATGGCGAGTGGCAGCAGTTGTGGTATCAGTTTCTTGCGAAGTCTCTGTCTTGTCAGTAGTTGATGTTGCCTCAGTCGCCACAGTAGGTGTTGTTGCACTTTTTTCATGTTTGGTACAGCCGCTAATGGCTGTCAAACTAATTAATGTGAGTGTAAAGAGTAGTGTTTTTTTCATTGTCATCCCCATTTTCATTTATCCCCCATTTAAAAACATTGTTAATTTTATCACAATAAGTAGTTGTCAGCAACTAAAGATTTGCTAATAAGATGTTATGTAATATAAATGATTTACATTTTTTGCGGAATATAACGTATAATTGAGAATACATGTCATTGAGAAATGATAAATCATATGGGTCAGTCTGAAAAACAGAATAAGAGGTGCTATCTTGTCTTCGAAAATTATTATTGGAGTGGTTGTGTTAATTTTAATAGTTGCGGTCACTATATTTCAAATGACGAATAAATAAAAAGACCTAGCTAGGTCTTTTTGTTTAGATATAAGAAAAAATGAAAGCAGATAATAAGGCAATCACACCAGCACAGGCTGCAAAAAGGATAACAATCAGAGTTTTTGATAAGAAATCTTTGGTTGGCTGACGCTTAGAGCGTGCCGCCTGAACATCGCCATTTTCAGTGAATGCAATGATTTCTGAATAGGTTTTAATATCTTCTTCTTTTTTTATACGTTCAATTTTAAATGAACTGATTAATCCCGGAAGGTACAAAATAATTGGAATAAGTATTGCCCATTTTGAATTAACAGCAATTGGAATCCCAACGGAAAGTGCTGCAGCTACAATTGAAATAATCATAATCCAACTGTAGCGATTCATTTCTTTATTTAGTTTCTTATTTTTGATTCGTTGTTTCATTTCTGCCACGTCTCCTTTGACTAAGTCGTCGATTGAAACATCAAAGAGGATACTTAGTAGGGACAAGTTGTGAATGTCAGGATAGCTTTTATCATTCTCCCAGTTTGAGATTGTTTGCCGAGAGACATAAATTTTATCAGCCAACTTTTCTTGAGAGTAACCGTGAGTTGTCCGATATTCTTTTAATTGTTTTCCAAGTTCCATCAAATCAGCTCCTTACTAAAACTATAACGAAAATAGCGTCATGACGCTGTCAAAAATCATTTACATTGGGAAAATAGTCGTGGATTTACAAACCTTTATGACATTTTCGAACATTTTTAACAACTTTATGGACCAGCTCTTGAGCATCGGTCACTTTTTCATAGGCGTTGTGGTCTAATGCAAGTATGTTATCCAACATACTATTTAATCTGAGTAAATCTGTTTCCCCATAGTATTTTTCATAGCGTTTTGTATCGATTGAATTGAGCACACGGGAAAAATTTTCACCACTCATTTTAAATTTGACGTCAATCTCATCTTTAACAAACATAGGATAAGAGTCGTCGATTCGTAGAAAACTAGCAGCAGCCCCCAGCATATCAGCGTAGTGATCTTCTAATGATTCTGCTTTATCTTCGTTGAAACGGCGGGCAGCTTGTTGGCGATCATAGAAAATGCCTAGCCCCCATAAAATAATTCCTGCATATAGGGCGATAGATAGGTCTCGTAAATATTCACCAGATGAAAAGAACTGAACAAAATTTTCCATAAAAACACCTCCGTTGTTATCTTAAGTATAACAAAAAATAGTTAGACAGTCTGTTTTTGAGGGATAAGACCTTAGGCTGAATTTGCGGCTAATCACTTGTAATCCACAGTAGAGTTGCTATGATAAAAGTGGAGGGTCTATTGTGACCTAGTTTGATAGAGGAAGTGGAACGAATGAGATTAGTTGGAAATATTATATGGTTGATTTTTGGTGGGTTAACAGGTGCTATTGGATGGTTCTTAGCGGGGATTTTGTGGTGCATCACAATTATCGGTATTCCAGTCGGCTTACAGTGTTTTAAGTTTGCGGAGTTGAGTCTATGGCCGTTTGGTAAAGAAATCGTTACCACTAGTACGGGTGGAACATTGATTTTAAATATTATTTGGTTGCTAGTATCAGGAATTCCCTTAGCTCTAGCTCATTTTATCAGCGGGATTATACTGACAATTACCATTGTAGGAATCCCATTTGCTAAACAATCATTTAAATTAGCAACTTTAGCTTTGATGCCATTTGGCGCAAGAATTGTCAAAAGATATTAAAAAAAGACCTAATTAGGTCTTTTTTAGTTTATAGTCTTAAATTAATCAGACTAGTGTATAATTTAAGTAGACGACATATTATTTGGAGGAATTATGAAGAAGAACAAGATTTTGATTACAGGATTTATGTTAATAGGTATCATTAGTTTTAGCGGCTGTACAGGTAGTAAGCCGGTATCTAGTCAAAAAGATTCAGTTGAAACAGAAGATAAGAAAGAAACTAAAAAAGATGATACGTCGAATAAAAATAAAGAAGAAACAGAAGCACCTAAAAAATTAGTGAATCTTAGCTTGTATGACAGTGTCAAAGAAAAATATCTAACTTATATCACAGAGTCTGAAGTTTGGGGGCAAGATGATAGTCTTAATAACATGGCATTCTTAGTCAATCAAGATTTCTATTCGGGAGTGGTTTATACATTAAAGGATTTAGACGATAATGGCACTGAAGAATTAATGATTGCTCTTGAAAATGTTGAAGGTAATCATAGTTTACTAGATATCTATACTATTTCTTCGGATAATCAGCTTGTTCGTTTGACAACGAATGAAAATGATTTAGGCATGATTGGCGAGAGAATGTCTATTACACCGTTGAAGGATGGGACGTTACTTTACAGTGGTAGTGGGGGAGCGGATAGACATACCTATGCACAATATAGTTTTTCTGATGATGGACCAGTCTTAAGTCGGACTCGTGAAAAAGATGGATATGAACTATTTGATGATTTAGCACAACCTATCGAATTGGATAAATTAGAATGGAAAGCTCTTGATGCAATGTCAAAAATCAGTTAGTATCATTAAATCAAAAAGAGACCTGTTAAGGTCTCTTTTTATTTGCGCCAAAAGGTCGGACAGTCTTTTTTATCATCAATATTAAATTGAATAATATCTCTAAGTAAATCGTAATTGATTGGTTGGTCCCATTTAATACGCATAAATTGTTTTCCGGTACTATAATTAGCATTAGCAATTTTATCAGCAAACTTTTCAATCACAATTCCCTCGGGAGCAATTGAAAAATGATGTTTGGCAACACTTAGACCGAGAATGAAAGTTCCGTGATCAGTAAACATCGGTTGGTTCCAAGCAATTTTTGTTTCTAATGTTGGGAACTCATCAATAATCCATTGTAAAACGCCAGTTAACTGTTCACGGTGAATGGGATTATCTATTTTAGTTAAATAATCAGCAAAATTATCTAGTTTTGACATAGGGATTCCTCCTAGTAGTTTCTATTCTTAATATAGCCATAAAAAGAGTAAGTATAAAAGAATATGCTTGAGGACTTTTTTATTGGAGGTTTTGTAGAAGAATCAAGAGCGCGTCAGAGGTAAATACTATATCTTTCATCATTTTTGTAATAAACTTGATACTATAAATAATTAGTTGGAGAGGTTATGTATGCAGATTGTTGAAATGATTTTATTGATGTTAACTATGGTGTTGGCATCGAATATTATTAATCGCTTTATTCCAAATATTGCCATCCCGTTAATTCAGGTGACATTGGGGATTTTAATCGCGATCCCTACTGGGTTACATAGTTTTGAATTAGGTTCAGAGCTATTTATGTTGCTCTTCTTAGCGCCATTACTATTTAATGATGGGGCTAATGTCGATAAGAAGTCATTGTGGCAAGAACGAAAAGCAGTCTTAGTCTTGTCGATTGGCTTAGTCTTTGTGACAGTAGCTGTTTTAGGAAGCTTCATTCATTGGATTATTCCATCCGCTCCTTGGGCAGCTTGTTTTGCACTAGCAGCAGCTTTGGCGCCGACGGACCCGGTAGCTGTTTCAGCACTTGCGGAAAAAGTTAAAATTCCTCATAAGATTATGCACACGTTAGAGGGTGAATCACTTATTAATGATGCGTCTGGTTTGGTATCATTCCAATTTGCCTCGGCAGCTTTATTGACAGGTGTTTTCTCAATGGCGAATGCTAGTCTTAGTTTTGTCTTAATTTCACTGGGCGGTATTTTTACAGGAGTCGTCATCAGTTTCCTAGCAATGAGCTTAGTGCGTTGGCTAAGAAATCAAGGAATTGAGAGTACCGTTTCCTTTATGTTGTTGGAATTATTATTGCCGTTCGGCATTTTCTTAGTGGCAGAACATTTCCATGTGAATGGGATTTTAGCAGCAGTTAGTGGCGGGATTGTCTATTCGTTTAGCTACTATCGTGTAACGCCAGAAGTAGCACAGTTAAATGTCTTGTCAAAAAACACATGGTCAATTTTAAGTTTTAGTTTAAATGGTCTAGTATTTGTTTTATTAGGAACTCAACTGCCACGAGTGATTCGTGTGGTGTGGGAAAATAATAATATTAGTAACGTGAGGTTGATTGCTTATATTTTAAGTATTACAGCGATTTTATTAGCCATTCGCTTTGTTTGTTTCTGGTTATTCAAAAACTTCCAGAAAAATTCTGAAGACCGTTTAGCAACATCATTTTTATACACTATTTCAGGTGTTCGTGGAACGATTACCTTAGTCAGTGCCTTGAGTTTGCCGATTATGTTGGCAGACGGATCAGCTTTCATGGAGAGGGAGTTGATGATCAGTATTGCAGGCGGTGTGATTATTACAACCTTAATATTGGCTAACTTTGCAATGCCGTTGTTTGCGGAAGAAAATGAAAATGCCACGGAACGCATGGGACATGATCAAGAAATTGCTATTTTAAGAGATGTCATCTTGCAATTGAAAGAACAAGAAACAACGGAAAATCATTTGGCTGTAGAACGTGTGATTACCATGTATAATGATCGAATTATTACCTTGTTAAATTCTGACGAATCTGACGATAGCCAAGATCGTTTAATGGAAAAAATCCTGAAATGGAAATATACAGATACAATTGTTCAAATGGCTGAAGGAAATGTTAGTTTCCAAACAGCATTCTTGAATTTACGTCGTTTAAATAAGCGATTGTTTAGGCTGACCCATGATAAAACTTATCAAAGCCAGATGTTTTATGGTCGCTTGATTCGTAAAAAAATGAGGTTTGCTAAATTAAGGTCAGCTAGTTTTGAAGAGCGCCGTGCTGAACGTGAGTATTTACAGGAAAGCAATCGAAACTATGTCTTGAACCATTTAGAAGAGTTGGATCAAGATGCCTTCCCGCAAGAATTAGTGGACTTTTACTTTGCCCGGTTACAACATAATGGCTTACGTTCTAGAACATCAACTTCTGAACAAGTTAATGAGTGGTTAACGTACGCCATTCAATTAGAACGTGATAGTATTCAAGATGCTTTTGAATTAGGTGATATTAATCGGAATGAGATGCGAGTTTATCGAGAAAATTTATTAGCCATTGAAAACACGATTCAATATATGGTGTAAAGCAAGGACTCTGACAGTTGTCAGAGTTTTTTTAATAGTGAATACCAGTGATACCAACATGATACGAATGGTATCGTTATGTTTTATTGCATTGATACGAATCATCGCTATACTTATGAGTGAGGATTCTTTAATAATGAAAGTAGGAGTTGATTGAGATGACCATTGGTGAAAAAATCAAAACAAAACGGATGGAGTTAAACCTAACTCAAGAAGCATTGGCGACAGAATTAAATGTTTCTCGACCAGCGGTGTCTAGCTGGGAAGTAGGGCGAAACTATCCTGACTTGGAAATGATTGTTAGAATCAGTGATGTCTTATCAATCTCTCTAGATGATTTATTAAGGGAGGACCAAGAGATGGTTAAAACAATGGATAAGAAAGTTAAGAATAATAAGAAATACAAACGAGTGATTGCGGCGTTAGTGGTGTTGATTTTAATTCCGTTAGCATTTGAAGGTTATTTTCAAGTAGTTAATCACCGCTATCTAAAAAATGCGGAAAGTTGGGATAAAGGGGACCAAGGACCTTATTCAGAAGGCTCGTATGAACTGACAGAAGAAGGGGTGACTTACAGTACCTTTGTTTTCCAAAAAGGAACAATCTTATTACCAATTATGGAAAGAACACCATGGTTAGTTGCTCATGATCCAGAAGCCAAACTGATTGTTGATGTAAAAGGTAAAAATGATGTGAGTACGTTAATTATTAATGAACGAGATCCTAGTGTTGATTTTAAAGCGGATGTTCAAATTAATGAAAAAGGTGAGATGATTGGTTCGAAAAAAGAATTATCTCCAAAAACAAAAGAAAAAACAGAAGCTTATCTAAAACAACACCAAGCTGAATACCAAGAGTTATACAAAAAAGCGATGGCAAAATGGCTTGAACTGACTGAATAAAAAAAGATCCTGAGAGGGGTCTTTTTTATTATCTCACTCTTGTTGAATTACATTTAGTGAAAGAGTATACTGTGTTTAAATTAGTGTGAGTTGTCATTCCGGGATTACAGAAGGAAGGGTATCGAGGATGTTTAAGTATATTTTATTAGGTATTATGATAGGATTCTGTATTTTATTTCTTATTTGGGGAAGAAAGCTTCGACAAGGGAAATGGTTACGAACAATGGCTGGTAATAATGATAATGAGTTGGCTAAAGATGAAGCCGTAAGGCAAGGGAAAAGTGTTGGTATATTATTGTATGTAATGGCCCTCTACATATTATGTGTAGGATTAGCCCCTTTACTTGGATCGAAGTGAGTCTTTTTTATTAGTTGTTTTACGGTGTTAATAGTAATCGTTAGTTTTATTTATATAGTCATCGCTTTGAAGAACTGGGTTAAGAATACCTAGTAAATAAAAAGATCCTTCGAGGTCTTTTTTTATTTGCCAAACCTATTGTTATTTAAAGAAATCTACACTATTAATTTTAAAGGATAGGTGTATAATCCGAGAAAAGAGCTACAGAAAGTAGGCGATTGTATATGGCGAAGGAAGCAAAAGAAATTGATGTGTTAGAAAGTTTTACAAGCTATGTGAACTGGATGCCGTATGCAGGTTTGGCGATAAGCATCATTATTTCAATCTTTTTTTATTTTGTTTCTGATGAAACAAGTTTAGCTATGTGGTTATATTGTGCAATGCCGTTCATGATTCACTTGGCGTTGTATATTCCTCTAAAAATTATTTTGAAAAAAGGAATTAAGAAAAGTTAACAGACTGAGGGTAAGCGAGGTGCTTTATGGATAAAAAGAAAAAACTACTGTTAATGATGTGTTGCTTACTTGTCCTAGCGCTAGTAGCATCGAATTTCGGACAAGAGTTGTTGAGTTATTCCTTCGATATCCTAGCGTTTATTATTTTACTTATATATGTGGAGAAAAAAGAAAAGGCCTGTGAGGGCCTTTTCTTTTTTGTTATAAGCTAGTAATTACCTTGTCATTAATTTTTAAATTTAAAGCGATAAGTTAATAATCCAGTTAATAAAATGATTAGCACACCTAAAGCAGTTAATGTTGTTTTAAAAGTGTGATTCTCACCAGTTTGTGGGAGTCTTTCTTTATCAACAGAGTTTTCGTTTGATTGGGTTGAAGAGTCAGTCGGATTTAAATCTGACTGAGATGTTGAATTCTCGGTCTCTGATGGAGTGGTGCTAGTTTCAGTGGTATTAGTATCTTCAGGCTCTGATGAACCAGTCGTTCCTTCGCGTTTTTTATATACGTAAGTAATCGTTTGTTCTTTATCAGAGAATACCCCAGTTGCATTTTCTGGTATTTCTTTTAAAATCCAGCCATCAATTTCTTTTTTTTCAGAAATATACGTGTCGCCAACAGCTCCTGCCAAAATGATATCGTCTGCTAAAGCATTTCCGTTTTCATCAAGATATTTTACTGTAACGGGTGATCCTTCAGCTGCTTGATCAAAGGTCTGTACCACTAACGCAGGAACCACAGCGTGAGATTCTGTCACGACAGAAAAACTAACTTCCTCTCTGTCTGAAAGTAATATCGTTCCCATATTTTCATGACCACCTTGAGATGTGAGCCACGAGCTATCAATTCCATTTTTTTTAAGTTTATTTAAATGGCTAACTCCATTATCACTTAATGCAGCTTTTTCTTTTGTAACATCTGAACCACTCAATATAAAAGCTTCTTTTTTTCCAGCTCCAAAGGTTGTTGGATAGCTTTGAGGTGATACGATTGTATCTGCCCATTGTGAATAACCAATACTACCATTCGTGTTGTCTTTCCAATAATATTTTTTCTTAACTTCACCTAATGTAATATTATGACTTGTTACAGGCTGTACAAATTCTTCAGCAGGACTTCCGGCAATGGTGTTCTTATACCATTCATCGACTGTGGCTTTCACAACACTTTCTTGATAACCATCATTATCGTCTTCGTCTTTATTAAAGAAATAATCTAAACTATAAATACTATCTCCAATTTTATTTTCCATAGCAATCATTTTAATCCCATCGCCATAATCTTGGATAACATCCCATGACTTTCCTACGAACTCTACCGTCCCGTCTCCATTATTTGTTGGGCGGGTTGTTCTGAGATTAGTACTCTCTGAGGGCGGGACCGAGTTGGTAAATTGTTGCTCCTCCATGTTGTTATCGTTTGCCAATCCCAAAATAGGTTGACATAATAACGTCATCGCGATTAATAAGTATCCACATTTTTTCATAAAGCACCTCCATAGTGTTATAAGTTTATTATCTAATATGAATACCTTTTTTTCAATCGTTTAGGTAAAAATTTATAGATAATTATTGTTATAATAGTCTATTATATATGAATGGTTTTAGAATAGTTAATCACTTAATGGGAAACAGAGATGATAAAGGAGATAGCTAGGGCCTACAGAAGTTTAGATTATATGTTTTCGATAAGGTATGAGGTCCTTTATACTTTGCTGTACCCAATGTATAATGAATTGTATAAAAAAGGATCTATTAAAAATGGAAGCGGGGACAAAAAATGTCTAAGTTCAAATTAGGTTGTGTGTGTCTGGTTTTAGGGATTGTTTTGGCGGGATGCAGTCAAGAGGAAGCTGGTAAATCAGAAGTGGTAGAAACAAAAGAGTCATTAGTGAAATCGACTGTAGAAGCGGTAGAGGAAACGGAGTACGATGAATTTAATGCTGTAAATTATATTGATTTAACATTTACAGGATCGAATGGCAAGGGTGTAGCCAATTATGTAATAAATCAGGTGAATCTAGCTAAAACGTTATTTAATTTAGATGTTAAGTCTGTAGATGAGTTGCCGCCTCAAAGGTTAATTGATTTTGAAAATATTGTAGCAGCCCTTGAAATCAAATTAAACAAAGATGTAAACCTTAAAAATGGTGATAAAGTCAAAGTGATGGTGAACTTACCAGAAGATGCTAATGAAGAGTTTTTAAAATACTTAAAGGTAAAACCAAGTGAAAAAATAGTGGTTGTTGATGGTTTGCAAGAAATAAATTCAGAAAATGATGTATCAGAGATGACAGATAGTGAAGTAATAGAAGGTTACATTACTTTTCAAGATTGGAAACAAAAAACTAACGGGGAATTAGCAACGTATATTCAAGAGCGAAACTCAGAATATATAAAGAGGTGCGAGGAAATAGGTAAAGTTTCAAATCCCGATTTCAAGAGGGACAACCCAATTATTATTAATAGAGAAGAGGAAAAACAAATTTATGCAGATGCTGGTTGGTTGGATTATACTCCAATGCCAGCTAATGAAGTTGTAAATGGTGTGATGGTAAGAGAGTAAGCGAGTGCTTGAGTATCTTAATTATCATTTGAATTAAATAAATTAAAAAACACGGCACTCTTTGAAGAGCACCGTGTTTTTTTGATATTACTTATTAGTTTTCTTTTTATTTTTCAACATTTTCTCACGCAGAGCTTGGACTTGTTGTTTCTTATCTAGACGTTCAGGTTTATTCTTTTCGTGAAAGTTTGTGATAGCAGCTTGTCCCTTATTATCAAATAAATATTTTCCCATGTCATTCACCTCATCTAATAATATACCTTATTTTTGGAGGGAGTGCATTAAAAGCTCGATTGATTTCGTTAATGTAAAATTGAAGATAAATGATTTAATGACTAAGTAAATTAAACTTTCTCATGAAACGAGAGAAGAGTTTTTGAATGTAGTATTCATTCTCTAGTGTAAAAGAATTACAGTTGTGTGATTCAAAAATATACACGAACTTTCTTTACTTGGAGCAACGAGTTAATACTCAAAGTCCATAGAAAGTATTCGGTTCAGAAATCAATTTTAATTATTTGTAAGGTTGGTGTTATTCAGTGAGATGTTATTTTAAAAATGATACGGTATTAATCCTAGAAGAGAGGTGTATAATATAGGTATATATGTTTCTAAATCAAATTAATGGGGGAAAACATGGGGGAATCAATGATTGAAATAAAAAAAGTTTCAAAAAAATTCAATAAAATAACCGTCTTAGATAATATTGATTTAACAATCAATGAGGAGGATGTTATTGGAGTAGTTGGGTTAAATGGTGCGGGGAAATCAACACTGATTCGAATGATTTTAGGACTTGAAAAGCCGACGTCTGGAAAAGTTAAAAAGGCTTCTTTGCTAAGTGCAGATGGGGCTGTGGGTGTGATGCTACAAGAGGTTAGCGCACCTAAAAAAATCAAAGTAGAAGAGTGGTTGGAATTAGTAGCAATCTTTTCTAAAGCCCCCTTATCAATCAAGAGAATTTTAGAATTAACAAATTTAACAGATCAAAAAGATAAACTTGTCACACATCTTTCGCAAGGGAATCAAAGACGATTACAATTTGGATTGGCGGTTATTCAAAACCCTCAATTGTTAATTTTAGATGAACCGACAGTGGGAATGGACTACCTGGCTAAATTACTATTTTGGAAAGAAGTTAAGCGTTTAAAAGAGGAAGAAAAAATGACGATTATTTTGATATCGCATGATTTTTCTGAGATTGAAGCCATTTGTAATCGAGTGATTATTTTACACGACCATAAAATTAAACTTGATAGAGAAATTTCAACAGCTGAAAGAGTTGATGTAAAAGAATACTTTGATGATATTATCATGAAAGAGGTGTCAGATGAATCAGTTAGTTAAATTAACGGTTCTAAATATTAAGCGAACGTTTCGAGATGTTTCCTACATACTTATGGTAATTGGTTTTCCTTTAATGTTTTATGTTCTTTATACGCAAATGTTTTCAGGTGATGTAGAAGTTAATGGAATTCCTTGGGTAGAATACTCTCTTATCTCAATGATAGCCTTTGGGATAGTTGGGAATGCGCTATCTAACTTTGGAGTGTCTTTAGCTGATGAAAAATCTGAAGGTTGGTATGATTTCTTAAAAGTATCGCCAATACCAGAGTCTATCTATATAGGAAGTCAACTACTGGCGAGTATTTTAGTTTCGACAGTCTCCATGATATTAATGTTCGTAGCGGCCTACTTGATAGAAGGCATTAGTTATACACCACTAGAATATATTTTATTCATTATCATCATGCAAGTTGCATCGATTGTTTTCTTGGCTCTTGCTACAATAATTGGTCAATTCGGTCGTTCGGCCAAACCGATATCATTATTTTTTTATTTGGGGTTATCATTATTAGGTGGTTTGTGGATGCCAGTCATTGCTATGCCAGAAGGAATACAAAAAATCGTGACAAAAATGCCGACTTATCACTTTGCAGAAATAGCACATAGTATTCAAAGTAAACAAGGGTTAAATATGAAGTCCGTTGGAATTCTAATAGTGTATACAATTGTATTTTTTGTGATTGGGAAACTGATTGCAAATAAGAAAAGATAAAAAGACCTTTGCAGGTCTTTTTTTATTTAGTATTTAGTTTTCTTTTGATTATAAAGAAAGTAAATAGCAGCTATACAACTGAAAATCAAACTCAAGATAAAGAGTGATAAGTAACCAGTCGTTATAAAGATTATTAGTCCGATAATTGGGAAAATTATGGTAGAGAATAGGCTAAGAATAGAAGCAGGAGACATTTTTGTTTTCATTAACACTATATTGGAAATAATCCAAAATAGTTGTTGCGAGATATAAATAGTAACAATACTGAAAAATGCTAGTTTTGGTCCGCTTTCAATACGAATAGTAACCCCCATCCCGATAATACAAAGAAATGAAGAAAAAATCATAGAGTAGTAACCACTTTGTTGGAAATTAATTTTAGTTCGTTCGTCTTTCATAAGTATATTCCTTTTTTCCATTAGATTAATCAGTGAAAAAGAAAATGTCTTCAATAGTCGTTTGGAACACTTGGGCAAGGTTGTGGGCTAGATCAATTGACGGTTTATATTGTTTGGTTTCTATGAAATAAATGGTTTGGCGACTAACCCCAACTAAATCAGCTAGCTCTTGTCGACTTAAATTTAAAGACTCACGCCATTGCTTAACATTATTACTCATTAACTCACCTCTTGCGTTAAGTTTACTTAACGATTAGCGATAAGTAAAGGTAATAATTATTAAAAAACGTAGTTGTTAGTAGAATGAAGTTATTTAATAAATGTGGTTAATAAAAGGAAAGTATTTATAGACAAATAAAGGAATTGTTAAAAATATTTGTTGATTTAAACTGATTTGATTTATTTTAATATATATATAAGGTTGTTAAAAAGTACTATTTATTATAGTACTTTTTTATGTAGTTAAATAATTATAGGTAATAAGGTGAATAGTTTTAATGTAACTAATGGTTTATAATGTACTAAGGTTATTAAATTACAGTTAACTTATTACTTAGATTAAAGAGGTGTAATAATGACGATAAAGCGAGTCAGTATTAAAAATTTTAAATCAATTGATAGTGCTACATTTGATTTAAATGATTTAAATGCATTTGTTGGTAAAAATGGAACGGGAAAAACTACTATTTTGAAAGCAATTGAATATTTTTTTGATAATTTAATTGATCTAAATATTTCCAATGATATTTTTGATAGTAATTCTTTGTATCATAAACCTGTTGAAATCTCAATTGAATTTGATTTTTCTAGAATATTAAAATATTCTTCAGGTGTATATGAAATGAAGTTGTTTAGTATGATGTTATTTAATGCTGAAAAATATATAGTGACAATGAAACAAGAAAAGAATAAATTGCCTGAATGGAATATTGGTTATGATGAGAGGTATATCATATATAATTCACATCCTGTTTATTTTTGTGATACAAGAAGCATTAGCTTGACTGATTGGTCAGAAATTTGGAATGTTGTGGGAGACTTGATAAATGCGAAAGATGCACGTGAAATCACTCGTGAAATATCAGATAATATCGCTATATCTGAATTTTCTAAATTCAAAAAGTACTCCAATATAGTTAATTCTTTCATGGAAGAAAATGGTTTAACTATTAAGTCGGATAATAAAAAAGATAGTATACTAAAACTGTTACAACAACAACTAGGTGGTATGGAATTTATAAAGCAAGGTAAGGAGTTGGAATATTATTCAGATGGGACTAATTCGTTAAATTATATTCTTTTTTTATGTTATATTGGCTTCGAGATTTCTAATAATCGACTAAAAGATGTAACCATTTTATTAGATGAACCCGAACAAGGTTTACATCCAAAGATGGTAGATGAGCTGATGTATAAAATTAATTCATATTCTAAGAAAGTGGTATTTGTTATATTTACACATTCTCCAAGAATTTTAACAAGTTTAATGAACAAAGGAGGTACATTGTATAGAGTAAGAGTACTAAATGATCATATGATGTTAAATAAAATGTATGGGTTTAGTGATGAGCGAGAGCAATTTTTTATTTCTGATAGAGAGTCTAGCTGTTTTTTTTCAGACTTTATTTTGTGTGTGGAAGGTGTTACAGAAATTGAACTTTTCTCTCATAAATTGTTAAGAGAATTATTTCCAGTTTTATTTAAAGTAGATATTGTTAATGTGGATTCTAATGATGTAGTACTTAAATTATTCTATAAAACATCTAAAAAAACTGGGTTACCCATATTGGTTCTAAATGACTTGGATAAATTTATAACCTTTACAGAAGAATCAAATAAGTACCAAATGAAATATAAAAGAAAAACATCATACTCGCCTTTTAAAACTATGGATGAACAAGTTAGGAAGTTAAAGCTTAGCATTTCAAAGGATGGAAACAAGCAACAAATTTCTCAATTGAAAAATCTGTTGAAATTAAATGATAAGGAATTTGTTTGTGAAAGTAAATTTGATAGTATACCAGAGTTTGATGAGGTGTTTAAGGATATTCAGCAAATCCTAATGAGGCATGATATCCTTGCAACTAGGACAACGATAGAAGGATCAATAATAAATATAAAAACTAATAAGTGGCTTCTAAGATGGTTGAGGGATGAATACGAAATAAAATTCAACTATGAGAAAGGTATTGAAGCTAGCCAGAAAGTAGCTATTAATAGGCTGTTACTTAATGGTAAGACGGATATGTTATTGAGTATTAAACATATACCTGAAGTTAAAAAAGATGATTATTTTTCAAATAAACAAACATTTAAAAAGACATCTGGTTGGGTTACTGAGTTCTTGAATTATTATTCTGAAAAAGTCATGGGTCAAAAACAGTATATGAATAAAAATGGTTTAAATATGAAGAGAAAACGGTTTGAAAATGATTTTCCGGAAATTTATGCTATAATAAAGATAATTGAAAGTAAGTTAAATAGTAAGTAGTAAGTTATTATTCTTATAATAAAATAATAACCCGTGATACTTCATTCTTATATAGTTAATATGAGGGAGAAAAAGGCACTGGGAAAATCTTTACAACTAGTCAGCACTCACGTGTTCACCTGTATGAAACGCTTCGCGAGGTGTTTAGAAAGTACTTGCTATTTGCTTGTTTTTAATAGGAGGAAACTATGTATAATTTATCCGATCATATAGAGCATGTGTATAAAAAAAATATATCCGAGTTGATTGATCAACTTGAATTAGATAAAAAAAATAATGTTGAAGAATTTAATATAAATAAGAACAACGGAACTAAACGTAATATAACAATGGTTGTAGGTGACTGCATTTTGGGTCGGTTGCAATCTTTTTTGTCAGACAATTATTTTAATAAAGTTGAATTTCCAATAAATTCGTTTGGTTTTAGAGAAAATTGTTCATATTTTGATTTTTTAGATATACATTGCAGCAGTGAAGAAAAAGACTTTTTGAAATTAGATTTAAAAGATTTTTTTAGCTCAATAGATGCTAAGTTAGTTTGTGAAAATCTTGCAAAAGATTTTGAGCGAAATGTAAAAAAAAGAGTTAAATTAGAAGAACTTTTTTTTACTGTTATTACATTTAAAGGTAAAATACCGCAAGGATTTAAAACATCGCCTTTTATATCGAATTATTTTTTTGTTAGAGCGGATCTTCGATTCCAAAAATATTGTGATAAGTTAAATTATCAATATAGTAGATATGCGGATGACATTATTATTTCGTCAAATACAGGAAAAGATTTTTTTGTTGGAAATACAATTGCTATTGCAAAGAAAATTTTAGCAGACTTTAATTTAAAGTTAAACTCATCTAAAACTAAGTATGCAAAGAATGAATTAGTATTAAATGGCTATGTGATTTCTAATGAAACTAGACTGAGTCAATCCAAGCTAAGAGAAATTAGAAGAGTTCTTTTTATAATGGAAAGTAGTGTGAATCTAGATGTTGCAACGGATCGTCTGAATAGTAAAAAGTATTTTTCTAGTAAAATAAGTAATAGAATATTTGATTTAGAGTATTTATTTAATTATTTAAGTGGATATAGGTCTTTTTTGATTTCTTCTATTCAGAAGAAAGAAACAGGGAAATGGAAAGATACAGCCTCTAAGTTAATCAAGAGGATTGAAGCTCAATTATTAAGACAAGAGTAAAGGAGGTTAAATTTGGATTATTTAGAAAAAAAGTTAATAAAATCTTTTTTTAATAATGGGGGATATGTTCTCGACTTTACCAATAGTACTTTTGATGAGTTTACCGAATATTATATCGGCAGAAGTATACGGCGAGAATATGGTCTTTCTAAAGGGAAAACGCTTGAAAAATTTGTCGATATGGAATTAGAGACGGATGGAATAAAATTGTTAATCAAGTTTTTCGAGCACTACGAAATGATGAATAAAAATTCGGATGATATAACACAATATATGCTCGATTATGCACCTCGAGTTAAATTAATCTTAGATAAGGAATTGGCGCTTTTGAAAGAAAAAGATAAGCATGTTTTTTTCGAAAGTGAATTTGTGAAGAACGTAGATAGCGATTATATAAAAAAACAATCTCAATTAATTATTGATGCTATAAAGGATGCACCGTCTGATGCGATAGGAAAATCTAAAGAATTATTAGAGACGTGTTTCAAATATATTCTGGACGATCTTGAGATAGCGTATTCAAAAGATGAAACTGTCTTGACATTGAGAAAGAAAGTGTTTAAAGAATTAAACTTGGACTCAAAGGATAATTTATCTGCTAAGTCAAGTCGAGATGTTCAGCAAGTTCTTTCGGGATTGACTCAAATTATTCAAGGGATTAATGGCTTGAGAAATGAAAAAGGATCAGGACATGGCAAAGAGAAAAATTTCGAAGAATTACCTCCGAGATATGCAATGTTAGTAGTCAATTCAATGGTAGCTATTGTTAATTTTACATGGGAAACTTATGAGTGTCTTTATAAATAAATATAATAAAAACCCTGCTAAGAAATATTCTTGGCAGGGTTTTCGGCAGGGAACGATATAAAATTAGTTGTTTCTATCCGTTTTACATGCTCCTAAATGTTGCTAAATAGGTGTTTCGCATTCATATTATGTTAGCTCTTTATTCCCACTCAACTGTTGCTGGTGGTTTGGATGTGATGTCATACACGATACGGTTAACGTGTGCCACTTCGTTTACGATGCGGACTGAGATTTTTTGGAGAACGTCCCAAGGGATACGAGCGAAGTCAGCTGTCATACCGTCGATTGATGTGATGGCACGTAAGCCAACAGTGTAATCGTAAGTACGGCCGTCACCCATAACACCTACTGAGCGGATGCCAGGTAGGACTGTGAAGTATTGCCAGATGTCACGGTCAAGACCGGCAAGAGCGATTTCTTCACGTAAGATTGCGTCAGATTCACGGACAATCTCAAGTTTTTCTTCAGTGATTTCACCAAGAACACGGATACCTAATCCAGGTCCAGGGAAAGGTTGACGCCAAACTAGTGATTCAGGCATTCCTAATTGGATACCTAAAGCGCGAACTTCATCTTTAAACAATGTGTTTAAAGGTTCGATTAGTTTGAATTGCATATCGTCAGGTAAACCACCAACGTTGTGATGTGATTTAATCACTTCCGCCGTTTCAGTTCCACTTTCGATCACGTCTGTGTAAAGAGTTCCTTGTGCCAGGAATTCCATACCGTCTAATTTAGTTGCTTCATCATCGAATAGGTAAACGAATTCGTTACCAATGATTTTACGTTTTTGTTCTGGATCAGAAACACCAGCAAGTTTTTCCATGAAACGCTCTTTTGCGTTTACACGGATAATGTTTAAACCAAATTTACCAGATAGGCTATCCATTACTTGGTCACCTTCACCTTTACGTAGTAAACCGTGGTCAACAAAGATACATGTTAGTTGGTCGCCGATAGCGCGTTGTAAAAGAACCCCAACAACACTTGAATCCACTCCGCCTGAAAGGCCAAGTAAAACTTTTTTATCGCCAACTTTTTCACGGATTTTAGCAATTTCTGTGTCAATGAAGTTATCCATTGTCCAGTCGCCTTTCGCGTGACAGATGTCCATTGCAAAGTGACGTAATAAATCATTACCGTACTCTGAGTGTTGAACTTCTGGGTGGAATTGAACAGCGTGGAAGTTTTTCTCTTTGTTTTCCATCGCCGCGATTGGGCAGTCAGTACTTGTAGCTGTGATTTCAAATCCAGCAGGTACTTCTGTTACTAAGTCGCCATGACTCATCCAAACTTGTTGGCGAGCAGGTAGACCTGCGAATAAACCTGCTTTGTCATCTTGGATATCGATGAAGGCTTGGCCATATTCTTTTTTAGAAGCGGCTTCAACTTTACCACCAAATTCGTTGGTCATCAGTTGCATACCGTAACAGATTCCAAGGATTGGAATGTTTAGGTTGAAGATTTCTGGATCGATTTTGAAGGCGTCATCAGCATAAACGCTGTTTGGTCCACCTGAGAAAATAATCCCGATTGGGTTAATTTCTTTGATTTCTGCTGCAGTGATACGGTGGCTCATTAATTCTGAGAAAACACCGAACTCGCGAATACGACGAGTAATAAGTTGGTTGTATTGACTACCAAAGTCTAATACGATGATTTTTTCCATTGTTGCTTGGCTCATGTCTTCACCTATCTTTCGTTATTTTATGTAAAAACTGACCACTAGAGTCAGCTCTATTAACTATTTAAATTTGTTTAGTAAGACGCGGTCAATTTGATGGTCTTCTGTTTTGTGAAGAATCACATTGGCGTTGCCTCGGGTTGGTAAGATATACTCTTCCAAGTTTTTCAGATTCACATCACGCCACACTTGTTTGGCCATGGCAAAGGCTTCTTCGCGATCACCAATAGCGTAAGAGTAGTAGAAGTTATCTGGGTCTAAAAAGGCTGAATCAAGTAACTTGCCAAAACGGTTTAAGTACCATTTTTCAATCAACTCAGGTTCTGCATCCACATAGACTGAGAAATCGAAGAAATCGCTAATGTAGATTTGTTCTGTAATCGGATGTTGCAGAACGTTAATCCCTTCAATGATCAAAATGTCTGGTTCGTTAATGATCGCTTTTTCATCGGGTACGATATCGTAAACATCGTGTGAGTAAACCGGTGCTTCCACCGTTTCTTTACCAGCTTTAACTTGTTCTAAGAAGTTAAAGAGTTTGTCCATGTCATAGCTTTCAGGGAAACCTTTACGTTCCATAATCCCTTTTTCTTCTAACACGGCATTAGGGTATAAAAATCCGTCTGTTGTAATCAACTGAACGTTACGGCGTTTGAAAATCCGCGATAACATCATTTGTAATAGACGAGCTGTGGTACTTTTTCCAACAGCCACACTGCCAGCGACACCGATAATAAATGGCGTAACTCCTGTGTAGGATTGCATAAACAAGTCTTTCCCAAGCTGTAGCGACTCATCTTCTTTCATATAAATATGCATTAAGTGAGTTAAGGGCATGTAAATGTCCTGGACATCTTGTAAGGAAATCTTATCATTCAAACTTTTGATTTCTTGCAGTTCTTCTTCCGTTAATGGGGGAATCCCATTACGATAAAATGATTCCCATTCAGCACGGGAAAAATCGAAGAATTTTTTAGAGCTTTCCATAGGAAGTAAAGCCTCCGTTATCGTTAGTGTGTGATAAATCTTTATAAAGGTTATTCTAACATGATTCTATTAGAATTTCATCTTGTTTTGTACTATAGAAAGAAGATGTTTTAAGTAAGGGGACAAAATTGTGAAAAAACCGTTGAAAATCAATGAAAAGAAGAAGTTCTGATACCCAAAAAAATGGGAGCGTGCTATCATAAGAGAAGTTCGGGAGTGAAAACGCACTGCCAAAATCTAGCGGAAGTGACGGAGGTGTCTTATGGAGAAGGTTATTTTATTCGGTGATAGTATCACAGCTGGTTATACAGAGGGTGAAATTACAGATGAACTAACAAAACGCATAAGTGCTAAGCTAACCGAAGTTGACGTCGTAAATGCGGGAATTCCTGGTGACACGACAACTGGTGCTTTAGTGAGATTGCATGATCATGTATTACGTTATCAGCCGCAAGTGGTGACAGTTTTCTTTGGCGCAAATGATGTGTGTCCTAGTTGTGAGGTGCCGCTCGAGCAATACCGTGCCAACTTGGTCTCGATTGTTGAGCAAATTGGTAGTCAGAAAGTTATCTTGATAGGCTTGCCATATGTTAATCCAAAACGGTATGATGAAGAAAGACCAGACGAAGAAGTTTTAAACTATAATCAAGTAGTTCGAGAGGTAGCGGAAACTTATGAGATTCCATTTGTGGAGCTATTTCAAGAGATGCGAGCAGTTGCGGTAGAACAAGGTTTTTACCAAGTGGATGGCTTGCACTTTTCGGTATCCGGGTATGATTATTTAGCGGCGAAGATGATCGCCTCAATTCAAGAAAAATTAAAGGAGTTAGGGCGCAATGACTAACAATAACCATTACTATACAAATCAACCAAGTACCCCTCATGATTTATCAGAGTGGACCTTTGAGTTAAAAGGAAAAATGTTTAGATTTACTACAGATGCTGGTGTTTTTTCAAAGAAAACCGTGGATTTTGGGTCACGTGTTTTAATTGATGCTTTCTCAGAAGAAAACTTACCAGCTGGGGGCATTTTAGATGTCGGCTGTGGTTATGGCCCCATCGGTTTATCTTTAGCTTCAGCAACAGACCGTCAAGTTGAGATGGTCGATATTAATCAACGGGCTGTTGAGTTAGCGCAAAAAAATGCGCAAATGAATGGTATTTCAAATGTCACAATTCATGAATCAAATATTTATGAGGCGGTTGAAGGAACGTATGCTGCGGTGTTAAGTAATCCGCCAATCCGTGCCGGTAAACAAGTTGTTCATGAAATCTTAGAAGGAGCCTATCCTAAATTAGTAACAGGTGGGACGTTGACAGTTGTCATTCAGAAAAAACAAGGTGCCCCAAGTGCGGCTAAAAAAATGGAAGAAGTCTTCGGGAATGTAGAAACACTCACGAAAGAAAAAGGCTACTTCATCTTACAAAGTGTGAAACAAGGGTAAATAAAAAGACAGCTCCTCAGAGTTGTCTTTTTTTATTGGATAGTCTATAAAGGCTGATATAATAAGGTTGCAACTATCTGGTTCTAAGATGCACCAGTTAGGTTCTGGTCAAATGAATGATAATAATCGAAACTAGAGTTGAAAGGGGAAGCGATAGGAATGATGATATCGGAATTAATCAAAAAAGAAAGACTGGCAAGAGGTTGGAGTCAGGAAGATTTGGCGAAAAAGCTGATGATTTCGCGCCAGTCAATTTCAAAATGGGAATTAGGCACAGCGTTACCTAACACGGAACAATTGATAAAGCTAAGTGATGTTTTTGGACTATCGCTAGACGTCTTGATTAAAGGAGATGAAAAAATGGAAAAGAAAGTAATTAAGGATAGCAAAATGATGTGGTGGAACGATGATTGTGCCAGACCGATTATGTTGATTATCTGGGGAGCGATTATCCCCCTACTTTGTGTCATGAAATACGTATTACATATTTTTTAAAAGTCGACTTAATCAGTCGACTTTTTTGTTGGAATAAAACAGGAATGTTACAAACCTGAAAATACACAGCAGAAAACTTATGAAAACAGCTAAAAACCTTAGAGGTGACATTGACACAGGTTTTGAAAGGCGGTATAATTATTAGTTGCAAAAGCTATCTAAAATCAACGAAATACAGAGTGAAATATTGTCCATTTTGTGTTTTATGTTATAGAAAAACAAAAGTAGAAGAGCCGATTACGGGAAATATTCTATTTTTGTCTTTTTTTTGCTTAAAAAGGCATCTGTAACGCAAATGTAATGAATATGTAATATTCGTTTCATTAAGACATGACGATGGTACTTTTGGAAAAAATACAGAGGGGTGAAGACTTTGGCTGGACACGTAGTAAAATACGGAAAACATCGCGAAAGAAGAAGTTATGCGCGAATCAATGAAGTGTTAGAATTACCAAACTTGATCGAAATTCAAACAGATTCTTATCAGTGGTTCCTTGATAAAGGGCTGAAAGAAATGTTCGAAGATATCTTACCGATCAAAGACTTTAGCGACAAATTAGCTTTAGAGTTTGTTGGCTATGAATTAAAAGAACCTAAATACACGGTAGAAGAGGCTCGTGCACACGATGCTAACTACTCAGCGCCAATCCACGTAACGTTACGTTTGGATAATAAGACAACTGGCGAAATCAAATCTCAAGAAGTATTCTTCGGAGATTTCCCACTTATGACTGAAATGGGTACATTTATCATTAACGGGGCAGAACGTGTTATCGTTTCTCAATTAGTTCGTTCTCCTGGTGTTTACTTTAACGGTAAAACTGATAAAAACGGTCGCGAAAGTTTTGGCACAACTGTGATCCCTAACCGTGGTGCATGGTTAGAAATGGAAACAGATGCGAAAAACATTTCATACGTACGTATTGACCGTACTCGTAAAATTCCATTATCTGTCTTAGTTCGTGCTTTAGGGTTCGGATCAGATGATACGATTTTAGAAATCTTTGGTGAAAACGAAAGCTTACGTTTAACACTTGAAAAAGATATCCACAAAAATGCTTCAGACTCACGTACTGAGGAAGGGTTGAAAGACATCTACGATCGTCTACGCCCTGGTGAGCCGAAAACAGCAGACAGTTCACGTAACTTGTTAAATGCTCGTTTCTTCGATCCAAAACGTTATGACTTAGCAGCTGTTGGTCGTTACAAAGTCAACAAAAAATTAAGTCTTAAAACACGTTTGTTAAACCAAACTTTAGGTGAAACGTTAGTTGACCCTGAAACTGGTGAAATTTTATTCGAAAAAGGCACTGTCATCAACCATGATGTGATGGATGAATTAGGCAAACATTTAGATGCTGGGTTAAACAATGAAACTTACTACCCAACTGAAGATGCTGTCGTGACAGAACCAATGACAATTCAAACAATCAAAGTTCTTTCTCCGAAAGATCCTGAGCGTGTGATTAACGTTATCGGTAATGGTCAAATCGAAGCAGATAACAAAACAATCGTTCCAGCTGACGTGATTGCTTCAATGAGTTATTTCTTTAACTTACAAGAAGACATCGGTAACGTTGACGATATCGACCACTTAGGTAACCGTCGTATTCGTTCAGTTGGTGAGTTATTACAAAACCAATTCCGTATTGGTTTAGCTCGTATGGAACGTGTGGTTCGTGAAAGAATGTCTATCCAAGACACTGAAACGTTAACACCACAACAATTAATCAACATCCGTCCAGTTGTTGCGTCAATCAAAGAATTCTTTGGTTCGTCTCAATTGTCACAATTCATGGACCAAACTAACCCACTGGGTGAGTTGAGTCATAAACGTCGTCTATCAGCCTTAGGGCCTGGTGGTTTAACTCGTGACCGTGCTGGTTATGAAGTTCGTGACGTACATTACTCTCACTATGGTCGTATGTGTCCGATTGAAACGCCTGAGGGTCCAAATATCGGTCTGATCAATAACTTATCAAGTTTCGCGAAAATTAACGAATATGGTTTCATTGAAACGCCATACCGTCGTGTTGATCGCAAAACAGGTGTTGTAACGGAAACAATCGATTACTTAACCGCTGATGAAGAAGATCACTACATGGTTGCGCAAGCAAACTCAAAATTAAACGAAGACGGTACATTCAAAAATGATGTTGTTATGGCCCGTATCCAAAGTGAAAACCTTGAAGTTTCAACTGATAAAGTTGACTACATGGACGTTTCACCTAAACAAGTAGTTGCGGTAGCGACAGCGTGTATTCCTTTCTTGGAAAACGATGACTCAAATCGTGCCTTGATGGGTGCCAACATGCAACGTCAAGCTGTGCCACTTATCCAACCTCGTTCACCATTCGTGGGAACTGGTATGGAATACAAAGCAGCACACGATTCAGGTTCGGCTTTAGTAGCTAAACATGATGGTGTTGTTGAATTCGTAGATGCGACTGAAATTCGTATTCGTCGTTCAAACGGAACATTAGATAAATATTCATTAACTAAATTCAATCGTTCTAATGCGGGTATGTGTTATAACCAACGTCCAATCGTGACTCTAGGTGAAAAAGTTGATAAGAGCGACATCTTAGCAGATGGCCCATCAATGGAAGAAGGCGAAATGGCTTTAGGTCAAAACGTCTTAGTTGCCTTCATGACTTGGGAAGGTTACAACTACGAGGATGCGATCATTATGAGTCGTCGTCTGGTTAAAGATGATGTGTATACATCTATCCATATTGAAGAATATGAATCAGAAGCTCGTGATACAAAATTAGGACCTGAAGAAATTACTCGTGAAATTCCAAACGTTGGTGAAGATGCTCTGAAAGATTTAGATGAGATGGGTATCATCCGCATTGGTGCGGAAGTTCATGATGGTGATTTATTAGTTGGTAAAGTGACTCCTAAAGGGGTAACAGAATTATCAGCTGAAGAACGTCTATTACATGCAATCTTTGGTGAAAAAGCTCGTGAAGTTCGTGATACTTCTCTACGTGTACCACACGGTGGTGACGGTATCGTTCACGATGTTAAGATCTTTACTCGTGAAGCGGGTGACGAATTAGCACCAGGCGTAAACATGTTAGTACGTGTTTACATCGTGCAAAAACGTAAGATCAAAGAAGGTGACAAGATGGCCGGACGTCACGGTAATAAAGGGGTTGTCTCACGCATTATGCCTGAGGAAGACATGCCATTTATGCCAGACGGTACGCCAGTCGACATCATGCTTAACCCATTAGGGGTTCCTTCTCGTATGAATATCGGGCAAGTACTTGAGTTACACTTAGGTATGGCTGCTCGTCAATTAGGTATCCACGTCGCTACACCAGTATTTGATGGAGCGGACGAGGAAGACGTATGGTCAACAGTTCGTGAAGCTGGTATGGCGAAAGACGCTAAGACTATCCTTTATGATGGTCGTACTGGTGAACCATTTGATAACCGTCTATCTGTTGGTGTGATGTACATGCTGAAATTAGCCCACATGGTTGATGACAAATTACATGCACGTTCAACAGGTCCTTACTCATTAGTGACACAACAACCATTGGGTGGTAAAGCTCAATTTGGTGGACAACGTTTCGGTGAGATGGAAGTTTGGGCACTTGAAGCTTACGGTGCTGCTTACACATTACAAGAAATCTTAACGTACAAATCAGATGACGTTGTTGGTCGTGTTAAAACTTACGAAGCAATCGTTAAAGGTGAACCAATTCCAAAACCAGGCGTGCCAGAATCATTCCGCGTATTGGTGAAAGAATTACAATCATTAGGTTTAGATATGCAAGTACTAGATATTGATGATCAACCGATTGAATTGCGCGATATGGACGATGAGGAAGATGGTTTAATTACCGTTGATGCCTTAACTAAATACGCTCAAGAACAAGCAGCAAAAACAGCTCAAGCTGAAGCAGATGCTGAAGCAAAAGCTCAAGAAACTCAAGATTAATTGATCGTCAGTCACTCGTGACTTGCAAGTCAATTTGTTGTGAAGGGAAGTGGCATGGCCACTTTTCCCACAACTTAGATGCTCTAAATTGTAGTAATAAATATGAAATGGAGGGAACACCTTTTGATCGATGTAAATAAATTCGAAAGCATGCAAATTGGTTTAGCTTCTCCAGAAAAAATCAGAAGCTGGTCTTATGGTGAAGTTAAAAAACCAGAAACAATCAACTACCGTACATTGAAACCAGAACGTGAAGGTCTGTTCTGTGAACGTATCTTCGGTCCTACAAAAGACTGGGAATGTGCCTGTGGTAAATATAAACGTATCCGTTATAAAGGAATCGTCTGTGATCGTTGTGGCGTTGAAGTCACTCGTTCAAAAGTTCGTCGTGAGCGTATGGCCCACATCGAATTAGCTGCACCAGTAACACACATTTGGTATTTCAAAGGAATCCCAAGTCGTATGGGTCTTATCTTGGATATGAGCCCACGTTCTCTTGAAGAAATTATCTACTTTGCTTCATATGTAGTCACTGAACCTGGGGATACAACGCTTGAGAAAAAACAACTATTATCAGAATTAGAATACCGTCAAAAACGTGAAGAATTTGGTCAACGTTTCCAAGCTGGAATGGGTGCTGAAGCAATCAAACGTTTACTTGATAGCGTAGACTTAGATAAAGAAGTTGCTGAATTAAAAGAAGAATTAAAAACTGCTTCAGGTCAAAAACGGACACGTGCTGTTCGTCGTTTAGACATTTTAGAAGCTTTCCGTAGCTCAGGTAACGAACCTGGTTGGATGGTAATGGATGTTATCCCTGTTATCCCACCAGAAATTCGTCCAATGGTTCAACTTGAAGGTGGCCGTTTTGCTACTTCAGATTTGAATGATTTATACCGTCGTGTAATTAACCGTAATAACCGTTTGAAACGTTTATTAGACTTAATGGCACCAGGCATCATCGTTCAAAATGAAAAACGTATGTTACAAGAAGCGGTTGACGCTTTGATTGATAATGGTCGTCGTGGCCGTCCAGTAACTGGACCAGGTAACCGCCCACTTAAATCTCTTTCTCATATGTTAAAAGGGAAACAAGGTCGTTTCCGTCAAAACTTACTTGGTAAACGTGTCGACTATTCTGGTCGTTCAGTTATCGTCGTAGGACCTTTCTTAAAAATGTACCAATGTGGTTTACCAAAAGAAATGGCAATTGAATTATTCAAACCATTTGTAATGCGTGAATTAGTTGGTCGTGAGATCGCAAGCAATATTAAAAATGCCAAACGTAAAATTGAACGTTTAGATGATGAAATCTGGGATGTCCTAGAAGACGTTATCAAAGAACACCCAGTTTTACTTAACCGGGCACCTACTCTTCACAGACTTGGGATTCAAGCATTTGAACCAGTTCTAGTTGAAGGTCGCGCAATCCGTCTTCACCCATTAGTATGTGAAGCCTACAATGCCGATTTCGATGGTGACCAAATGGCCGTTCACGTACCATTAAACGAAGAAGCGCAAGCTGAAGCTCGTATGTTAATGTTAGCGGCACAAAATATCTTGAATCCAAAAGATAGTAAACCAGTTGTCACACCTTCTCAAGATATGGTCTTAGGTAACTATTACCTAACAATGGAAGATGAAGGACGTGAAGGTGAAGGAATGGTCTTCCGCAATGTTCAAGAAGCTGAATTAGCATGGAAGAACGGTTACGTTCACTTACACACTCGTATTGGTTTACAAACTTCATCAATGCCGGAAAAACCATTCACTGAATGGCAACAAGAACGCACATTGATTACAACTGTTGGTAAAGCATTATTCAATGAAATTATGCCGTCTGAGTTCCCATACTTAAACGAACCATCAGATTATAACTTAACTATTCAAACACCAGATAAGTACTTCGTTGAAAATGGAACAGATATTCCAGCACACATTGCTGCGCAAGAATTAGTGGGCCCATTCAAGAAGAAAAATCTTGGTAATGTCATCGCTGAAGTCTTCAAACGCTTCAAGATTACAGAAACATCTAAAATGTTAGATAGAATGAAAGACTTAGGTTATAAATACTCAACAATCGCTGGTATGACAGTAGGTATTGCGGATATCGTAGTCCTACATGAAAAACAAGCATTGATTGATGAAGCCCATGAAAAAGTTGAAAACGTTACAAAACAATTCCGTCGTGGTTTAATTACTGATGACGAACGTTATGAACGCGTAATCGGCATTTGGAATGGTGTTAAAGATACAATTCAATTGAAACTTATGGAAAGTTTAGATGATAAGAATCCGATCTTCATGATGAGTGATTCTGGAGCCCGTGGTAACATTTCCAACTTTACTCAGCTTGCTGGTATGCGTGGATTGATGGCCGCTCCGAATGGTCGTATCATGGAATTACCTATCATTTCTAACTTCCGTGAAGGTTTATCTGTCTTAGAGATGTTTATCTCTACCCATGGTGCTCGTAAAGGTATGACCGATACAGCCCTTAAGACAGCCGATTCTGGTTACTTGACTCGTCGTTTAGTAGACGTTGCCCAAGATGTTATCATTCGTGAAGACGATTGTGGAACTGACCGTGGCTTAATCGTTTCTGCGATTAAAGAAGGTAATGAAGTTATCGAAACATTAGAAGAACGTTTATTAGGACGTTACGCTCGTAAAACAGTGGTTCACCCAGAAACTGGTGAAGTTATTGTGGCTAGTAATGAAATGATTACAGAAGATTTAACTAAAGCAATCATTGATGCTGGTATCGAAGAAGTAACAATCCGTTCAGTCTTTACATGTAACACTAAACATGGTGTCTGCCGTCACTGTTATGGTAGAAACATGGCAACAGGTCTTGACGTTGAAGTCGGCGAAGCAGTTGGTACAATTGCCGCTCAATCAATCGGTGAGCCTGGTACTCAGTTAACAATGCGTACCTTCCATACAGGTGGGGTTGCCGGAGACGATATCACTCAAGGTTTACCTCGTATCCAAGAGATTTTCGAAGCACGTAATCCAAAAGGTCAAGCAGTTGTCACTGAAGTTACTGGTGAAGTTGCTGAGATTGTTGAAGATGCTGCAACTCGTACTCGTGAAATTACGATTAAAGGTAAAACTGATACTCGTTCATACGCAGTGCCTTACAACTCACGCTTGAAAGTTGCTGAAGGCGACACAATCAAACGTGGTGAAGCATTGACTGAAGGTTCGATTGAACCAAAACAATTATTACAAATTCGTGATGTCTTATCGGTTGGCGTTTACTTACTTCGTGAGGTACAAAAAGTGTACCGTATGCAAGGGGTAGAAATCGGCGATAAACATATTGAAGTTATGGTTCGTCAAATGTTACGTAAAGTCCGCGTTATGGATCCAGGTGACACAGACATCTTACCAGGTACTTTAATCGATATCTCAGATTTCAAAGATCAAAACTACAGCACATTAATTGCTGGTGGTACACCTGCTACAGGTCGTCCAGTCTTGTTAGGTATTACAAAAGCATCATTAGAAACAAACAGTTTCTTATCTGCTGCTTCATTCCAAGAAACGACTCGTGTCCTTACAGATGCGGCGATTCGTGGTAAGAAAGATCCATTACTTGGTCTTAAGGAAAATGTTATCATTGGTAAGATTATTCCTGCCGGAACAGGTATGCCGAAATACCGTAACATGGAGCCGAAAGAAGTTGGCGTTGCAAGCGAAAATGTATACAGCATCAGCGACATCGAAGCTCAAATGGCTGCTGAAGATGCATTACTTTCAGATAAAGACTAATTAGCTATTTAAAAGGCTGAGGGAATTTTCCCTCAGCCTTTTTTTGTTAGACAGATGTTTTTCTAGGTGGTAAAGTTAGCTATAAGGACTTAGAAAGAAGGGTTTTAATGAGCGTAAAAAAATACATTAAAAAAAATTATGAGGGATCGGAAGCTGAAAATTTATTAGCATTTTATAAAAAACACGAAGGCATTCTAAGTGGCAACTTTTATCATTGGGAAAATGAATTTAAGGATTCAGATTATGATGAACAATTAGCTGTGGGCTTTGTTCCATTCTTGGAAGATAAAGTAAAACGTGTAATAGAGAATGCAGGGAAGTTGCAAAAAGAAGAGATAGAAAAAGAACAAGCGAGTGAAGCAGAGAAAGAAGAGGCATGGCAAGATGGCAGTCAGCAAGAAGATTAAAAATGCGAATATTTATTTATATATTGCAGGATTGATGATGGTGATTTTATTCATTTCATCATCGCAAACCTTCGAACAACAAGATCAATCAGGCTTAATTAGTAAGATTTTGGGAGACGAACCCTTTTTTAAGAGTTTAAACAATGTTAGTTTTATGTATGGTGGGGAACCGGTCAGTATTTCTGATAGTGGTTATGTTGGATTCATTCAGTTCTTTGTCAGGAAGCTGGCTCATTTTATTTCATATTTTGTGATTGGTGGCGCAGGGTATTTAGGACTACAACCAAGAATTCGCAATGTGGGATTAACAGCTTTTGTAAGCTGGTTAGCTGCGACAGGTTATGCTGGTTTAGATGAATATCATCAAATGGTTACAGGCGGACGTAGTCCCTTGTTTGAAGATGTTATCTTAGACAGTATCGGTGCTGCTACAGCCATTGGCATTTGTTTGGTTGTTGTATTAGTTAAACACTTGAGAAAGAAACGACGTTAATAGATCACTATATAATAGAAGAAAGAGGATTTAAATGAGAACTCTAAATGAAGAAATTAAGTACTATTTAAACCGTGATGTCTCACCACAACAAAAGGATAATGAGACGTTTAAAAAATTAGTGGCATACTTTCCAGTTGCAAGTTATCCAGAACAAACAGGAACCGCCCATGATTTAACAACAATGGTGGGTCAAACAATTGAAGGGACCTATCTTGTTGGTAGTATTCGCCAAACGCCAAAACAACTGAGTTTTGATTTGTCTAATCAAGTTGAAACCTTAAAAGGTAAAATGTGGTTGTCTAACCTAGGTGATGTGGATGGGTATGTTGCTAATCTCGAACAAGCCAGTTCGGTTCATATTCGCGGGAAAGTTAATGAATACAAAGGTTTTTATAGTGTGATGGTTGATGATTTGGATATTTTATCAGCAGCTCAAACAGATCCTGCTGACTTTTTAGAAACGGCAACTGAAATAGAAGCAGCTCGCGATAACTTCGTGATTTATTTTGCCTCATTATCAGCTCCATATAAACAATTAGTCAATGACTTGATTGGCGGAGATATGTGGGAATTGTATTCTACTGCTGTTGCTGCCAAAGGCAATCACCATAATTATTTAGGTGGCTTATTAGTTCATAGTATGGAAGTTTTGAAAGTTGCTTATACAATGGCGAATGCCTTTAAAAAAGAAGGGTTTGACAAAGGTAGTGCTAGTTTGCGAAGCATTTATGACTTTATGAATGACATTAAATGGAAGGGGAATGACCTTGTTTTAGAACATGACCTGAGATTTAATAAATTCGGAGATGATACCGATCATACAAATGAATACATTCATAAAATTCGTAAGTACTGTATGGATCACCCTGATACTTTCCAAGATGAGATTGATTTAAATACAATTATAGCGGGTACAATGTTACATGATATGGGGAAAATCTGTGAATACCGTTTTGCAGGGGAAGACACTGCTCGCAAGTTAAGTTTTATGTTAACTGGTGATACAAAAGTCTATCAAAATCAGACTCTATCAGCGATTGATATGGATGAGTTTGGGGCTAGATTTGGCCACATTCAATTAGGAACAATGAAATTATATAACTATTTTGAAACAACTGAGATTGAGTTGCCACTAAAAAAACAACATGATTTAATTTCTATGGTTGCTACCCATCACGCTAAAGGTGAATGGGGATCGCCAACTGCACCTCAAACATTAAACGAAATGTTTTTACATTTAGCTGATTACGTAAACTCACGTATGATGTCTTATATGGGATAAAAAGAAAACACCAACAATTTGTTGGTGTTTTTTGTGTACAAAAATAAACTTTGCAAATATTAATAAAGAGGGAGGTTACTGATGGAAATAAAAGAGCAAGTTTCCTATTACGTAGAGCTGGGGATTAAGACTGGTGCTTCGGATATGTATTTATTACCAAATGAATGGGGCTATACCTTGTCTTATCGCTATGGTGACTTAAAACGGAAACAATGTCGAGTAAGTTTGGGAATCGGGAAGCGAATGTTAGTCTATTTTAAGTTTTTAGGAGATATGAATGTTGGCGAAGGACGCTTACCGCAACTTGGCTCAACTGAGTTTGTCTTAAAAGAGCAGAGCTATTTTTTAAGACTGTCTACGGTTGGTGACTTTAAAAATAGAGAAAGTTTAGTTGTTCGTTTTTTACAAAGTTTCCAAGGTGAATCTAGCTTTCAGCAATTTTTCCCGAAAAAATTCAGCGAAATGAAGAATAGTATGAAAAAAAGTGGCTTATATATATTTGCAGGAAAAACAGGTACGGGCAAGACAACATCTATGTTCAATTTTGCTCAAAGTTTTTCTGAGGAGTATCAGCAAGTAATTACTGTAGAAGATCCAGTAGAAATTCATTACTCAGAATTCTTACAGTTACAAGTAAATGAGATGATTGGAGCTACGTATGAAGAATTGTTAAAACTTTGTTTGCGACACCGACCAGATACGTTAATTATTGGTGAAATTCGAGATCTGAAAACGGCTGCTGCTGCAATCAGAGCGGCTTTAACCGGTCATCGAGTATTGACGACAGTTCATGGGGATACGAAGCAGAGTATCGTTCAAAGGTTATTAGAACTGGGCATTAATAGTAACGATTTAGAGCAAGTTCTCAGAGGAGTTATCTTCCAAAAGTTATTACCTGTTAAATGTCCGTATTGTCAGGATGTTTGTCATGTGTATTGTCATCATAATTCAAGAGGAGTGATATTTAATGCCTCGTTTACAAATCAAATCGAGAATCAAAAAAATATGGCGGATTATCATAAGAAAGCTTGGGCTTATGGCTTTATCACAACAGCCGTTTATCAAGAACAAATGGCGTTGGCGGGGGCGTCGGAAACGTGAGTTTGTTGAAGTGTTAAGTGCATTAATGATAAACGGCTTTACATTAAACGAAGCCATTCCTTTTATGGAAGTAATCATGCCCCAACTTAAAGTAGAATTATTTGAATTAAATAGGACTTTTTTAGAAGGAAAAACATTAAGTGAAGGTCTCGGTTTATTAGGCTTTACAGATTACGAAAAGATGATTTTGTACTTAGGTGAAATGGACGGAAACCTCTCTGAATCGTTGGTTTTAATAGCAGAACGATTGCAAAAACAAAAGGCGAGACAAGGTGAATTAAAAAAAGTTTTGACCTACCCAATCATTTTAGTAGGCTTCTTAATGGGGATTTTGTTTGCTATGAGGTGGGTTGTTTTACCAGAAGTTAAACAGACGGTAGCGGGTAGGAATCAATTTTCTTTTGCCAATTTTATTATTAATTGGGGACCAGAATCGGTTTTAATAATTGGTGTCATTTTTTGTTTGAGTGGTGTCATTTTTTTGATTGTCACACGCGATAAGTCTGGATTGGAACGATTATCTTTACTATCAAGAATGCCAGTGTTTCACTTATATATATCTTATGTGATGACTGCTTTTTTTGCTAATGAAATTGGGAAATTACTCTTATCTGGTTTGGAAATGCAAGATATATTAAAAGTGATGGGTCAATCAGGTGCGGGAAGAGTATCAAAAGACTTTAGTGAACAAGTTATCACGTGCTATCAAAAAGGTCTAGGTTGGGGACAATCTTTAAAAGGCATCCCTTTTTTGAAAAAAGAGTTGGGGCACATCGTCCAACGAGGAGAAGCTAAAGGAAAATTAGGTAAGGAATTAATGTTATATAGTGAGCGACTTTGGCAAGATTTAAACACTAAAGTTGAAACAGCACTGGTCTGGATTCAGCCACTAATATTTGTGGGGATTGCGATAGTTATTTTATTAGTTTATGGAGCATTGCTGTTACCGATTTATCAGGAAATGGAGGGAGTCATTTGAAAAAGAAATATCCCGGTTACGAAGGCTTTACTTTAATTGAAATGTTAATAGTGCTGTTTGTAATCGCCGTATTAATTTTTTTGTTTGTTCCTAATTTGGTAAACCAGAGAGACAAAATTGAAAATCGGGGTGACAAGGCATTTACTCAAGTAGTTAAAACGCAAGCCGAATTATTTACGATGAATGAAAATCTCCCGTTATCATACGAAAACCTATTGTCAGAACACTATTTAACAGCTGAACAAATTACAAAGGCGAAAGAACTAGAAATTGATTTGAATCACCTTGAATAATAAGTGGCAAGGTTTTACTTTGATCGAGATGCTATTGGTTTTATTTATTGTTAGTATACTGATGGCTTATCCAATGCTGCATAAAGGGTCATGGCAGGTGCGACAACAAGAGGACTACTTCTTCTTTGAATTAAGTTATCAACTCTATTTAACACAAGAATCAGCTATATACGCTCATAAATCTACCAGAGTAACCCCTTTGATGTCAGAAAAAAAGATTATTTTTACTTACTATAATCAGCACGGTCAAAGAGTAGAGGAAAACCTTGAATTACCGGCAAGTGTGGCATTAGCAAATCAAATGGCTATTACATTTTCTCCTGGATCAGGAACGATTAATAAAATATCGAGTATTGCTTTTACAACGAATTATCAAGAGGGGAAAATCACCTATCAGTATTATATTGGGAGTGGTCGTTTTGTTAAAAAGAAATCGTGATTCTTTTGAGGGGTTTATTTTATTAGAAAGCCTAATGGCCTTGTTTGTTTTTTCGATTATCACAATAAGTTTAATTCCTTTGATAGTATTTATGAGAGAGCAAAAAGCTGAACGAGAATTCATGTTGGAGGCTGGCCGATTTTCACATGAATTAATCCAACATGGAGAGTTAGCGCATGAGGAAAATAAAGTAACCGCTGGGTTTGTGCTTAACGGAACCACAGCGGTTAAAGATGGAGTGATTTATTGTGTGGAAATTTCATCAAAAACTGAAAATCAATACTTTTCAGTTTGGGAAACATAATTTAGCTGGTTTTACTCTTCTTGAAGGAATGGTGGCCCTTTTAATATTGTCATGTATTCTTCTGTTAGCTAATACGGTTATCAAATCAACAGTAGCGATTGAAGTGGGTGCCGGGAAAAATTCTCAAGTAGAGTGGCACTTATTTCTAAATCAATTTGAGCACATTAGTACTGAATGGCAATTAAAAAAGGTTGAACCTGAAAAACTGACTTTTAGAGAAGGGAATAAATTGGTTGAATTATCTTTTTATAAAAACCTGTTAAGAATTAGAAAGAATGGAGGGTATGAACCAGTTTTAACACGTGTCATAAAGACCAGGTTCAGCGATAATGAAGGAGGTGTTGACTTTAAAATTAAATTGGAGGATGGCAAGGAATACTGTGCAACATTTTATGGTTGGGGACGTCAATAAATGGAGTGGCATTATTTTTCCATCGGTCCTTGTTTTATTAATGATTTTATCAGGTTTATTTTACTTGGAATTGAATTTACATAAAAAAGAACAAGAGCTATCAATCTTAACTAAGAGAATGTATGAAGGAAAAGTTATAGCAGACATGGCATACCAGAAGGTTGCTCATTTGCATCAAAGTTCCAAGAAGGATGAAGGGGTCCTTCAATATAATGTTGGCAATGTTAAGTATCGTGTTCAAGATGAAGAAGTGAGAATGTCTATATATATCGACGGATATTTAATGTATGATGTTAAAGAAAAATTACCAAATAAAAAAAGCCACTCTCTGAAATAGAGAATGGCTTTTTGAAAACTTGTAAGACAGATCTTAAAGTTTTTTGTTGTAGAATTCAACGATGAAGGCTTCATCAATTTCTTGAGAAAGTTCTTCACGTTCAGGTAAGCGAGATAAGCTACCTTCAATTTTAGCATCATCGAATGTTACGTAAGCTGGACGGCCTACTGCAGATTCTAGAGCTTCTTTAACGATTGTTAAGTTTTGTGATTTCTCACGTAATGAGATCACTTGACCAACTTCAACGTGGTATGAAGGGATATCAACACGTTTTCCATCAACCATAACGTGACCGTGGTTTACTAATTGACGAGCTTGACGACGAGTAGTCGCTAAACCTAATTGGTAAACTACGTTATCTAAACGTTGTTCTAATAAGATCATGAAGTTAACACCGTGTTTACCTTCGCGGATTTTACCAGCTTTAACGAATGTGTTAACGAATTGACGTTCGTTCATTCCGAACATGTTACGTAACTTTTGTTTTTCAGCCATTTGTAAGCCGTATTCTGATTTTTTACCACGGCTGTTTGGTCCGTGTTGTCCTGGAGCGTAAGGGCGACGAGCTAACTCTTTCCCTGTTCCTGATAATGAGATACCTAAACGACGTGAAATTTTCCAACTTGGTCCTGTATAACGTGACATAATTTGTTTCCTCCAATATATTGTTTTTTTGGAGTAAAATAATCTCTGAAAACTTTAGTCTTCGTGCAGTTCAACCTTCAACCTTCACCAATGCAGCCGTGGTTACACAATTGAACCTCTCGGGCGCTGAACTGTTGACGATGTACCTGTCTTCTAGCTGCTTATTTTACACAAGGATTATTATACGATAGAAAAGACCTTGGGTCAAGGTCTTTTCAGCTTAATTAAGGCTTTGAATCGCCTTTTTAGAATCGCTGATTTTTTTAATCATCGAATTATAATGACGTGAAGCATATGTTGAGAATAAAATATCTATTGCAAATAATTGTGTTAGCAATGAGTTTGAAGCAGAACTTCTTAAAACAGGCTCATTACTATCCGCAGTTAGTAGCAGAATGTCGCTTTCTTTGGCGAGTGGACTATCTTTGTCGCTTGTCATGGATAGAACAGTAATATTATTTTCTTTAGCAATAGCAGCGAGTTTAATGACTTCTTGTTTCATTCCTGAATGAGAAATCAGAAAAATGATATCAGCTTGTTCGTTAGTAGCTAAAGATGTCGCAAGTAAATGAGAGTTATCTGTATAACTAACATTCTTCCCGGAACGTCCCAATTTTTGACTGATATCTTGGGCAACTATTGCTGATGCACCGATACCGTAAGTGTATATCATTCGTGCTGATTCAATGTGCCTAATAGCCTCGTTGATGGCCTCATTATCCAATTTAATATTTGTTTCTTCAAATGCAAAATTTATTTTATAAGCGAGTTTCTTTTTTATTGTATCAATTGGTTCATCAACTAAGATATCAGTGTGTAGATCAGTAGTCTGTGTTGCTAAACAATTAGACAAATTGATTTTCAAATCACTGAATCCGTCTAAGTCTAGACGATAACAAAATCTGACAAGCGTTGCTGAACTGGTTTCTGTTTTCTTAGCTAAATCAGTGACTGAAAGTTTTAAAACGTCAGATGGGTATTTTAAAATCCAATCAGCAATTTTCTTCTCAGATTTAGAGAAGTTAGTGTAGTAATTTTTGATTTCTAATAAGATGTTATTGTGCATTAGATACTCCTTTCTAGGTATAGAAAAAGCCTATAATCATTCTAAATTATAGGCTTTTTTACTAAATAGAGCAATCAATCCAAGGGATTATGTCACGTAGAGATTTAATTTTTTCTGTTGCCTGAGACTGGTCAATTGAATAACCGTGCGCATTAATTGCTAGAACGTCCAGTCCAGCTGAAGTTGCTGAAGCAATTCCATGAGTGGAATCCTCAATAGCAAGACAGTCATTAGGAGTGAGTCCTAGCTTTCGAACGGTATGCTCGTAAATAGCGGGGTGTGGTTTGCTTTTAGGGAAACTTTCACCACTTGAAATCACGTCAAAATAATGATCAATCTGATGCAATTTTAAAATTTGATGTAAGTTTTTTAAAGGTCCAGCCGATGCTAAGCCGATTTTGATTTCGCGTTTCTTCAATTCGACTAAAACATCTGTTATGTCCGGGCTAAGTACATGGGTATAATCCATGGGATACTCTTTTTTAAACGTCATAAATGCTGCTTTTCGAACCGACTCCTTGATTGGATCATCTCCATATAATAAGTGAAACATATCGCTAGGATTTGAACCGATTAATTTTAGATTCGTTTCTTCGGAAATGGTTTCACCATATTGTTTGAAGAAAGTATCACGTCGTGCTTGATAGAGTGTTTCTGAAAGGATGATTACGCCGTCCATATCGAAGATGACTGCTTTTTTCATATATTAGCTTTCTTTTTGCATGTCTTTTGAGATACCAAAGAAGTAAGTTGCAATGAATCCACCCGCATAACCAGCTAATAGGCCTAAAACATAACTGAACCACTTGCCTTCAGCAATAAGTGGAATTAATGCCACACCACTTGGTCCAACAGATGTCGCACCAACGTTGCCAAGTAAACCAACAACAGCACCACCGATACCGCCACCAATACAAGCTGTGATAAATGGACGACCTAGTGGTAATGTAACTCCGTAAATAAGCGGCTCACCGATACCTAAAATACCAACAGGTAACGCACCTTTAATTAATTCTGTTAATTGAGTATTTTTGCGACATTTCAACCATAATGCAGCTGCGGCACCAACTTGACCAGCACCAGCCATTGCTAAGATAGGTAATAGTAATGTGCTACCTGTTTGTTCAATCATTTCTAAGTGAATTGGAGTTAAAATTTGGTGTAAACCAAACATAACCATTGGTAAGAATAACGTTCCAAGGACGAATCCAGAGAAAGCACCACCAATTTCAAGTACCCAGTTTAAAGCGCCAACTAATGAATCAGATACAACACCAGCGATTGGCATAATTAGGAAAATTGTCATTAAGCCCATTACTAGTAATGTAATAGTAGGTGTCACAATGATATCAATTGAATCTGGAATGACTTTACGTAGTTTTTTCTCAAGGAAGGACATGATCCAAACGGCGAAAATGACACCGATAACCCCACCTTGACCAGCAGAAAGATTACCACCAGTGAAGATGTTTGGTAGTGGAGCTTCAGGATTCATACCAGTTAGCATGGTAACTCCCCCGATAACTCCCCCTAAACTTGGTGAAGCGCCAAACTCTTTGGCACTGTTAATACCAACATACAATACTAAGTAAGCGAAGACCCCGCTCTTGATAATGTTCATAACAGTTAGAACGTTCAACCACATATCACCATCAACAGTACCGGCTGTGATTAAGTTTTGTAGAATTGAAGCGAATCCACCGATGATTCCGGCACCAACAAAGGCTGGGATTAGTGGAACAAAAATATTTGATATTGATTTAAGTGCTTTTGACCAAGGTTTTTGATTTTTTTGTTTAACTTGAGCTTTAACTTGAGCCGCTTTTTGTTCAACGGCGTCTTTTCCTGAAAGTGATTGATTGGCAGTGTCTGGGAATGTATCACCAAGGTTTACACCAGCCATTTCACACATTTCTAGAGCGACCTTATTTACAGTTCCAGGTCCAATAACAACTTGTAAGGTATCATCTTCGACAACCCCCATTACTCCTGGGACAGCTTTAAGCTCCTCTAAATTAACTTTGCTATAGTCTTTAATTTCCATACGTACTCGAGTCATACAGTGAACAACTTTTCCAACGTTTTCCATACCACCGACATTTTTGTAAATGCCAGTAGCGATAGTTTTAATTTTATCTGTCATTTGAAACACCTCTTCTTATTATTTTATTTAATAGTGCGTCTAACAAATCCGCTAGCATTTACTAATTGAGTTTGAGCTTCTTCTTTTGGAGAATTAGTTAAAATCATAACGATGGCTAGTTTTACATCTTCACCTGCTAGGTTAAAATGTTCTTCAGCGACACCATAAGAACATTCAGTGGCTTCCATGATGATACGTTTAGCACGTTCTACTAATTTTTCATTGGTAGGTTTAACATCGACCATCAGATTTTTGTAAACTTTTCCAATACCAATCATAGAAACTGTTGATAACATATTTAATACCAACTTTTGAGCAGTACCTGATTTCAAACGTGTTGAACCAGTTAAAATTTCAGGTCCGACTTCAACTTCAATAGGGAAACTTGCGTGTTCACTGATTGCCGCGTTTGCGTTACAAGAAATAGTAGCTGTTGTAGCACCGACTTCAGTTGCGTAATCTAAAGCTCCGATAACATAAGGCGTACGTCCGCTTGCGGCGATTCCAACAACGATATCTTTATCTGATAAATTAATGTCGACTAAATCAGTTTTGCCTAATTCAACAGAATCTTCTGCACCTTCAACAGCAACGGTCATAGCTGACATACCGCCAGCGATTAAACCTTGTACCATTTCGGGCTCAGTTCCGAATGTTGGAACACACTCAGCGGCATCTAAAATACCTAGACGACCGCTTGTTCCGGCACCTGTGTAAATTAAACGACCACCTTTATTGAAAGCAGCGATAATTTGTTCAACAACTTTTTCAATCTGTGGAATGGCTTTTTTAATAGAAGAAGGAACTGAAAGGTCTTCTTCGTTCATGATAGTTAAAATCTCGTTAATGCTCATTTGATCTAAGTTTAAAGTTCTTTGGTTACGTGTTTCCGTTGTTAGTTTTGTTAAGTCCATAATAATTAATCTCCTTCGGTTATTAATTTAAAACGTTGACCAGGTTTAATGAAGGAAACTAAGTCTACATCTGGTGTAGGGATAGTTGCCACGACATTCACTCGTGGGTCTTGCTCTAAATCTCTTTTTGTAATTTGTAATTCACCCATATAACGTTGGTATTCAACGTTATCTAATGTAACTGAGCCCTTAGAGCGAGTCACAGTATTATCGGGTTGAATAGTAGGGAATTCTTTAAAGCGTGCTTCTTGACTACGAACTGCATCACGGGCATCATCCACTCGGTTTGTATGGGTACCAATAAATAAGTTCGTATGAATATATGACGTTACGTTAATGGGTAAGACCATTAAATCATTTTGGAAATACTCTTTAAATTGATCCATAGTATTTGCTTTAATACTTTGATCGCCGATATAAACGGCATCGACTTCACAATTATCAAACATATCAATTGCGGCAGCTAGGGGATGCATATAACGGTGCTCTTCTAAACAAGGTAAGTGTTTATATAAGGGACCACGTAAAATACCATCGCCAGGGACAAATGTCATAATTTTCAAACCTAACGATCGTAGCCATTGATTTGTTTTAATGAAGTTTGACCGTTCTAATCCCGTTTCAACACGTGGGTAATAATTATGCCACAGCTCGAAATTTGAAAAATCAGCATTGAAGCCTTGCAATTCTTCAACTTCCCGTTCTGTTAAAGTACTAGCATTTAATCCTACATTCATAACCTTAGAAACATTTGCAATGGTTTCCATCGGAATGCCATAGTCCATTCGTAGTCCAGTGACACCGAGGTTTCTTATGTCTTCAGGATTGTCATTGAGGTTTAGACCTAATGCGCTAAGACCTTTTGTGGAAATATCCACCATCAGTGATAGGTTTAGTTCTTTGGCGATAGAGCCTAAAGCTAATAGTCTGTCGCTGTATTTTGTGGCGTCGTCCTCGGGAATGTGCATTGAAGTAAAAATGCCTTCGAATCCAGCTACCTTCATACTTTTAATATAATCTTTTGTTTCAGTAGTTAAATCATTATTTAAAAAGATTGAAAAGCCTAACAAATATCTAACCTCCTTTCGCTTTCTCTTTGTATCCGTTTTCATTCTACAATAAACGAAAAAAAATTTCAAGTTTATCTAAAAAATAAAATAAAATGAAAAAAAGTTTCTCAAGTAATTGATGGATTGTTATTTTTTCAGACTAATTAGGTAATTATAAGAAAATATAGAGAATTGAAATTTCCATCACAACTTTCAGAGAAATAGGAGTATACTAATATGTGTTATGGGAGGGAAGTTTCATGAAATTATTTAAAGAATTTTTATTAATTATTAGTTTTACTTTTTTAGGTGAAATTATATCTAAGGTAGGGCACTTGCCTGTTCCGGGAAGTGTTATTGGCATGTTATTGCTATTTGCTGGTTTGTATTTTAAAGTGGTGAAATTAGATGATGTGGACACTGTAGGAACGTTCTTATTAGATAATCTAAGTATTTTATTCTTACCAGCTGGAGTGGGAATTATGGTTTATTTCCCTGTTATTAAAGATCACTGGTTTTCTTTATTAATCGTGATGTTAGTGACAACAGCATTAACAATGGGCGTCGTTGGCATGGTAGTTCAAGCAGTCAAAAGAAAATACGAAGGAGATTGTATTGATTTGACAAGTGAGGAGGCAGAAGGTCATGTTACACGAATTGACGAGTAATCCGCTCTTCGGATTGATTTTATCTATTTTTGTCTTTTTATGCGCACGAAAATTAGCAGCTAAATTAAAGATTGCGATATTCAATCCTTTAATTGTTTCGATTATTATCGTCATTGCCACCTTGAAAATCACAGGGATTAGTTACGATGATTATTATGTTGGTGGGAGTATCTTGAATATGCTGATTGCTCCGGCAACGGTAGCTTTAGCGATTCCATTGTACCGTTCGATTCACTTATTGAAACATCATGCGCGTTCGATTATGTCAGGAATTATTGCTGGCACGATTGTTAGTACATTAACGACGGGTTTATTTGCTGTTTTATTGAAATACGACGAAGTTTTACTTGCATCACTACTGCCCAAATCTGTGACAACAGCAATAGCTATTGATGTTAGTAAGCAACTAGGCGGAATTAGCACAGTTACCATTATTGCAGTTATTATCACCGGTATTGGTGGAGCTATTATGGCCCCTGCCGTATTGAAATTTGTTAAAGTGGAAGAGCCGGTTGCTCAAGGAATCGCGTTAGGAACTTCTGCTCATGCTATTGGGACGGTGAAAGCGTTGGAGTTAGGCACAGCCGAAGGAGCAATGTCAGGCCTTGCAATTGGAGTGACTGGAGTCGTAACAGTATTTGTCGCACCTTTTATGTTACAATTGTTCATGCAGTGGTTATAAACTAATTTTTAAATCAAGGGAGATTGAAACGTGAAGAGAAAATTAATTGCATTTGATATTGACGGTACGTTGTATACAGAAAAAAGAACGTTGTTACCAAATACGTTGAAAGCTTTACGCGAATTAGAAGAGGCTGGTCACTTTGTGACAGTGGCTACAGGTCGTAGTTACTTTACAGCGAAAGAAACACTGAAGGAATTAGGCGTTGAAAATTATTTGTTATGTAATGGTGCCTATAGTTACGAAAATCATGAATTAAAACATAGCTTCCCGATTGATAAAGATGAACTAAAAACAATTGTTGAAGTAGCGAATGAAAATAAAATGGATATTTTATACCAAACAGAGCGTGGTGTGAAACAGCAAAAACCTTTTGAAGATCAAGAAAAACGTCAAAATGCGGTGGGGTTTGAACACTTGAATCCATCATATGAATTTGATATTGATAAGGAAGAAGCGATTTATCAAGCTATTATGTTTTGTACTCGTGACCAAGAAAAATTATTCAATGGATTATTAAGTGAGTTACGCTTCACACGTTGGTTGTCAGATGGTGTGGATATCGTATCGAAAGATGGTTCGAAAGCAGCTACCTTAGAAGTGATTGCAAAAGATCATGGCTTTGAGCATGAAGATATTATTGCTTTTGGTGACGGTGAGAACGACATTGAAATGTTGAAACTTGCTGGTTTAGGTATTGTCATGGGGAATGCCTCTGATCACGTAAAAACTTTTGGTGACTATATAACAGATACCAATGATAACGATGGTATATATAAAGCTTGTCAGCACTTTAATTTAATCTAAAAAAAAAAAGACCTGTTAGGTCTTTTTTTTTTACTTTGTATATTTAATGTAATTTAATTTTTGTAATATAAGAATATTCTCATATTTTTCTTGTTTTAAGTACAAACTAGAAAATTGTATAATATTCGTTTTTTTTCGTAGGTTTTTTGTCTATACTTAGTGTAGTTTAATCAATATATACTTGTCAACTTTTTTTTTATGCGGAACTAGTGTATGGAAAGGGGAAATAAAATGAGAAATTTTTTTGATGATTCTAATTAAACAGTTGGAATCAAGCTAGTTTTGCTAGTTATTTTTAAGCCGTCGTTTAAGCCGTCAAATAAATAAAGGGGGAATCTTGTTGAGCAAACGAGGAGAAAATATTTATAAGCGCAAAGATGGTCGTTGGGAAGGACGGTATTGGAAAGGTAGACGGGTAAATGGATCAATTAAGTATGGTTATATATACGGTAAGAGCTATTATGAAGTTAAACATAAATTAATCGATTATAAAGCCTATTATCAGGATCAACTATTAGTTAATAAAAATTATGGTGTAACGTTTGAAGAGTGGATGGAGTGTTGGTTACATGAAAAAAAAGAACGTGTGAAGCAATCAACATATGCACATTATAATAACAAAATGAGATATTATATCTTACCACTATTAGATGGATACCTGATTAGTGATATTAAAACATATGAAATTGAAATGTTGTTGAATAATTTAATGAAACAAGGTTTAAATCCGTCAACCGTCAAAATGCTAATATCGTTACTTAAGCAGTGCTTGTCAGCTGCACAAAAAAAAGAAATCTTATCTTCTAACCCGTGCGAAGAAATTCAATTACCTAAAGTACCTAAAAGGAAGGTTCAGGCATTAACTCAAATGGAACAATTAAAACTAGAAGAAATGGCGCTGAGTGAAGAACATTCCAATGGGTTACCAATTTTTTTAGCGTTACAAACAGGGATGAGAATTGGAGAAATTTCTGCGCTACAATGGAAAGACATTGACTTTGAAAAAGGGACTATTTATGTTAGGCACACGTATCAAAGAATCGGAAAAAACAATTGAGTCACATGCAAAGACTAAGCTTATCTTGGGGGCGCCGAAGTCGGAAGCATCAATACGAGTGATTCCAATGACCAATAGATTGTATGCGGTTTTAAAAGAGCACTCTAAACAAAAAGAAAGCTCATTTGTTTTTTCTGTAAATGGACATCCACGGGAACCTAGACTAATAACGTATCATTTTCAACGTATCATGAAAAAAGCGGGTTTGTCGGATCGCCATTTTCACCAATTACGACATACTTTTGCCACACGATGCAATGAATCAACTTCTGATATTACATCATTGAGCGTCTTAATGGGCCACCATTCAACGAAAATGACTTTAGATATTTACACTGATTCATTACTAGAACAAAGAATAAAAGTGATTGAACAAATGGAGCAAAAAGAAGTCAGCAGTACTTATACGTAATTCAGATGTATTTTAAAGCCGTCATACGCCGTCACAAAAACAAGCCAACTCTTTTGGTATTAAAAGAGTTGGCTTGTTTTTTCTAGTTTGTACTTAAAACAAGGTATAAAATACTGCCAAACAAATCAGAGTGCAATTGGATAAGAGGAGGAAATAAAATGTTCAGTAAAAAGAAAGACATCAATGAGTATGATTATGAGTATGAATATGAAGAAGTTGGTACAGGCACGGATTTAGAAAAATCAAGGTACAAAAAAGCAGTAAATAGTGCGCTGCCAGGAATTTCGAATGTCAGTAATATCCAAAAGAATGAGAGCGTTTCTACCGAATTAAAAGACCTTCAAAATGAGAATGCAAGAGTAACACTGTTAAATGAAAAAGTAAAGCAAGAAGTAAATGATAAGCAACAAGAAATTGATCTGTTGAGTAAGCGAATATTTGATTATCAAGAAGCTCAGAAAGAGATTGATAAAACATTAGATACTCTTAGAAAAAATAATAGTGATGAGGTTAGTAAGTTAACGAAAAAAATAAACGATTTTGAATTAGAAATTCAAAAACTATTATCCGTTAATAAAGAATTGACAAGAAAAGTTAATGAAAACAATGTGGAACGGGAGTCAGAGAATAATCAACAAGACGTTTTGCTAGAAGAAAACGAAAAATTAAAAATGATGTTGCAACAACAACAAAATAAATTCAGACAAAGAGAGCAAGAGTTTAATGAACGTAAAGTTCAAAACGATAAAAATATTTCGAAAGAGATAACACTTTTAAAAGAAAAAAACATTCAGTTGCAAGAGGAATTGAGAGAATGTACTGTAGATGCTCAAAAACCGATGCAAGAAGTTTTAAATGGCAAGATTGAAATTGCGGACGCTTTAGTAGAGGCAAAATCAGTGTCGAAACAAATTATCAACGGTGCTGAAGTAAAGGCGGAAAATATAATAACTAACGCAATTAACGAGGGTAACATTAAAGCGGAAGAAGCAGAAAAATTATTAAGTCAAGCAGAAACTAATGCTCAAAAAATTATCAATCAAGCGACTTTCGAAGCGAATAATAGGGTTTCTGAAGCGGAATTACAATTACGTTCTATCAAAGAGCAAGCGTACGATCTATATAAAGATGTAATGGTTGTGAAAGAAGAGTCAGCAGAAAGTTTTAACAACTTAACAAGACGATTAAGTGTGTTTGACCAAGCGGATACTAAAATCGAATTGCTTTAAAAGTTAGCTAAGTGTTTTCAGAGGGGGGTGTGGAGTTGGTAGGAATACATACAGAGTTTTTTCATAAGCCTGCTCCAGGGGTAGGTGAAATTATTTATCAAGTGGACCAGTGGAAAGTTATTTTGGGAAAAATGAATGACATATTTATTAATGCTGGTTTAACATTCGATGAAAAAGAACTACAGCAATCATGTGATTCAGCTTTTAAAATTGCAAGCCCTTTGAAGCATTTGGAAATAACAGTATATGATCAAAAAATAAAGTGGGAAGAAATATTATCTTATTTTCAAAAAAAATTCCCTAAGATTGCTTGGCTCGATATCAAGCTTGTTATTTCAGAGGACAGTCAGACGTATTATTTTGAGTTCGTGTCTGTTATTCAAGCAGATAGCGGATTTCCGGTAAGTTTTAGCTTTATAGAATTTTTAAATCGAATATACAATTCTGAAGGGGCTAAACTAGATTCGTTTGTATCTGATATTGAAGCGATAGTTGATATGAATGTTGACGTAACAGAAACTGTAACGCATCAAGAGAAGATAAAAGAGAAAAAGTTACCAAATGATCAGAAATTAATAAAAAATAATCATCCAAGACATAATGACAAAATGAACAAAGGTAATAAGATTGAGTCTTTGAGTCGAAAGGACTTTAAAGAAGCTCAAAAAAAAGAAAAAAATAAAACAAAGAACAAAGTGTTGGTTAGTAAACAAATATGGGGTGGCATCGCTATAGCGGTAGCAATCGCAGTGCTTCTACTGTTCATTGGTTGGAAAAATTTTGGGCCTTTCGAAGCTAAAATTGATGGGGAATCAATGATGCCGACTTTTCGAAATAATGATGCCGTGATTGTAGCGAAAGGCACGACCGATATAAAAAGATTTGATGTAATTGTTTTTGATCATGGGGATGGTCAAAATTATGTTAAAAGAGTGATTGGGTTACCTGGGGAAACCCTTTTTTATAAACAAGGGGAGTTGTATATCGATAATGAGTTGGTTGAAGATAATTTTAGTCAGGACGATGAAACTTCTTCTTTGATAGAAATACCAGAGGATTCTTATTATGTGTTAGGGGATAATCGAGCAAACTCTATTGATAGTAGAGTTTTTGGGGAAGTAAACAAATCAAAAATTATTGGGATTGTAAAAAAATAAAAGGTGGATGTTTGAATGATTGATTGGAAAGATTTAACTATAACAGAGTATCTATATTGGGGCTATTTGGGAGCCTCAATAGTGACGATGTTTATAAGTGTGATATTTATTATCCGGTTATATTTTTTTTCTTTAGCAATTACAACGGTAGCAGATGTATTTTTATGCTTAATTCTTTTTTTAATCAGTTTTTATTTTAGGTTTAATGCATTTCATTATCAAAAATTACTGATAGAAAATGATAAATAAAGGAAGTAGGGGTTAAATGAGCGTTCGAAAAAGAACAAGATATTTTATAGTGTTGTCTGTCGCGGTAGTTTTAGGGACGGGGATAATTGTTAAAGATAGAATGGGTGAATTTGAGCCTCATCTTTTTGCGAAGACATCAGAAGAACAAGCTAGTCAAAGCAAAGAAGCCGACACTAAAAGTACTGAAAATGAGACTGTAAGTGGGACGGAAGAATTGTTAGCCAGTCAAGTGCCAGAAGAAATAACAACAGAAATATCAGAAGAAGAATCGAATTCTGAAGAAGTGACAACAGAGGAAACAAGCGAAAGTTCTTCAAAAGAAACGGAAGAATCGGACATTCCAGAGGAAAGTGGAGAGACAACTCATTCAGAAGAAACAACTGAAAACATGACTAATGAATCACACGAATCAAGTGAACCTTTAGAAACTGAAACGTTACCAAAGGAAAACAGTACTGATGAACCCCGTCCAAGTAAGCCAAACGACAATGGGTCGTCACAGGAAAGTACAGTAGAACCTGAGATACCAGATAAGCCTTCAAAGGAACAAATTCGGGTAAGTGGTTCAGAAGAAGCCATAACTAATTTAAGTGGAAATGCTGTGGAAGATAATTATTATTTTTCAGTCGCTAAAAATCAAACAACGACAGGGTTTATAAATGCAATAAGAAAAGACGCTACAGAGATTGCTTGGAAAAATGATTTATATGCATCAGTTATGATTTCACAAGCCATTTTAGAAACAGGATCAGGTAATAGCTTGTTATCTAGTAAGCCAAATTATAATTTGTTTGGTGTGAAAGGGTCGTATAAAGGGTCAAGCGTTACGATGCCTACAAGCGAGGATAACGGCAGTGGGAAAATGTACACAATAAATTCTGGATTTAGAAAATATCCGAGTTATAAAGAAAGTTTGGAAGATTATGCGATTTTATTAAAAAAAGGAATAGCAGGTAATCCTAATTTTTATAAGAATACCTGGAAGTCTAACGCTAAGTCTTATAGAGATGTCACTGCGTTTTTAACAGGAAGGTATGCAACCGACACAAGATACGCCCAAAAATTAAACGCTATTATTACGACGTATAAATTAACACAGTACGATAACGATCCAAAAACAGTGTTTACTGGAAAAGCTAAGAAGTCTGGAAATAAAAATGAAACTAAGTTGTTAAGTAATAAGCAAAGCAAGGAAAAGTCGGATATAAATCTAGATGAATTTTTAGTAGAAAAAGATCATCCGAAACGTGAAGAAAAAGTGGATGACTCAGCAATAACTAGTAGTGAAAGTAACAGGATTGAAAAACTAATGACCTTGAAAATTCATGAGGTTTCAAGTGACAAAGACATCACTTTTAAAAAATAGTCAAATAGAAACTGAGGGATCAGACCATGCGTCAGTTTAATAAAATACTAAATAATGAAAAGGGTATGACGCTTATTGAAATAGTAGCGGCCATGCTGATTTTAGGGATAGCTTTGGCTGGATTGGCGACAATGACTTCGCAAAATTTCATTGCTATTGATCAAAATAAGCTGAAAGAGGAAGCAGCTTTTGTTCGTGATGATATTAAAGAGTGGTTAAATTATCGAGCGCAAACCCAAGATATCGCCAACTTAAATCCCTTAGCGCTGAAAAATGAAAAAAGTATTTCAGGTTTATTAACGGATAAAGAGCTTGCTGAGAGGTATAAACATCTGATTTTAGATGAGTCGGGGGTCCAAGTTGATCCTCAAACGGGCAAGAATAAATATGGTGAAGTATTAAGAAATAAATCAGACACTGGACGAGGGAAATTCATTTCAAAGGTAGAGTATGATCTTTCGGGTTCGTTTTTACCAAATGGTCTAAAAAAAAATGAATTTAATAAATACAATATTGGAAAATATATTGGAACCAAGACGGAAAATGATGCCTTTTTAGTTGAGGTTAATGCAACTGCAACCACAGGTGGGACTGATGACACAGATGTTCGCAAGCGTGGCTTGGAATTGACTATATTAATTTATAGTCAGGATACAGGAGCATTATTAACTGAAACTCAAATGAGATGGGTCCCTGAATATTAAGGAGTGGAACACTTTGAATAAATTTTTAAAAGATGAACGTGGAGTGTCCTTAATAGAGTTGATAGGGGTCACTGTTCTTTTGGGAGTCATGTCAATATTAATATCAGGTATTTTTTTCACCACTGTAAAAACAACGGATATTCAAGGTGAAAAAGTTCAAATACAGCAGGCTGCTAATAACATGTTTGCTCAAATGGAGAGTATTAGTAAAATTAAAAACATTTATAAAGATGCCGGTTATTTGGGGAAATTTACAGGTGTGGATTGGCATAAAGCCCATATTATTAAACCTTTAGCTGAAGATGCAGCGACGGGGGAATGGTTGGCGATGAAAGATGAGGAGCAAGGCACGAATAAAATTGCTATAACAAATATAAATGACACATTAAACAAAACTAAAACGACTTACCAAATTAAGAATCCCAAGATCAAAATTAAAATACTACAACAAAAAAATGAAAATGAAGTAACCAACACGCAATATAAAACCCCTAATTATCGTGATACATTTTCGATTCAAACAACGGTAATGGTTTTATTTTACAAAGATGATATTAACTTTTCTGAGTATTATGAAGCAGAATCAGGGACTTGGGAGTTTGATAAACTTTCTAAATTGACTAATACGGTCTATTCAAGAAAATCTGTTATGTATTATCGTGATGATGACAAGGCGAAAGGAGATGTTCCGGGAGATGGTAGATGGTAGAAACGAATCAGGATTTGCATTAATTACCGTTCTCGGATTAATTATATTTATTTCGTTGATGGTCGGCGGAGTATTTTATGTAGCTCGGATTGTTTTTAATCAAGTGGATAAAGCTGATCAGGTTAAGGTGATGAAAGATGCAGAAGAATATGTGATGCAAGATGCAACGGATGATATCCAGAGACGTATGGATGAGATCCTATCGCCTAAAGAATTAAAGACTGTGGATTTTGGAGACACACCTCAAAAGTTAGGTCATTTAGTAGATGAAAAAATGCCGAAAAATGTTGGTACTAAACAATCTTTTGGGAGTGAAAAACAATTCGCCAGCACTGTGGAGCTGAAGTCTATTCAAAAAAAGAAAGTCAAACCATATATTATGACTGCTAGTGGGTGGAAAAAGGATCCATCTGCAAACAATCCCACTGCGGCTACCAATATTGAGTTAACTTTTGAATTAGAAACAGAAATTAAGGAAACACTGAAAACAGGTGAAGTGAAAGAGAAACAAAGTACAGTCGATTTTGTCTACGAGGTCCAGTGGAACCAAATAGATATTGCGGAAGAATTCACGGAACTAGATGTGTGGCGAAATATCGCTTACTCACACAATTTACCAAATGGTGCGCGTTATTTGTCAGGTGATGAATGGGTAAAAAAAATGGTTGAATTTTATAATTACGGGGAAGAGACCAGGAAAACTTTTAATTACACTGAATATAATGATAATGCGAGTTATGAAACAGGGAAAGATGCTCAGGGATATTTTGACACAACAGATGGTAAGTTTTTAGATTTTTCCAGAACTGGTAAACCGGTAGCCGATTTATCTTTGCAAGGATCATTGTTATTAGAAAATGGCGTTAAGTTGCAAGGGAAGTCGACTAACTCTCAAAACTTATTAGTTAATGGAACCTTAGGTTTGAGAAGTAAGCAGAATCAAGAGAATTCAATCAGTGATTTGTCCATCAAAGCAGGCAGAGGAATATTTGTTGACCTTTCAGATGCCAGTGGCTACTTAGCTTTAAACAAGGTGAGTACGGATGCTATGGGAATGCTGGTAAATAACACAAAGAAAAATAATAAAAAACCAGGTGGATTTTTATTTGGCGAGGGACAATTATCGCTCAGTGGCTCGACTGGTATGAAGGCTAATAATTTAAATGGGTATAAAAGTAATCCCATTAAAAAAAATCCGGTGGATAATTATTGGTCAGAATATCAAAAAGGGTCATTAGTAATTGCTAGCTCTAATTTTGAAGCTGGGTCATTTGACTTAGGAAATAACCTTATGGCAAGTTCCGATGCAGAAAGAAAAATTGATGTTGCCGGTAATTTTTTATTAACAAGTGCCATGATTAATCGTCAAAGTGAAAGACAAAATATATCATATTTTGATGAAAGTAAGAGTGTTACTACTCCGTATGCGCCTTCGAAATTTATATTAGACGGTAAAAATACAAAAATGGTTGTGGCAGGCAAGAGCTTTATAGACGCGCCAAAAACAAATCGTCGAGATACACCTAAAAAAAATTCGAAGGACAACTCTAAATATTATGGTGATAGTGAAGATTGGAATGGGATTATCTTGAAGGACCGAGCGACTCTTGAATTGGGATATACAGGTGTAGAACCCTTCAATTTAGATATAGAAAAAGATGCTCAATTTTCAATGAAATTATTGCCGGATTTACTTTTTTTTGACGACACTTTTTTATTTAATAGTGTGAGTAAAAAAACTTTAAATGGGAAAGTTATTTTGAATGCATATAACCAAACGGATGCAGAAAATTTAAAGAGTGAATTAAAGAGACAGGCGATTCCGGTCGCAATCGTTTCTAAAGAAGACGAAGCTAAGAATGGGGAAGTGACGATTGTAAAACCGATTAATTCAGGTGGAGTAGAATCTTCACAATTAATTTCTAGGACATTTTCATATGTAATGGATGTCGATTATTAAGTAAAGGGGTATGGTCCATGGAAGACAATCAATATGCAGAGAATTACGATCGCTCAACAAGTTTTGATAACGATGGATTAACAAATACGTCAATTGATTTGTTTAATCATTCAATAGATAAAGAACTATTGAATCTAGTGCCTAAATCTTTTGCAAAAGAACATAGTTTAATTCCTTTGGAAGTAGATTATGTAAATAATAGTTTAACTATTGCGATTGGGAACACAATGAATTATTCAGCGTTAAATGATTTACGGTTAAAAACTGGTATGCAGATAAAACCTCTCGGAGCGAGCGAAAGTGATATCCAGCAATTAATTGTTAGGGATTACCCATCAGATATTAGTTTAGACGGCTTTAGTGTAGAGGCTGAATCGTTACCTTATTATGATGAGACAGAGGAAAATCATGACAGCGATGATTCACCAATTATTAAGTTAGTTAATAGTTTATTACGAGATGCGATTGACCGAAAAGCAAGCGATATCCACTTTGATTCACAAGATAAGTATATGACAGTTCGAGTTCGATTAGATGGTGAATTACAAGAGTTAAAACGTCTGCCAAAAAGTGTTCAAGCACCAGTTATTTCTCGATTGAAAATTATTTCTTCATTAGATATAACGGAGACGCGAGCTCCGCAAGATGGACGAGCTGTGTTCAAAAATGGCAGCAAAGTAGTCGATTTAAGGGTCTCAGTGTTACCAACAATTCATGGCGAAAAAATTGTTATTCGGATTATGGACAGGTCTGTTGGGATAAGAGAATTGGGAGATTTTAAATTTGAACAACAAACATTATTAGAGTTACGTCAGTTATTGCGGCAACCACATGGCATTATTCTCGTTACTGGACCAACAGGTTCGGGTAAATCATCAACACTTTATGCAGCATTGAATGAATTAAACAAACCTAACGTCAATATTATTACAGTTGAAGATCCGGTTGAATATCAATTGGAAGGAATTAATCAAGTAGCTGTTAACAGTGATATCGGCTTGAGTTTCGCTAGCGGACTTCGTTCTATTTTAAGGCAGGATCCAAACATCGTAATGTTAGGAGAAATTCGTGATGGTGAAACAGCTGAAATTGCTATTAGAGCATCAATGACGGGACATTTAGTTTTATCAACAATTCATACAAACGATGCGGCAAGTACGGTTAACCGACTAATTGACATGGGTGTAGACCCGTTCTTGGTAGCCAATTCATTAGGTGGAGTTTTATCACAACGCTTAGTTAAGACGATTTGTTCCAACTGTAAAGCGGAGGTACCAGTTACTAGTGAAGATGCGACTTTTTTAAGTAAATATAATGTGTTTCCAACGGTCATGTATAAAGGTACAGGGTGTTCTAAATGCAGATATAGCGGGTATCAAGGCCGTATGGCTATTCAAGAATTATTAGTTGTAACAACTGAAATTAGAAAAATGATCACGTCTCAAGTGACTAGTGAAGAGTTAGTTGACTATTTAAAAGAACATGGGATGCGCTTTTTAGTAAATGATGGTCTTGAAAAAGTTATTGCTGGTTATACAACAGTTGAGGAGATAATGAAAGTTGTCGCAACAGAATCATAATATAAAGGAGTTAATTGAATGGATCGAAAGGATTCTTATTTAGAAAGTGAGTTTGATTTAGAGTTGGAATCTAGTCTGGATTTAAACTTTAATAATTTGTATGAGATTGCTGATGAAATAAATGGGAATTTACAAGGTAAAAGTATAGCTGAAACGGTAATAAAACAGATTGAAGATCCCAAAGCTACTTTAGATGAGTGGCTGGCTTTAACTGTTTCGAAAGAAGTTTCCGATTTGCATCTTGTTGAAGGGATAGAGCCAATTTTTCGCTTAAATGGTGAGTTGGTTCCTATCCAAGGGACTCCTGTTCTTTATTCGGAAATGATTACTAAAATGGCTAGGTTAGTCTGTAACGATGAACAATGGGCCACTTTTTTGGCTGATGGTGAAATTGATTTAGCCTATGAATTAAAAGGAGCGGCTCGCTTCAGGATTAATATATTTCGTCAAAAAGATACAACCTCAATTGCGTTTCGTAGAATCCCGATTAAAATTCCCAATTTAACATCGTTGGGAATGCCGGATATTTTAAAAGATTTAATCCACAAATCGCAGGGATTATTTTTAGTAACGGGGCCTACGGGGTCAGGTAAATCAACGACATTGGCGGCCATGTTAGATTATTTAAATGATACAAAAAACACTCACATTTTAACATTGGAAGATCCTATTGAGTACGTTCATAACCACAAAAAATCTATTATCTCTCAAAGAGAAATTGGTCGTGATACGGATTCGTTTGGTAATGCACTGCGAGCAGCGCTGAGACAAGATCCAGATGTGATTTTGGTGGGCGAAATGCGTGATTTTGAAACTATTTCAATAGCGTTGACTGCTGCTGAAACAGGACATTTAGTTTTAGGAACGTTGCACACTTCAAGTGCACCAGCAACCATTGAAAGAATTGTCGACGTTTTCCCGGCTATTCAACAACCACAGGTGCGCTCACAACTAGCAGGAGCTTTACTAGGAGTTTTATCTCAACGATTATTACCGACTCCAGATGGAAATGGACGAATTGCAGCCACTGAAATGTTAGTGAATAACAAAGGAATTGCTCATATCATCCGATCAGGTAAAACTCATCAAATTAGTAATATGATTCAAATGGGTAAAAATGAGGGGATGCATACGATGCAAGCTAAAATTATTCAATTAATAAGTGCGGGGCGTGTTGATTCCGATGTTGCAGAAAGTTACTTAGAAGAAGGTAGTGAACTTTAATGGCTTTATATACGTATGAAGGATTGAAACCAACAGGAGAGATAGTAAAAGGTAATGTTCGAGGGAATTCCTTGGCGGAAGCACGCCAAAAAGTTCGTGACAGTAAAATTAGAATTCGAACAATTATAGAACAAGAAGAAACACTAGTTAACAAAGAGATAAAGTTATTTAACAAAGTTAGCATGAAAATCGTTTCGCCCTATTTACGACAAATGTCTACTTTAATCAATGCAGGGATTACGGTTTTAGATGCTTCTATTATGTTGGAAAAACAAGTTAAACATAAATTATTTCATCAAATATTAGAAGAAATAAGAAAAGATTTAGAAAATGGAGAAACTTTATCGGCTTGTTATCGGAAACACCCAAATGCTTTTCCGCCTCTATTGGTCAGTGTTATTTCTGTAGCGGAGGTTTCAGGATCACTCGAGAGTAGTTTGGCACAATTATCTAATTACTTCGAAAAAAGTCAAGAAAACAAAAGTAATATGATCACCGCAATGATCTACCCGTTCATGATGTTTATTGCTGCGATAGGTGTAGCAGTATTCTTAATGGTGAAAATCGTTCCGATGTTTGTGGCATTATTTGAAAGTTTTGATGCGGAGTTACCAGCAATCACAAAAATTACAATGGCTATGAGTGACTTTTTAACAACTAAAGGTATTTATATTGCCATTCTAATTGCTGTTGCCATTATGGGCTTTACTTTAGCTAAAAAAGAGCCGAAATTTGTTTTGAAATTGGATACATTGAAATTACGGCTACCAGTATTTGGTGATTTTATTGCCAAAAGCAATTTTGCTATGTTGATGACGACTTTATCAACCTTACTTTCCAGTTCGGTTCCTATGGGGAATGCTTTAAAAATGTCGAAAGATGCAGTAAGTAATACTTGTATTCGTGAGCTTATTACTCAGTGTGAAATGGAAGTTGAAAATGGGGGTAAGTTAAGCCATGTATTCACAGATAATCCCGTTGTGCCACTAACGTTATCACAAATGGTAGAAATTGGAGAACGAACGGGTTCGTTAGATGACATGCTGTATCGATTGAGTATCATTTTTGAAAAAGAAGTCGATGAAAATAGTAAACGTATTAAAACTATTTTAGAACCAATTGTTATGGTTGTCATTGCTTGTATCGTTGGTTTTATTGTGGCAGCAATCATGTTGCCAATGTTTGCAATGTATACAACGATTCAAGGGTAGATTTTAAAAGGTCAGGAGACATAACAGTGATTGTTGAGGAAAATGAAAGTTGTAGTATCAAAAAGCTAATTGCTGATGAAACAGGTCTTACATTGATGGAGTTACTGGGAACACTAGTCGTATTAACAATTATTGCAGGAATAGGTGTGACGACCATTGGTAAAGTTATTCAACATAATAAGGAAGATGTCGGAATTTCAAATGTTCAACAAGCGATGAATGCGGCTTTAATTTTTCAAACAATTACAAAAGTTCGTGACACGGATAAGAATCAATCAAGCTTCACTCTTAAAGAAGTCATAGAAGCAGGGTATTTAGAAGTTCCGATAACTACGTGGGAACGGCCTGACAAAGTCTATTTTATTTGGCGTAAAAACGGAAGTTTATTGATGACCGACGAGGTAGGCAAACAGTTAAAGGCTGGCATGAAAAGAAGTTTGCCATTTGAAAAGCTATCCACGAATCAGATTTATAAACTGAGTCGCGAACAGCTTTGGGGACCTTAGTTGAAAGAATAAGATAGCGTGCTCAAGAATCGAATCTTGGGTTCATAAAAAGAATTACCGCTCTGAGGAGCCTAAAAGGGTTATTAAACTAGAAATCTAGACTTCTAGTTTTAATATAAAAAAAGAAAAAATATTGGGGGCAACAAGAATGACAAACGTTTTAGTATTAAAGGAAGAAAATAAAATGAGTCGATTATTAAAAGACGAACGTGGGATGACTTTAGTTGAGTTGTTAGCAACAGTAGTTATCTTAGCAATCATTGCGGCGATTGGTGTAACTGCCATTGGTCAAGTAATTCAAAATTCAAAAGAAGATGCTGGTGTTGCAAATGTTCAACAAGCGATGAATGCTGGTAAGTTATACCAATCTACAAATTCTACAAATGATATGAAAAGTTTTGCCTTAAAAGATGTTATTGATGGTGGGTATTTAGAAGTGCCAACGACTACATGGAACAAACCAGAGGCTGTTCTCTTTGAGATTGATGGTGATGGTGTTGTGAAAATTACAGTTCCAGAAAAATCATTAAAAGCAGGTAGTAAGGACAGTAAGGCTCTAACTAAGTATTCAAATGATCAAATCTTATCCTTAGATAGAAAAATACTATTTGGTACTAAAACTACACCATAGTAAGGTTACAAAAAATTACGATTAACCTCGTATCCCAAATCCAGAAGGAGTTTTTACATGAATGTCGTTCAAAATAATATTAGCCTAATATTTATATTTAGCTATATTTTTATATTAGGAATGTGTCTAGGGTCATTTTTCATGGTCGTGGGATATCGAATTCCAAAAAAAGAAACGTTAATGGGGAAATCTCATTGCGAAAAATGTGACCAAGAACTTAGTTTATGGCATGTTTTTCCAGTGGTATCTTATCTGTTTCTAAAAGGGAAATGCCATAAATGCACTTCTGAGATTGGGGTATTTAACCCCATCTTAGAAGTTCTTATTGGTGTTTTATTTGTAAGTAGTGCTTTTTTCTTAAAACTAACACCTGAAACATTAGTGAGTTTTACACTCATTTGTTTGTTATTTACAGTCAGCATTTCAGATGCTTACTACCGGATTATTCCAAATAAAGTGTTACTTTCTTTTTTTATTATGGCAATCGTCGAACGAGCAATCATTCCACAAAATGATTTTTGGTGGTATCCATTAGCAGGCTTTATCGCAGGCTTTTTACCATTATTTTTATTAGGGTTGTCAAAAGAAGATTCAATTGGAGGCGGAGATATTAAATTATTCGCTGTTGTTGGGATTTTTATTGGTCCAATAGGTGTGTTGATTTCTTTATTTGTATCATCAGTCATTGCAATTATTGGTTATATTATTATATTTATTTTTAAAGGGAAGAAACAAAAAACAATTCCTTTTGGACCTTCAATAGCAATAGGTTCATATTTGGTTTATTTGTTTACATCAGGACAAATAGCAACGCTGATACAGTTGTTTAATTAATATCTCGATGAAAAGGGGAAAAGAAATGTTTGGTAAGAAAAGCGAAGTCATAGGAATTGATATCCAGAAAAATGTCATTAGGTACTGTATGTACAAAAAGGGGTATTGGCTGTATGGTGAAAAATTAGGGAAAGGTAGTTTTTTTAAGGAAAATGGCTTAAAAAATAAAGAAGAATTAAGCGATCTATTAGATGAAATATTTAGTGAAGTTAAGGTTAAAAACCCACAATTAGTAATCGCAACGTTAAATTCAAAATTATTAATTCGACAAATTCCATTGCAAGATATGACGTCAGAAGAAGAAATCAGAGAGTTCTTATTTTTTGAATTAGGACAATCAATTTCTTTACCTTTCGAGGATCCAATCTTTGATTTGTTGGTATTAGAAAGACCTAAAGTAGCAAAATCAAAGAGGGTGAAAAAAAGGAAATTGGGGTTATCTAAAGCGGATGGTCTTAGAGATGACGTAAAGGTAAAGACTATGAAACGGAATCGTTTTGCAGTAAATGGCAAGGTGCCCATTATTATCACATCCGAACCGTTATTAATTGAGTTAGGAGATACCTTTCAAAAAGTTGGAGGTAATCTAGTGGGAGTTGATTTTAGCGCGTTAGCCTATACTCAAATTTTTAAAAAACGAATTAACTGGGGTCAAACTTTTGTTTTAGTAGAAATTGATTCTGGTGAAGCGACAATTACGATTTTTGAAAAGATGGCGCCAGTCTATGTCCAAAATGAAGCTTATAACCGAGGGAATTGGCGCTACAGAGAAGAGAAAGGTCAAGTTATACCAGAATATCGAAGTGAAGGAATCGCTTTGAAAAAACTTGGGGAAACATTAAAGAATCTTATAGCGTATTTTGAGAACGATATTTCGGTAGGAAGTACGGTGGAACGGATTTATCTAGTAGGAGGACACCCACGATTGAAGACGGATGTCTTAGAAATTATGGAAATGACAAATGTCATTCCAACTAGTGTTTTAGAAGAGCCGTCGGTTGCAGAAGATTTGAATATAGTGCCTTACCGTTTCTTGCTAGCAGCTAGCTTAGCCTTAAAGGAGGTGCACTAGTTTGAAAATTAATTTATTACCAGCAAAGTTTATAAAAAATAGGGCTACTGATGTCATCATTTTATCCGTCAGTGCTATTTCAATTGTTATTGTGCTGTTATTTATGTTGTTCTTTTTATACTTTAATACGCAACTAGGAAAATTAAATCGCGAAGCGCAACAAAGGTTGACTGAAAAAGTAACAATGAATAAAACGGTAGATGAGTTAAAACAAAGCCAAGCGATTGATATTCAAGAATTTTTAGAGGGATTTAAGCAAGAAAAACAATTGATAACACCAATGATGGCTAATTTTGAAAAAACAGCCAATGATTTAAAATTAAAGATTATAAGTTATCAAATAACGGCACCAAGCACTGAGGAAACCGAAAATCCTATTAATGGTGAAAATGGGGATGCATTACTATCACCAATTACAATTAGTGTTGAAGGAGACCTATATAAAAATATGCCGAAATTTAAAGCGAAAACGGAAAAACTTTCGTGGGTGTACGATGTTCAGCCCGTTGGTGTGGACGCCAAGGATGGTAATGTGACGTCTGAGTTCATTATTCGAGTGAAAAATAATGTTGGACAGAGTGATAAGGAGGCAACTAAATAATGAATAAAGTTATTTTCACAAAAAAACATTTAGTTGCTGCGGGAGTGGCGGGAATCGTCTTAGTAGTTTTAATAATTGCAAGTTGGTTTCTGATGATTGCTCCTAAAAGTACACAAATTCAACATAAAGCTACAGAATTGAAAAAAACAAATGAGGAAATTCAATTGGTAGAGGCGGAGTTGGACAAACTAAAAGAAAATCCGGACTTATTAAATTCTGAAGTCATAAAAGTAGCCCCGGTCATCACAAATGGGGTTCAGCTTGAAGCGTACTTCAAAGATTTGGAAAATATAGATAAGAGCTTGGATATCTCAGTGCAAAAAATTCAATTTGAACACGAGTTATTATATCCGCAAGAACCTAATGCAGAAAAACAATTGCAGAAAAGTAAAGTCGGTTTCGACATTATAGGGGATAGTGCTAAAGACATTATTTCTTTTGTGGATCAATTGGAACAGGGCAAGCGTTTTATGAAAATAGTAGATATCACGTATCGTGCAAGTTCGACAGAAGACTCAGACTCAACGTATTCGGCAACAGTTGTTGCTGAAATGTATTATTTATCTCATTATGAAACGGGAAAACCAGTAGCGGATGAAAAGTAAACTAATGGAAAGGAGTATTTGGTTGATGAAAATAAAACTATTATCTAAAGTACTTGTTCTAGCGTGTTTTTTAGGTGTAGGAACGCTAACTTTTGCCAAATTTTATAATGGGGAATCTGGTAGCAGAGCGGCCCCTAGTAGTTATGATTGGGAAAAGTTTAATAAAAAAGATGGGCTAGATCTGAGTAGTTATAAAGAAGTTAATGTAAATACACCTGTGAAGTTAGAAGGAGATTTTTGGGGTCCGCAAGATCGGAATTATTATTTGTTTTTTGGGAAAACGACTATGAAGAGTTTTTTTTTGAAAGACAAAGGTGATTTTGAAACAAAAGGAGTTATGTATGCACCTCTAGGTAATAAAAAAAAATTACCTTTACTAGGTGGAAATATTATCGGTGTTTCTAAGAGTGGTAAAAGTAAAATAGCGGTTTTTAATTATACTTATGATCAAGGGCAAACGCCAAATGGTGGTCTGACGGCATCCTATGATATCGGAGAATTGTTAAAAGAGAACGGACCAGTTGCGGCTTCAAATAAACTCGGGGGGTCTGGAACAGCGACCGAACAAGATACGTATATTGTGAAACAGTATGTGAAAAAGAATGATATAGTTGCGTATGGTTGGGCAGAACGAACGGATAAATCTTGGATGCCAATTCGGATTCATTATTATTATAATGAAAATAATAATAATAAAATTTCTATGGATTTATCATTTGGAAATGAAAGTAAAAAGGATAAATATTTTGTGAATACTTATTCTTCTCATATGGATGTTGGTGGGGCACACAAAGCTAGTAAAATGTATTCTAATGGGGAAGATGGTATTTATTTCAACCAAAAGAAAACACCGGTAGATAAGTTAGATGCTCAGGTTTTATTTTATATGGGGAAAAAAAATTATGGTGATAAGAACGGTCCCACGATGAGAAAGCTTGGTAATCTGGGAAGTAGAGTGAATGGGATTGGCCATTGGGACGGGATACATAACGCTATGAGGGCATTGTATGGGAAAGCGCTATCCGTTGAAGAGCCACTTGCTAACTGGGATAAAACGGATCAAAAAGGGTATAATTACCCGTTAAATCACCCAGTTTTCGTTTTAGGATGGGATCCAATTTTTGTCAAACAAGGTGAGATTGGTGAAATGACCTTAGATATTCTTGTAAAGGAACAGTTTTATGAGCGTAAGTTACAAGTGGATTATATCGATACAAAAGGGCGTACGTTAGCTCCAAGTAAGAACCTCGTTTTAAATGATACTGATTACTATGATGAAAAGCCGCTAGATTTGGGAAATCCTGATTATCATTATTTTAGGGTAGCTGAAAATTCTGATCCGGTTTCTGGTAAAATGGATGGTGATAAACATGTTATTTTTGTTTATGCTAAAGAGATTGGAGAAGTAGAGGTTCACTATGAAGACGTAAATGGTAAGAAAATTGCTGACGATTTGATAGTTGAAGATGAAGTTGGGGAACCATATCATGTGAAGCCAATTGAAATTGATGGTTTTGAGTATATTAAAACGGTTGGGAATCCTAGTGGGGTGATGAGTCGGACAGTTCAAGAGGTGACTTTTGTTTATCGATCAAACACCTATTTTATGCACTTGCGACAAGTGATTTTATCTGCAGATAATACTATTTCGTTACCGAATAGCGGAAGGTTAGTTGCGTGGAATACTAAAGATCAAAGTACTTCTGATGTAGCAAGTAAAACAAATCTAAGCATTAATTCAGGGGTGGGTGATGTGTCCTATTCTGACGTGGAAGTAACCAAGAAAACAGGTTATAATTTCTTGCTAACAAAACCTACGGTACCAAGCTTGTATCAATACGTCGGATCAGTAGTTACTAAAAGTAATGTCCCACATGACCCGGCAAGTAAAAATCCAGATATTCCAACACTGTTGTTAACTGATGGCACAGAGTATTGGGTCACGCTTTATTTAGAACCGACAAGTAATACTAGTGTGTACTTAAACGTTGTAAATGACCGTTTAAATGTTTATTATTCAAATGTTTCAGAGTTTACTGTGTATATAGATGGAAAGAAATATAAGAAATATAAAGTTGCTAATACAGCGACAGTAGAATCTCAAGAAATAGATGTTCCAATAGATGATATGCGTAATAAAATATCAGTAAAATACAAAACACCAGATGGTAAAACAGCTATTTCTTATTGGAGTGATAGATGGGATTTTGTTGAAGACGATGCGTAGTACTTGTTTAGATATGTAAGTCTAAGCAAAGCGTGGTTATCGCTTGATTCCCGAAGAAATATTAAAAAGCACCGCTTAGCTAATTTGCTAAACGGTGCTTTTATCTTAGAATTATTTATCTGTTAATTGGAACTGAATTAACCGATTATTAGGACATCAGGACTAACAGCGAAAGGATTGGTTTTATTAATATGATCGTAGAACATGATACCATTTAAATGATCAAGCTCATGTTGGACAACGATGGCTTCGTAATTTTTAAATTTTTTAGTCTGTGTGTTGCCATCTAAATCAATATAGTTCACAGTAATGCGTGCATTTCTGACAATATAACCTGGGACTTCGCGATCAACTGAAAGGCATCCTTCACCATCTCGTAGACAAGCTTGTTGGACAGTATGGCTAACGATTTCGGGATTAATTAAGACGTCACTGAATAGTGGTGTCTCATCTTCAGGGTCTAGACTAGGGACGTGGACTGCCACCATTCTTTTTTTTTCGTCTAATTGGGGAGCAGCTAAACCAACACCACCACGTAAATTATACTTCTCAGCGATTTCAGGATCTTGGCTGTTTTTTAGAAAAGTCATCATCGCTTCTCCTAAAGCTTTATCTTCAACTGAAAGAGGTAACGTCACTTCTGGAACTTTTTCACGCAAAGTTGGGTGACCTTCGCGGATAATATTATTCATTTTAATCATATCTAAACTCCTTATTCTAATCTTTTCATTTAAGGCATATTTTCAATGGTAATTGTATCATAAAAAAGTGTGGCGTGGGGATGGTTGGTCTTGAAATAACAAGAAATCATCTTGCCTTTTTAGAAGGATTAGGGTAAAGTAAAGGAGTACGGAATACCGTGCCGCCCGTTACTTGGTTTATCGAATCACCAACGGTTTACTCGGTTCTGGGGTGAAATTAGAGAAAGAGGTGGATTTACAATGGCAATGTCAAAAGAAATGAAAAACGAAATCATTAAAGAGTACGCTCGTAAAGAAGGAGATACTGGTTCGCCAGAAGTACAAATTGCTGTATTAACTGCTGAAATCAATCACCTAAACGACCACTCACACGCCCACAAAAAAGATCACCATTCTTACCGTGGTTTAATGAAAAAAGTTGGACACCGTCGTAACTTATTAGCTTACTTACGTAAGACTGATGTACAACGTTACCGCGAATTAATCCAAAAATTAGGTTTACGTCGTTAATCAAATCGACATATTTAGAAAGTGGGATTCGTAAGAGTCTCGCTTTCTTTGTATCTATTGTGTGTTTAGAGTATAATAAACATAGAGTTATTTAACATAATTCTTACTATTATCTATTCGAATGGAGGTCTTTTTCATGACTGAAGAAATCAAAAATGAAGAAGTAAAAGCAACTGAACCAGAAAACTGTAATTGTGAATGCCACATCCCATCAGAGGAAGTGAAAGCACATGCAGAAGAATTCAAAACACAATTAGACGACGCTTTAAACCAAGCTAAAGATCATCTAGCTGACGTTGATGTCGAAGGTCAAATGGAAGAAGCTCAAAAGCAAGCCGAAGAAGCAATGGCTAAGTTTAAAGAAGCGACTAAAATCACACCTGAGAAAAAGGCTGAAATGGAAAAAGCTGTTAATGGTGCGGTTGAAGATTTCAAAGGAATCGTTGATAAAGCTGCCGATAGCGGTTTAATCGATCAAGCTAAAGGCTTTATGAATAACTTAGGTAAATTCGTAGAAGACTTAGTGAAAGATCAACAAAAATAGTTCTTAATTTAGGGCCAAGCTTTAGCCAATCGGTCTAAGGCTTGGTTTTAATTTTGATAAAAAATAAGGGTGCAAGGTTATCCACTACTATACAAATGAGAGTGACTGAGTGGTCAGTTGTTGTCATTTGTTTAGTAGCTAACCAACCCGTATAAAGGAGACAATAATATGTCAGAAAAAAAAGTATTTTCAATGGATTGGGGCGGACGTCCGCTTTCAGTAGAGGTTGGCCAATTAGCGAAGCAAGCTAATGGATCAGTATTCGTTCGTTACGGGGACACTGTGGTATTAACCGCAGCGGTAGGATCTAAAGAACCTAAGGATGTTGATTTCTTTCCGTTAACAGTTAACTATGAAGAAAAAATGTATGCAGCAGGTAAAGTGCCTGGTGGCTTCATTAAACGTGAAGGACGTCCGAGCGAACATGCTACATTAACGGCTCGTTTAATCGACCGTCCAATCCGTCCGATGTTTGCGGAAGGTTTCCGTAATGACGTACAAATTACCAACGTGGTTATGAGTGTGGAACAAGACTGTACACCAGAGATGTCTGCGATGTTAGGGTCATCGTTAGCTTTATGTATTTCAGATATTCCGTTTAACGGTCCAATTGCAGGTGTTAATGTGGGGCGTGTAAATGGCGAATACATTTTAAACCCAACCGTTGAACAACAAGAATTATCAGATATCGATTTAAGTGTTGCCGGAACGAAAGATGCTATCAACATGGTTGAGAGTGGTGCGAAAGAAGTATCTGAAGAAGATATGCTTGGTGCATTATTATTCGGACACGCAGCTATTAAAGAATTAGTTGCTTTCCAAGAAAAAGTTGTTGCTGAAGTCGGCAAAGAAAAAATGGAAATCAAATTATTACAAGTTGATCCAGCTTTAGAAACAGAAATTAACGATGCTTTCAAAGTTCGTATGGTTGAAGCGATTCAAACAGAAGAAAAATTAGCTCGTGAAGATAATATTTCAGCAATCAAAAAAGAAATCATTGAAATGTATGAAGAAAAATTTGCTGACGAAGATGATGCAGCTAAACGCATGAAAGAAGTTCGTCAAACTGCTGAAGATATGGAAAAAAATGAAGTTCGTCGTTTGATTACAATTGATAAAGTTCGTCCTGATGGTCGTAAAATTGATGAGATTCGTCCTTTAGCAAGTGAAGTTGGTTTATTACCACGCGTTCACGGTTCAGGACTATTCACTCGTGGACAAACCCAAGCGTTATCTACAGTTACTTTAGCGCCATTAGGTGAACATCAAATTATTGATGGTCTAGGTACGGAAGAAACAAAACGTTTCATTCATCACTATAACTTCCCGCAATTCTCTGTAGGGTCAACTGGTCCAACACGTGCACCAGGTCGTCGTGAAATCGGTCACGGTGCTTTAGGTGAACGTGCGATGATGCAAGTTATTCCATCTGCTGAAGAATTCCCGTACATGATTCGTGTGGTTTCTGAAGTATTAGAATCAAACGGTTCATCATCACAAGCAAGTATTTGTGGTGGTATCTTAGCGCTTATGGATGCTGGTGTGCCAATTAAAGCCCCAGTTGCTGGTATCGCTATGGGATTAGTTATGGACGGGAATGATTATACTGTCTTAACGGATATCCAAGGTTTAGAAGATCACTTAGGTGATATGGACTTTAAAGTTGCCGGAACTGAAGCCGGAATTACTGCTTTACAAATGGATATTAAGATTGAAGGTATTACTGAACAAATTCTTACTGAAGCCTTAGCGCAAGCTAAAAAAGCGCGTATGGAAATTCTAAATGTTATTACAGATGCTATTGCTGAACCACGTGCTGAGTTAAGCCAATATGCACCTAAGATTGAAATGATTCAAATTGACCCTAATAAAATCAAAGCAGTTATCGGTAAAGGTGGCGACACAATTAACGGTATCATTGATGAAACAGGTGTTAAGATTGATATTGATCAAGATGGTAAAGTTAGCATAGCTTCTGAAGATGCTGCAATGATTAAACGTGCGATCGAAATCATCGAAGAATTAACAAAAGAAGCTAAAGTCGGTGAAGTTTACGAAGCTAAGGTAGTTCGCGTTGAAAAATTTGGAGCTTTCGTTAACTTGTTCAAAGGGAAAGATGCTTTAGTTCACATTTCTCAATTAGCCCATGAACGTGTTGCTAACACTGAAGATGTTGTTAAAGAAGGTGACGTGATTAAAGTTAAGATCACTGAAATCGATAAACAAGGTCGTGTTAACGCATCTCGCAAAGAGTTAATGCCGAAACCAGAACCAAAAGTTGAAGCAAAACCAGAAGAAAGTAAATAGGTATTAAAGCCCCTATCAATGATAGGGGCTTTTTTTAGAATTGAGAAATCAAGTGCTAAGTGATATTATTGTTAGGAGTGATTTAGGAGGCGAAGTAATGAGTGCAATTAAAAATAAATATCGTAAATATTCAATAAAATTTAAAAGAAAAATAGTGCAATTTCTATCCTGGCTATTTTCAAAATGTTTAAATCGTGATGACAACATGATTTATTTTGAAAGTTTTTTAGGTCGTCAATATAGTGATAATCCAAGAGCTATTTATGAGTATATAAATAAAGAGTATCCAGAGTATAAGTGTTATTGGGGGATGGACAGTCGTTTTTTTTCAAAATTTGATGATTTGGGGCTAAATACTGTACCGAAAATTTCAATAAAAGGGTTATACATTATTGCGAAATCAAAATACTGGGTTACAAATAGCCGTGTTCCTCTTTGGGTTACGAAGCCATCAGATACGATTTATTTACAAACATGGCATGGTACCCCTTTAAAAAAACTAGCAATTGATATGGATGATGAAAACATACCTGATAGATGGAACAGGCCGATTCCGTATAAAGAGGCCTTCTCGTTAGAATCAGACCGCTGGGATTATATGATTTCACCAAATAAATATTCAACAGAAATTTTCAAGCGTTGTTTCAATTTTAACAATGCAATGTTAGAAACTGGGTATCCACGTAATGATTATTTAACAACATCTAACAATCAAGAACACATTGATGAGATTAAACAAAAATTAGGACTTCCATTAGACAAAAAAATTATTTTATATGCACCAACATGGCGAGATTATAAACATTATGAGCTAGAGCTAGATTTACAGCGAATGCAAGAGGAAATAGGTGATGATTATTATATTATCTTCCGTCTTCATTATTTAGTTTTAACGACAAATGATATTAGTGAAGATAACTCGTTTATAAAAAATGTTTCTTCATATAATGAGATTAGTGAATTATACTTAATCAGCGATCTATTGATTACAGATTATTCAAGTGTGTTCTTCGATTATGCTATTCTAAAACGTCCAATGATTTTTTATTGTTACGATTTGGAAGAATACAAAAATGATTTGCGAGGATTTTATTTTGATTTTGAAAAAGATGCACCAGGTCCGATTGTGCAAACAGAGGACGAATTGATCAAAGCTATCAAGAACTCAGATGAACAAAAAGTTTCAAAAGGGTTTGGGGATCAATTTACAAGTCTTGAAGATGGTTATGCAACTAAACGCGTTGTTGAGAGAATGTTAAATAAAAAGAATCAGTAAAGCTGGTTCTTTTTTTGATTTATAGTATTGACGAACCCTTTGGAACTTGCTATACTTATGAAGTTGAGAATTAAGCAGAAGCACCCGCTTCTCGCCTTAGTAGATAGTAATCTCTGGGCTAGATATTTTTTTGAACTTTGGTTTGCCAAAGGAATAAAAGGATTGCGGGAGTCTTCATAAAGAGGGCTTCTTTTTTTGTTTAATACTCCAAGTAATTAAAAGAGAGGTGAATGACCATAGCAAAAGATATGATGGTAAACGACGGCATTCGTGCACGTGAATTACGCTTGATTTCAGATTCTGGCGAACAAATTGGTGTTAAAACTAAAGCTGAAGCCTTACAAATGGCGGAAGATGCTAACTTAGACTTAGTTGTTGTATCACCAAATGCGAAACCACCGGTTGCACGTATTATGGACCATGGTAAATATCGTTTTGAACAACAGAAGAAACAACGTGAAGCACGTAAAAATCAAAAAGTAATCAATGTTAAGGAAGTTAGATTAAGTCCAACGATTGACTCTAATGATTTTAATACTAAATTACGTCAAGCACGTAAGTTCTTAGAAAAAGGCGATAAAGTGAAAGCTTCTATCCGTTTCAGAGGACGTGCTATTACTCATAAGCAAATTGGTCAGGATGTCTTGATGCGCTTTGCAGATGAAATTAAAGATCTAGCCGACATTGAGCAAAAACCAAAAATGGACGGCAGAAGCATGTTTCTAATGCTAGCACCAAAAACAGAAAAGTAAAAAGATTTTGAGGAGGAAATAAAGATGCCAAAACAAAAAACACACCGCGGTTTAGCTAAACGTGTAAAACGTACAGGTGGTGGCGGACTAAAAAGATTCCGTGCCTTCACTAGTCACCGTTTCCACGGGAAAACTAAAAAACAACGTCGTCAATTACGTAAAGCGTCAATGGTTTCAAAAGGCGATTACAAACGTATCCGTCAACAATTATACGCTTTGAAAAAATAGTTTTAACTAGCAATATCAAACAAATAACTAATTATTAGAGATAATTCAAGGAGGAATAACCATATGGCACGTGTCAAAGGTGGAAGTACTACCCGTCAACGTCGTAAAAAGACGCTTAAGTTAGCGAAAGGTTACTACGGATCAAAACATACATTATTCAGAACAGCGAAAGAACAAGTGATGAAATCTTACAGCTATGCTTACAGAGATCGTCGTCAGAAAAAACGTGATTTCCGTAAATTATGGATCGCGCGTATCAACGCTGCTGCTCGTATGAATGGCTTAAGCTACAGCAAAATGATGCACGGCTTAAAATTAGCTGAAATCGATATCAACCGTAAAATGTTAGCTGACTTAGCAGTTAACGATGCGGCTGCATTCACTTCTCTTGCAGAAGAAGCTAAAAAAGCTCTTGCTAAATAATTAAATTTAAAGATGCTACTCATTTGAGTAGCATCTTTTTTTGTTGTTAAAGATACTAAAGAGCGTATAATAAACAGTAGTAAGGTCATATTTTTAGAAAGGGTGAGTGTTGGTGGATAAAAAAGTGCCTAAAGCGTTAAAGGTTGAAAATGCTGCAAATATCTTAAAAATAGAATTTGATAATGGTGAAATAAAATATCTTCAAACGCATTATATTTCTAATATGAAAGATGCTTTTTCTGTTAGTAAAGGAAAAGGCAAACGTAAAAACTTATTGGTTAATCCAACCACCATGTGGATAGGTTGTGAGATTGATATCAAACCTGATGGGACAGTCACGATTAACGAAAATGATCATTATACTCCAGAAGAACTATGGCATGATAGTAAGAGTAGTGTGACTTTATTATAAAGGAATAAAAACGCCTCTTAAGAAAGGTGTTTTTTTGTTGTGTAATAGGTTCTTACAACAGGATTCTCCCACGGAACAAACTATATATGGTGTGTATTAATTAAAAAGTACACATATAACACATTATCTAGTTGTTAACTTCGTTGTTCTAGGTTAGAATAATAGAGAAAGCAAATGAAGGAGTGAACAAGGATGTCAAAGGATAAAATAGTAGCTTTTCCAACCCAATTAAACCGCATCCGCGTCATCAAACGTGATGGACGTGCTGTCGATTTTGATATGTCAAAAATTCATAATGCTTTAATCAAAGCAGATCAAAAAGAAGTAGCAGATGAGGAACGTATTTCACATCTAGTAGAATTAATTTCTGAAGAATTAACGTCTCGTTTTCACCAAGACGTTAAAATCTATGAAATTCAAAACGTCGTGGAACACATTCTACTACAAGAACATGAACTAGAATTAGCACAAGCGTATATTAATTATCGTACAAATCGTGACTTTGAACGGACGCAAGCGACAGATATTAATTACACAATTGGAAAATTATTAGCTAAAGATCAAACAGTAGTAAATGAAAATGCTAATAAAGATAGTGATGTTTTCAACACGCAACGAGATTTAACCGCAGGTATTGTGGGTAAATCAATTGGATTAAAAATGTTGCCGGAACATGTATCAAACGCTCATCAAAAAGGGGATATTCATTACCATGATTTAGATTATCACCCATATACACCAATGACTAACTGTTGTTTGATTGACTTTGAAAGCATGCTACGCGATGGTTTCAAAATTGGAAATGCAGAAGTTGAATCACCTAAATCGATTCAAACAGCTGCGGCACAAATTTCGCAAATTATTGCTAACGTGGCTTCAAGTCAATATGGTGGGTGTTCAGCAGATAGAATTGATGAATTATTAGCGCCTTATGCCGAAGAAAATTATCGCAAGCATCTGCGTGATGCTAAAAAATGGATTGATGATGAATCCAAGCATGATGATTATGCGAAAGAAAAAACACAAAAAGATATTTATGACTCAATGCAAAGTTTAGAGTATGAAATCAACACGCTATTTACATCAAATGGGCAAACACCGTTTACGTCATTTGGTTTTGGGTTAGGTGAAAGCTGGTTTGAACGAGAAATTCAAAAAGCTATTTTACAAATTAGAATCGAAGGATTAGGGCAAGAACATCGTACAGCCATTTTCCCCAAATTGATTTTCTCAATCAAAAAAGGCTTAAATTCACAGCCGGAAGATCCAAACTACGACGTGAAACAATTGGCGTTAGAATGTTCAACAAAACGCATGTATCCAGATGTTTTAAACTATGATAAAATTGTTGAATTAACGGGTAGTTTCAAAGCGCCAATGGGCTGCCGTTCGTTCTTACAAGGATGGCAGGATGAAAATGGAGTTGAAGTCAACTCGGGACGTATGAACTTAGGTGTGGTGACAATGAACTTGCCACGTATTGCTTTAGAAGCAAACGGCAGTATTGAAAAATTCTGGTATGGTTTAGCTGAACGCATGCAAATTGCTAAAGATGCCTTGGTCTACCGCGTCGAACGATGTAAAGAGGCTGCGCCGGAAAATGCTCCGATTCTTTATATGTATGGTGCATTTGGTGAACGATTAGCTAAAGGTGGCAACGTAGACGATTTATTTAAGAATAAACGTGCGACTGTTTCATTAGGGTATATTGGTTTATATGAAGTGGCGACTGCCTTTTACGGCGGAAACTGGGAATCTAAACCAGAAGCTAAGATGTTTACACTAGCGATTATGAATGAGTTGAAATCTGCAGTTGATGCGTGGAGTGATCAGTATGGCTACCATTTTAGTGTCTACTCAACACCAAGTGAGAGTTTAACAGATCGGTTCTGTCGTTTAGATAAAGAAAAATTTGGTTCGATTCAAGATATTACCGATAAAGATTATTATACTAACAGCTTCCATTATGATGTGCGCAAGAAACCAACACCATTTGAGAAGTTAGATTTTGAAAAAGATTATCCGGAATTTTGTTCAGGTGGGTTTATTCACTATTGTGAATATCCAGTCTTGCAACAAAACCCGAAAGCGTTAGAAGCAGTGTGGGATTATTCGTATGATAAAATCGGTTATTTAGGAACGAATGCCCCGATTGATCATTGCTACAAGTGCGGATTCGAGGGAGACTTCAATCCGACAGAACGCGGATTTGAATGTCCAAGTTGTGGGAATAACGATCCAAAAACCTGTGATGTGGTGAAGAGAACGTGTGGGTATTTAGGTAACCCACAAGCTCGTCCAATGGTCCATGGTCGTCATCAAGAAATTGCCTCAAGAGTGAAACATTTAAGAGATTAAAAGGTGAGCCTAGGCTCACCTTTTATTGCATAGGGGGTGCAGAAATGAGAAATCCTAAACCGAAAGAATGGTCTTCTACAGACTATTCAAAACATTTTTATGCAGACTATAAGCCCTTTAACTTTGTAGATGGAGAAGGTGTGCGTTGTAGTTTGTATGTTAGCGGCTGTTTATTTGCCTGTGAAGGCTGTTATAACAAAGCAATTCAAAATTTTTCCTACGGTCAACCATATACACGAGAATTGGAAGATCGGATTATAGATGATTTAGGTCAAGACTATGTCCAAGGGATGACATTACTTGGTGGAGAACCATTTTTAAATACAGAAGTTTGTTTATCTTTAGTTGATCGGATTCGTGCTGAATATGGTGAAACAAAAGATATTTGGTCTTGGTCGGGATACACGTTTGAAGAATTATTGAAAGAGAGTGACGATAAACTTGAGTTACTTTCTAAAATAGATATTTTAGTAGATGGTCGTTTTGAATTAAAACTACTTGATTTGAATTTACAATTTCGGGGCAGCAGTAATCAGCGGATTTTAGATGTAAAAAAATCGTTAGAAAAAAGGGAAGCTGTTATTTGGACTGGTTGTGTAGATGCCGATAAGAAGTTTGAAAAAATTAGAAAAGAAATATGATTAAACCTCGTCATGGCGAGGTTTTTTGTACATAATTATGAAAAATTTAATTTTCAAAAGGTAGTTTTATGGTATAATGTTTAAGAATATTGAAAAAATCGCTGATATTTCAGGAGGATATTATGTTTGAAAAACTAAGAGAAAAAGCGTTTGAAAATAATAGAAATTATTGGTTATTTTTTATAGGTCAAACAATTTTATATGCTATTATTTTTATTGTATTAATTTATTTATATAAATATCTACAGGTTAGTGGTGGAGATTTTATTTATAATGAATTTTAGTTAGGAGAGAGAATATGTCTAGAAATTTTATAATAAACCAAATAGATGAGTGGGCAAAGAAAGACCCTGAAAGAGTGTGTTTCAAAGATGGAGAAAGTAGTTATTCGTATAAACAATTAAAAAGAGATTCCGATACATTAGCAAATCACTTCATAAATTCGTTAGAAAAAAACGAACCTATATTAATTTTCGGAGGTATTTACTATGAAATGGTTGTTTCGTTTTTAGCTGCGATGAAAGCTGGACATCCATATATTCCTGTTGATAGTCAAACACCATTGGATCGTGTGGAGATGATTATATCTGTTGCAAAACCGAGTTGTATTATTGCTTGGGATGAATTGTCAATTGATACGACTACTAAATTTATTAATAGAGTTCAGGCAGAGTCTATTTTAAGAGATGATAAATCGATTGAATTAAAAAATGTTATTTCAGGTGATGATGTAATGTATATTATTTTCACATCTGGTACCACGGGTGTTCCTAAAGGTGTACAAATTACTTTTAATAATTTAACAGATCATTTGGACTGGTTAATGAATAATTTTGGGTTTGAAGAGGGCGATAAATTTTTAGCTCAAACATCGTATTCGTTTGATGTGTCAGTCATGATCACTTATCCATGCTTATTAAATGGTGGGGTGTTGAATCCCGTTTCCAAAGAATTAATTGGTAATTTTAATGATTTATTTATTGCGCTGAAAAAAATGGATTTGAACATTTGGATTTCGACGCCATCGTTTGTAGAAATTTGTTTGCTTGATCCAAATTTTAATGGCGATAATTACCCAAATTTAAAATCATTTATTTTAGCAGGTGAAGAATTAAAGCATTCTCTAGCAGAGACGCTAGTCAATCGTTTTCCAAATGCAGAAACTATAAATGCTTATGGACCAACTGAAGCGACAATTATTGTTACAAAAATGGTCATTACACCTGAATTGTTAGCTAAGAGTGAGCGTCTACCGATTGGTGAAATCAAAACAGGTACAGGAATGTACATCGTTGATGATGAAGGCAACAAGTTACCAGATGGTCAAGTTGGGGAACTAATTATTGATGGACCAACTATCTCTCCAGGGTATTTAAATAACCCTGAAAAAACAGCAGAAGCTTTCTTTGATATGGACGGGATCCCTTCTTACCATTCAGGAGATGCAGCTTATATTAAAGATGGTATCGTTTACTATCAAGGGCGTATTGATTTTCAAATTAAATTGCACGGGTATCGAATTGAGTTAGAAGATGTTGAGCATAATTTGAACAAAGTGAGCTATGTTAAAACTTGTACAGTTGTTCCAAAATATAAAGAGCATAAAGTACAGCAATTAGTGGCGTATGTTGTGGCTAACCCTCATGATTTTGAGAAAGATTTTAAACTATCAAAAGCGATTAAAGAAGAAATGAAACATCATGTGATGGATTACATGATTCCACAAAAATTCGTATATGTAGATGCACTACCTTTGACGCCAAATGGTAAGGTTGATCGTAAGAAGTTGATTGCTGAGGTGAATAACTAGTGTTAGATATGATTCGTCAATTTTTGAGTTATTTCCCATCTTATTCGCCTTACGAGAATCCCTCATACTTTATTTTGTTAGGAGTGGCGTTAATCCCTCTAGTTGTCCAACTGCTAAGAGGAAAAAGAATGATGTGGTACCAAAACATTCTTACCGTTTATTTTTTGATTATTAGTTTTGGTGGACCTAGTCTTAGATCAGCATTTGCATTGTGTTCATATATCCTTTGGCAAACAATTTTAGTTTACATTTATTTTAAATATAGACAAAAACGAAATAATACGGGAATTTTTTATGGCGCAGTTACGTTAGCCATTTTGCCATTATTTTTAGTGAAAATCATTCCGTTCATCAATAGCAGAACATGGTTTGAACCAGTGGTTAATAATCACCCTTCACTATTGTCGGTCCCCTCTTTTATTGGTTTTTTAGGAATTTCCTATTTGACATTTAAAGCGGTACAAATGGTAATGGAAATACGAGATGGTATTATCACGGAATATCATATTGGTCGTTATTTACAGTTTATGCTATTTTTCCCAACTATTTCATCAGGACCGATTGATCGTTATCGTCGCTTTGAAAGCGATTTGCTCAATGCCCCTGAAAAAAATGAATATGTTGATATGCTTTCAACAGGGATTCATAAGATTTTTATGGGATTTGTTTATAAATTTATATTGGCATATTTATTCGGCACCATCTTGTTACCCAAAATGTCTCATGCAGCGATTGCTGATGGCGGGATTTCCTGGGGATTGATTGGATATATGTATATTTATACATTCTACTTGTTTTTTGATTTTGCGGGTTACAGTCTATTTGCAATTGGAACAAGTAATATTATGGGATATAATACGCCTGAAAACTTTAACAAACCATTTTTAGCTAAAAATATTAAAGATTTTTGGGATCGCTGGCATATATCGCTTTCATCATGGTTTAGAGATTATATATACATGAGACTGATGTTTACCTTGCTAAAGAAAAAAGTTTTTAAAAGTCGAGTGGTAGCGTCTAATGTTGGGTACTTTGTCTTATTCCTAATTATGGCATTATGGCATGGATTAACGTGGTTTTACTTAGTCTATGGTTTGTATCATGCTACATTAGTTTGTGTGACCGACTGGTGGCTCCGTTTTAAACGAAAACATCGTAAAAAATTACCGAAGAATAAGTATACACACGCATTTGCAGTGGTATTGACTTTCCACGCAGTGGCGTTTGGATTATTATTATTTTCGGGATTTTTAGATACATTATTATTTAAATAAAAATAAAGGTGGAATTTATTATGGAAATTAAAGAAATCGTTTTAGATATTTTAGAAGATTTGACTGGAACAGATGAAGTGAGAGAAGATTTAAGCTTAGATTTATTCGAAGAAGGATTACTGGATTCGTTAGCAGTTGTTCAATTTTTAGTAGATATTGAAGAGAAAACTGGTAAACCAATGTTAGTGACAGAATTTCATAAAGAAGAATGGGCAACACCGCAAACTATCATTGATAAAGTAGTGGCGTTTCAGTAATGAGTAGAAATAAAAAAATCGTTTTAATTTTTGGACCGATTTGTTTCAGTCTGTTACTAGTTGTCCTAGTATTCTTAAGTGGAATAACCATTGGTATTAGTAATTCTGAAAAAGAATTTCAATCAACGGCTCGAAATACAAAGCAAGTTACTGGAGTGAATATTAGAAAAAACATACTCCAAGATGAAAAGTATGTGCCTGTTTATTCTTCATCGGAAATGGCAATTTTCGATGAATTTCATCCAAGTGTTTTAGCTGAAAAATATGATAGGGATTATCGTTTGCTTATTGCAGGGAAAGATGCTCAAGGAAGTTTAACTCATTTTTTAGAGATAAACAGTACACAGAACGAACATAAAAATAAGAAAATCATTTTAATTATATCTCCAAATTCCTTTGGAAATGTAGGTGGTATTTCTAATAAATACTACGGTAGGTATCATTCACCACTGCAAATATATTCTTGGTTAGATAGCTTAGTTAGCGTTTCAGATCGAGATGTTTATATTGCGAAGAGATTATTATCATATGATTTAGTTATGCAAGACTCTACGATTAAATTGATATTGGAAAATATTGCTTATAATAAAAAAATTAGTTCAAAAGATAAACTGGTTTCAAAACTACATAAAAATGTTTTGCTATCACAAGATTCTTTATATAGTTTAGTTGAAGAGAATAGGTTTAATAGCATGAATCTTGATGAATCAGATACTGTAAAAGGTATGAATAATTTTGAGTATGCTAGAAAATTCAAAATGAAAAAATTACCTGCTCAAGATGATTATGATGCATTGATGAATTTAGCATACGAAATTGGTGAAGAAGAGGGTAGCAATAATCCGTTTGGTTTTTTTGATGATAAATTTAAAAGAGACATAGGTAAAAAACTTCCAACTTACAAAAATTCTAGAGCAAATTATCAGTATACTAAGTCTCAAGAATATTCGGATTATGAGCTGTTGTTATCTGAAGTTGCAAGATTAAATATGGATCCGTTAATAATAATTGATCAAAATCAAAAAAAATGGAACGACTACACCGGTATTACATCCGACGAACAAACTAATGTAATAAAAAAATTAGAGTATCAACTAAAAAAACAAGGTTTTAATAATTATCACATAACGAAAAATACATATCCTTTTGGTTATGTTGATGGTGCCCATGTAGGACGACAAGGGTGGGTTGAACTGGATCAAATCATCAAAGAGTTTATGGCCCGCGATTATAAGGCACCAGAAGTAAAGATTGATGATTATTTCTTCTCGAAAGAATGGCAAATGTTTGATCCAAGCTCAAATTAGCTTTAGTAAAAAGTAATGGAGATGTTACATGGATTTCAATAAAAAAATTATTTTAAGTGTTGGGCCAATCGTTTTGGCGGGCTTGGTTGTAATTGCAAGTCTTTGTATACCAACCAAAGCTCCTGTCGTAAGCAAGGAGATGATATGTCAGTCAGCTACTGCTTTAGATAAAAAAGTATATACTGGGGAACTAGTTGTTAATCAAGCGCTATCTGATCCGAAATACATTCCGTTCATTGGCGCATCTGAACTGAGTCGTTTTGACATGTTCCATCCGAATGTATTAGCTGAGAAATATAGTCGAAACTATCGACCTTATTTATTGGGGCAGTCAGGTTCCTCTTTGCTTAATCAATACACGATGCTTAATTCGTTAAATAATGCTCCAGCATCAGGAAAAATTGTAGCTATTGTTGCATTATCTAGCTTTGAAGATAATGATTATCAAAATGATAATTTTGTCAATTCATACTCTGAATTGCAAACGATGAAATGGTTATCTAGTCTTGAAAAGGTAACAGAAGAAGATAAAATTTTTGCAGATAACTTACTACAAATGCCAGGATCTATTATTAGTCCCGTTTTTAATCAGGCGCTGAAGAAAGTTTCAAATGGTGAAAAACCAAATGATTTCCATAGACTAGTCTCTAAAATGAAGTATTACTTTGATAAAAATATTGAGACTCGCTTTGGTGTGAAAGTGGATGACAATCCAAAACACAAAAAATCTAAGATGTATATTTACAATAATGGTATTGCAGAAAATTTGAATAGTTTGCCTGACACTTATGATGAAGAAACCCTGTTTAAGTTATCAGAAAAAATTGGGAAAAAATACAGTTCTAATAATAAAGTAGGTTATTACAATCCATTTTATAAAATGAATATTAAAAATAAACCACATAAATTCAATCAAATGAGTGGTAAGTATAAAGATCGTTATCACGGTATTTCAAAAGGTTTTGCAGATTTCGAACTGCTTCTATCTGAAATTGCAGAACGTAAGTTAGATGCGTACTTTATCTTGCCAACAATGCATCCAGAGTGGCTTAAACATACTGGCTTGCCGAAGAAAAGTATTGACGATTTAAACGCTAAGCTAACAGAGCAATTAACTAGCCAAGGATTCAATAATATTTTAGATATGAACCAGTTGTCGGGTGATTACTTGATGCAAGATCCACTTCATATTGGTTGGCGAGGTTGGATGGAATTAGATAAAGCTATCAAACCATTCTTAGAAGGACCAAAAAATCCTAACCTAGACTATCAATTAAATGATAAATTTTATTCAGACGAATGGAAAAATTATCGACCTTAAAACACTCAAATTGTTGGGTGTTTTTTTATTGGAATTTTATTAAAGTCTGTCGATGTTAATTAAAAAGTGTTATAATGAAACCGTTATCAAATATGAGGATGAGGTGAAAAGTATGGATAAAAAAGAAGAACTATTTTTAAAAGAGTTGACTGATGCCCGTGCTGTTCCAGGTAATGAGGATGAAGTCCGTGACCTATTTAAAAAATATGCGGAACCACATGCAGATAAAATGATGTTTGATGGTCTAGGTAGTGTTGTAGCTAGACATGATGGTGATAAAGAGGGCCCACGTGTATTGATTATGGGACATATGGATGAAGTTGGTTTTATGGTGACGCAAATCACTGAAAAAGGCTTCTTAAAATTCCAAAACTTAGGTGGCTGGTGGAGTCAAGTCTTACTTGCCCAACAAGTTGTCATTAAAACAAGTGAAGGAAAATTATTCCACGGTGTGATTGGTTGCAAACCACCACATGTTTTATCAGCTGATGTTCGTAACAAACCTTATGATCGCGATGAAATGTTTATTGACATCGGTGCGACGAGTGATGAAGAAGTAAAATCATGGGGGATTCGCCCAGGAGATATGGTGACACCACATACGGAATTCCGTCGTTTAAATGATTCTAAATACATGATGGCGAAAGCATGGGATAATCGTATTGGTACGGCTGTGTCATTAAAAGTCTTAGAAACGTTAGCTACTGAAGGGCACCCAAATATCTTGTTTGCAGGTAGTAACACTCAAGAAGAAGTTGGTCTACGTGGAGCTAAAACAAGCACACACTTAACGAAACCGGATATTGCGTTTGCGCTTGATACTGGTACAGCTGGTGATACTCCAGGTATGACAGCTAAAGAATCGACGTCTATTTTAGGTGAAGGCCCACAAATTATTATTTATGATGCCTCAATGATTCCTCATAAAAAATTACGTGATTTTGTATTAGAAGTCGCTGATGAGTTAGAGATTCCTTATCAATTAGAAGTAATTGCAGGTGGCGGAACAGATGCCGGTAGCCAACATGTTTCAAATGATGGTGTGCCAGCTTTAGCCATTACAGTTGCAACTCGTTACTTACACTCACATACATCTGTTATTCACGAGGATGATTATTTGAATACTGTTAAATTGGTTACAGAAGTAGTTCGTCGTTTAGACAAAGACACTGTTGCAAAATTAACAGCTTATTAAGAATGAAAAAGCTGATAAACAACATTGTTTATGAGCTTTTTTGTTTAAATGTGACTCTTTTAAGAGTAAACTAAAGGGGTAATATCAGTAGCTATTTTGAGGGGGAATTTAAATGTTATTTGTACCAAATGAAGAAAATGATCCGCGTGTGAATTTAGCAATTGAAACTTATCTCATGAAGGAAGTTCCAGTAACGGAACCGATTTTACTTTTTTATATTAATGAACCATCAATTATTATTGGTCGTAATCAAAATACGATTGAAGAAATTAATAAAGACTATGTTGAAGAAAAAGGCATCCACGTCGTTCGTCGGTTAAGTGGGGGCGGGGCCGTTTACCATGATCACGGTAATTTAAACTTCAGCTTTATCATGCCAGATGATGGCGAATCATTCCGTGACTTTGCAAAAGTGACGCAACCGATTATCTCTGCCTTACATGATATGGGCGTTGAAGGAGCTGAATTAAAAGGGCGTAATGACTTGGTTATTGGCGATAAAAAATTCTCAGGCAATGCTATGTATGCAACAAATGGCCGGATGTTTGCTCATGGCACAATCATGTTTGATAGTGATGTTAATGAAGTAGTTAATGCCTTGAAAGTTCGTAAAGACAAGATTGAATCGAAAGGTATTAAATCAATTCGGTCACGCGTCACAAATATCAAACCGTTCCTTTCTGAAGAAAATCAAGAAATGACAACGATTGATTTCAGAGAAGCTATTTTATTGAAAATATTCGGGGTAGAATCACGTGAAGAAATTGAAACTTACGAATTAACGCAAGCTGATTGGAAACGAATCAATGAGATTTCAGATGAGTATTATCGCAACTGGGATTGGAACTATGGTCGTTCGCCAGAGTTTGATTTAGTTCGCCGTGAACGTTTTAAAATTGGTTCAGTTGAAGCAAAAATGAATGTGGCTGGTGGAACAATTAATACAATCAGAGTCTTTGGAGATTTCTTTGGTCTTGGTGAAATTTCTGATGTTGAAGAAATTCTAACAGGTATTAAGTACGATAAAGCAGCTATTAACGAAGCGGTTGAAAAAATTGATATTAAAAAATATTTTGGTGATATCACAACGGCAGATTTAGTTAACCTTTTATATTAAGCGCGTGTGTCCCTTGAGAGGCAACTCTTAGGCAAAAATATAACTATATTTTAGGAGGAAAGAACAATGAATCAAGAACGTTTAGCAAAAGTATTAGCGGAAATGAAGAAACAAGAAGTGCCACAATTATTAATTTCAGATCCAACTACGATTTTTTATCTAACAGGTAAAATGATTCACCCAGCAGAACGTATTTTAGTATTGATCCTAAAAGAAACAGGCGACCATGTGATGGTTGTAGCCAAAATTTTCCCAGTAGCAGATGATATGGGAATTGAGCTTGATTTTGTCGAAGATACAGAAGATGGTGTAGCTCATGTTTTATCACATTTGGATCCTAAACAACGTATCGGAATTGATAAAAACTGGCCTTCACACTTCTTATTACGTTTAATGAAAATGAGTGGAGCGACAGATTTTGTGAATGGTTCATCAATCACTGATGATGTTCGCGCAATTAAGAGTGAAGAAGAGATTGAATTAATGAGACAAGCTTCTGCTTCTAATGATGAAGCGATGGCACGTTTACAAGCGTTAATCCCACAAGAGTTAAATGAATTAGAAATGACTGAAAAGTTATTAGAGTTCTACCGTGACTTAGGTAACTCAGGCACATCATTTGATCCGATTGTTGCCTATGGTGCCAATGGAGCAGACCCTCACCATGCGACAGATACATCGGTTGTTAAAGAAGGGGATAGCATTATTCTGGATATTGGTGGCGTGAAAAATGGCTACTGTTCAGACATGACGCGGACAGTTTTCTATAAATCAGTTTCAGATAAGAGTCGTGAAGTTTTTGAAACAGTTTTAGAAGCTAACAAACGTGCCATTGAGAAAGTGAAACCAGGAGTTAAAATCAGTGAAATTGATGATGCAGCCCGTGAGTATATCACTGAAAAAGGCTACGGTGAATACTTTACTCACAGAACAGGCCACTTTATTGGGATCGAATGTCACGAAGCAGGTGATGTATCAGGAACAAATGATACAATTGCTAAACCGGGCATGATTTTCTCTGTAGAACCAGGTATCTACATTCCAGGTGAAGTCGGGGTTAGAATTGAAGATTTAATCGTTGTGACTGAAGATGGTTATGAAAACTTAAACCACCATCCAAAAGAATTAAAAATTATTGGATAATAAAAAAGCCATTAGCTAAATGCTAATGGCTTTTTAGATTGGCTTATTTAATTTCTGATGATTCAGTGATCAAGTGAGTAACAATCCCGTATTCAATAGCTTCGTCAGCGCTTAGCCAGAAGTTTCGGTCAGTATCAATGGCAACTTTTTCGTAGCTATTACCGGTTGCAGCCGCGATTAAACGGTTAATACGTTCGCGCATACGAATAATTTCTTGAGCTTCGATTTGAATCTCAGTACTTTGTCCTTGGACACCGCCTGCTGGTTGGTGAATCATGTAACGAGTGTTTGGTAAGCTGTAGCGGTTCTCCGGCTTAGCAGCTAAGTAAATCGTAATTCCGGCACTAGCAACCCAGCCAGTACCAATGATTTTAACTTCAGGCTTAATAAATTTAATCATATCATGAATTGTATCGCCTGCTTCAACGTGACCACCTTGGCTGTTGATGAAGAGTGTGATTGGTTCATCACTTAATGAAGCTAATAAAAGCAATTGACTTGATACTTCTTCTGCTAGTTCTTGGTCGATACCGCCGTAAATTAAGATCGTGCGATTTTCAATCATTTTACGAATTAAAAGTTCTTTAGTGTCTTTAGTTTTTTCTGTCATGGTTGTTTCCTCCGATTTTTAAGTAATTATTGAGATAAACGTCCTTTTCTTCCTAAGCCCATTCCATTACGCATTTTTTGCAGGGTCTTCTTAGCGACTTTATTAGCATCAATTGCGCCTTTGTCAAGAATGTTTTGTAATTCTTCTGATTTTAAAAGTTCTTGATAACGAGTTTGAATTGGCTCTAAAACAGCAACAACGGCTTCACCTAAATCAGTCTTAAAGGTTCCGTAGCCGCTATCTTTATAACGTTCGACTAAATCAGCGATTGGTTGGCCAGTCATCGCTGAGAAGATTGTTAATAAGTTAGAGATGCCAGGTTTATTTTCAACGTCATATTCAATCACACCGCTAGAGTCGGTTACAGCTGATTTGATTTTTTTACGAATGACATTTGGTTCATCTAGCATTGAGATAAATCCTTTGGCATTAGTATCAGACTTACTCATCTTACTTGTTGGATCTTGTAGACTCATAATACGAGCACCTTGTTTGGGGATTTTAACTTCAGGTTTAGTTAAAATTGGTTGGTCAGGTGTGCCGTAACGAGAGTTGAAACGATCCACAAAATCACGAGTTAATTCTAAGTGTTGTTTTTGGTCTTCTCCTACAGGCACCAAGTTAGCGTTGTATAAAATAATATCGGCTACCATTAACGGTGGATAAGTAAGTAGTGCCGCGCTAATCCCAGATTGGTTATTTTTTTGAGATTTATCTTTAAATTGTGTCATGCGTTCAAGCTCACCAATAGTTGTGTTACATTGAACCATCCAAGCTGCTTCGGCATGAGCCGCAACTTCAGACTGGATGAAAATCGTTGCTTTTTCAGGGTTTAAACCGATTGCTACATATAGTGCCGCTAATCCTAATGTTTGCTCCCGGAGTTTTAAACGGTCTTGAGGGACCGTAATGGCATGTTCATCTACAATACAGAAGAAACAATTATAATCATCTTGTAAATTGATGAATTGCTGCATAGCGCCAATATAATTACCAATGGTGGGGATACCACTAGGTTGAATTCCAGAAAAAATAGTTTCCATAGTTTAACTTCCTCACGTATAAGATTCTTAAAGCCTATTATACGGCAAAAAAAAGAAAAAGTGTAGGTTAATGTCTGGCTATAAAATAACAAAATTCCCAGTTGTTCGAACGTGTATATAAAGCGGTTTATGAACATTAGATATTAGTGAGGTTTGAAGATTTTGTGAACTTTATTAAATTTGTAATAAGAGTTTAAAATGTTGATATAAAAGCGTTTTTAAATTAGAATTATTCTCATAAAAGGTAGTATTTATTACTTTGATATTGTATAATATAGACAGAGGTAAAAAGAACATACTTATTGCAAACGCACAAAGGAGTGACGCAAATGTTAACATTATATACTTCTCCAAGTTGTACATCATGCCGTAAAGCTAGAGCCTGGTTGGTGGATCAAGAAATTCCGTTTAAAGAACGTAATATCTTCTCTGAACCACTAAACATTGATGAGCTTCGTGAAATTCTTCGAATGACTGAAGATGGTACGGAAGAAATCATTTCAACTCGTTCAAAAGTGTTCCGTAAATTAGATATGGATTTAGATGATCTACCTCTACAAGAATTATTAAAACTTGTTCAAGAAAATCCTGGCTTATTACGCCGCCCAATTATGATTGACGAAAAACGTCTTCAAGTTGGTTTTAACGAAGATGAAATTCGCCGCTTCTTACCGAGAGAAGTTCGTGCATTAGAGTTACGACAAGCCCAATTAATGGCTGGACTATAGAAGAATACAGAAAACCTATCTCTTTAAGAGGTAGGTTTTTTTGTAGGGTGTTTTACTTTACTTTTGGGTACTATCAGCTACAATAGTCTTATAAGGAGAAGTTGTTTTCTCCATCAAATTCGGAAAGAGGTGAAGTTACTATGGAAATGGAACGAATCAATGAAAATACGATCCGTGTCTTGATTGAAAATGAAGATTTAGCTGAACGTGGCATTACTTTTTTAGATTTATTAGGTAATCACAAGCAAATTGAATCATTCTTTTACAGTATTTTAGAAGAAGTCGATGTGGAAGAACAATTTCAAGAAACGGAAGCCGTTACTTTCCAAGTGCTTCCAAATCGAAATGGTATCGAGTTGTTTATCAGTAAAAATATGATGCTAGGTGATGATGCTGATTTGCCAGAATTATCTGATTTGATTAACCAAGATAGTTTTGGGGATTTCTTGAAAAATCAACTGGATAGCGGAGCTGATTTAGCTATTGAAAACACGATTGAATTAAAAGTGGATAATTCACTTGAGGAAGTTCGCATTCGCGAAACCAATCCAACTTTGGACTATGTCGTTAAATTTGAAGATTTTGATGACTTAGTCACGCTATCTACAGCAAGTAAATTTGAGCTAGTACAAACAAATTTATACAGTTTAGCTAGTGAGTCTAAAGCATACTATTTGCACTTAAGTTTCCCGGTTGAAGATATGACGGAAGAACAAGTCAATGATGATTTATCATTAGTTTTAGAGTTTGGAACACTTTCAAATGTGACGCCAGAAGTGTTAGGTGAGTATGGTCGTCTAATCATGGAACGTAGTGCATTAGAACAAGTGAAACATTATTTTAAAAAATAAAAAACCTTAAGCATGGTCTTAAGGTTTTTATTGTGGAGGTAAAGAGATGTACAAAGCAATTTTATTTGATGTGGACGATACGTTATTAGATTTTAAAAAAGGGCAACATCATGCCCTAGAAAAACTCTTTGCCGATCAAGGAGTTGTTTTTACTTCGGAATTAAAGGAAGTCTATCAAGAAAAAAATCATCAATTATGGTCAGCTTTAGAGGCTGGCAAAATATCAAGAAATGATGTTTTAGGCGGGCGTTTTGAGTCGATTTTTGATTACCTTGGGATGAAAAAAGATGGTTTGGAAATGGATCAGCTTTTTCGTCAATATCTAAACCAAGAAGCCGAGTACTTACCTGGAGCTGAAAAAGTATTAGCAACCTTACAGGATAAGTATGAGTTATATATTGTCACGAATGGTGTTGCTGATACGCAAAAAAGTCGCTTAACTAAGGCGGGGATGTATCCTTACGTTAAGGATGTTTTTATTTCAGAAGAAACAGGTTATCAAAAACCTATGACAGAGTTTTTTGATTATGTCTTTGATAGGGTACCTCATGTTAAACCAAGCGAGTGCTTGATTGTTGGAGATTCTCTATCAGCAGATATTAAAGGTGGTCTGCTATATGGAATTGATACGTGTTGGTTGAATCCTGACCAAAAAGTAAATACACTATCGCAAGAGCCGACTTATCAAATCAGAGATATTTCAGAAGTTTTGACTATTTTAGATAAATAAAAAAAGCTAACCAAATTGGTTAGCTTTTTAATTTTACATGCCGATTGTGTAATCGTCTTCTTGCATTGCTTCCACGCTACCTAGTAGGTAACCATTTCCGACTTGTGAGAAGAAATCGTGATTACTTGTACCAGTTGATAAACCATTCATGACGATTGGGTTAACATCGTTGGCGGTATCCGGGAATAAAGGCTCAACACCTAAGTTCATTAGGGCTTTATTAGCATTGTAACGTAGGAAAGTTTTCACTTCTTCGTCCCAACCTAGTTCACCATAAAGTAAATCAGTGTAGCCTTCTTCATTTTCGTATAATTCGAATAATAAAGCGTACATCCAATCTTTCATTTCTTCTTGTTCTTCTTCTGATAATTCGTTGAAACCTAATTGGAATTTATAGCCAATATAAGTTCCGTGAACTGATTCATCGCGGATGATTAATTTAATAATCTCAGCCACGTTTGCTAGTTTATTATTACCTAAGTAATAAAGAGGAGCAAAGAATCCTGAGTAGAATAAGAATGTTTCAGCGTAAACGCTGGCTACTTTTTTCTGTAAAGGTGTCCCATCTTTGTAAATTTCGTTAATAATTTTAGCTTTCTTCTGTAAGAATTCATTAGTATTTGTCCACTCGAAGATTTCTTCAATTTCAGCTTTTGTGTTTAATGTACTAAAGATTGATGAATAACTTTTAGCATGAACTGATTCCATGAATTGAATGTTATTGATAACCGCTTCTTCGTGAGGTGTACGAGCATCAGGACGAATGGCATCAATAGCAGATTCAGATTGGATTGTATCCAGTAGTGTTAAACCACCGAATACATAACCGACTGTTTGTTTTTCTAGGTCAGATAAAGAACGCCAGTCATCTAAATCGTTAGATAACGGAATACGAGTGTCTAACCAAAACTGTTCTGTTAGTTTTTCCCAAGTTGATTTATCAATCATATCTTCAATACTATTCCAGTTTATGGCTTCATAGTAAGTTTTACTCATTTTTAACGTTCCTCCCTAAATAACACAGCTTTCACAAGAGTTACTACCGATTTCTTCATCGTCATCTGTAAAGGTACGGATGTAGTAAATCGATTTTACACCTTTGTGGAAAGCATAGTGACGTAAAATGTTTAGGTCACGTGTTGTTTGTTTTGTTGTTTCAGTTTTCCATTCATATAAACCTTCAGGAATATCAGAACGCATAAATAATGTTAAGCTCATTCCTTGGTCAATATGTTGTTGTGCTGTAGCATAAACATCAATGACTTTACGCATATCCATATCATAAGCTGATTTGTAGAAAGGCATCGTCTCGTTGTTTAAATATGGCGCTGGGTAATAAATTTTACCAATTTTCTTCTCTTGACGTTCTTCGATTAAACGCGTAATTGGGTGGATACTTGCACTTGTGTCATTGATGTAAGAAATTGATCCATTTGGAGCAACAGCTAAACGGTTTTGGTGGTACAAACCATCTTTGGCAACGGCATCACGTAAGTTTTTCCAATCTTCTTGTGTTGGCACGGAGATGTCTTTGAATAAATCTTTGACTTTATCAAATTGCGGTTGGAAATCACCTTCGATATATTTATCGAAATAAGTTCCATTAGCGTAATCCGATTTTTCAAAGTTATTGAAAGTTGTTTGACGTTCTTTAGCCATATTGTTACTTTCAACTAAAGTCCAGTAGTTTAATAACATGAAATAGATGTTAGTGAAGTCAATTGACTCTTCTGAACCGTATTCCATTTGGTTTTTAGCAAAGTAAGAATGTAACCCCATAGCACCTAAACCGATTGTGTGGTTTAAGTCATTACCGTTTTTAATAGAAGGGACAACATCAATGCTTGAAGCATCTGTGACAAATGTTAAAGCACGCGTCATTGTGCGAACTGATTTACCAAAGTCGGTACTGTTCATCAAGTTTGGGATATTAGTTGAACCAAGGTTACAACTAATATCTGTTCCTAAAACATCATAGCCTTGCGTGTCATTAATAACAGATGGCTCTTGAATTTGTAGGATTTCAGAACATAAGTTACTCATGATGATTTTGCCATCAACAGGATTTTGGCGGTTAGCTTCATCGATGTTAATGATGTATGGATAACCTGATTCTTGTTGTAATTTACTAATTTCATTTTCTAAATCACGGGCTTTAATTTTTGTTTTACGAATCTTATCATTAGCAACTAAGTTATCGTATTCAGCTGTGATATCGATATAAGAGAATGGCACGCCATATTCTTTTTCAACACTATATGGGCTGAATAAGTACATATCTTCGTTGTTACGAGCTAATTCATAAAATTTATCAGGAACGTTTAATCCTAAAGAAAGAGTTTTAACACGGATTTTTTCATCAGCGTTTTCTTTCTTAGTTGATAGGAACATTTCGATATCTGGGTGGAAGACGTTTAAGTAAACAACACCAGCACCTTGACGTTGACCTAATTGGTTACTGTAGCTAAAGCTATCTTCGAATAATTTCATAACTGGAACAACACCGCTGGCTGCACCTTCGTATCCTTTGATAGGGGCACCGGCTTCACGCAAGTTGTTTAATGAAATCCCAACACCACCACCGATACGTGATAATTGTAGGGCACTATTGATAGCGCGTCCGATACTGTTCATGTCATCAGTTACTTGTAATAAGAAACATGATACTAATTCTCCACGGCGTTTACGACCAGCGTTTAAGAATGAAGGAGTAGCTGGTTGATAACGTTGGTGAATCATTTCGTCAGCAATTGCTAAAGCTAGTTCTTCATTACCGTCAGCGAAGTAAAGCGCGTTGAAAGCGACACGATCTTCGTAACGTTCTAAGTACATTGTACCCTCGTTATTTTTAAGAGCATATTGTGAATAGAATTTATACGCTGCCATAAATGATTTAAATTGGAAGTTTTGCTCAGCTAAGAACGTATATAACTCATCGATAAAGGTCATTGAATATTTACCAATGAATTCTGTCTCGATAAAATCATGTTCCATTAAATAGTTGATTTTTTCTTCTGTTGAAGCAAATGTCATCGTACATGGTTCAACGTTTTCTTTAAAGAAGGCATCTAAAGCTTCTTTATCTTTGTGCAATGGAATTTGACCATCGATTGGACGGTTGATTTCATTGTTAAGTTTGAAATAACTAACATCTGTTAAATTTTTTAAACTCACGTCTAGTCCCTACTTTCTATTGTTAATATGCTCTAAGAGCTAAGAAAAATCGTTCACTACCTAGGAGTGATGTACGGGTCCGAAGTAGGAACGATTTAGATGTTTATATTTAGTGCTACTATATATAGTAGTTTAAGCTAGTCCACGTAATTGATCTGGTCTAAAACCAACAATTGAAACATTTTCATTAGCTGTTACAACTGGTACGCTACGGTAACCGTTGTCTTTTAGCCAATCTACATATTGTGGTTCGTTGTCTATGTTGACTTCGTTATAAGAAACGTTTTTATCTGTTAAAAAACGCTTAGTCATCTTACATTGAGGGCAGTTATCTTTAGTGTATAATGTGATGTTCATTGTGTCTTTACCTCCGTCTTGATTTCTATATTTAGTATACTAGCTCACACAAAAAAGTCAACACGAACACACAACATATTGTGTGTTTTTTTTATGTAATACTACAAATTGTATTTGTATGATTTTCACAAGATTGATATTTCAAGGTTTCATAGGTGTTTTCATAATCGATATTTTTTGAATTTTTTTTTTATAAAATTAAAAAATAATGTGAATGAAATAACTCGGTTAGAAAATGGCCGAACTAACTTGTTGTTAAATTTATTTACTGCCAATCAAACACTATATATAGTAGGAAGTGATTTGAAAAATCATTGCGAAACAGTCTGGAAAGTGCTAAAATAAAGGCGTAGTCGGGTTGTTAGCTCAGTTGGTAGAGCAACGGACTCTTAATCCGTGGGTCGAGGGTTCGAACCCCCCACAACCCATGGGTGCCAAACCCACGAGGCAGGTCAAATGTTGGTGCGCAAGCATTTAGAAAACGATTGGCGCTGTCTCTTTTTGTACGAGCATCTAGATTGTAATAATTATAATTAAGGGGTATAATAGGGTTATAGATGAAGAAGGAGGAAATTATTATGGCATATGAAAAAACACAAGTCGTTTTAAATCAAGCGGTGGCGGATTTAAGTCAATTTTCAGTAATGATTCATCAAACACACTGGTACATGAGAGGGGAAGAGTTCTTAACCCTACATCCAAAAATGGATGAATTCATGGATGGCATTAACGATCAATTAGATGAGGTGGCCGAACGCTTAATCACTATTGGGGGAGCGCCATTCTCAACATTAAAAGAATTTGCTGAAGAAACTAAACTGGTCGAAAAACCAGGGACATATAAAACAGACATGACAACTCGCATGGAAGAGTTAGTTGCAGGATACCGTTACTTACAAGGGTTATATGCCCAAGGTATTGAAATCGCAGGTGAAGAAGGCGATAACGTAACAGAAGATATGTTTATCGACTTTAAAGGAACGGTGGAAAAACAAATCTGGATGTTAACAGCGAAGTTAGGTCAAGCGCCTAATATCTAGAATAATAATTAAGTGAACAGAAAAGAACATTGGTGTTTATCCAATGTTCTTTTTGTTTTATTGTTAAAAATAAGTTAAACTGTTTTTTATGTTGATTTTATGATTTAGAAAGTAGGAGATTAGGTTTGAAACAAATGATGACAAAAGATCGCTGGATGGATTTAGGCTATTTAATGGTAGGATCACTATTTTTAGCGTTAGCGATTAATTTAGTATTAAGTCCGAATCAATTAGTAGCTGGTGGCGCGAACGGTTTAGCTATTATTTTAGAAAAGAAATTTCATTCGAGCTTAGCGCTGACTTTATATGCGATTAATATTCCTTTATTAATTTTGAGTTTTGTGGCACTTGGTAAAGAAGTTGGGATGAAAACAATTTTAGGTAGTTTGATTTATCCGTTCTTTGTAGGGCTAACAAGTTTCTTACCGCCATTAACGAGTGATCCAATTCTATCAAGTATCTTTGGAGGTGTCTTGGCAGGCCTAGGATTAGGTTTAGTTTTTAGAGGGAATGCTTCAACAGGGGGAACGGCGACAATTGCCCAAGTCATTAATAAGTTTGCTAAAATCCCTTTAGGTATTGCAGTATTTTTAATTGATGGCATTATAATTTTAAGTGCGGGATTCGTATTTAATTTCGACAAAGTTTTATTCGCCTTAATTTGTTTATTTGTGATTAGTCGAGTAATTGATTTAGTTCAAGTAGGTGGTAAACCATCGAAAAATATTTTAATTATTTCCGATAAAATGACAGAAGTTGAAGCAGCCTTATTAAGTAAAATGGAAGTCGGTGTCACTAGAATTCCGATTACTGGTGGCTTTGATAAAAATGAAAAAGAGATGCTGATGTGTGTTATTCCAGAAAATAAATACCATGCAGTTAGTGAATGTGTCTTAGAAATTGATAGTACGAGTTTCTTAACAGTGATGCCAGCCCAAGAAGTTTTAGGACGTGGCTTCAGCCTTGCAAGATAAAATAGAATAAAGAAAAAAACAGCTAACTTAGTTAGCTGTTTTTATTTTTAAAAATTTAGGTTTCCATAAGACTACAATAATCAAAGTGATAAATGTGACAATGCCGTAGATACTGTATGGAATAACTTTGAAAACAGAGATATTAGCAGCACTGGCAATCACAAGTAAAGCAGCACTGTTCGGTAAAAATGCTTGTAAAGCAGCAGAACTCATATCTAGAATTGAAGCAACCCAGTTACGGTCAAGGTTGTTACGTTCACTGATTTTGTTAGCGATTGGTCCAGCAACTAAAACAGTAACAGTATTGATTGTGATACATGCCATAACGATGGTGCTCAATAGTAAAATGCCGAACTCAGTGCTCTTAGTTGATTTGAAGTTTTTATCAAACTTAGCTACTAAGTAATCAACGCCACCGAAAGCTTCCATCAAGCCACTTAAGCCACTCATTAAAATAGCAATGATAGCAATATCTTCCATCGAAATCATACCTTGACTCATAACACCTAAAGAATCGATAAAGTTAAAGTCACCTTGGAAGAACCCGATACACCAAGCTGAGATAATACCAATAATTAATGAAGCAATAATATTTAGACGAGTTAATGATAAAACAATAATTAAAACATAAGGTAAAATTTTCAACCATTCAATAGCATCAGTGGTTCCTGTGTAATCAGTCGTATTCATTGTTAATAGGAATAATGCTACTAATGTGATGATAAATCCAGGTACGACTAATTTGATGTTCATCATAAATTTTTCTTTAGTATTTGCTTTTTGAGTTTGGACAGCTGCAATAGTACTGTCTGAGATATTTGATAAGTTATCCCCAAACATTGCTCCCCCTAAAACAGTTGCAATGCAAAGTCCTAGTGGTAAACCAGCTTGTTCACTTAACATCATACCAATAGGAGTTAGTGCAGCAATTGTCGCCATACAACTACCAATTGATAATGAGACGAAACTTGTAATGATAAATAAACCTGGCGCTAGTAAACTAGCAGGTAAATAATGCAGACCAGCGTTGACAGTTGCTTCAATTGATCCCATTTCTTTTGCTAATCCAGTAAAGATTCCAGCTAATAAGAAAATTAAAACCATTTGAATCACGGTGTGGTTACCAGCACTTTTACAAAAAGTTGTTAACTTATCATCGAACTTCATTTTTGGAAATAAAATAATAGATAATAGCACACTAACGAAGAACGCTAAGTTAAACGGTAAGTTCATCACACTTCCTGTGCCAATGCCTACCGCTACAAATAAAATTAAAAATGTTGCCATGGGTAACAATCCAACGATACTACCTTTTTCTAAATCTTTTTTCATAAATCCTCCACCTTTCAAATGATAATTATGTGATAAAAATCACAAAAAGTAAAGTGGTTTTCTGATGCAAGCTGATAAAAAATGCTAAAAATTTGTGAAATGCTAGTTGTTTATTAAGTAGCACACGATGACAAGAGGCTTGAAATAAAGAAGAATGATTGACTTATCACGGTTTTGGGCGTAGAATTATTTGTTCAACGAGATAAAAGTAGGAGGCTATAAAATGTCAGAAAAACAAGAATGGCAGATGGAACAAGACCATCTATCAATGGTTTATGATAAGTTGCTGGAAATGGAACGCCGTGTTTACAATGATTCCGAAGAAGCCGATGAAGACTCTCGTTTATTCTTACGTAATTTGTCAGAAGATGTCCGGATGAACGGTGCTTCTGCAGCAGATAGTTTTGAATCCTTAATTCAGGTGGAGCAAAAAAACCAAGAATTGGCACAATTAAACTACAAGCGTGAGTGGCTAGAAAAACAAAAAAATGTTATTAAACAGTTATTAGATGGCCCGTACTTCGCTAAGTTGGATGTTAAATATCCAGAAGAAACAGAAGCGGATCAATTTTATATTGGGGTAGCCGGGTTTAGTGATGAAAATCATGAACAATATGTCTATGATTGGCGTTCACCGATTGCTAATTTATATTATGAAAATAGCTTAGGTGAAACAAGTTATGATGCTCCTATGGGAAAAGTTGCGGTTGATTTACAAAAGCGTCGCCAGTTAAAATTAACTAAAAATAAATTATTGGATTTCTTTGATACAAGTACAGCGATTGAAGATCCGATGCTGTTGGAAGTTTTGAACGAAGAATCGTCAGTGAAGTTACAAGATATTACGAGTACGATTCAAAAAGAACAAAATGCGATTATTCGTGACACAAAAAGCGATGTTCTAATCGTAGAAGGAATTGCTGGTAGTGGTAAAACGTCCACTGTTTTACAACGAATTGCGTTCTTGTTATACCGTTATAAGGATGATTTACAACCTGAACAAGTGTTATTACTTTCTCCAAATCCGATGTTCAGTCGTTATATTGAAGAAGTTTTACCAAGCTTAGGGGAGAAAAATCCGCGTCAAATGACTTATCGTGATTTAATGCGGACTCGTGGTCGTGATACAAAAATTGAAGAATTAGATGCACAATTAGAGAATGTATCTGTTTTAAATTCACTAGATAATATGTTTGCGATTGAAGAGTATGTATCAGAATTAGATGTTCATCTGATTGATTTTAAGGATATCAAGCTAGAAGCTGAAATGATTATTTCAGCAAAATGGATGCGCCAAACGGTAGAGTCATTACCGCAAGACATCGAGCTTTACCGTAAACTAGCTTTCTTACAAGAAAAGATGCAAGAAGCCTTAGCTAAGTTTATTAAAACAGAGGCTAAGAAACCAAAATGGCGTAATGAATTAGAAAACTTGAGCAATGAGGAATACAATCATTTATTTGCTAAAATTAAAAAAGGGACGGAAGATGAGCAGATTGAAAAAGTTGTCTTAAAAGTCGTGCAACATCACTACAATCCGGTTCGTCAATACATTGCTAACTATAGTTGGTTAGATATGGAAAGCCATTACTTATTAGCGACAGGCTTGCCACTACAAACACCAATGACGTTAGATCAAGCGACAGAATTTGCTTATTTAAATCACTTAGTTATCCGTAATCATGCCCAGCAAAAAACAAAATTTGTTATTTTGGATGAAGTTCAAGATTACACGGAAGCGCAGCTTTATTTCTTAGCAAAAGTCTATGGGGATGCTAACTTCACCTTAGTTGGTGATGGTTATCAAGCTATCTTTGCACAAGGAACAACCTTTACTCGTGTTGAAGAGTTATTTCAAGGGCCGAACCGTCAAGTAACCTCAGTGAAATTGCTGAAATCTTATCGTTCGAGCGGTCCAATCAGCCACTTTATGAAACATTTATTAGGTGGGGATCAAAGTGGTGTGGAAGTGATTGATCGACCAGGTAAAGATCCTGAATTGACAGCTTTAGCAACACAAGAGGAGTATGTATCTTATTTACAAGAGCGGTTAACCCAATTACAAGAAGGCTATCGCCAAGTTATTTTAACAAAAGATAGTCAGGAAGCTCGTGAACTTTACAAAGTGCTAGGGGAACCGCAGCAAGTCAGCTTGATTGCTGATTCAAGTAAGTTGGATTTAAGCCATCAACAATTTGTGATGCCTGTTCATTTGGCAAAAGGCCTAGAGTTTGATAGCGTAATTGTTCATAACGTCTCTCAAAAACGTTTTAAAACACAACACGATTTAAACTTGTTATATACTGCAAGTTCACGCGCAATGCATGAACTATACTTACCTTATATTGAAAATGTTTCCGAATTTATCGAAAAATAAAACAAGACACTTAGGTGTCTTGTTTTTGTTATAATGAATATAATGGGGTGATAAAATGTACTATATGGAAACATTTCAAGTTATGAACGAAGAACTGATAGGCATTGCATCAGATTTTGGTTTAGTTTTCCTTGGAACAAGGAGCGCTGGGGAAGCTTTTGTAAAAAAACATCAAATAAATAAAATTATTAATAAAGAAAATCAAATATTCCAAGAGTTAAACGAGTGGTTAGACGCTTATGAAAAACAAGAACCTAGGCCACGCCTGTTTAAATTAGAACTAATGCAGGAAGTTACAATTTTTCAAAAAGAAGTTTGGCGTGCAATGGAAGAAATTCCTTATGGAGCATCTTGTTCTTATCAAGATATTGCTAAGAAAATTAAAAATCCAAGAGCGGTTCAAGCTGTTGGGACGGCAATCGGTAAAAATCCGTGGTTGTTATTAGTTCCTTGTCACCGTGTTCTAAGAAAAACTGATGAGATCGGTGGTTTTTCAGCTGTGCTGGACTTAAAAAGAAAATTGTTAGCTCACGAAAAGATCAACTTTGTTGAAAATATCGGCGACAGATAAAAGAAAATGACAGAATTTTACTCATTATATAGTAGAAAGATGTGTCAAAAGTTTTCACTTGAGATAAAATAGGGTATAATAGTCAAGTACAGCTTGTGATTCTATTTCAGAAGGAACAAGGGGAGGAAAAATAAATGAAAAAAATTCTAGTGGTTGATGACGAAAAGCCAATCTCAGATATAGTTAAATTTAATTTGACGAAAGAAGGCTACGAAGTCTTTACGGCTTATGATGGTGAGGAAGCTTTAGAACAAGTGACTGAAGTTGAACCTGATTTGGTTTTATTAGACTTGATGTTGCCAAAAATTGATGGCTTAGAAGTTTGTCGTGAAATCCGTAAAAACTATGACATGCCAATTATCATGGTCACAGCTAAAGATTCGGAAATTGACAAGGTCCTAGGTTTAGAATTAGGGGCCGATGATTATGTGACTAAACCATTCTCAAACCGTGAATTAGTTGCTCGTGTCAAAGCTAACTTGCGTCGTCAAGGTTCTTTAGGTTCTAAAGAAGAAGCTAGCACTCAATCCAACGAACTTGAAATTGGGGCGTTAACTATCCACCCAGATGCGTATTCAGTTTCTAAGCGTGGTGAAAAAATCGAATTAACACATCGTGAATTTGAATTATTACACTACTTAGCGAAGCATCTAGGGCAAGTCATGACACGTGAACATTTGTTGCAAACTGTTTGGGGCTATGACTATTTTGGAGACGTTCGAACAGTAGATGTAACAGTTCGTCGATTACGTGAAAAAATTGAGGATAATCCAAGTCATCCAGGCTGGTTAGTAACCCGTCGAGGAGTAGGATATTACTTGAAAAATCCTGACCAAGATTAGGAGTATAAGAGATGGGAAAAAAGATTAAGTTTTTCCAATCTGTTCATTTTAAAATAGCCATGGTGTTTGTCCTGCTGCTACTAATTTCAGTGGAAATCATCGGGGCTATTTTTATACGTGAATTGGAAAAAAATACAATTACATCATTTGAAGATACCATGAATTCACAAGTTGAATTGTTGGCAGCTAATTTAAGCGGTGAGCTATCCGCCAATGAAGCTGAAAGCGATGCAGCGTTGAAGCGCATGGTTATTAGTTTTGCTAAAAATGACATCTTTGAAGTTCGTGTGGTAGATGATAAAGGGATTGTTCGTGCGACCAGTGATGTGAACCAGCAATCAGTAATTGGACAAAAAAATGATATTGCAGCATTGAATGACTTCACTGAGAAACGTCATGAAGAAGAGGATAAAGATTCAGGTCGACGCGTTTATATCAATGTTCAGCAAATTAAATCACAAACCGGCGATGCCGTCATTGGTGGGCTGTATGTGAAGAGTGATATTGAAAGTCGCTACAACGAAGTCAGTGATACAGCGATGATTTTCTTTACTGCTTCGATGATCGCCATGGCGATCTCGTTAGGTGTGGCGATGCTCGTTGCTAGAACGATTACAAAGCCTATTGGAGAAATGCAACAACAAGCTCAAAGAGTGGCGCAGGGTGACTATTCAGGTGTGCTAGAAGTGCATGGTCAAGATGAACTAGGACAACTTGCTCAGACATTTAACGAGTTATCTGTTCGAGTAGAAGATTCTCAAGAAACGTTAGAGGCTGAACGCCACCGTTTAGATAGTGTCTTGTCACATATGACAGATGGTGTGATTGCCACAGATCGTCGCGGAAAAGTTATTATTATTAATGACAAGGCGACGATGTTACTAGGATCTCCTGAAGAAAATAGTGTTGGAAAGTCAATCTTAGACTTATTAGGTATTCAAGAGGATTATACATTACGTGAATTACTAGAAGGTCATTCTGAAAAAATGATTACGATTGATAATTTAAAAGATGAACAAACAGTATTACAAGCTGACTTTGCCATGATTCGTCGTGAGTCGGGATTCATTAGTGGTTTAGTTTGTGTCTTGCATGATGTCACAGAACAAGAAAAAAATGAACGTGAGCGTCGTGAGTTTGTATCCAATGTATCTCATGAATTAAGAACGCCGTTAACAAGTATGCGAAGTTATTTAGAAGCTTTAGCTGACGGGGCATGGGAAGACCCTAAAATTGCTCCCAAATTCTTAAATGTTTCGCTAGTAGAAGCGGATCGCATGATTAAGATGATTAATGATTTGCTAAACCTTTCAAGAATGGACTCACAACGTAGTCCACTAGAGTTAGAGTTGGTGAATTTAAATGAATTAGTAAATTACGTGATTGAACGCTTTGAAATGATGATTAAAAGCGAAAATCGCAATTATACGATTAAAAAAGAATTTACACAGCGCAGTATTTGGTTAGATATCGACCCAGATAAAATCATTCAAGTGTTAGATAACTTAATGAATAACGCACTGAAGTATTCTCCTGATGGTGGTCAAATTACGTGTCGTCTATTAGAAACGCATAATAATGTCATTATTAGCATTAGTGATCAAGGAATGGGTATTCCTAAAAAAGATGTGCGTCGCGTCTTTGATCGTTTCTTCCGTGTAGATAAAGCACGCTCACGTGCAATGGGTGGTTCTGGTTTGGGACTAGCTATTTCTAAAGAGGTGATTACCGATCATGGTGGAACTATCTGGGCAGAAAGTGTCGAAGGTAAAGGCTCAACGTTCTACGTGTCATTACCATATGAAGAAATCGAAGGAGATGAGTGGGACTAATGAAACTTATGGAAAAAATCATACGTGTTAGCCTAGTTCTAATGATTCTACTAAGTCTTTTCCTAACTTGGAAAATTTGGAATAACTCCGGTAATAAGCAGGTAGCTAAACGTCAAACGAGTAATACAGAGCAATCGAGTTCGGCCAAACACCCAACTGATATATTTCTACCTGTAAAACTAGTTTATCAAGATCAAGATGGTAAACACTTGTATACAAATAAGGAAAGAGAAATTCAAGAGTTAAGTCGCCTGTTGGTGAAAGATGTTATCGGTAAGAAAACAGAGTTACTTGATGGCAAAAAGATCGAATTAGTAGACCGTAAAAATTCTTTCGATTTATCAATGTCAGATGACTTATCTTTATTATATTTTCTAAAAATGAATGAGATGCCGATTCCTAACGAGTTAGATAATAAATTAACGTTTCGTAGAATTGCTGTTTCCTTAGAGGACAAAGAAGTTGCCTTTTTAGACGAAGACAACCATGTTATTTATGAATTACCTTTATCAGATGATAGTTCGCAATATGAAAAAATTTTGAAGAATGAGAAGAACAACTATATTGAAGTGAATCATGATGACAGTATTTTACCTGTGTATTATGAGTTTTCTAAACCGATAAATTTACCGAAATATAGTTACATTTTAGCGACACAGTCATATAGCCTCTTTTCGCAAGCCTTTTTCTTAGAAACAGATGAACTAGTATCAAACAACGATGATCCAACAGATCGGGATGTAAATCTAGCCAGTCCTGCTGGAAATACGTTTAACGTTAAGTACGATACAGGTGAAATCAGTTATAATGGCTTACTTGGAAAAGAAGTAGACTCGGCATATGGCACAGAAACATTTGTAGAAGATAGTTTCTTTTTTGTGAAAAATATTGGAAATTCATTTGGGACATTGCGGTATTTTGAAGGGACAGAAGAAGCTGTTACATATCGTAATTATGTAGAAGGTTACCCGGTCTTTAGTGATGATACCAAAGGGCGGTTAGAATTCACTAAAAAAGATAAGGGCTTGCATATTGAAACAAACCAAGAAACAATCCAAGTGCCGATTCCATCAAAAGAAGAGGTAACCTTATCAACGACTAAAGAGGCAGTGATGTTATTAAATAACTATGGTATTGCCCAAAAAGACATTCAGGGGTTGCAAATTGGCTATACTTGGTTGAGTAATCAAGAAACCAAACAAGTTGTTGATTTGACACCAGAATGGTATGTTAAGACAAATGACGTCTGGGAAAGTATCGAACAAGTGATTGAACGAGTGACAAAGGGGGGAGAATAATGGATTTTAAACGAATTGAAATTATTTTCTTATGTGCCTTTTTAACGTTAAATATTTTCTTGTTAACAACCTTTAAACAAGGGAATGGAAAAGATGCGCAACGTCAAATGAACAGCCAATCAACAATAGAATCACGTTTGAAAAAGGATAAAATAACGTATCAGCAAGACTTTTCCGAACGGAAACATGGCGGCTACTATTTGAGTGGTGAAACGACTTACTTTAAAAAAGATAATGAAACTCTAGATGTTAAAGTTGGTGAAAGTGGACCAGGTAAATTACCCGTTTCAGATGATCCAAAAAAAGATATCGAGATCTTTTTAAAAAATAATAATCGTGTGACAAATTTTGAAGACTATCAATATTATTTAAAAGCAGCCTCGACACCTGAAAGAAAGATTATGGCTCAAGGTTTTGAAGAAGTCCCATTCTTTGATGAAACCGCTATGCTGGAAATGGAAGTAACAGAAGCGGACAAGTCATATCATTCTTTTGGCAAGTTTACTCAAAGCCATATTGATAATATTGAACCGCTGCGTGAAAAGCAAGAAGCAGTCAGTGAAAAAGAAGCGATTGAAACACTTTATATCGCAAATAAAATTCCGTATGAAGGTAAAATTAAAGAAACGTTACTAGGCTACTCTAAAATTTTTACCGTTCGTGGAAAGAATGTTTACATTCCGACATGGTTCGTTTGGCTGGAAGATGAGAAAAAGAATTCCCGTGTTGAACGGGTCAATGCCTTTGCTAATACGGTTTTCACAGCTAACATTTCAGATGTAAAAGAATCAGAATAAAAGGAGGTGGCAAGACGTGGAAAACGAAAATGGATTTAAAGTCAGTGTTCTTGCCAGTGGGAGCTCTGGAAATTCACTTTATGTTGAGACAAAAGAAAAGAAACTACTAGTCGATGCTGGCTTAAGCGGCAAGAAAATCACTAGTCTATTAGGTGAAATTAACCGCAAACCTGAAGATTTAGATGCTATTTTAGTCACACATGAACATAAAGATCATATTCATGGCGTGGGTGTTTTATCTCGTAAGTATGGGATTGATGTCTTTGCTAATGATAAAACATGGCAAGCGATGGCTAATAATATTGGTGAGATTAAGGCTGAACATAAACATCATTTTGATTTAGGTAAGCGCCTAACGTTTGGCGATATCGATGTGGAGAGTTTTGGGGTTTCCCATGATGCTGCAGAGCCGCAGTTTTATACTTTTCAAAAAGACAATAAATCATTTGTGGTCTTAACCGATACCGGCTATTGTAGCGAAAATGTTCGCGGGGTTATCCGTAATGCAGATGGCTATTTAATTGAAAGTAACCATGATCTAGGTATGTTGCGAATGGGAAGTTACCCGTGGAGCTTGAAACAACGTATTCTAGGTGACAAAGGTCATATGTCGAATGAAGATGGAGCCTTGGTTGCAGCAGATGTCTTAGGCGATAAAACTAAACGCATTTATTTAGGTCATTTAAGCCGTGAGAATAACTTGAAAGAAATTGCTCACATGACAATGGAAAACACCTTGTATGAGAAAAATCTAGGAGTTGGGCATGAATTTATGATTTATGACACCGATCCTGATCAAGCGACAGAATTATTTAGAATATAAAAAAGACTTAGCTAATTAGCTAAGTCTTTTTTGTTATTTCTCTCTTGATTGTTCAACGACTAAATCAACTGTTGTTGTTTTCTTCTCTGCTTCACGGTAGAAAGTAACTGAGATTTTATCGCCAACTTTTTTCTTATACAGTAAAGACTGTAAATCAGTTCCTGTTTCAATAGCATCACCATCTATTTCGACAATCACATCATATTGTTGTAAGCCAGCTTTTTCAGCAGGCGTTGCCGCACCGACGCTACGAATAATCACACCAGTTGTAATATCAGCTGGTACTTTTAGAATATTTTCTTGGCTGTCTTTTGTGATCAATGATAAGTCACTCATCGTTATACCAAGTGTTGGGCGCGATACTTTACCATCTTTTTCAAGTTGGCTAATGATTGCGACAACATCATTACTTGGAATTGAGAAGCCCATTCCTTCAGCAGAGACACCGCTAGAAGCTGCTGAGATTTTAATTGAGTTAATACCGATTACTTGGCCTGCGATATTGATTAGTGGACCACCAGAGTTACCAGGGTTGATGGCAGCATCTGTTTGTAAAGCATTAATGCTGACAGGTTCACCTTTTTCTGTTTGATTTGTAATTTCACGATTCTTAGCGGAGATGATACCTTGAGTAGCACTGTTTGCATAAACGGAACCAAGTGGTGAACCGATTGCAATTGCTGGTTCGCCAACTTTTAAGCTGTCAGAATCACCAAATTCAGCAGTGGCTTTGACATCTTTGCTAGCAATTTTAATAACAGCTAAATCAGTATAACTATCATGACCGACAAGTTCGCCGGGAACTTTTGTCCCATCGTTTAATAAAACTTCTAACGCGTCAGAACCTTCCACAACATGATTGTTAGTAACGACGTAAGCATCACCACCATCTTTACGATAGATTACACCGCTACCTTCGCTGTTAGCTTGTAAAGCATCATCATCTTTGTCGTTAGGATCGACTAAGTCTTCCCCGAAGAAACGGCCAAAATCATTTAATTGTTCTTTCTTTTGTAAATTAACAACAGATACAACCGCATCTTGAACTGTTTCAACGGCTTTTGATACATCTCCAATTACGGTATAATCACGTTTTTTCACATCCGTTTTAGCCGTATTTGGCACAGATGGATTGCGATCTGTTAAAACCGGTTTTAAGAAACCGTATCCCAGACCGAGAGTTAAAGCAGTTCCGATTACGCCGCCGAGGATACCAACTAGTAGTCGTTTTAAAGAAGTGGAATTTTTGTTTTTCTTTTTGTTAGGTGTTACATCTTTTATTTCAGTCATAAGTGTCGGCCGAAGCCTACCTCCTTTTAATATTAACTACTTATAGTATACATTTAGTGAACGGGATAAGTCTAATAACTTACTTTGATTTTTTTGTGAAGAATAATTGTCAGAAGATTGAAAAAGTCTGAGAGAAAAGTTGGTTTTCTGTTAAAAATAGCTTACTATTAAATGATGAGATTAGTTAATAAAGGCGGATTGTATAAATGAAAGTAAAAATAATAGCAGTTGGTAAATTAAAAGAAAAATATTTGAAACAAGGCATTGAAGAATATGCTAAGCGTTTAAGTAAATATTGCAAGTTTGAAATCATTGAAGTGCCTGACGAAAAAGCACCAGAAACCTTGAGTGAAGCAGAAATGATTGGGATTAAAGTAAAAGAAGGCGAGCGTATTTTAAGTAAAGTAGGCGAAGGGGATTTTGTATTCGCCCTAGCTATTAATGGTAAAGACTACACGTCAGAAGCATTTGCCAAAGTGATTGACCAAGCAACTGTGTCTGGTAAAAGCACGATTACTTTTGTGATTGGTGGATCTTTAGGTTTGTCAGAGGCTGTCATGAAACGCTGTAATCAGACGATTTCATTTGGTCGAGTAACCTATCCCCATCAGTTAATGCGTCTAATTTTAACAGAACAAATTTACCGTTGTTTTAGAATTATTAATGGGCATGCCTATCATAAATAGAGGAGACAAAATCATGAGAAATATTAAATTAACCATCGAATATGATGGTAAGAAATACTTAGGTTGGCAACGTCTGGGTGATTCAGATAAAACAATCCAAGGAAAAATTGAAACAGTGCTGAACCAAATGACGGATGAAACGATTGAAATTGTTGGATCAGGTAGAACGGATGCTGGAACACATGCTTATGGGCAAGTGGCTAATTTTAAAACAGAGTCAAAAATGACCGTTGAAAAAATGCAACTATTTTTGAATAATCAACTCCCTAACGATATTGTGATCAAGGAGATTGTAGAGGTTCCTGAAAGGTTTCATGCCAGATATAATGCTAAAAGTAAACAATATAGTTATCAAGTTTGGAATTCTGAAGTTCCAACAGCCCTACACAGAAATCATAGTTATCATTATGCTAATAATTTAGACTTAGAAAAAATCAATGAAGCATGTGAATTTTTAATTGGCGAACATGATTTCATTGGTTTTTCATCATTGAAGAAAACAAAAAAATCAACAATAAGAACCATTACATCTGCAAAGATTGCCACTAAGGATGAAATGATTACTTTTACCTTCACAGGTGAAGGGTTCTTGTACAATATGGTTAGAATTATAGTGGGCACGTTGTTGGAAGTTGGCGACGGGACTAAAGAAGTGTCTGCTATAGAAGAAATTTTAAATCAAAAAGATCGCCAGAAAGCAGGGCATACTGTTCCAGCACAGGGATTGTTTTTAGATAGAGTTAGTTACTAATTGTTTTAATTATATAATGTATGTTTTAGGTGTTGATAAGTCGGCGGCTTAGGCTCTGTTTAAACCATTAGTGGAACGAATATTTCACTTTTAAAGCATTCAAGTTGTTGGTATAATAATGAAGATGCAACATTAATGAGTGTGAAAATACTAGAAGTGAGGCGGTTCTTTGAAAAATATTATTAGAAGAATATATAAAAAGTTTAGAACAGGAAAGTACTATTTTCCTATTATGAAAAAAGTGTATTGGTTTATGTCACGTGTTTTGCCAGTCAAGTCGAATTTAATAGTTTTAGAGAGCAACGTAGGAAAGTCAATAGGTGACAGTCCGAAAGATTTATATGATGAATTACAGAGTAGAGATAATAATTTCAAATATGTTTGGATTTGTAACAATAGTCATTATGAAATGGGTCCAAGAACAAAAATAGTTAATAGATTGAGCATAAAATATTATTATTATTTAGCTAGAGCAGGATACTGGGTAAATAATCAAAATTTCCCAACGTATTTAACTAAACGACAAGGTACCAAATATATCCAAACATGGCACGGTACCCCCTTGAAAAAAATGCAAAATGATATTACAAATATTGTAGGTCGTGATGCTACATATTTAGATAGAGTTAACTACGCAGTTGAACAATGGGACTACTTAGTATCTCCAAGTTCATATGCAACAAAATGTTTCCGAAGTGCATTTAAGTATAATAAAGAGGTCATAGAGGTAGGCTACCCAAGAAATGATATTTTTTATAAATCAGAAGTAGAATTAGAACAAATTGGAGAAATTGTTAAATATAAGTTAGGAATACAGAACGATACAAGAAAAGTAATCTTATATGCACCTACTTTTAGAGATGATTCTTTGAATAAATTTGATTTAGAATTGGATTTTAAAAAGTTTGTTGACGAGCTATCTGATGATTATATTCTCCTTGTTCGAGGTCATGTTGCAACTAATCAAAAAATTAATGTTTCAAAACAGTATTCACTGGATATCATTGATGTAGCTACATATCCAAGTATTCAAGAACTATATGTTATTTCGGATATATGTATAACGGACTACTCTTCTGTTATGTTTGATTTTGCTCATACTAAAAGACCGCTACTTTTCTTTACATATGATTTAGAGCATTATCAAGAAAACTTGAGAGGTTTTTATTTTGACTTTATTAATGAGGCCCCAGGACCACTGGTGCGGACTACAGAGGAGTTAATTGAAACAATTAAGGACATTGCTAATAACAATCATGCAGAAAAATATACGGCATTTTACAATAAGTACTGCTCGTTAGAGGATGGGTTATCAGCAGCTAAAGTGATTGATTACGTTTTTGGTGAAAATGGTAAAACAAATTCAACTAATTATGGAAAAGAATGTATCAATCGTGAATTTGAAAAAATTAGGGAATATGATGTAAGGATCGAACGTGGCGAAAATGCAATTCATATCCAAGTGAAAAATGATAATCGCGATTTGGTTTTAGTAAATAAAGATAAGACTATTGTGTTAGAAAAAAATAAAGCTAATCAATTTGTTATTACAGACATAATGATGATGCACATGCAAGAAACTGATATGTATGAAGTGCATTTTTTTGACGGGAATAATTTGAGAGTGTTTAACTGTGTTGGAGATTGTTTACAGGTTGTGAAAAACGACTTAGGTGAAGACATTGGTTATTTATTCTTAGATAATAAATCACAAATTGTTATTTCTAAAATCAAACCAGAAAAATTAAACAGTTATTATAAACAAAATAAAATTATATCAATGGAAATAAATCAAGTCCAAGATCTGAATATTGTAATGGAAATTACAACTAAGCATGAAAGCATTGCAGCCTTAACAGGGTTGATGAAAATTCGTGGAACCGAAGAAATGCAAAGTTTTAGTAGTAAGATAGTGAAATGTGAAAAAAATGAAGATACAAAGTATATTACCCAAACAATCGAAATGACTTTTTCCGTAAAATCGTTTGTTGGTGACTTGTTTGATTTCTATATGCCGACAATTGATTTTTATTGTTTGATAAATTTTGACGAGGATCATGGATTGACACATGAATTTAGAATCAATTCACCATCTGAAAAGTTACCTACAATTACTTATACTGGGTTGAATAAAAAGATACTTTTTGTTTTATATGAGACATTGAATAAGAAAGCATTGTCAGCAAGACTAATTGAAGTACCATTGACTTATTATAATCAAGTTAAAAGTTCTTCGAACGAGCTCGAGGAACTTCCATTTGAGATATTAGCAGATATAAAAGATAGATGTTTAGAGCAGGTTAAAGATCCGGAGGTGGTTGTTACTTATTCAAAACAAGGAATAATGATTTCTAAGGATAACTCCTTCAAAGGTTTACGTCTAAAGGGAAATAAAAAGATGATTCCTATGAAGAATCAAGAATCTGCATTTTTTATCAAATATAAAGATATTAGACGGGTTTCTAATAGAACGGGTTCGGCATCAATTATAGATGAATCTGGCAACCCTATTTCTATTGGAAAATATACTCCAGTCAATTTTGAAGACGGTAACTATTACAAATTTGGATGCAATAGCTACTCTGTCTACAAGTCAGCCAAAAATAACTTGCGAGTAGGGATAAATGTTGAAATACCATCTGCCCGTTACTTAGTAAACCAAAATATCAGCGAAATAAAATCTAACAATGGAAATATGGAGGTTCACATTGTGATTAGAACACAGTGGGCTCCGATAGATAATATCTCTTCAGTATTGAAGTTGAGAGGTAATAAAGAACTGTATATTAATGAAAGTGATCTAGTATCCGCACAAGACTTGGGAAATGGAATATTTGAGAATAGTGTGATCTTAAAATATAGTGCAGATGATATAGCATCCTGTGCAAATGAAAAAGAAAGAAAGGTTTATAGTTTTGATATTTTTGATTTTTCTTTCAGCTACTCTCTTGCAGGGCAACGTCTAAAGGCTGTACCCATCAGAATTGATTACAAAAATCTTATTGAAACATCTGTTGCTTTAGATTTTGGCAATGAAAAATTAATTATGTTTGTCTATCCAACAAAAGTGGCGAAAAAATTATCGGCGAAGTTAACGTACGTTGAAACTTCGGTTTATGAGTATTACCTTAAATCACAAAAAGTTGAAACAAAAGAAAACGCTAAACTACCGGTTATTTTAGTCAGTGAATATCCTCATAAAGCGCAAGATACAGGATTGGCATATTTTAAATATTTAGTCGATAATCATTCCGATTCGTATGATACTTATTATATGATTAGTGAAATTTCCAAAGATATGAAAAATTTATCAGGATATGAAGATAAGTTAGTTTTATATAAGAGTAAACAACATGTTGACATATTTAATAAAGCAGATATTTTAGCGAGTAGCCATGGGACTAATTATTTATGCCCGGTCTTAGATGTTTATGCTAAAAATAAATTGCTTGAAAAGTATAAAATATTTTTACAACATGGTATTTTAGGAGTTCGAGATATGTCATATCTTTATGGCAAGGATGCTGAAAATCCATTTACTAACCTCTTTATTGTGAGTTCCGAAAGAGAAAAGCAACTGGTTGAAAAAGATTTTGGTTATGAAGAAAATGAGGTTTTAGTTTCTGGTTTATCTAGGTTTGATGACTTAATTCAGAAAGCATCAGAAGTGAATAATGAGTTTAAAAAAATTGTTATTATGCCAACGTGGCGAGAGTCTTTGCATAATGTAACAGCAGAAAACTTTCAAACGTCAGAGTACTATAAATCGTTTTCTAACTTATTAAACAATTCAAAATTCAGAAAATTAGCTCAGAGTAATAATTGGGAAGTATCGTTTTATTTACACACAAACTTTCAAAAGTTTGCAACATGTTTTAATTCAAACTTTATTAAGATTGTTAAAGAGGGCGAAAAAAATGTTCAAGAATTTTTAATTGAGAGTGATCTACTAATAACTGATTATTCAAGTGTAGGTTTAGATTTTTCATTAATGGAAAAACCTATAATATATTATCAATTTGATGAAGAGATTACTAATTCAACCAATAATTTGGTTGAGGAATTTTTCCCAGGAGAGATTGTTGAGTCGGAAGAGAAGTTAATTGAAGAATTAGAAACTTTTAGCAGAGATTCTAAAATGAAAGCTGCTCATTTTGATAAATTAGATGATTTATACAAATATCGTGATACAAGTGCAAATGATAGGATATACGAGGCGATGGATAAAAGATTTAAAAGAATTTAATATTATTAACTATAATTATTTGGTTTTTAAAAATAATATATATAGCTCAAATGAGTTAAGTGGTAATATTCTTACCACTTGTCCCACTAGTATCTCAAGCGCTTTTTTGCTACAATAAGTAGGCAAAAGAAAATTCTATTTTAGAATTGAGAAGAGGAGAATGTACAATGATCGCAGTTAGTGATTTAAAAGCAGGTATGACTTTTGAACAAGACGGTAAATTAATCCGTGTTATGGAAGCAAGTCACCACAAACCAGGTAAAGGCAACACAGTTATGCGTATGAAATTGAAAGATGTTCGTACGGGCTCAACAACTGATACAACAATGCGTCCAGATGATAAAGTGAAAAAAGCTTACATCGAAGGTAAAGCAGTTCAATATTTATATAGTCAAGATGACATGGCGATTTTCATGGATTTAGAAACATATGAACAATATGAATTACCAATTCCTTCTATTGAAGATGAATTAAAATATATGTTAGAAAACATGGAAGTTAAAATCCAATTCTTCGGTTCAGAAGTTATTGGGGTAACGTTACCAACAACAGTTGTGTTAACAGTTCAAGAAACGCAACCTTCAATTAAAGGTGCAACAGTTACAGGTTCTGGTAAACCAGCCATTATGGAAACAGGTCTTGTAGTTAACGTTCCAGACTTTATCGAAGCTGGTGAAGCCTTAGAAATTAACACGCAAGAAGGTACTTACTTAAAACGTGCCGCTAAATAATTAAATTAAAAAAGACTGCTAATTGCAGTCTTTTTTTGTTGTGAAAATAACATGAGACTGGCAAAGAAAACGTTGACATTTTCATGAAAACTACCTAAACTAATAAAGGATTAAATACAAAAGATAGAAAAGTTTGAGGAGCGAGACAGTTTGAAATTATTGATTAGCATTTTAGGTATTATTATATTTTTAGGTTTGGCATATATCACAAGTAGTGATCGTAAAAGTATTAAAAAATGGCCAGTGGTAAAATTGTTCGTGCTTCAATTTATATTTGGTTATATTTTATTAAATACTGGTTTTGGTAATGTTTTAGTTGGTGGGATTGCAAATGGTTTTACTAAAATCTTAGAGTATGCAGCAGAAGGTGTGGAGTTTGTTTTTGGTGGCTTAGCCAACGATGGAGCAGCGCCATTCTTCTTAACGGTATTGATGCCGATAATTTTTATTTCGGTATTAATTGGAATTTTACAATATTTCAATATCTTGCCCTTCATTATTAAATATTTAGGTAAAGCCATTAGTAAAGTCAATGGCATGGGTCAGCTAGAATCTTATAATGGGATTGCCTCGATTATCTTAGGACAATCAGAAGTCTTCATTTCAGTGAAAAAACAATTAGCAGGTTTATCAGAAAAAAGAATGTATACGTTATGTGCGTCAGCCATGTCGACTGTTTCAATGTCAATCGTAGGTTCATATATGACATTGCTTGAACCACGTTACGTTGTTACAGCCATTATTTTAAATCTTTTTGGTGGTTTTATTATTACATCAATCATTAATCCATATGAATTAGACCCGTCTGAAGAAGATGAAGTCGTCATTAATCAAGAAAAACAATCCTTCTTTGAAATGCTAGTCGAATACATCATGGACGGCTTTATGGTGGCTATTACTGTAGGTGCGATGTTAATCGGATTTGTTGCAATGATTGCTATGGTAAACGGGATTTTCGATGCTCTATTTGGTATTGATTTCCAAGAAGTATTAGGTTATATTTTCTCACCAGTTGCTTTCTTAATCGGTGTGCCATGGGAACAAGCAATTGATGCCGGTAGTATTATGGCGACTAAACTTGTCTCAAATGAATTTGTAGCTATGACGACATTGAAAACAGGTGGCTTTAGTTTTGATGAAAGAACAAATGCGATTGTTTCAGTATTCTTAGTATCATTTGCGAACTTTACATCAATTGGTGTAATCGCTGGTGCGGTGAATGGTTTGAATAAACAACAAGGTAAAGTGGTAGCTAAGTTTGGTCTTCGTTTATTGTGGGGAGCAACATTAGTATCATTACTTTCAGCTGGTATTATTGGTATTATCTTAATGTAATAAAAAAGAGACCTACTAGGTCTCTTTTTTATTTTTGAAATGTTTCAGCCGGTAATTGTTTAACGGGTTTCAGTCTTATCGTCATAATTAAAGCAATCGTACATAAGATTGTTGTCACGATGTAGGATGTTCGGATGCCGAACAATAAAACTTCTTGCTGTTGATGTGCTGTAAGCGTGATCACCTCAGAAAAGTGATGTTTTTGGAAAGTTGCAGAAGTGACACTCATCAAGGTAATCAGGACTGAAGTTCCAATGGAACCAGCAATTTGTCGCGTGGTTTGAAACATAGCAGTACCGTGAGCCACAATAGCTATAGGTAATGATTTTAAGGCTTCAGCTTGTAGTGGCATCATAATTAAAACTAAACCAATTGACCGAATTGTTTGAGCAACTGCTGCAAAGGCCACGCTTGTTTCAGTGTTTAATAATGTGAACATGAATGTTCCGATGACAAGAATGCTAATCCCAACAATGGCAACCGGTTTAGCACCGTATTTATCAAATAAACGGCCTGAAAAAGGTGATAAAATTGCCATGAAACAGGCACCAGGTAACATGATAATACCAGAGGTGAACGGGGAAACACCACGGACGTTTTGCAAGAACAACGGTAATAATAACATACCGCCGTATAATGCCATGATAATAAAGAAGTTAATCACTGTCATCATAGTAAAAGTAGGGCTTTTAAAGACTAAAAAGTTTAGCATTGGTTCTGTTTGACTAAGTTGTTGGCGAATAAATAAGCCAGTCACAATAGTTCCGATTAGAATGACACCGATAACACTGAAAGATAACCAAGGGTGATCGCCGGCGTTACTGAACCCTAAAAGCAGGCATCCAAGACCAACACTTGAAAGAATCACACCACTAATATTAAATTTCAACATTTTCTGTTTACCAACATTTTTCAAGAAGAAAATAGCCATTAGTAAATTAATCAGAGTAAAAGGAATCAACGTATAAAATAAAAAGCGCCAATTATAATTTTGGATCACCCATCCAGCAAAGGTTGGGCCGACACCGGGAGCGAAGTTCATGGCGATACCAATTAGTCCCATGATGCTACCAATTTTATGAGCAGGATAAATATTCATCAAGGTTACGGTCATCAATGGCATAATGATACCAGCTCCAATGGCTTGCACCATTCGACCCATTAATAAGAGGAAAAAGCTGGGTGCAAATCCTGAAATGACACTTCCTAGTAAGAACATTGTGATTGAGAAGATATAAAGTGGCCGGGTTTTAAAGCGTTCAATTAAGAAAGCAGTGATCGGAATCATCAGACCACTAACTAACATATAACCTGTTGAGAGCCATTGCCCTTGGCTAGCGGTGATATTAAAATCTAACATAATTTTAGGGAGCGCAACATTAAGTAATGTTTGATTAATATTGCAAATAAATGTCCCCATCAAAAGAATAGCAAGGATACTCCCTGTGTGTTTTGTTTTAGAATGTTCCATTGGCTTTCACCTCATCAATAATTGTTAAAATTTGTTGGTGAATGGTAAGCAGTTGTGCTAAGTCTTCACGTGGGACATCTAAAATCGGTAAAAGGTATTTCAAATAAATGTCATAAGTCGCTTTTACTTTTTCTTTCCCTGATTCAGTTAAGGTCAAGCCGTATGAGCGAGCATCCTGGTCAGAAGGGGTTTTTAAAACATGGCCCCCATCTATCATGCGACTGATGATCCCAGAAATGGTGCTTTTACCAAGACGCATTTCTTTAGCTACCTCAACAGATGTGATGCCGGGGTGAGTCTTAATGATATTTGCTACGTGTAGTTGAACAATCGTAATATCTTTCTCTAAAGCAGCAGTATTTAAAATGCCGCGTGTTTCTTGGTGTATATCGCGAAAGGAAAGTAAGACTTCCCGTAAATAATCTTCTGGTTTTTCCATAATAACCTCCTAATATAGTTCGTAAGCGAACTATATTATTATATCTAATTTTTTAAGTAAGTACAATAGCAGGTGTGCTATAATTTAAGTATTAAATAGGAGGCGATTAGTTTGAAGAAAGCGATTTTGAGTAGTTCTGTGGATTTAACTAATGGTGGCTGTAATGCATGTGGTACTGTAGAAAGTGTCAGTTATCGTCTAGAATTAAATGGTCGAGAGATAACAATGGATGGATTGACGGTCTCATCAGTTGTGATGACGATCGTACTTGCAGAAGGATGGCAGCAAGAGTTTAAAATGGGGATGATGGATGATTACACATTGTATTCCAAGGATGGCAAAGAAGTACGGTTAGATGAAGAATATGATGCGGTGACTTATCAAGGAGCTAAACAAGTTAATATGCCAAATCGTATTTCAGATTTTGAAAAGTTATTTGAGCAAGTGAACCGAGTTTTGGAAGACGCATTTGAGATAGAGTCGTATGAGTTTGTTTTAGAAGGCAATTAAAAAAGCAATCTACAATTATGTAGATTGCTTTTTATTTGTTCTTTTTGAACATTGATTTAAATGCACGTTTTAAGACATCTAACATACTAAGTGATTTGGTCATATGACTTGGATCAACATACTCACGGATAGCTCTTAAAACTTTCTTTGGTTGTTTTGAAGAGAAAGTATAAGTCCCGTTTGCTTTTGTTTGGACAGCATAACGTGGAATCCATTTCCCTTTAAACATGACTGAAGCGATCACATAATCAACTTCTTCCCAAGGAATTTGAATGAATTTGTTGGGGTCGCGATCGTTATAAAACTCAAAAGCTTTATCACCAATCATCACTTTACCGTAATCTGTTAAGCCGGTAAAAGATGTGGCATCGATTGCTAAATCAACTTTTGTATTTAAAGATTGTACCATTATAAATGCTCCGTTCTATCTTTTGCTAATTTTATTATAGCGTTAAAGGTTATCTTTTACTATAAAAATAAGGTGAGGCTAGAGCCTCACCTTGAAGTAGTTTGAAATCTTATAAAAGACCAACTAAGTGACCAACGATACCAACTACGAATAACCCTAAAATGATAACGATTGGGCTAACTTTTTTCTTAAGTAACCACATACAGAAGAAAGTTAATAATAGAGGCATTAATCCAGGGATTAATTGATCTAAGTTATCTTGTAATGTCGTGATTTTAGTAGGAGTTTGTGATAAACCTGAACCTACTTGTGAGAATGCTTCTTGGACACCTTTAGAACCTTCTGGTAATTTATCCCATTCGATGTAACCACCTTCTGGAACTTTTACTTCAGATACAACTGGTAAGAATTTAATTGATACCCAACGTTGTACTAGGGCTGCAAGAATGAACATACCTAAGATTGAGGCACCTTTAGTAACATCTTGTAATAAACCACCTGATAAATCGTCAGTGATTTTAGAACCAGCTTTGTAGCCGAATTCTTGTGTGTACCACATGAATGCCATACGGATGATATTCCATGCTAGGAAGAAAATGATTGGTCCCATGATGTTACCAGTCATAGCTAATGAGGCACCTAGGGCACCTAAGATAGGACGTAGTGTGAACCAGAATACGGGATCACCAACACCAGCAAGAGGTCCCATCATACCAACTTTAACCCCTTGAATTGCCACGTCATCAACTGGCGCACCATTTGCACGTTCTTCTTCAAGAGCTAAAGTAACACCTAAGATTGGTGATGCTACATATGGGTGAGTATTAAAGAACTCTAAGTGACGTTTTAACGCCGCTGATTGATCTTCTTTATTTTTATATAATTTTTTGATTGCTGGGATCATTGAGAATGCCCAACCACCATTTTGCATACGTTCGTAGTTCCAAGAACCTTGTAAGAACGTTGAACGCCAAGCAACTGCTAAACGATCTTTTTTAGTTAATTGAATTTTTTCTGCCATTGTTCTGTCTCCTCCTTTAGGATTAATAGTCATTTAAGATGTCGCCTAATGGGTCGCCTGAGTTGCCGCCACCATTACTTGAACCACCCATTTTAGATAAGTTTAAGTAGATAAGTGCTAAGGCAATACCGATACCACCTAAAGCGATTAATGTTAAGTCTGACATCGCCGCGAAGACGAAACCAAGGATGAAGAATGGCCATACTTCTTTAGTCGCCATCATGTTGATTACTAAAGCGTAACCTACGGCAACAACCATACCACCACCGATAGCCATACCATCAGTTAACCATGCTGGCATTGACTCTAAGAAGTTTTGAACAGTTTGAGCTGGAATGAAAAGTAATGCAGCAGCTGGAATAGCAATACGCACACCTTGCATACAGATAGCTAAAATTTGTAAAGCTTCTAATTTTTTGATGTTACCTTGTTCTGCAGCTTTATCCATCATGTGAACGATTGGTACAGCAAGTGTACGAACGATCATTGTTAAGAATAAACCAGCAACGGCAAGAGGGATTGCAACAGCGATTGCTGTAGGGATTCCGTCTTTACCTTGACCACCTAATACTAAGATAATTGCTGATGCAACTGATGCTAAGGCAGCATCGGGTGCAACGGCAGCGCCAATGTTTGCCCAACCAAGAGCTAACATTTGTAATGAACCACCTAAGATAATGCCGATTTCTAAGTTACCAGTTACTAAACCGATTAAGGTACAAGCCACTAACGGTTGGTGGAATTGGAATGCATCCAAGATTCCTTCCATACCGGCTAAAAATGCGATAAATACTACTAAAATCATTTGAATGATATTTAAATCCATGATAAGCCTCCTATGTTCTTTTTTTATAAGGATTAAGCTTTAGCTAATTCAGCTTTTGCTTTTTTAATGATATCTGTCATGTTTGCTTTAGAATCATTTGGTACTTTACGAACGTCAAATTTAATTCCTTTTTCAGCTAATGCATCAAAAGTTTCAACGTCTTCTTGTCCCATTGATAACACTTTGTTCACAGCAACTTTACCAGTTGTGTGAGCCATTGAACCGATATTTACTTCATCGATTTCAACGCCACCTTCAATTGCTTTTAACACGTCTTGAGGAGTTTCAAACAATAGAAGTGCACGAGTATTACCAAAACGAGGGTCTTTAGAAATCTCAACCATTTTTTGGATTGGGATAACGTTAGCTTTTACTCCTGGAGGAGCAGCTTGTTCGATTAATTTTTTACGCATGTTGTCATTTGCTACTGCATCAGACACAACGATGATACGGTTAGGTAAGATAGCTTTAGTCCAACCAGTTGCTACTTGTCCGTGTAATAGACGAGAGTCAACACGAGCTAAACCAATATCAATTTTACCATTTCCTAAAACAGTTCCTTCAGGGATAGCTGCTACTGGAGCTGCTGCCACAGGGGCTGCTTCTGCTGCCGCTGGTTCTAAAGCTTCAGGACGGATTTTAACACCATCTTTAGCAACTGTTGTAATGTGAGCAGCGATTTCTTGTGCTGACTCCATTGAAAAACGAGATGCATATGCTTCGATTACCATTGGTAAGTTTAGGCCACTTACGATAGCCCAGTTGTCTTTGTGATCTTCAAATAAAGTATTTGCTTGGTTGAATGGAGTACCACCCCAAAGGTCAACTAAGAATAATACCTCGTCTTGATTGTCGAAAGACGCCACAGCTGCTTCTAATTTTGCTTTTAGATCTTCAGGACCTTCAGACGGCATTAGAGTGACTGCTTTTACATTTTCTTGTTCGCCGAAAATCATTGAACCAGATTGTAGAATGCCATTAGCGAATTCGCCATGACTAGCAAGAATAATTCCTACCATTTCGTTACCTCCTCTAGATAATTAGTTTTGGCTAGACCATTAATTAGTTTTCAAACAACAAATAATTTCAAATATAATATGAAGAATAGCTCACTCGGTTGTTTGTTGACTGCAATGGTTGTTGCCTTTGAACCAGATTGCCATCATGGTATCGCTTTCTTTTTATTTCAATAAAAAGAGAGAATTCCATAAAATAGCAAATGTCTGATTGTAACTTTTCACATTTTTATCATTAAAATGAAATAATAAAAAGCGATAAAATTACCATCACTTTATTATAATAAGTTTTACATAGAAAATCAAATAAAACTTGTGAAAGCAAGGTTGGTATCGGTTCCATAAAATGAGAAAAATCTTTTGAAATAACGGTTTTATTAGGAAAAACAAATATAAAATAACAGATAAATAAATAGGACAACTAATTTCCTTTTCACAATCAAACAGGTGTATAATGAAGTTAGTATTGAAAGGGGATGAAAAGATGAAAGAGAAAAAAGCATTTGCAATAAATGGCTATCTTGGTTTAGTTATCATGATTGGCTTAGTTTTGGCTTCAGGTTATATTTTTTATCAAGGTGTTTCGGTGGTGGATGATACGATTAAGCCGACAAATATGGTAATCGGTGGATTATTATTAATAATTGCGTATTTATTTATCTCATCATTAACAATTATTGCTCCAAATACATCTAAGGTGTTAACGTTCTTTGGGAATTATGTTGGGACAATTCGTGAACCAGGATTATTCATGACGGTACCATTAACTAAAAAAACAACAGTGTCATTAAAAGTGAATAACTTTAATAGTGTTAAAATGAAAGTAAATGATTTGGATGGTAACCCAATTGAAATCGCTGCGGTGGTCGTTTACCGGGTCATCGATACTGCTAAAGCGTTATTCGAAGTAGATTACTATACAAATTTTATTGAGATTCAAAGTGAAACTGCTATTCGTCACGTTGCTACAAAATATTCATATGATGGTGATGATGAAGAGGTTTCGTTACGTGGAAACGTCAGTGAGATTTCAGAAGAACTAGCTTCAGAACTGCAAGAACGATTATCTGTCGCAGGTGTCGAAATTATTGAAGCTCGTTTGACTCACTTAGCGTATTCGACTGAAATTGCAAGCGCAATGTTACAAAGACAACAAGCTAAATCAATTTTAAAAGCACGTCAATTGATTGTGGATGGTGCAGTAGATATCACACAATCAGCGATTGAACGATTGACAATGGATGATAATTTAAATTTATCTGATGACCAACGCATTAAATTGGTCAACAATATCCTAGTTGCTATTATCAGTGAAAAGGGTGCACAACCCACAATCTCTGCTGATCAAGTATCTGAATAAATAAAATCAAAAAGTCTACCAGGAAGATGGGTAGGCTTTTTTTGTTGGATAAATTCTAATGAAAGATAACAATAAAAAAGAGGCTAGGTAAATAAACAGCTGGTAAAGGAGCTAGTTTGCGGGAGTTATCAGTGAGTATTGTCCTATAAACGTCACTTTTATGAGTAAATGATTAAAAAAAACTTTCTTTTATGAGAAAACAATGTTATTATTAAAAAACAACGAAAAATAAAAAGAAAAACTTATCGTTTTCTAATTTACCGAAAAGTCGTTGTAGAAAATAACAAAGAGAGAGTGATAGGATGAAGTACACACGTGAAGAGATGGTGGCAAGTGTTCCTCAAACCGGTTTCTTTGGACAACCCAAAGGATTAGGTATTTTGTTTTTCGTTGAATTCTGGGAACGATTCAGCTACTACGGAATGAGAGCTATTTTACTTTATTATATGTATTATTCAGTTTCAAAAGGTGGATTAGGTTTACCGATTGAGATGGCTCAATCTATTATGTCATTATATGGTGCCTTGATTTTCATGACATCATTGATTGGTGGTTGGTTAGCGGATAGGGTATTAGGTTCGCGACATGCGCTATTTATTGGTGCGACAATCATCATGTTTGGTCATATCGCTTTAGCGGTACCAGGTGGGGTTGGCACATTCTTAGTTTCAATGGCATTAATTATTATTGGGTCAGGTATGATGAAACCTAATATTGCCAATGTTGTGGGTGGTCTATACGACAAATCAGATGATCGAATGGATTCAGGATTTGTTATTTTCTATATGTCAGTTAACATGGGTGCTTTATTATCACCGATGATTGTTGGACAGCTACAAACTAAATTAGGTTTCCACTATGGGTTTGGTGTTGCGGCTATTGGTATGGCAATCGCTTTGGTTGTTTACGCAATGTATCATAAAAAATCTTTAGGTTTGGTTGGACGTGACGTTCCTAACCCGTTAACTGAATCAGAGAAAAGTAAAACGAAAAAAGTAGTTGGCTTAAGTGTTGTAGGACTAGTGGCGATTGGAACAATTGCTTATCTAACAGGATACCTAACATTTAATGCTATTTCATTGTTAGTTACAATTTTAGGGATTACGTTACCAGTTGTTTATTTCCGTATGATGTATAAGAGTGAAAAAACCGATGCGGTTGAGAAAAAACGTTTGTTGGCCTATATTCCATTGTTTATTTCAGCTATCATGTTTTGGGCTATCCAAGAACAAGGTGCAAGTATTTTAGGAACCTTTGCAGATCAAAATACGGAATTAGATTTAAGTAAATCTTTCGGAATTGACTTCACTGTTCCAGCGGCGTTCTTCCAATCGATTAATCCAATTTTTATTGTGTTATTAGCGCCGATTATTTCCAAGTTATGGTCTAGTTTAGGAAAACGAAACCCATCGACACCGGCTAAATTCTCATTAGGATTATTCTTTGCCGGAACATCATTCTTAGTCATGGTTATTCCAACACTAGGTATGACGGCAAGTACAAAAGTTAATCCATTATGGGTTGTCTTATCATTTGCCCTTTGTGTAATTGGGGAATTATGTATCTCGCCAGTGGGTCAAAGTACAACGGTTAAATTGGCACCAAAATCATTTGAATCAACAATGTTAAGCTTATGGTTATTATCAAGTGCGGCAGCGCAAGGGATTAACGCGCAATTAGTTCGTTTGTATAACATTTTAGATAACTCACAATACTTTGGTTTCCTTGGTTTAATGGCTATTATTCTAGGAGTAATTATTTTAATAGTTTCACCTTGGACTAAAAAAATGATGGGTGGTATTCATTAATAAGTAAAAAGCAAACGCATCTGCGTTTGCTTTTTTTGTGCCTATTTTTCCTTATATAATATAGAAGAAAAGTGTTAGATGTTGTGTCTAAGTTGATTTTATATTAAACTGTTACTAGATGTTTTGTAATTTTGGAGACGAGTTACAAATATAGAAAACCTTCTATAAAATATAAGTGTTAGGGGATAATATGAAAAGACGTCAAATAGTAGTTTTGGGAGCTGTACTTATTTCACTAGTTTTTGGAATGATGAGTTTTTCTCAAAAAAGTGAAGCCGCAGCCCGTAAATTTAAAACCGTTGGATATGTGCCAAGCTATGACATTGCACAATTAGAAACCGGTGTAGATTTAAACCAGTTTACAGATATCAATTATTTTTCGATGGTACCACAAACTGATGGGACGATTGAGTTTACCGATGCTGGTACGGATCAAATGTTGAAAGACTTAGTTGCCAAAGCTCATAAAGCTAACGTAAAAGTTGGAGTGAGTATTGGTGGTTGGAATTTGAGCGATAACTTTGAAGCCGCTACCTCAGATGATACAAGAAAAACTTTTATTGAAAATTTAGTTAAACTAACTGATAAATATGAGTTAGATACAATTGATATTGACTGGGAATATCCTCAAGAAGATTACGCAAAGCAATTTGAGACATTTATGAAAGAATTAAAGAAAGAAATGGCGGCCAAAGATATCAAGGTGACAATTTGTGTGCCTACGGGTATCTCATCAAATGGCACAGCCACAGATAAGTGGGAAAAATTCTTTACACCAGATGCGTTGAATCAAGCTGATTGGATCAACATCATGTCTTATGATGCAGAAGTTGAAGGTTCACCAAACCATTCGCCAGAAGAATTATTAGGTCAAACCCTAGAATATTGGAATGATATTATGGGTGGGGATAAAATGGATCATTTAATTGGTGGTATTCCGTATTATGCCAAGTCAGAGCAAAAACAAGTGATTACCTATAATAAAGTTGTTGATATCTTCCAAGAGAAAGTTGAAGGCGATGTTATTAACTATCGTGGAGAAGAGTTTTTATTCAACAATCAAGATACTGTTAGAGCAAAAACGAAAGATGCTATCGATTTAGGTTCTTTAGGAGTTATGGTATGGACGCCAACTCAAGATGCCGATTTGAAAAGTAAGCATCGCTTGACAGACGCGATTATTGAAACGATTGACGATAGTAGTAAAGTAGCGTTAGATAAAACTAAAGTCCTAATCGGAAAAGTTAAAATTGAAGAGAAGGTTAAATCTCATGCTCAGATGATCTGGAATATCCTTGCTTTAATTTTAGCGATTCTAAGTGGTTTACTATTTAAAGGGATCTTTAATAATTACTTGCCGACAGAGCTACGTGGCAAACATGTGAATAAGCCTAAATTTGCTAAGTTAGTAGGTAGTATTGGTTTTGTTCTAGTGTTCTTAATTTTAGTCTTTGCTAATTTACCGTGGTATTTAATATTATTAGTCTTTGCTGCTATCTTTGGTGGAGCCTATTATTTGTTAAAATTATAAAATAAAAAAGCTGTTTGAGAATCGCTCAAACAGCTTTTTATTTTGTTCTAACAGTTGCTAATAAGGCTTCTGCAACCTTAGATGACATAGTTGGTTGTTCTTTTAAGAGAGCGGTCACTTGATCGATTTCTTCACCTGTTGCCCCAGCATGGATAGCCAGAGATTTAGCGTGAAGGCTCATGTGTCCTTTTTGAATACCATCACTAACTAAAGCTTTTACTGCAGAAAAATTTTGTGCAAGACCAGCAGATACGATAACTTTTGCTAAGTCTTCAGCAGAGTTTGTTTTGGTTAACTCTTGGCTGATTTTAGCTAAAGGTAAGACGCTAATTGCACCGCCGACAGAACCAATTGGCATTGGCATAGTCAATTCTCCTTGTAAAAAGCCATCGTTTGTCAGTGTCCAGTTAGTTAAACTGCGATAATGCCCATCGCGAGAAGCGTAAGCATGAGCACCAGCTTCGACAGCTCGCCAATCATTTCCTGTGGCAAGTAAAACAGCATCAATCCCATTCATAATTCCTTTATTATGAGTGGCAGCTCGATAAGGATCTAAATGAGCGTATCGTGTAGCAGCGACCATTTTTTTAGCAACTTCTAAGCCAGTTAAGTTAGCTGTTGCCAAATCATCGGGATGAACACGACAATGACTAGTTACTAGTGATTGATCGTTGAAATTACTTAAGATAGACATTAATGATGTAGCGCCTAACCAGCTTTCTAATAGAGGAGATGTGCCTTCTAAAATAGTATTAACGATGTTTGCACCCATGGCATCTTTTACATCAACTAATAAATGAATCGTTAAAAACTCAATATTTCCATCTTCATTTGGAATTTGGCGGATGTGGATTCTTTTTAGACCACCACCTCGTTTGACGATAGATGGGTGAGCAGCTTCAGCTGCTGCAAAGATTTCTTTTTCTTTTTCATTAATAAATAAAGTAGCAGCTTCAAAATCAGTGACATCTGTTAAGATAATCTGACCAATCAACAATCGTTCACTAACAGTTGTCGTAAAGCCACCTTGTTTACGCATGAATTTTGCACCATTACTAGCAGCAGCAATCACGGAAGGTTCTTCAGTCACCATTGGCACAATCACATCTTGTCCATCAACAATAAAGTTTAATGCGACTCCGTATGGTAATGGGAATTGTGTAACTTGATTTTCAATTAAGCTATTGGCAACATCATCTTTTAATTCGGTGTTGCCAGCAAAGAAAGCTGCGGATGTAGTTGATAGAAAGTTGTTTTCTACAAGTATGTCCAGTCGCTCTGAGCGGTCTTTTTTATAATATTGAGAAATGTTTGATGTCATAACTACTCCTTATTTTAAGGTCGTGTGACCGATAATGCTAAGCCGATACCACCACCGACACAAAGTGAGGCAATACCAGTATGCTTATCTTCTCGTTCAAGTGAGTGGACGAGAGTTGTCAAAATGCGAGCTCCAGATGCTCCTAAGGGATGACCTAAAGCGATAGCACCACCAAAAGGGTTCACTTTTTCAGGTGGTAAACCTAGATCTTTTACAATGGCTAAAGATTGAGAAGCAAAGGCTTCGTTGATTTCATACAAATCTATATCTTCTGGGGTTTGCTTGTTTTTATCAAGTAACGCTTTAATTGCATAGTAGGGAGCATAGCCCATGTATTTAGGGTCATTGCCGATTTCTGTGTAATGACCTAAAGTAGCAAGATAATCTAGGCCAAGCTCATCAGCCACATCTTTTGCCATAATAACAAGAGCAGCTGCGCCGTCATTGATTGTCGAAGAATTACCAGCAGTGACACTCCCTTCTTTGACAAAAGCGGGGTTTAGGGTCGCTAGTTTTTCGGTTGAACTGTTCGGACGGACTCCTTGGTCTGAAATGATTAAACCGTCAGATGTTTCAACAACTGCGATTTCTTTTTCAAAACAGCCATTAGCTTGTGCGCGTGCTGCTTTTTGTTGTGACTCATTTGCATAAGCATCTTGTTCTTCACGAGTGATTTGATATTTAGATGCGACAGCTTCAGCAGTAGTACCCATATGTTCTTGGCTAAAGGCATCGGTTAAACCGTCTAAAATCATTGAATCAGCAAGCTGCGCTTCATCAAATTTATTTTCTGTAGCAGAACGTTGATAAAGTAGGGGAGATTGAGACATGTTTTCAATGCCGCCTACAACAACAGTATTAGCCTGTCCCAGTTGAATTGCTTGGGCACCTAAGATAACGGATTTAAGACCTGAACCACAAACTTCATTAATAGTCATAGCGGGTGATGTTTTAGGAATGCCAGAATGGATGGCAACTTGGCGGGCTGGGTTTTGACCATTACCTGCTTGTAAAACATTACCTAAAATAACTTGATCAATTAATTCGCTGGTAATTCCAGCATCTTGAATCGCCGAAGTGACAGCGACTGTTCCTAATTCAACAGCGGATGTGTTGGCAAAGGCTCCTTTGAATTTTCCGATTGGTGTTCGTTTAGCACTAAGAATGACAACTTCTCTCATTATAAGGCTCCTCTTATTTTTTAAGATAGTGACGTTGATGATCAGTCACTTTTGTTAATTGAATCGTTGAAGTGTCATCTTTAGAATCTAATTCTAAGGTTGATCCGTCAACAGGTAATTTTTGTTTGAATAACTCTTCGTACTCTGTCATTGACAAGGCTGTCCGGTTGGCTAATAAGTCTTGGTGCTCATTTGTCCGAATAGCCGTTTTAAAGTTCTCAGCTAAACGACCCGTAAAGAATTCAGCAACTGCTCCAGAACCGTAACTGAATAGTCCGATACGATGTCCCGCGGCAAGTTTATCTTGGTTATCAAGTAATGAACATAGACCAAGATAAAGTGAACCGGTATAAATGTTACCGATAGCTTTCGTGTAACGAATACTTTCTTCGTAATTTGCTAATAAACGAGCTTGGGTTGTTTCGTCTGCTTCTTCTAAGACGGGTAACAATGCTTTTTTACCCATTTTTGAATAAGGTAAGTGGAAACAGATAGCTTCGAAGTCAGCTAAAGATGCATGAGTCCTTCTTTGGTATTCATGCCAGGTGTCGGCAAAGAATTTAATGTAAGCTTCGTTTGAAAATTTACCATCAACCAAGGCATTGTCAGAATAGATTGGACGCCAGAAATCAAAAATATTTTCCGTCATCGCAACTGATTCATCATCGATAATTAAAATGTCAGGATTGCTGCTGATTAACATGGCAACAGCACCGGCACCTTGTGTCGCTTCGCCAGGTGTTTCAAGACCGTAACGTGCAATATCTGACGCAACTACTAAGACTTTGCGGTCGGGATGTTTTTCGATGTAATCTTTTGCCATTAAGATACCAGCAGTAGCACCGTAACAAGCTTGTTTAATTTCGATGCTACGAGCAAAGGGTTGAATTCCTAAAAGTTGGTGAATATAAGTCGCACCAGCTTTTGAATAATCAAAACCAGATTCGGTTCCAAGGATGACCATGTCAATTAAGGCAGCATCTTCTTTTGAAACAATTGGTTCAGCTGCGTTAGCTGCCATTGAAACAGTATCTTGTGTTAAAGGAGTAATGGCCATTTTTTCTTGCCCAATGCCTTTTGTATATTTATTTGGATCAATACCACGAGCTTCAGCAAGTGTAACTAAATCAAGATATAAATGGGGTGCAAAGAAATTTATTTTATCAATTCCGATAGTCATTTAATATCCAACTTTCTGTAGTTTTATTTAAGTCCTAAATATAGGATAATTGTCTTTTATATTTTAACATAATTCCATTATTATATTGCTATAAACAGCGAACTTAATCTTTCTTTAAAAAACAAGTGATTTGAGCTGTAGTGAGGGTTTTCATTCAAAAGTAATTCTGTATAATATAGAATAGATAATCTGTTGAAAGTTATTGAGGTGGAAGATGTTTAAAGAATTTATGAAGTGGGCGATTGGGTTTCCGAAAAGAGCCTATACAGTAATGGAAGTTAGGACAGGGTTTGCTACAGGCTTACCAATTTTAAGTAGCGGTTTGTTTGGGGCTTATTTGGTTGGAGAATTGAAAGTGATTCCCTTACTTTTATTTATTATTTGTGGTTATAGTTTTAATATCGTGGCGAACGTGGCTAATGAAATTAGAGCTTACTTAAAAAATGAAGAGGATGAATCCACCTTCACGGAACACTTAGGAAGTGAAGGCCTTGTTAGAGGAGACGCAACATTGCTTGATGCCTGTTTAACACTATTAGGAATGATTGGTGTAGGCGGATTATCGGGGTTATTATTAGCCTGGTTATTACAAAGTTGGTTATTGTTTACGCTAGGGTGTCTAGGCTTATTAGCTGCTATTACCTATTCTTTAGGACCTAAACCGTATATTTTATACCCGATAGGAGAGTTTGTATCGGGATTGTTTGTTGGGGGATTAAGTTCCTTAGTGTCAAGTTGGATTCAAACAGGCTCGGTGACGATTAACACATTAAGTTTCGCTTTGATCAGCATGTTGATGACTGTCTTCTTAATGTCGACTAATAATACTGGGGATTATGAAAAAGACTTAGGGGTACGTAAAACGCTGCCGCACATTATTGGTTTTAGAAATTCAATTTTGATTATTATTCCTGAATTTATCTTACTATTGCTGGCTTGGACGGTAGTTTGTCTTACGAGCTTCCACTGGTGGGTCTTTTTATTCGGTTTAGGAATATTTGCGCTTCAATGGTATTGGCGTTGGTATCGACAATACTATAAAATTGAAGCCGTTTATCCTGAAATGGGTCGTGAGTTTGGACCGCGTCCGCTACTGTTGATTTATCATTTCCACGGTTGGATGAGTATTATTTGCTTAGTATTATTTTTCTTGAATAAGGGAATAGTTAACTGGATCTAAAAAAGAGTTGAGGAATTTTCCTCAACTCTTTTTAGTTTGTTTCAACGGTATTTAACCAGTCAGTTAAAATAGCGATATATTTTTCAGTTTCTTCAGCAAAAGGCATGTGGCGACTGTGAGCAAATAGTTCCCACTTAGCATTTGGAATATCATCAGCCATTGTTTTAGCGATTAATGGGGTTGATAAATCATTGCTACCACTAGTAACTAAGGTCGGGACAGCAATGGTATGAAGTTTATCACGATATTCCCAATTGTGTAAGTTGCCGTTCGGATGGAACTCATTAGGTCCCCAAGCAGTATTATAAGCTTCCGTTCCGCTGACTTTTTTACGTCGTAGTGGTTCTGGCGCATCCGGGCCCCAGTGTGGTGCGGCGTGACGCAACATGAATTCTTCGTTAGCTGCTAAGTAAGCTTCACTTGTAAAGTTGTTAGTGGCTTCCGCTTCAGCAATGGCCGCTTGGTGTTCCGCAGACATAAATTTAATCATGCGATGCTGTTCTTGTCCCCAAAGCTCAGAAGAAGGTAAAGTGCTTGAAAGAATCGCGCTTTTTATTCCTGTTGGGTTGTAGTCACATAAATATTCAATTAACATCATGCCACCCCATGATTGCCCAAGAATATGACACTCATCAATATTTAAAAAATCTTTTAAAGCAATTAATTCTTCAATCCACGTTTTCGACGTCCATAAATCAGGACGGGATTCAGTGGCAGAAAGTCCACATCCAAGTTGATCATACATGATAATTTGACGTTGGTCAGCTTTTGCTAATTCGTCAAAGAGTTCAAAATAGTTATGAGTTGAGCCAGGTCCGCCATGTAATAAAATCAACGGGGCTTTTTGTGGATTAGTATCACCTACAATGCGGTAATACGTTTGATAACCTAAATAAGGCATGTATCCTTCAGTAATTGTCATCGTTTTTCCTCCATTTTTTAGGGGTCATTGTCATAAGTTTACCACAAAAATTGCGGAAGTTTAAATCTTTCGAATTTTCGATAAAAAGCTGATTAAATCACTTGTTTCAGATGGATATTAGTATATAATAGGTGAATATGATTTTACGAAAAGGTAGCCAGGAGGGAACAAAATGAAGAAGATCGGTTTTGATCCAGAGAAGTATATTGAAGAACAATCAAAGTACATTTTAGAACGTGTTGATCACTATGACAAATTGTACTTAGAATTTGGTGGAAAATTAATTGGTGACAAACACGCCAAACGTGTTTTACCGGGATTTGATGAAGATGCCAAAATTAAATTGTTACAAAAATTAAAAGATAAAACTGAAATTATTATTTGTGTTTATGCAGGTGATATCGAACGTAATAAAATCCGTGGCGATTATGGGATTACTTATGATATGGATATTTTGCGTTCGATTGATGAACTAACAGAGTATGGCTTAGCAGTAAACAGTGTTGTGATTACTCGTTACAATGGTCAACCGTCAACGCAATTATTTATTAATAAATTAGAACGTCGTGGCATTAAAGTTTACACACACGCTGCAATTGAAGATTATCCTTCAAATGTTGAAAAAATCGTGAGTGAAGAAGGATTTGGTAAAAACCCTTATGTGGAAACAACCAAACCGATTGTTGTGGTAACGGCACCAGGTGCGGGTAGTGGTAAATTAGCCACATGTTTAAATCAGCTTTACCACGAAAGTCGTCAAGGTCGTGTGGCAGATTATTCTAAATTTGAAACATTCCCAGTTTGGAACGTGCCGTTAAAACACCCACTAAACATTGCCTATGAAGCGGCAACTGTTGACTTGAAAGACGTTAATATGATTGATTCTTTCCATTACGATGCTTATCAAGAGATGGCTGTTAACTACAATCGTGATATCGAAACGTTCCCAGTAATCAAACGCATTATTGAGAAAATTACGAATAAACCAGCTGTTTTCAAATCGCCAACAGATATGGGTGTGAACCGAGTTGGTTTTGGTATTACCGATGATCAAGTGGTCCAAGACGCCTCTAAACAAGAGATTATTCGTCGTTACTTCTCGACAGCATGTGACTTTAAAAAAGGGATTGTGGATGAAGAAGTTTTACACCGTATGAAGTTAATTATGGAAGAAGTAGAATTAAAACAAGAAGACCGTGTACCGGTTAAACCAGCACGTGATTACTCTGAAAAATTAAAAGCGGGTAATGATCAAGCAGAAGTCCCAGCAGTGATTGCGCTAGAATTACCTAACGGCGATGTGGTAACCGGAAGGACAACAGCGTTATTGGATTCTTGTTCTACTGCATTGTTAAACGGCGTGAAAAAATTAGCCAATATTTCTGATGATATTTTGTTATTATCACCTGTTATTTTAGAAACCATTCAAAAGTTAAAAACAGAAGATTTACACAGTAAATTAGCAGCCTTAAATGCTAATGAAGTCTTGATTGCTTTATCAATTAGTGCGGTAACGAACCCGACGGCTAAAATTGCGTATGATCAATTAGATGCTTTAAGCGGTTCGCAAGCTCACTCAACAGTGATGTTAAATAATGATGACGAACAAATTTTGAAATCATTAGGAATTGATATTACCTGTGATCCCGAATATGCTTCATCAAACTTATATTTTGTTTAAATTTAAAGCTTACTCATAGAGTAAGCTTTTTGTTATGTCTTTACTAAAAATACCTTCTTTGTTTTAATTGATAGATAAGGAGGTTTTGTTATGTTAAAAAGATTTTTCAGTTATTATAAACCCTACAAGAAATTATTTATTCTTGATTTTGGGTGTGCAACTATAGCAGCAGTTTTAGAATTAGCTTTTCCGATTGTCGTAAACCAAGTGATCGACAAAATTATGCCACAAAAAAATTGGACACTTATTATTGTGGCATGTTTATCGTTACTTTTCTTTTACATGGTCAACACTGTTTTACAGTATATCGTGGTGACGTTTGGTCATAAGTTAGGCGTCAATATTGAAACCGATATGCGTCGTGATTTATATGCCCATATTCAAAAACAATCTTTTGAATATTATGATAATCAAAAAACAGGGAAGTTAATCAGTCGCTTAACGACAGATTTATTTGAGATTTCTGAAGTGGCGCATCACGGTCCAGAAGATATTTTCATAACGATTATGACGTTGGTGGGTGCCTTTGTTTTAATGATGGATATTCATGTCCAGTTGGCAATTGCAACTTCTATTTTAGTGCCATTTATTACAATTGCTTTAGTCGTCTTTAATAAGAAGATGACGAAGGTTAACACAGAAATTTATGATAATTTAGGTGAGTTCAATGCAGGGATTGAAGCCTCAGTTAGTGGAGTGCGTGTTGTTCAGTCCTTTACAAATGAAGCTTATGAACGTGAGCGTTTTGAAAGCTTAAATCAATTATACAGACAATCGAAATTGAAGTTTTATCAAGTCATGGGTGTGAGTTCATCGTACAACTATTTTTTAATCCGCTTAATCAGCTTATTCGCCCTGATTTTCGGTGCGTTTTATACCATTCGTGGTGAAATTACCTATGGTCAATTTGTTGGTTTTATTCTATTGTCCAATGTCTTTATTCGACCGATTGAAAAAGTAAATAATATGATTGAAAGTTATCCCAAAGGAATAGCTGGCTTCAAACGTTTTGCCAAGGAAATCGATACACCATCAAAAATTCAGGGTCGACCAGATGCCCAGGAATTAGTTGGGGTAGAAGGTCATATCACTTATGAGAATGTATCTTTCTCTTATAGTGATGGCACAAAAGTTTTAGAAAACATTTCATTGGCAATCAAACCAGGTGAAACAGTTGCTTTTGTTGGCCCAAGTGGCGCAGGTAAGACAACGCTTTGTAATTTGTTACCACGTTTTTATGAAGTCACTAGTGGCAGTGTCAAAGTGGAAGATCGTGATATTCGTGACTATACGTTAGAGTCATTACGTGGCAATATCGGCATTGTTCAACAAGATGTTTTCTTGTTCCCTGGAACGTTACGAGAAAATGTTGCTTATGGCGATTTGTCAGCAAGTGAAGAGGCTATCGATCAAGCAATTAAGTTGGCTCATTTAGAACAAGTTGTGGAAGAGATGCCAGAAGGATTGAATACGGTAGTAGGTGAACGTGGGGTTAAATTGTCTGGTGGTCAAAAACAACGTGTAGCGATTGCTAGAATGTTCTTGAAAAACCCGCCGATTTTAATTTTAGATGAAGCAACATCAGCTTTAGATACTGAAACAGAACAAGTGATTCAGGAGTCTCTTCTATCGCTTGCAGCTGGTAGAACAACCTTAATCATCGCTCACCGGTTAGCAACAATTCAACAAGCCGATCGCATCGTGGTCGTTAACACTCAAGGGATTGTTGAAGAAGGTAGCCATAAAGAACTACTTGCAAAAGACGGAGCCTATAAAAAATTATATGATGCGCAATTTAGAGATTAGGACTACTGGAAATTTCCAGTAGTTTTTTTGTGGCTTAATTATGAGATATTTTCCATGGTTTATGGTAAGATAATAGATGAATTTCTATTAAAGGACCGCCGTATTGGAAAGTTTACTTTCTTGTCAGACGACTTTAAATAGAAGAAGACCACTTTCAGAACTGATCACAGTTCTTATATAAGTAGATAAATTCAAAAAAATAAAAATTAAAGAAAGTTTATTTGAGGTGAAGAAATTTGAGTAATATTAAAATCATTCCATTGGGCGGAGTCCGCGAAAATGGAAAAAATTTGTATGTCGCAGAAGTAGAAGATGAGATTTTTGTCTTAGACTGTGGGATGAAGTATCCAGAAAATGATTTACTAGGGATCGACATCGTCATTCCAGGAATCAACTATTTAGTAGAAAATAAAGATCGTGTAGCAGGGATTTTCTTAACGCATGGTCACGCTGATGCGATTGGTGCTTTACCATACGTATTAGAAGAAGTTGATGTGCCAGTCTTTGGTACGGAGTTAACAGTTGAATTAGCGAAAATGCGGACGTCAGAGTACCCAGGTTCGAAAAAATTCACTGACTTCCATGTGATTGATGAGTTTACAGAAATTGATTTCCAACATGGGACAGTGAGTTTCTTTAGAACAACGCATACTATTCCAGATTCAGTTGGGGTTTCAATTAAAACAGAGGAAGGTAACATTGTTTACACAGGTGATTTCAAATTTGATCACGGTGCGGTTCCAATGTATGCCACTGATTTTGGTCGTTTAGCAGAAATTGGTAAAGAAGGCGTGTTAGCTTTATTATCAGATTCTACTAACTCAGAAAATCCAGCCCCAGTAGCAGCTGAAAAAGCGATTGCTGAAGAAGTTTATGACACATTACGTTACTGGAAGGGCCGCATTATTGTTGCCAGTGTTGCCAGTAATTTACAACGTATCCAACAAGTTTTAGATGCGGCTGAAAAATCAATGCGTAAAGTTGTTTTAACAGGTGAAGGCATTGAACGTATCATTCAATTAGCGATTAAGTTAGGTAAAATCACGTTACCAAGTGATGATATTTTAATTCAAGCGAAAGACATGAAAGATTATCAACCAGATGAGTTGTTAGTTTTAGAAACTGGTCGTACAGGTGAACCAATTAAAGGAATCCAACGTATGGCAAGTGCTCGTTCGCACTCAGGTATCAACATTGAAGAAGGTGATTTAGTTTATATTACGACGACGCCTTCAATTGCGATGGAAACAACTGTGGCTAAAACAGAAGATATGATCTACCGCGCTGGTGGAACAGTTAAAACAATTTCTGATAACTTCCGTGTATCAGGACATGCCAATCCAAATGATTTGAAATTAATGTTGAACTTAATGAAACCAAAATTCTTTATTCCAATTCAAGGTGAATACCGTATGCTTGCAGCTCATGCTGATTTAGCGCATGAAATGGGAATGGATTATAAAAATATCTATATCACAGGCCGCGGCGATGTATTAGAGTACAATAGTGGACGCATGCATATGGCAGGTTCTGTTGAAGCAGATAACATCATGATTGATGGTCTAGGTGTAGGCGATATTGGAAATATTGTTTTACGTGATCGTCGCATTTTATCAGAAGATGGTATTTTAATTGCGGTTACAACAATCAATCGTAAAAAACAAAAAATTGTTGCTCGACCCAAAATTACAACACGTGGTTTTGTTTATGCGAAACAAAGTCAAGATTTAATGGACGAAAGTGCAGCTATCGTTGAAGATATCATTACTGAAAACTTAAAAACAAATGATTTTGAGTGGGGTAAATTAAAACAAGATATTCGTGAACAACTAAGTCGTCACTTGTTTGAAAAAACAAAACGTCGTCCAGTTATCTTGCCAGTGATTATGGAAACGAGTCAACGTCACAAAAACAACTACAACAATGCAACTAAAAGACCTGAGAAAAAAGCATAGCTTCTAGCTATGCTTTTTTTCTGTACTAAAATAAAGTCTAAACTGTTATATAAACTGTACTAATTTCTTTTGTGCTTCCTCTTTAAAAAGGCTATAATAAAAACTGAGCAAGCTTTTAGAGAGTATCTAAAAGAGAGAGGATGATTGGATGGCAACAAAGCATGATCAGATTTTAGAATATATTGAAACCTTACCTGTGGGTGAACGGATTTCGGTTCGTAGTATTGCGAAAAACTTAAATGTCAGTGAAGGGACTGCTTATCGTGCCATAAAAGAAGCAGAAAACATCGGTCTTGTTTCGACAATCGAACGCGTTGGAACCATCAGAATTGAACGGAAATTAAAAGGAAACTTTGAAAAACTAACCTTTGGTGAGGTCGTTAAAATTATTGAAGGTAATGTGTTAGGTGGGGAATCAGGGTTAAGTAAAACCTTATCAAAATTTGTCATTGGTGCTATGACTCAAGGCGCTATGGAACGTTATATTTCACCAGGTTCCTTGATGATTGTAGGGAACCGTGAGGAAGTGCAAGGGTTGGCTTTAAGAAAAGGATCAGCAGTCTTAATCACTGGGGGGTTTGAAACGACTCCGGAAATTATTAACCTAGCAGATAAGATGGAAATGCCAATCTTAAGTACAACTTATGATACATTTACGGTCGCAACTTTAATTAACCGTGCGATGAGTGATCAGTTGATTAAAAAAGACATTATTTTAGTTGGTGATATATATACAGATATTGATAAAACCACTTATTTACTTGCTTCAGAAACAGTTGCGGACTATCGCCGTTTGTCAGATGAATCGACTCATACGCGTTTCCCGGTTGTAAATAAAAATAATCGTGTCCTTGGAATTATTACGGCAAAAGATATTATTGGTAAACAAGATACCCAAACATTAGATAAAGTCATGACGAAAGATCCGAATAACGTTAAAAAACATATGAGTGTTGCCAGTGTTGGTCACATGATGATTTGGGACGGTCTAGAAATGATGCCGGTTGTCGCTGATGACTTAACCTTACTAGGAATTATTTCTCGTCAAGATGTCATGAAGGCCATGCAATTAGCGCAACGCCAACCACAAGTCGCTAACACCATTGCCGATGAAATTACTGGTGAAATCGAAACCCTTGGAGCTGGTATCGGTTCCGAAGATTTACACTTCGCCTTTACAGTGACCCCGCAGATGGTTAGTACTGTCGGAACGATTTCTTTCGGTGTTCTTAGCGAAATCATCAGTAATGTTTCTCAACGAACGATGTATATTAATCAACAACAAAACGTCGTGATTGAACAAGTAAACCTGCATTATTTCCGCTTGATTCAATTAGAAAGTCGGTTAGATATTCGTCCACGCATTTTAGAAATTGGTCGTCGATCAGCGAAGTTAGATATTGAAGTCTTTTTAGAAAATGCCATTGTGGCTAAGGCGATTGTGGTCTGCCAACTAATGGAGAAATCATAGAAAATGAGGGAAATAGCATGACAGTTCAAGATAAAATTATTGAAGCCATAAAAAAATATAACCGCATTATTATTCACCGTCATCAAAGTCCAGATCCAGATGCTTTAGGTTCGCAAGGAGGTTTAGCAGAAATCATTCGTGCAAGTTATCCTGAAAAAGAAGTTTTGTTGGCAGGTGGAGAAGTCGGAGATTTAGATTTTCTAGTAACCATGGATGATGTGACGCCAGAAATGTATCAAGGGTCATTAGTTATTGTGACGGACACAGCTAATGCACCAAGAATTAGTGGCGAAAATTATGATTTAGGAGATCAACTAATTAAAATTGATCATCATCCAGATGATTCTCCTTATGGTGACCTGTCATGGGTGAACACAGAAGCAAGTAGTTGTAGTGAAATTATTTATGATTTCTATGACCTGTTTAAAAGTGAGTTAGTTTTAACAACTGAAGCTGCACGTTTACTATACGCGGGGATTGTGGGAGATACAGGACGTTTTATGTATCCTGCAACAACAGCTCACACTTTGCAAGTTGCTGCTTATCTACGTCAATTAGATTTTGATGCCCCGTTATTAAACCGTCAAATTAGTGAGATGCCTTATAAAGTAGCTAAATTATCAGGTTATGTGTTGCAGAATCTTGAAATGACGGAAGAGGGCGCTGCACGTATCATCTTGCCACACAGTGTCCTTGAAGAAAATAACGTGACTGATGCTGATACGTCAGCGCTAATTTCTTTACCTGGTCAAATTGATACAGTGGTATCATGGGGGATTTTCGTAGAACAACCAACAGGTAATTATCGTGTTCGCTTAAGATCAAAAGGACCGATCATTAATGAGATTGCTAAAAATCATGATGGTGGAGGACATCCCTTAGCCAGTGGTGCGAAAGCCAAAGACCTTTCAGAAGTAGATGCAATTTTCAGTGAAATAAAATTAGCAGTTGTTAATTATAAATAAAAAAAGCCTCTAAAGAGAGGCTTTTTTTATTGGTTATTTTCTAATGCTAAACTAGCTTCTTCCCATTCTTCCATTAAGGCTTCTTGTTTAGTTTCTAGTTCAGTTAGTTCTTTTTGTAAGTCCATTAGTGCGCCAGGATCAGAAATGTATTTAGGATTCGTCATTTCTTTTTCAATGGTAGTTTGACGTTCTTCAACTTCAGCTAACTGTGTTTCAACTTTTTCAATCGCGCGTTTCAAACTACGTTCTTGGCGTTGAGCTTCTTTTGATTGTTGGAAAGAAGCTTTTCCACTAGTGTCTGTTGCGAGTTCTTGTTCAATCGTCTCAGTCGTAGTGGCTTCTTGTTCCGCTTTTTTCTCAAGGTAGTAGTCGTAATCACCTAAGTAAAGAGTACTTCCGGTTGCTGAAAGTTCGACGACTTTTGTGGCGATACGGTTAATGAAGTAACGGTCATGAGAAACAAAGAGTAAAGTGCCTTCGTAATCAATCAAGGCATTTTCCAAAACTTCTTTACTATCAATATCTAAATGGTTGGTTGGTTCATCAAGGATTAAAAAGTTTTCTTGATCCATAGATAACTTAGCTAGTGCTAGTCGTGCTTTTTCCCCACCACTTAATTGAGGGACGGTTTTTTCAACGTCCTCACCAGAGAATAAGAAACTTCCTAAGACGGAACGAATATCTTTTTCAACGGTTGTCGGATGTTCGTCCCATAATTCTTGGAGAACGGTTTTGTTTGAACGAAGCTTAGCTTGTTCTTGGTCATAGTAACCAATACTTACGTTGCTACCTAAGTGAACATTGCCTTTAATAAAAGGTAAGTCGCCAATCAAGGATTTTAGTAAAGTTGATTTCCCGATACCATTGGGACCAACTAAAGCAATGGCTTCTCGTTTGCGAATATCTAAGTCGACAGGTTCACACAGGATTGTTTGATCATAACCAATCGCAGCGTGTTCCGTTTGTAAGACGACATTGCCTGATTCTTTAGCAATGTTGAATAAGAAACGAGCCGATTTTTCGTCACCTTGTGGCTTGTCCATGCGCTCCATTTTTTCTAGCTGTTTGCGACGACTTTGCGCACGTTTTGTCGTACTAGCGCGGACAATATTACGAGCGACGAAGTCTTCCAATTTATTAATTTCCGTTTGTTGTTTTTCAAATGCTTTCCAGTCAGCTGCTAATTGTTCTTCTTTAAGGGTTAAGAAGCGACTGTAATTGCCTTTGTAGTGAGTGATTTTTTGACGTGTTAAGTCATAGACTTCATTAACAACTTTATCTAAAAAGTAACGGTCATGTGAAACGATTAAAAGGGCGCCGCGGTAATTTTGAAGATAGTTTTCCAACCAGTCTAAAGTTTGAATGTCTAAGTGGTTGGTCGGTTCATCTAAAATTAAAAGCTGAGGGCGTTCTAATAGTAGTTTGGCTAAAGCAAGCCGTGTTTTTTGACCACCAGATAAGCTGGCAATTTCACGACCGTAAAATTCTGGTCCAAAATTAAAACCATTCAAAACAGATTTGATTTCGGCTTCGTAACCATAACCATTTTGATCATTAAAATCGTGTTGTAATTGATCATATTCTTTTAGTAGTCGTTGATAATCTTCTTGATTATCTTGGCTAGCTGTACCTAATTCGTTTTCTAAATGGTGAAGCCGGTTCTCCATTTTACGGATAGTTTCAAATGCGGTTAACATTTCATCCCAAACAGTTCGAGCACTCATTAAGCCACTATGTTGATCTAAATAACCTAACGTTAGATTTTTTATTTTGGAAATCGTCCCATCATCTGTTGAATCAATACCAGCAATGATTTTAAGTAAAGTTGATTTTCCTGCACCATTGCGACCGACAAGCGCAATGCGGCTACGGTCTTGAATTTCTAAATTAATATTTTCAAAGAGGATATCGCCACCGAAATGACGTGCCACCTGGTTAGCTTGTAATAAAATCATAAGAACTCCTTCGTGAGTCAGTGTTTAGTCATAGTTTATCATATTTATACGGAAGATTCAGTCTTAAATGACTGGAATTACTTCACAAGCCGAGACAGAAAAATTGCTTTTTGTCTTAGAGAACTGGTATTATGTTAGAGTAATCAACATAGTGAAATTTTATTCAAAACGAAATTTCTTGTTTACTAGTAAACAATGCGTGATAGATTTTAAGATTAGTCGAGGAGGAAATGTTAATGAAAGATCAAGTGATTCCAAAGGCAACAGCAAAACGCCTACCTTTATATTACCGCTATTTAAAAGTGTTATTAGATGCGGGGACAGAAAAAGTTTCATCAACTGAGTTGAGTGAGGCAATCAAAGTGGATAGTGCGACAATCCGTCGTGATTTTTCATACTTTGGAGAATTAGGGAAACGCGGATATGGTTATGATGTGAAGAGCTTATTAGATTTCTTCTCAAAAACTTTAAGTGAAGACCGCTTAACAAATGTCGTTTTAGTTGGTGTTGGTAACTTAGGAAATGCCTTATTAAAATATGGTTTCCACCACAACAACAATATCCGTATTAGTGCAGCTTTTGACGTTCGTGAAGATTTAGTCGGACGCATCGTTGATGGGATTCCTGTTTATCCAATGAGTGAAATGGCTGAACAAATCAAACAACAACAAATTGAAATTGCCATTATGGCAATTCCCGCAAATTCTGCTCAAGATACTGCCGATTTATTAATTGAATCAGGTATTAAAGGAATTATGAACTTCACGCCAGTTCGTCTACACACGCCAGCTGATGTTCAAGTTCAAAGTGTTGATTTAACAAATGAGTTACAAACGTTGATTTATTTCTTAAACCATTACACACCAAGTAAAGAAGATAAAAAAGGCTAGCCATTGGCTAGTCTTTTTTTATTGGGTTAATTGAATTAGTAATACTAAACTGTTCATGCCGCAGTGGGCAATAATCGATGTCCAGATACTACCAGTTTTTTGATATAAGAAGTAGAATGTCATACCCATGATGAAGTAAACGATAATATGACCATCAAAGTGAGCGATGGCGAATAATAGTGAGGTCACAGCGGCACTTAGTACAGGGGAAATGTATTGAGATAAGAAACCAATTCCAGCACGACGGAATAAGAGTTCCTCCATGATTGGACCGGCAATACTCACATTGATAATGAATAACGGTGAGAACTGAATCATATCGATAATGTTTTCAGTATTTTCAGATCCAAGTGGTGCCTGGATAATGAGTTGTTCCATAATACTAGCGGCCATTTGTGCCACAAAGGCTAAGAAAATACCGGCGATTCCCCACAAGATAACTTTAGGCCAGGCGGTTTTTATTTTTTCAACGGATAATGGTTGTTTAAGGAATCTTCCTTGTAACAACATAATAAGAGCACCGATGATGTAAGCAATTGCTGTAGCTGACAGCATGGTATTCACATTGGGATTAGCCGATTTCGTAATGCAAAAAGTGATGCCAACCGGACTTAAATAAATTAAAATGTAGGTAATTAAAGTAGTAAAAAAATATTTGTTAATTGTCATTAAAAAGCTCCTTCAAGTATCTATTTGAAATAAGTATAATATAAATTTCAGCCAATACCTAATCAAATGAGTTGAGTGAGTAATTCTTGAAAAAAGCCCTGAAAATCAGTATGATAGAGAGGTAGTTTAGCACTGTTAAATATAGAATGCTAAAGTCCAGATAGTCAGGGAATGGAGGAACTAAAAATGTTAAAACCGTTAAATGATCGTATTGTCTTAGAAGTTGTGGAACAAGAACAAATGTCAGCTGGAGGGTTAGTCCTTACGACAGCAGCCAAAGAAAAGCCGCAAAATGGCACAGTAGTCGCAGTGGGAGCAGGCTATATCTTAGATAATGGCAATAAAATGCCGTTAACCGTACAAATTGGGGACCAAGTGGTCTTTGAAAAACAAGCAGGACATACCGTAAATTATGAAGGAAAAGATTACCTAGTCTTGAGAGAAAAAGATATTATCGCAGTGATTGAATAGAAAGAAGGAGAATAACAATGGCTAAAGATATTAAATTTTCAGTAGATGCACGTGCTGCTATGGTAAAAGGTGTAGACACCTTAGCAGATGTGGTGAAAGTAACATTAGGTCCTAAAGGTCGTAATGTCGTTTTAGAAAAAGCGTATGGTTCACCACTAATTACCAATGATGGTGTAACAATTGCCAAAGAAATTGAATTAGAAGATCATTTTGAAAATATGGGGGCACAATTAGTTTCTGAAGTTGCCTCTAAAACCAATGATATTGCTGGTGATGGGACAACAACTGCTACAGTCTTAACTCAAGCGATTGTGCGAGAAGGATTGAAAAATGTGACAGCCGGAGCGAATCCGATTGCGCTTCGTCGTGGAATTGAAAAAGCAACAACAGCTGCCGTGAAAGCCTTACATGATATTTCAAAACAAGTTGATTCAAAAGAATCCATTGCTCAAGTAGCTGCGGTATCATCAGGTTCTGAAAAAATCGGTGACTTAATTAGTGATGCCATGGAACGTGTCGGTAAAGATGGCGTGATTACCATTGAAGAATCAAAAGGAATTGAAACAGAGCTAGATGTTGTTGAAGGTATGCAGTTTGACCGTGGTTATTTATCGCAATACATGGTGACAGATAACGATAAAATGGAAGCTGTCTTAGATAATCCATACATCTTGATTACCGATAAGAAAATCTCAAACATTCAAGAAATCGTACCGCTGTTAGAAGAAATCTTGCAACAAGGTAAACCTTTATTAATTATTGCTGACGATATTGACGGCGAAGCATTACCAACATTAGTCTTAAATAAAATTCGTGGGACATTTAATGTAGCTGCGGTTAAAGCACCAGGCTTTGGGGATCGTCGTAAAGCGATGTTAGAAGACATTGCCGTCTTAACGGGTGGAACGGTTATTACCGATGACTTAGGTTTAGAACTAAAAGACACAACGATTGAATCACTAGGGGTGGCTCGCAATGTTGTCGTTGATAAAGACAGTACAACAATTGTTGAAGGAAGCGGGACGAAAGCGGCGATTGCTGATCGTGTTAACTTTATTAAAATTCAATTGGCTGATGCAGTGTCAGAGTTTGATCGTGAAAAATTACAAGAACGATTAGCTAAATTATCAGGTGGAGTCGCTGTCATCAATGTAGGTGCTCCAACTGAAACTGAGTTAAAAGAACAAAAATTACGAATCGAAGATGCGTTAAATGCCACACGTGCTGCTGTTGAAGAAGGTATCGTTGCTGGTGGTGGAACAGCCTTAGTTAATGTGGCTGAAAAAGTTGCAGCGGTTGAAGCGACTGGTGATGAGTTAACAGGTGTGCAAATTGTGTTACGCGCCTTAGAAGAACCCGTTCGTCAAATTGCCGACAATGCTGGTTTAGAAGGATCTGTTATTGTTGATAAATTAAAACAAGTTGAAACAGGGGTTGGTTTCAATGCAGCGACAGCCGAATGGGTCAACATGATTGAAGCAGGAATTGTAGATCCAACAAAAGTAACCCGTTCTGCGCTACAAAATGCTGGTAGCGTCGCATCACTGATTTTAACAACAGAAGCAGTGATTGCGAATAAACCAGAAGTTCACACGCCAAATATGACTGATATGGACACAATGGGAATGATGTAATAAAAAGACCTCTTGCTAAGAGGTCTTTTTTGTTTGTTTATAGCTGAGTATTTGGTAGAAAAGTAGTTAGTGATTTAAAATAACCATCCATTGTAGTTATTATAAATTGAGTATCGTATAATGTACTTATAAAGTGAAATGTAGGAGGTGCATGATGAAGGAAGATATTATTTATGGCGGTGTCGTTAAACAAATTCGGGAAAAAAGACAATTATCTCAGGCGGAGTTAGCTGAAGGTATTTGTTCTCAATCTATGTTGTCGAGAATCGAGCATAATTTACTTGTTCCAAACATCAATGTCATTCGCCAACTATGTGAACGCTTAACAATTACTATGGATGAAGTCATCAATCAAACAACAACTAATAGCTGGTTGGGGTTCATGCGAGAATGCAGTGAAAGTAATCGTCATGAAGATTTACAGTTATTGGTTAAGGAAACGGCTAAATCAATAGGGATTATTTTTCCTAGCAAAATTGAACGTCAAGAGTATTTGTATTATAAAGGAACTTGTGAATTAATTTTAAATCGGGATAACCAATTGGCGTTGAACAGCTTTCAGGAATCGTTAAATTGTACTTATAGTAGTGATAAAGAAGCGGTGACTGATATGGAGATTTTATTACTGAGCGTCATTGGTAAAATTTATTATGAAGAAGGACAGGGGTCGATTGGCTTATCATTTATGGAAAAAGCCTTAGAACGTTTCTATGTTGGAATAAATAAACGTGAGGAAATTGAATTACCTTACATTTTTGCTAATTTAGGGATGTCGATGATTGAAGAAGGAAATCCAAAGCGAGCTTTAGAAATTTTAGAAGAAGGCATCTTATGGAACAAGAAGAAACAACGCTTCTTCTGTATGTCGAAACTATATTTGTTTAAAGGTTTAGCACTCAACGATTTAGGACAAATCGATGAATCGATTGATGCTGTGAAAATGTCGGAATCGTTAGCTTTACTAGAAGCTGATTTAAGCTTTTAATAAAGGGAGAATAGAATAACATCAATAAAGATAGCGCTTGCAAAAGGTTTTCAAAGATGATACATTATTAACAACAATTAAATAGAACAATTCTAAATGTATAGGTGGGTGGGCTTAGGCTACCCGTCTATACTTTTTTTGTTGAAAGATAAAGGAGAGAGTCACGTGTCTGAAAAAGTTGATTTTAAAAAAGAAATACTTGCCGGTTTAACTTCATTTTTTGCTGTATCGTATGTGATTATCGTTAACTCAATGATTTTAGCTGAGGCTGGCATCAAGCCAGAATTAAGTGTCTTTGGTACGATTTTAATTTCGATTATTGGTTGTTTAGCGATTGGATTTATAGGGAAAGTGCCAATTGTCATAACAACAGGAATGGGTGTGAATTCATTCTTTACCTATACCTTAGTTTATTCTTTAAAAATGAGTTGGCAGGAAGCTTTAGCTGCCAGTTTTTGTGCCAGTTTAATCTATTTAGTAGTCGCCTATACAAAATTATCGCAGATTTTGATTGAAGCTGTACCAGATAGTTTGAAACATGCCATTACAGCTGGTATTGGGATTTTCTTAGTGCTAGTTGGGTTGGAAAATGGTGGCATCATCGTTAAAGGTGAGCACACATTTATGGAATTAAATTCTTTTCAATCACCAGTTTTATTATTAACTTTAGCATCATTAGTGATTACTTTATTCTTATTCTTTAAAAATGTTCAAGGTAGTTTCTTTATTGGCATTATCATTACCACAATTTTAGCCAATGTTTTAAACTTAGTCCCCAAAGCGGAAACAGCATTCTCATTAAGTGAGATTACAAATTATCCAAGTATTGTGGGGCAGTTAGATTTCTCACACTTGTTTTCAGTTGAGTTCTTATTAGGAACATTCTCTTTAGCAATGATTTTAATTTTTGAATCAATGGGCCTGTTTAATGGATTACTACCGAATTTAAGTGATCAAGAATTCAAACGTGCTTACCGTGTGAATGGTTTAGTGATGCTCTTCTCAAGTGTCTTAGGAACGAGCCCAACGATTCCAGCGGCGGAAAGTTCAACAGGGATTCAACAAGGGGGTAAAACCGGACGTACGGCGATAACCGTAGGCTTGTTATTCTGTGTGGCATTCTTTGCAATCCCACTACTAACATATATTCCAAGTTCTGCCCTAGCGCCAGTTATTATTATCACTGGTTGCCTAATGATGCAAAACATTCAACATTTAAATTTAGATGATTTAAGTGACTGGGTGCCAGCCTTCTTAATGATTGTGATGATGGCCTTCTCAATGAGTATTTCAGATGGCTTAGCTTTTGGGTTCGTATCGTACCCACTAGTAAAATCATTTGTCGGAAAAGCCAAGGAAATTTCAAAACCCATGTGGTTGATTTCAGGTTTCTTCCTGATTTATTTAATCGCTAAAGTTTGGATTTAAAAGTTCGCACACTGTGCGAGCTTTTTTTTATTGTCCTCTGTCAAACTTGCGAATCCTTTTATTAAAGGAGCTGATAAGATGTTTGTTGGATATTCTGGCCGAGGTGAAACACTTAATTTATTACATTATTCAAGTCAATCACTTAAAGAGATTAATCGTAATGGTTGGTATTGCCCCGCTTGTCATTGCTCGCTGATTATTAAAAATGGTCAGAAAATCCGACCTCATTTTGCACATAAAGCCAAGCAGGAGTGTCAGTCTTTTAGTGAAGCCGAAACAGCAGAACATCTTTCAGGAAAAGCGTTACTGGCAAAGTGGTGTGAATCCATCGGAGTGCCCTATGAATTGGAAGCCTATTTGCCTCAGTTGCAACAACGTCCTGACCTATTAATTCATCAAAAAATTGCGATTGAATTTCAGTGTAGTTCATTACCTTGGTCTCGGTTTATAGAACGCACAGAAACCTATCTTGACCATGGGTTTCAAGTCATCTGGATTTTTGGGAGTAAATTAGAACTGAAAGGGAAATTACGAGAGATTCAAAGAAGTGCCTTAGCTTACTCACCCAGACTGGGTTATTACTTGTGGCAACTAGATGTGACGAGAGACCTGTTGACCTGCTGTTATCACATTGAGGAACTGGAAATAAGCCATCAAATTTGTTACTCAAAACGTCTGTTTGGCAGAGCGAAAACAGCTATGTCTGCTTTGCTTCAACCAGAGTCATCGCCAATTCAAATGGAAAGTCGGGTGTATCAAATAGAAACAGTGTTATCGAAAATTAAAGAAACAACCCAACTTGGTTTATTGCGACGGCAACAGGAAATCATGAGAATTCAAGAAATTCTTTATCGTGAGGGAGCAAATCTAAACGGATTAGCAGACGACTTTTTAGTCCCGCTTACACAACCCTTGATGTTAAAAGATTCCGTCATTTTATGGCGCTTTTATTTTTGGCGAGCATGCTTTGAAAATCAAGGGAGGACAATGACAGATATTTGGCATTTTTTCAAAATAATGTGTCAAAAGAATAATCTAGCAACTCAATCGTTACCATTGGTTTCTGATCATTTGTTATGGCAACAATTCCAGTCCGAACTAATGACATCATTTCAACGAACGAGTCGGATCAAATTAGTTAATAGTCGGGTAATTGTTTTAAAAGGTCAAAGCCAAGGGACGTCTGAAACACAGAAACAAAACTCGCTAGAGGATAGAACAGAAACTTCTTATCAAATATCCTCACTTCCCCAAGGTGATGTGTTACTATAGCAATAAGAATTTAAGAATAGGAGTGATAGATATGACAGAAGTGAAACAGTTACCAAACCGACCTGAGGTTGCTACAGATATGCAATGGGATTTAACTAAAATTTTTGAAGATGATCAAGCCTTTCAAGTTTCTTTTGAGAAGGTCACAAAAAAAATTGGTGACCTTGAAAAATATCGTGGGACTTTAAATCAAGGAGCTGCGGCATTATATCAAGCGTTAAAAAGTATCGAAACCATTACAGGTGAAGTTGAAGTTCTGTATGTCTATAGCCATTTGAAAAATGATCAAGACACATTAAATGCCACTTATCAAAGCATGAATGGTCAAGCAACACGTTTAATTTCAGAATATGGTCAAGCCGTTTCCTGGTTTGAACCAGAATTGCTGACGCTATCAGATGAACAAATTGCAGATTACATCAAGGAGTTACCTGAATTAGAACTGTACCAACATTTCTTTGCTGGCGTGACAAAATCTCGTCCTCATACATTATCTGAAAAAGAAGAAGCCATTTTAGCTGGCGCTGGAGAAATATTTGGGGCGGCAAGCCAAACTTTTGAAATGTTAGATAGTGGTGACTTAATCTTCCCTGTAGTTAAAAATGATCAAGGTGAAGAGGTGCAATTAAGCCATGGGGTCTACAGTCAATTGTTAGAAAGTTCTGATAGAGCCGTTCGTCAAGCAGCGTTTGAAGGCTTATACAGTGTTTACCAACAATTTGAAAATACTTTTGCCACAATCTTAAGTAATCACGTTAAATCAACCAATTTCCGAGCTAAAGTTCGCAATTATCCATCTGCTCGTGCGGCAGCCCTATCTGGCAATGATTTACCGGAAACGATTTATGACACATTGATCCAGTCCGTGCATAAACATTTACCATTATTCCACGATTATTTGGCGGTTCGTAAGGAGTTACTTGGTTTAGAAGAGTTGACAATGTATGATTTACACACGCCAATTTTGGGTGAAGCGTCATTGGCATATAATTATCAAGAAGCCAAAGCAGTTACCTTGAAAGCATTAGCGCCGATGGGTGAAGACTACCTTTCTATTATTGAAAAAGCCTTTGATGAGGGTTGGATTGATGTTGTTGAAAATAAAGGGAAACGAAGTGGTGCTTATTCTTCTGGTTGTTACGATACAGAGCCTTATATTTTGATGAATTGGCATGATAGCTTAGATCAACTCTACACATTGGTTCATGAATTAGGACATAGTGTTCATAGTTACTATACGCGCCACAATCAACCAGCTGTATATGGGGATTACTCAATCTTTTTAGCTGAGATTGCTTCAACAACAAATGAAAACCTTTTGACAGAGTATTTATTAGCAACAGAAACTGATCCAAAAGTCAGAGCCTATATTTTAAACAGATATTTAGATGGTTTTAAAGGGACGGTTTATCGTCAAACTCAGTTTGCAGAGTTTGAACACTTTTTATATGAACAAGATGCGCAAGGTGTTCCTTTAACAAGTGATGTCTTGAAAAAAGAATATGGCGAATTAAATGCTCGTTATTACGGTGATGTGGTAGTTGAATCCCAAGAAATTGCTGTTGAATGGGCGCGAATTCCTCATTTTTACTATAATTACTATGTTTACCAATATGCGACAGGTTTTGCAGCGGCCTCAACTTTAGCGGCTAGAATTGTCGCTAAAGAAGAAGGCGCATTAGATGCTTATTTAAATTATCTAAAAGCGGGAAGTAGTGATTATCCACTAGCTGTTATTGGACAAGCAGGCGTTGATATGACGAAAGAAGATTATTTAACAGAAAGTTTTGAAGTCTTTGCTAAACGCTTAGCGGAATTTAAACAAACAGTTAAAACGATTAAATAAAAAAAGCCGACCCGTAAGGGTGGCTTTTTTATTTTGGAACTAAACGGAATGGTCGTTCTTCATTATCTTTGGTTTCAATACTGACTGTTTGAGCGTGGATATCAAATTCATTAACACGTTCTGGCGTGAAGCTAAGTAACTCAAAAAGCAAGTCAACACTTAACTCGTCATGAACAGAAATGCCAAAATCTTGATTGTAAGTATAGTTGAAGAAAACTAGAGTCGATGCTTTTGTGACACCCATTTCTTTAGCAATTTCTTGGTCTTGTTTGAAAGAGTCACGGACAGCGAAAGTTTGACGATCTTCATAGAATAAGTCTAGATTGCCATTGATAGTTAAAATAGTTTGTTCAACCATATCTTTGCTGTAACAATCACCATCATCGAGTAAGGTTTCTTGAAGTTTTAACAAAAACTCGCGCCCTTTTTTCTTTCCTTGCAGTTGCATGGCTTTAAAGTCTAAAGCAGAAGAAAATGCTGCTTCAAATAATTTATTGCGCTTTTTAAAACTTGGGCAAACATTGGGATGTTGGTCCACAAATGATTGAAATGATTGCAGGTTAAGCAGTGGGATGAATTTGAATTGGATGTTCAAATCGGCTTGCTCGACAAAGTCTAAGACAACTTTTTCAGCAGCAAGTGATTCAGTGCATAATGGATGAACAAACAAATAAATTTCAATCACGATACTTTCCCCTCCCTTAATGACTTACTCTAATGTATCAGAAAGGAAAAGATTTTTGAAATAAAAAGCCTTATTTATCAGTGTTTTCAGCGACAGCACGGGCGATTTTGTTTTTAGTAGACACAAGTTGGATATTATGTTCTTTTAAGAAGTTTAAAAAGAACTCTTTTCCAATTGTCGCATCTGTGACTTCCATTTCTAATTCATAATCGTGTTTACCATGATACCAACTTTCATCTAAGACTAATAGAACATCAGGTGACAAGTTTATTTCAAGGCGACTGGTTTTTAGTTGGGCTTTTAATTCTAATTCGTTGGCATAAATAGCAAACGAATTTAATTTTTTAATGACGTGTTCGTGAGGCCAACTGACAGGGGATTTTATAAAAGTAGAGATATCATCTAAAGGCAAGTCGTCATTTGTTTCTAAAAGTCCGTATTGATTTTTTAGAGGGGTTTTCAAAGTTAATTCGGCACGGTCGTTAAGTTGACGAATACGCAGGCCAGCACCGTACTCTTTTAAATCAAAGTTAGGTGTATCGTAATAGTAATTTGTTTGAACAAAGGGTATCCTATCTTGTTGAAAATAAGCCACAACAAGTTTTTGATAGTCCGTTTGTGTTAGTAAGGTTTTAAATTCAATTTCAAGAGTTTGACTCATACGGTTTCCTCCTAGAGTTGTTATGACTTTAGTTTCCCGTAATCCAAGAAACAAGTCAACTAAAATAAGTCCTAGAAAGTAAACGGAAAGCAAAGCAATTTTATGGCTAGTATGCTAAAATATAACGTGGAATGTTTGACCTGAAAAATGATTAAACGAGGTGGACAAAATGGAAAAATGGGAATTATTTTTAGCGCCGTATGAACAAGTTGTCACTGAGATGAAAATTAAACTTAAAGGGATTCGCAAGCAATTTACAGATAAGAATGAACACTCACCGATTGAGTTTGTAACAGGTCGTGTGAAACCAATTGATAGTATTAAAACAAAATCGCGTCTTAAAGGGATTCCACTGGATAACTTAGAAGAAGAGATGCAAGATATTGCCGGACTGCGTGTGACTTGCCAGTTTGTAGAAGATATTTATGAAGTGGTGAATTTAATTAAATCCCGTAATGATTTAACCGTGATTCAAGATCGTGATTATTTAAGTCATGAAAAAGAAAGTGGTTATCGTTCCTATCATTTAATCATTGAATACCCAATCCAGTTAGTGACTGGGGAAAAGAAATTATATGCTGAGATCCAAATTAGAACCTTAGCGATGAACTTTTGGGCAACCATTGAACATTCGTTAAACTACAAGTACCAAGGTGAGTTTCCAGAGGAAATCAACAAGCGTTTGATTAGAGCCTCAGAAGCCGCTAATTTATTAGATGAAGAGATGTCTAAAATTCGTGAGGAAATCCAAGAAGCCCAACAGTTATTCTCACACGGACGTGGGAAACAACAAGATCGTTATTACCAAGATTTTATTGGTCAAAAAGAAACGGAACTTGGTGAAGAAGACTAAGTTAACGATAAACAGTGTCAGATGAAAGGTGGGAGTTAGATGAAGATAGCAATTGTTGCCAATGACTCAATTGAAAGTCAAACAGTGAAAGAGAAATTCGAAAGCTTGATTAAGGAATCAGCTTTAACAATCGATCAAATGCATCCTGAAGTGGTCATTTCGATTGGAGGAGATGGTACATTCTTATCTGCTTTTCACCAATATAAGGACCAATTGGATTCAGTTTGCTTTGCGGGAGTCCATACTGGCCATTTAGGTTTTTATACAGATTGGCGTGACTACCAGCTAGAAGAACTGATTGAAGACTTACAAAATGATGATAGCCGAGCAGCTAATTATCCCTTAATTGAAGTCGAAGTGTCCTACTCTGATGGTAAAGAAACGGGCAAGTTTTTAGGCTTGAACGAATGTATTATCAAACGTAATGACCGCACATTAGTTGCCGATGTCTATATTAAAGACGAATTGTTTGAACACTTTCGTGGAGATGGTTTATCTGTTGCCACCCCAACAGGTTCAACAGGTTACAACAAAAGTGTCGGCGGCGCAGTAATTCACCCGCGTGTTAATGTCTTACAAATGACAGAAATCGCCTCAATAAATAACCGTGTCTTTAGAACACTAGGGTCACCACTTGTGATTCCAAGTGATGAGTGGATTACTGTTCAAGTAGAACCAGCTGATGATTATTTCATTTCATTGGATCAACTAAATATTCCCCAAGCGGGACTAAAAGAAATTCGTTATCGTATTGCCGATGAACGGATTCAATTTACAGGCTCACGCCATACCTTATTCTGGCAACGCGTGAAAGATGCCTTTATTGAAGAGTATAAAGATTAAGAGGAGCTACCAATATGGAGTTTAGCTGGACCTATCAAGAAACAGAACCTCAAGCAATTAAATATTTTTTAAGGCGCCAAGGGGTCTCGCGTGGTTTGTTAGCTAAAGTGAAATTTCAAGGTGGCAAAATCAAGGTCAATCAACAAGTTGAGAATGTCTTGTATAAGTTAAAACAAGACGATGTTTTAACCATCGACATTCCAGCCGAAGCAGAGCACGAAACGTTAGTGCCAGATGAGACGCCGATTGATGTGGTGTTTGAAGATGATCATTACTTAATCGTGAATAAACCGATTGGTGTGGCATCGATTCCAGCACAGTATCATCCGCGAGGCACCATGTGTCATCGTGTGAAACATTACATTTTAAATCAAGGCTATGAAAATTTAGTCGTGCATGTGGTGACGCGTTTAGACCGTGATACATCCGGTTTAATGCTGTTTGCTAAGCACGGCTTTGCTCATGCGATGATGGATCAAGAACTCCGTGAAAAAAAGTTAGTTAAAAAATATCAAGCTCTAGTGAGTGGTCAAGTATCTGAGTTGTCAGAACATAGTGAGATTAACTTAGGAATTGAACGTGATCTAACATCTTTAGTCAAACGCCAAACAACAGAAACGGGTGGCTTAGTTTCACGGACAGAGTATTGGTTAAATCAACGCGTAGAGGATTTAGCTTTAGTGGATATTCGTTTGCATACTGGACGTACCCACCAAATTCGCGTCCATTTTGCCGCCGTTGGTTGTCCCTTGTTAGGAGATGACTTATACGGTGGAGATTTAGAACGGGGTATCACTCGCCAAGCGTTACACTGTGGCGAGTTAAACTTTACTCATCCGTTTACAAAAGAAGAGATTTGTTGCCAACTGCCAATTCCTGAAGATATGGAGCAAGTCATTGAACAAACAATTACTGAAAGAGGTCATTAGATGGACAATCAAGAAGCAATCGACGTACAATACAGCCAATTATTAGATATTTTAACCGCTGATAATTTAACAGAATTCAGAGAAGTCTTTTTTGAATTACATATTTATGAGCAAGGGCAGTTTTATTTAACCTTAACGGAAGAAGAACGCCAACGTCTCTATACGTATTTATCACCAAAAGAAATGGCTGACATGTTTGATGTCATCGAAGAAGATGAAGAAGATGTAGATATCTATATTAAAGAGATGAAACCAAAATATGTAGCTGATATGTTAGCGGAAATGTATACCGATAATGCGGTAGACACGTTGAATCAGTTAGATGAAAAAGAAGTGCCAAAATACTTAAGTTTAATGGATAAAGAAAGTGCCCGTGAAATTAAGCACTTATTACATTATGAAGATGAAACAGCCGGAGCCATCATGACAACGGAATACGTTGGAATAGGTGCCGAGCAAACGGTTAAAGAGGCGATGGCTAACTTAAAAGAGGAAGCTAAAACCGCTGAAACGATTTACTACACCTTCGTTGTTGATCAAGATAATACCTTGGTGGGTGTGATGTCATTAAGAGATTTAATTATAAATGATGACGATGCAATTATTGGTGAAATCATGAGTGAGCGTGTGATTGCTGTTAAAGTTGGCGATGATCAAAAAGACGTTGCGCGCATGATGAAAGACTATGACTTCTTAGCAATGCCCGTTACTGATTATGATGAGCATTTAGTCGGTATCATCACTGTTGATGATATTATCGACGTTATGGAAGAAGAAGCAACGAGTGACTACTCTGGTTTGGCCGGGGTTGACGTTGAGGAAGCTGCTGATGAGAATCCATTTAAAGCTGCTTCAAAACGTTTGCCATGGTTGATTACCTTACTATTCTTGGGAATGGCAACTGCCACATTAATTGGTCGTTATGAAAACTTAGTCAGCGAAGCAAGTATTTTAGCAGTCTTCATTTCACTAATTACTGGTACAGCTGGGAATGCCGGAACACAATCACTTGCCGTAGCTGTTCGTCGGATTGCGGTAAAAGATGATAAAGATAGTGGCTTCTTTAGTTTAATTATGAGTGAAATTCTGACAGGTCTAGTGACAGGTTTAGTCACAGGGGTGACAATCTTCTTAGTGGTGGGAATTTGGCAACATAACTTCCCATTAGGATTTGTGATTGGGATGGCGATGTTATTCGCTATTACAGTGGCAAACTTAGCCGGAAGTTTAATTCCAATGGTAATGGATAAACTTGGTTTTGATCCAGCTGTTGCAAGTGGACCATTTATCACAACCTTAAGTGATTTAACTAGTGTCTTGATTTACTTCAACATTGCCAGTCTATTCATGGAATATTTTATTTAAAACAAAAAAAGACCGACTTTTGTCGGTCTTTTTTAATTTCTTTATTTAATGTCTACGATACGTGTGCCGTGAATTTCATTCACACCTAGATACTCAATCACTTGGTCACAGTTTTCATAAGAAATGCCACCACCAGGTAGAATGGTTAAGCGTTCACCCGCATAATCAACTAGTTCTTTAAGGTGTGGTAAATTATCTAAGATATCAGTTCCAGCAGGACCACCGTGAGTTAAAATACGTTGAACACCATTTTCAACCAACCAATCAATTGCTGCGAATTGCTCTTCAACAGCGATTGAATCAAAGGCCATGTGGAAAGTAATTTGCAGGCCATCTGCTAATTCAAGTAGTTGATACATGGCTTCTTTATCGATTTGATTGTCATCAGTCAGACACCCAATAACCACACCATCTGTTCCTAATTCTTTCGCTGTTAATAAATCGTGGCGCATCATTTGTAACTCAATATCGTTGAAAACAAAATTGCCTCCACGAGGACGAATAATCGTCATAACTGTGGCATCATTTTCGTGACAGTAATCAAAAGATGCTGCCATAACACCGGGACTAACAGTTGTTCCGCCAACTGTTAAGTTATCACATAACTCAACACGTTTAGCGCCAGCCGCTAAAGCTTTAGGGATAATCGTAAAATTTTCAACACATGCTTCTTTTAGTAACATATTATCATTCCTCTCGGGATTTTAGTGTAAGTTGTCTATACCAGTATTGTATCATATTTTATAGTAGATTGTGGTATGATAAGTAAGAGAAAAAACGGAGAAGAGGGACAGGATTGTTATTAAAGAAAATCGATCGCAGTCGTTTATTTTTAGAAAAACATCACGACTTATTCGCGTGTCCAAATTGTCATCAACCATTGAAGATGAATCAAACGAGTTTCATTTGCGATAATAACCATCGCTTTGATTTAAATAAAAAAGGTAACTTACACTTCATGAATCATACAGTGAAGACTGAGTATGATAAAGAAATGTTAGAACATCGTCAGCAGATGATACAATCAGGCTTGTACCAACCGTTGATTGAGTGGTTAGTCGATTACTTGCAAGAGGATCAAGTGTCTTCTGTTGTAGATATGGGATGTGGTGAAGGTAGCTTCCTCCAACAGTTAGAAAAAAATGGTTTGCCAGGAACAAAAGTCGGTTTTGATATTTCTAAAGATGGAGTGGCATTAGCGACCAATCAAGAATTAGAAGCTTTCTGGTGTGTGGCGGATATTACCAATTTACCTTTCGCAGACAAACAGATTAGTCACTTACTGAATATCTTTTCACCTAGTCACTATCAGGAATTTCGTCGGGTGTTAGCACCTAAAGGAAAACTAATAAAAGTCGTTCCTGAGTCAGGGTACTTAAAAGAGCTTCGCGAATTATTTTATGATGGTCGTGAAGAAAAACAAAGTTATAGTAACGAAAAAGTTGTCACAAAGTTTGCTGAAGAAATGACAACAATCACCACAGAACGCTTAACCTATCAAATTCCTGTGACTGATGATAACTATTTAGATATCCTTGAAATGTCGCCTTTAAAATGGGGAGCGAGTCCTGAGTTAAGAGCCAAAATAAAAGAAACTAGAAAAATCGATTTTCTAACAGTTGATGTTTTGATTTTAGTGGGGCAATAAATAACTGAAATCACCTGTCGCTGTTGCAATCAAGTAGTCACTTTGTTATAGTTATTTCATAGTAATTTTTCGGTAGTTTTTCTCAGGGTCCTGTCCTGATAAAAGTTAGTGAAAAATACTTCACTAACGTAGCGACTCGCCGTGGATTGACACCGAGTTGATACGTTTTTTTTTATTGAATTTAATCCAATCCATAGGAGATGAAAATATGGCAAATCATATTGTATTATTTGAACCGCAAATTCCAGCAAACACAGGGAATATTGCCCGTACTTGTGCGGCGACGAATACTCCTTTACACCTAATCGAACCATTAGGCTTTTCAACAGACGATAAACAGTTGAAACGTGCCGGTTTAGATTATTGGAACGATGTAAAAATTGTTTACTATAAAAACTTAGAAGATTTCCTAGAAAAAAATCCAGATATCAATTTGCACTTAGTCACAAAATTTGGTCATAGAACTTACGATGAACCAGATTATAATAACGGCGAAGATCACTTCTTTATGTTTGGGAAAGAAACAACAGGCCTGCCAGAAGAATTTATGCGAGAAAACGAAGAAGACTGTATTCGAATTCCCATGAACGACGAACACGTTCGTTCATTAAACTTATCTAATACAGCAGCAATGTTAGTCTATGAAGCATTAAGACAACAAGGCTTCCCGAATTTAGAATTAACGCATCACTATGAGAATGATAAATTAGATTAATAATAAACACTGTAAAAGTTCAGTTTTTTAAACAAGTGGTTTGTTATAATAATCGAGTTTGTGAAAAGAGATAACAATGAAAGTGAAAATGATAAGCAAATAAAGAAAACGCTGTCTTTATTTGTCGTGTATTATTATTTAATTGTAAATAATATTTAGTAGGAGTTTATTATGAATAAAAAGAAAATTTGGTACATGTATATTATTATCTGTTTTAGTTGCATCGATATTGAGTTTTTCGATTTTGAGCGTACCTTATGTTGAAGAAATGAATAATTATCAATCAGAAGAATCAGTGATTTTGAATGATGAAAGATTACCAAAAGGTATTATAGTTTCGAACGCTAATTCTAGACTTATTGGACCACCTTTACAACGGTGGTATTATCCGGCGCAAAGAGTTCAAGTGGCTAAAGTTCAATATATATGTATAAGGAAGTTTATTGCTAAATCAGCTAGAGCCATATATAACAGCAAGTGCTATGTGGTGGTTGAAGAAACTTACAAACTCTCTAAATGTAAATTATTATGAAGTTAAATAAAATAATACGGATAATATAATTTTTTTCATAATTGATGTCCTTTTATTCTTATATTATTAAATAAGTAATTTTCATTGTAAAACAAATGATTAAATAATATATATTATTTAATGGACAGTGAGTTTAAAAACAAATATACAAAAAAAGAACTAAATCGTATTTTATTAATGATAAAGGAGCTGAAATTATTAGGCAGAAATTATCGAAAAAATCAGAAAATACTACCGAAAAATATTTTGCAGAAACCGAAAAAGGAGATTTAGCGTTTTCAAAAAGCAACTGGAAGAAAAGGACAAATAAATTGAGCAGTTATCGGCACAACTAGACACTAGCCGACGTATCAATGAAATCCTTTCTATATCGGTTCAAATGGAACAATCTAAAACTGGACAGTTACAATTACAGCTAGAAGAAATGAATAACGAAAACACGGTAGAAATAATCGAAAAATAAAACGCGAAAACGAAAACAAATAACACGAATAAACCGAAAAAAGATTTTTCTGGTTATTCTCGTGAAAAAGTCCGATTCTTTATTTTAAAGGCACCTTATATGTTAGTTTATAAGCATAGTTTATCTTTTATATATGAAAAGATGGTAGAATTATCATGTAATATATAAAATAGGAGGATTTAGGATTATGGGGAAAAGAATAATTAGCATTATTAGTTCTTTTGTAATGATATTAGGAATATTTATTACACCAACAATTGGTTTATCAGAAGATATTATGAGGGCACCGACAAACAATGACTTTAAGATTGCTCCGCCAGAATCTGGTTTGAATATACAAGATCAGTTTGTTAATAATGAGTCTGTTGGATCAAACTCTTATCTTAGCGAAGTTTACCCTCAGGCTGCCGGTTTAACACCGAAAGAATCTTGGCAATTTGGGAGCATTTGGTCTAAGTATAAGCTTGATTTAAAAAAGGACTTTAAATATGACTCCTATGTTTACTTAGGTGAAAAGACAGGATCTAATTTTGGAGACGATATTGCTGCTGACGGAATAACTTTCACTCTTCAAAATGACCCTAGAGGACAGCAAGCTTCTGGAACAACCGGAGGAGCTCTTGGTGTGTACGGTTCTGGAAATAGCGTAGAAAAACCTCAAGATTTTAATTATATACAAAATGCTTTAACTGTGGAATTAGATACGTGGTACAACAATTCGAATAGAAGAAATGACCAATTTGATTTTGATGTTCCGAAAGAAGCTGAAAATTCAGGTCATATAGGTCTGGTAAGACCTGCTCCAGGTGAAAATGGAAATTCTAAAATAGGTCATTTAAATTTTAAATATGACGTGAATAATCCGTTGGCCAATGATACGTGGAAACCTTTTAACATACAGTGGCATCCTTATGATGAAGGTGGCATTCTAAAAGCGGAAATAAGTTATGAAATTGCTGGAATGGGCGATTCTTATGTTATAGAAGATGTTAATGAAATGTTCAATGGTAGTGAGGTCTTTTTTGGTTTTACTTCATCAACAGGAGCCAATAAAGTATTCCAAGGAGTGAGTATCAATACTCTTCCACAAAGACCGAATATTGCTATAACTAAAGTTGTTGATAAAAATGAAGCAAGCGTAGGTGAAGAATTAACTTATACTATTAAAGCTAGTAATAGTGGAGACGCACCTTGGAATGGAAATATTACAGATGAACTTCCGATTGAATACGTTGAATATGTCCCTGGATCAACCATTGTAGATGGTGTTTCTATCAGTGACGAAAAAGTCGTTTGGAAAGACGGCAAATTAACTCATAAAACATCAATAGAATCTGGTAATGAATCTGTAATTAGTTTTAAAGTTAAAGTGAAAAAAGCAGCTGAAAATCAAGTGATTAAAAATATCGCAACAACTATTCCAGAAGACCCCAACGAGCCACCAACACCTTCGACACCTCCTACAGAAACTGAGGTTCATGGGAAAGGTTTAATTGAGGTTATAAAAAAAGATTCAAAAGATAAGGAAAAAATGTTATCCGGAGCAGAATTCGATGTTTTAGATAAGGATGGAACGGTCGTTGATCGGATTGTAGTAGGTGAAAATGGTCACGGAATATCTACAAAACCTTTATACTTTGGTGAATATGTACTGATTGAAAGAAAAGCTCCTGATGGTTATATTTTAGATGAAACGCCTATTCATGTAGAAGTTAAATCAGGAAATGACGAAAATGTTACTTTGATTGTGGTTGAAAATAGTAAGAAACCAACAGAACCAACGGAACCAACGGAACCAACGGAACCAACGGAACCAACGGAACCAACGGAACCAACGGAACCAACAAAACCAACAAAACCAACGGAACCAACAAAACCAACGGAACCAACAAAACCAACGGAACCAGAAAAACTTCCTCAAACTGGTGAAGGTAAAGAAATGCAAATCCTTATATCTGTTTTAGGTGCATTATTAATATCATTATTTGGTCTATTAACATACCGCTTTAAATTAAAAAAACAGTAAGCTTAAAAAGCTATGTTTAATTAGTTAACATAATGTATCTTTTAACAAATGGAGTACCTAAATGCTTTAATACCAGTGTTTAGAGAGACGTTCTAACGCATTTAAAAATTCACAAGCAGTGGTATACTTGAAACGCAATTTAAAAAGCCCTATTTATAGGGCTTTTTGTTTTTGGAAGATTGTGAAATTTCGTTATACGACTTTGTACGTATTCATACGTCTAGCGTCCACTATTTTGTCCACCAATTTTTAAGGTGGGACGAAGAGCTAAAAACGTATAGGGACAGCTTGTTAGAACCACATTCAGCTTGGCTGAAAAATGGATTGGTGGATGTTTTCCCTTATGCTCTTTCTAAAAAAAGGGTAATTCATTCATTTTTCAGATCAGAATATTGTGAAATGGATAGGTCTAAATGGTCGTTATTTTCAGTTTTAAGAGCAGATAACATAATTTGGTATATTTAAATTGACGTAAAATTAAGATTGCTTAAAGGATAAAAACTAGTCGTTTATGAAGAATTGGTTTGCGTGTATAAAAAAGGGTTACAATTACAGAGTAATGCAACAACTCAAATCGAATATAAACAAAAAGCCCCAACGACTCTTGGCGGAGTCGTTGAGTGCTTGATAAGTAGTACAATCTACTATCAATACTTTTGGCAACGTTTTAAGAAACATTCAAGGTGTTTCTTCTAAGCCGTTATAACAAAAAGTAGCATGACTTTACAACGTGAAAACAACGCATAAAATCCGAGATAGTAGGAATGGCCTGTTATTTCGGATTTTTTGTTGATAAAAAATGTATTAAAGATGTCAAAAACTGAATAGCCAGTGAAACAATCGAATGCATTTGCCAATTATCAAAGATACATAGAAAAGTGATAAGCCAGAAGTATAACGCTAAGAATGAAATTTCACATCAATTAAAAGAGTCCCAGTTTATTGGGCTCTTTTTTAATTCATTTGTTAAATATTATTTGTTATACTAATAGAAGTGAAAAAAGAAAGGATGTGTAAGAGATGGCAGAGGATTTAAACCAGGATGAACAGTTTATTAGTGGTAAGATCTTAGCTATCTTTTACCAAAATCCAAGTAATTTTTATAAGGTCATGTTAGTTAAAGTGTCTGATACAAACACCAGCTATCAAGAAGACGAGATTGTGGTGACGGGTAGCTTTGGTCAAGTGCAAGAAGAAGAGAGTTACCGCTTTGTTGGGAACTTAGTGGATCATCCCAAGTATGGTCAGCAATATCAAGTGGAAAACTATCAACAAGATAAACCGACATCAGGTAGTGGTTTGGTGACTTATTTATCTAGTAGTAAGTTCCCTGGTATTGGTCGTAAGACTGCTGAAAATATGGTGGACACGTTAGGTGACGAGATTATTGATATCATTCTTGAAAAACCAGAGCGTTTGGCAGAAGTCGCTGGTTTAACGAAAGCTAAGCGTGAGATGATTTTAGAAACCTTACGTTTAAACTACGGCATGGAACAAATCGTGATTGGCTTAAATAAATATGGTTTCGGTAGTCAGTTAGCTATGTCGATTTATCAAACCTATCAAGAGGATACGTTAAATGTCATTCAAGAAAATCCTTATCAATTAACAGAAGATATTGAAGGGATTGGCTTTAAGAAAGCTGATAATATGGCAGAACAATTAGGCATCGGACCTGATGCACCAGCTCGATTACGGGCGGCTGTTCGTCATGAGTTGTTAAGTGGCTCGATGGAAACAGGGAATACTTATATTGAAGCTGAGTTACTATTAAGTCGCAGTATTAAAACTTTAGAAACGAGTCGTCCATTTGAAATTAATCCTGATTTAGTGGCGGCGGAAATCATTAACTTAGTCAATGAAGGCAAGATTCAACAAGAAGGGACTAAGCTTTATGAAAATACTTTGTACTTCTCAGAGTGGGGAATCGGCACATCGATTCAACGTTTATTAAGTCGTAAGAAGACGATTAAATATGACAATGATGAAGTCGATAAAACTATTCGCTTGATTGAAAAGATTAACGATATTTCTTATGGTGAGTCACAAATCGATGCTATTAAAGAAGCTATCAAATCACCAATGTTTATTTTAACTGGGGGACCAGGGACTGGTAAGACAACCGTTATTAATGGCATCGTTAATTTATTTTCCGAGTTAAATGGCCTATCTTTAGATATTATGGATTACCATGATGCTATTTTCCCAATCCTATTAGCAGCGCCAACTGGTCGGGCTGCCAAGCGAATGAACGAAACGACTGGCTTACCAGCTAGTACCATTCACCGTTTATTAGGATTAACAGGTCGAGAAAAAAATGCTAGCTTAGCAGCCAAAGAGTTAGAAGGTGGGTTATTAATCGTGGATGAAATGTCCATGGTAGACACCTGGTTAGCTAATACCTTACTAAAAGCGATTCCCACAAATATGCAAGTGATTTTTGTGGGCGATAAAGATCAACTACCATCTGTGGGACCTGGTCAAGTCTTGCATGATTTACTGGCGATTGATGATATTCCAAGTTGTGAGTTAGTCGATATTTATCGTCAAGGTGATGGCTCAAGTATTATTCCCTTAGCTCATCAAGTGAAGGAAGGGGTATTACCAACTGACTTTACCCAAAATCAAAAAGACCGATCATTCTTTCCAGCAAACGCCTATCAAATTGAAGATGTGATTCGTCAAATTGTCACGCGAGCTCAAAGTAAAGGTTTCACGCCACAAGACATTCAAGTGCTAGCACCCATGTACCGAGGAGTAGCGGGAATTGATAATTTGAATAAAATGATGCAAGAAATCTTTAATCCGAATGATGCTGGACAACGGAAAGAAGTTGTTTGGAATGATAAAGTGTACCGAATTGGTGATAAAGTCCTTCACTTAGTTAATAGTCCTGAAGCCAATGTCTTTAATGGTGATATGGGTAAAGTGGTGGGAATTACTTATGCCAAAGAATCGGAAGATAAAATTGATGAATTAACGCTAGAATTCGATGCTAATGAAGTAGTTTATAAACGTAACGAGTGGAATAAAATCACCTTAGCTTATGCTTGTTCAATCCATAAGTCTCAAGGTAGTGAATTCAAGATGGTTATTTTACCAATGGTTAAACAATATCAACGAATGCTCCAACGTAACCTACTTTATACGGGGTTAACTCGAAGTAAAGAGTTGTTGATTCTAATTGGTGAAACCCAGGCTTATCAAGACTGTGTCCAAAACGAAGGAGACAATCGTTTAACCAGTCTTCAAGACCGGATTATCACAGCAGGTGATATGCCAAGTCGCTTACAATATCAGTTAGAAGTTTATGAAAATAACTTATTAATTGAAGCAGGTGAAATTGAAGGGGATATTGAAACAGTCATTGTTCAACAATCTGAGAAAACCAAAGAACCTGCAACAAAAAAAGAGCCATCGACTAAAAATCGTGGCACTGAAAAAGTTGAAGAAGAGTTATCACTATTCGACGAACCAACAGAAGATGTCACTATCGATGTGGAAGACTTTATCTTAACCTTAAATAAAATAAAAACACATGCAATCGATCCTATGATTGGGATGGGTGATGTGACGCCGGCAGATTTTAACTAAAAAAACCTAACTCAGTTGAGTTAGGTTTTTTATTATAGCCAGAATAATCTTTTTTGAGTTGAGAAACTCATGTCATAAGTTGTTAGTCCAAGTTCTTCACCATCAGTTTGGCCGAATTGTTGTGACTGACAGGTTAATTGAATCTGTTGATCCAAGTAAAGGTGGACATAAGGTGAGTTCAAATGTTTTTTACGAAGGAGTTGACCAACTAAGCGGAGTAATTTTAATAAAGGAATCCGTTCCACTACGACCAGGGTCATATCTTCTTTGCGGGCATCAGCATTCGGTGCCAATGCTACACCGCCACCAAAGTAAGGGTGATTCGTAACGGTACATAAATAGGCGTTGCGATAATGTTCTGATTCTTTAGAAGTTTTGATAACTAAGTCAAAGCCTTTTTGTTTAATCAAGACTTTAGCTGCTGCAACTAAATAAGCGAGCGACCCTAATTTTAATTTGTTGAGCCATTTCTTAGCTTGCGATTTATTGGCAGTGGCGACGATATTAGCATCAATTCCAATCCCTAAATTATTTGTCAGATAGCCCGATTCATCAGTTAAATGATTGTGGTAAATAAGAGTGTTGAACTCGTCTGGTGTACTCAATGATAAGAGATGGTCTAGTGCTTCAAGAGGTTTGCGACTTAAGCCGATCGCTCGAGCAAAGTCATTCCCTGATCCGCAAGGAATATAGCCGACAGGAATATCGGTGTGAGTGGCTAAAGCGTTAATCACTTCGTGTAAGGTGCCATCACCACCAAGGACAACTAACAATGGGAAATCACCAGTGTGTTTATCGTTCCACTCAACTAAAGTATGCCGTAATAAATCCTCTGTTAATTGAGTAGCGTGACGTGGATATTCTGTATGGTAGACGTGAAAAGGGATGTTTTTCTTAGATAAGGCAGCTGTCACTAATTGCTCGGCCTTTTTACCGCTACCATTGCCGGCATTTGGATTAATTAATAAGTGTAATGATAAAGACGTCATCGTACTGCCCCTTTCGTATTGTACTATTATAGCAAAAAAACATGAGGCAAACCATGTCAAAAGCCTTTTGTAGCAAAGATGACGTTGCTATCTTGAAATAGGTGGCGTATAATTCTGGTTAGTTGCTTTTTGAGGGGTAGCAATTCAAAACACACCTTCAACGCGGTTCGTCTACCATCCCGCGAAATCAAAACTAGGAGGAACAGAATATGACACAAACAGAAAAAACAAGAACATTAGCGATGAATGGTATCGTAGCAGCTATTTATGTAGCGTTATGTATCGTTGTAGCGCCAGTGGCATCAGGAGCGATTCAATTCCGAGTTGCTGAAGGATTAAACCACTTGGTGGTCTTCAACAAAAAGCTAATGTGGGGTGTTTTAGCCGGAGTCATTATCTTCAATGCGTTGTACTCAACGCTACCAGATATTATCTTTGGTGGTGGTCAAACTTTTTTAGCTTTAGGGGCAACGGCTTTAATTAGCAAGTATGTCAAAGATGTTAAAATGCGTATGGTCTGGAACACAGTCTTTTTCACAGTCAGTATGTTTATGATTGCTTGGATGTTAAACATCACATTTGATCTGCCATTTTGGCCAACATACGGTACAACAGCGTTAAGTGAGTTGATCATTATGACAATCTCAGCGCCTGTGATGTACTTAGTCGGTAAAAAAGTAAAATTAAATTAAAAGAAAAAAGCCTACTCATTCGAGTAGGCTTTTTATATTACATTTCTTCAGGGGCTTCTAAGCCAAGTAAACGTAAGTCTTCTTTTAGCACCACTTTAACAGCGTGAACTAAAGCTAGACGAGCATTTTTCTCTTCGTTTTCTTCAAGAATTTTAACGTGAGCGTAGTATTTATTGAAAGCTTGCGCTAATTGAATCGCATGTTTTGCAATAATTGATGGCTCATATTTTTCTGAAGCACGAACCACTGTGTTAGGGAAAGCTTGTATTAGTTTAATGACTTCCCAGCTATCAGCATCGCTTAGTGAGTCAGACTCAGCTAAGTTAGCAGACCAATCAGCTTTACGTAAAATAGAGGCACAACGAGCGTGTGTGTATTGAACGTAAGGACCAGTTTCACCTTCGAAACGGACGACTTCTTCTAAGTTAAAGTCAAAGTTGTTTAGACGGTCATTTTTCAAATCGTGGAAGACAACCGCACCGACACCAACTTGGTGAGCAACTTCTTCTTTATTAGCAAGGTCAGGGTTTTTCGCTTCGATTTGTGCTTGAGCTAAACTCATTGCTTCATTTAAAACTTCAACAAGTAAGACGATTTTACCTTTACGAGTTGATAATTTTTTACCATCTTTTGTAATTAAACCGAATGGGATGTGGTGGATATCATCTGCCCAATCAAAACCAAGTTCAGTTAAAACAGCTTTCATTTGTTTGAAGTGACCAGACTGTTCGTTTCCAACAACGTATAAAGCTTGAGCGAAATCGTAAGTGTCTTTACGGTAGAACGCTGCTGCTAAATCACGAGTCATGTATAAGGTAGCACCATCAGACTTGCGAATTAAGGCCGGGTTTAAATCATATTTTTCTAAATCAACAATCTCAGCACCTTGGCTTGTTGTTAATAAGTTTTTCTCTTGTAAAGCATCGATGACTGGTTGCATTTTATCGTTATAGAATGCTTCACCGTTTAGTGAATCAAAAGTAATCCCTAATAAATCATAGACATCTTGGAATTCTTTTAATGATTCTTCACGGAACCAAGTCCATAATTTTTCAGCTTCAGCATCGCCATCTTCTAATTTCTTAAACCATGTCCGACCTTCATCTTCAAGACTAGGATCATTCTCAGCTTCTTCATGGAATTTCACGTATAAACGTAGTAGTTCTTGAATTGGTGCAGCTTTAACGGCTTCTTCAGAACCCCATTTGAAATAGCCAACCATTAATTTACCAAATTGTGTACCCCAGTCACCTAAGTGATTGATGCGAATTGGTTCATAACCAACTTTAGCCATGATGTTAGCCAAGGCATTACCAATTACAGTCGAACGTAGGTGTCCCATTGACATTGGTTTCGCAATGTTTGGTGAAGACATGTCGATTGGCACTTGTTTGTTGCCCTCAATCGTTCCTTGACCGTATTCATTGTTTTCAGTTAAGACTTTAGCCAATGTTTCGTGACTAACTTTACGTTTGTTTAGGAAGAAGTTGATGTAAGGACCAACAACTTGGACTTCATCAAAATCATCTGTTGGGATTGTTTCAACAATTTCAGCTGCGATAGCTTGTGGTGCTTTGCGCATCACTTTTGCTAAAGAGAATACTGGGAAAGCCACGTCACCGTGTTGAGCGGTTTTGGGATTTTCAAGTAAGTTTAAAATTTCATCCATTGATAGGTAGTCAGATAAAGCTTGACTAAGAGCTTGTGCAACAACAGTTCTTTCACTCATGGGAATACCTCCGAATTTAATGTTATTAAAAAGAGCGACTTGCCTAATAGGCAGACTCAGCAAATTTCAAAATATACGCTTAATTATAGCAAAAAAGTCTATGAATTACTATGATTGGTTAGGCGGTTTTACTTTAGACATTAGTTACTTTTAATAAATATTCATAAAATTTAGAGAATATACAAAAATAAGCGTATTTTTTGCTATACTATAACTAAATAGAGGAGGGCTGAAGATGAAGAAAACTGAAAGACAAGATTTGGTGAAACAAGTGGTGCTTCAATATCAAATTGAAACGCAAGATGAATTACTGGAAAAGTTAAAAACAGTTGGAGTGGAAGCGACGCAAGCAACAATTTCCCGTGATATGCGCGAGTTATCAATTGTCAAAGGCCGCAAAGATGGCAGTGGTCCTAGTCATTATTTAATTCACGATATTATTTCAGTACCTCAACAGTTAGATCAATTAGCGGAGTCAGTTGCGGACTCAGTCGAAAAAATTACAGTGGTTCAGTTTATGGTCATCATCCAAACCTATTTAGGATCAGCCAATATGTTAGCGGCGCAAATTGATGATATGAAATTACCAGAAGTTGCCGGGACGCTGGCTGGAGCGAACACTTTATCAATTATCACCCATACAAATGAAGAAGCCGAAACGTTGGCTGAACAATTATCAAGCTATCTAAAATAAAAAGCACCTACAAAAGTAGGTGCTTTTTTTTAATCCCAAAGATTAGCTTTAGTTGTTAAGCTGATTTCTTCTTTAGTAAAAGGATGAATAAAATTAATCGCGTAAGAATGTAACATCATCCGTTCAGCTTTATTCGGTTGTGGATGATATAAAGGGTCTCCCACGATTGGGTGATCGATACTTTGTAAATGGACACGGATTTGATGAGTCCGACCAGTTTCAAGTTGACAGTTCAAATAAGCGAATTGCGCATCTTTTTCAACTGTTTCAAAATGAGTGACAGCAGTTTGTCCACCCTTAGCCGTCACGATACGTTTGCGGTTGTTGTGGCGGTCACGACCGATATTAGCGTTCACAGTCATCGTATCTTTTGGTAATCGACCGTCAACTACTGTTTGATACGTTCGTTTAATTTCTTTTGCTTCAAATAATTTATCTAAAATCGGTAAAATTAATGGGTTCTTCGCAAAAATAAGCGCGCCACTAGTTTCTTGATCTAAACGGTGAACCACATAAGGTGCTTCGTTTTTATCAGCTAAATAAGCCGCAAGATGATTAATCATTGTATTCGCTTCATTTTCAGTGTTGTGATGCGTTTTTACTCCAGCAGGTTTATCGACGATAACTAAGTGATCATCTTCAAATAACACATCGACTAAATTAGCATCACCGAGTTTGATTTCTGGTAATGGAAAATCGGCTTCTGGTAAATCAATGGCAAGTTGGTCATCAGCTTTCACTGTCACGTGGAAGTTGCTGACGTCACCATTAACGCTCACGCCGTTATCCATGCGTAATTGATGACGAACTTTTTTAGAAAGTTGGAGTTCTTGTTCAAGGTAGGTCTGTAATTTCATATCTGCTGTGCCAGCAGGAATTGTAAATGAATAGTTCATTAATAGTTGCTCCTCTTTGCTAAAAGTTTAAATTTATCTAATGCTTCTGCATTGTAACACATGGAATCAATAACTTCATGATATGATTTTGATAGAAAGTCAGACTAAAGTCTCTTTATAGTTACAATCATCTAAACTATGATAAAATAAAGGGGAAAGAATCCTTTAACTAGTATATTCGAGGTGGACAAATGGATATCAAAAAGATATTAAAAAATATAAAAAGAAAACTTAAGAAAGGTTGGCAAAATTTCAAGCCACGCTTTCGTAAGTTTAATACAAAGCGCAAACACATTTGGCGTAAGTATCAAGTTAACAAAGTTTTTGTATTAACAGTTTTAACGATAACCCTAATTGGAAGCTTATATTTATTTTACTTAGCCAAAAGTGAAAATGTCGAAGCGTTAAAAGCAGGGATTAATCAAGTGACAACGGTCTATGATATTAATGATGAAGAGGCTGGTGGCTTATACAGTCAAAAAGGAACAGCTGTTGAGTTGAATGCCATGTCACCTTATTTAGTGGATGCCTTGGTGTCAACTGAGGATCGTCGTTTCTATGAACACCGTGGGTTTGATATTCGCGGGATTGGTCGTGCCGCTGTTGGCTTCTTTACGGCAGGTCGGATTACTGGTGGTGGTAGTACCATTACCCAACAGTTAGCTAAAAATGCTTACTTAACACTTGACCAAACGTTGAAAAGAAAAGCGAAAGAATTATTCTTAGCCATTGAATTAGAAAAAGAATACAGTAAAGATGAAATCATGGAGATGTATTTAAACAACTCATACTTTGGTAATAGTGTTTGGGGAGTTGAAGATGCCTCACATAAATACTTTGCTAAATCAGCGAAAGATTTAACCGTTGATGAAGCGGCTGTTTTGATCGGTATGTTAAAAGGACCGTCTATTTATAACCCGATTGATAATTTCGAGTTAGCCAAAGACCGTCGTGATGTGGTTTTAAGCGTGATGGTAGATAACGGTAAATTAGATAAGGCCTCTGCTGAAAAAATGCAAGCGGATGAATTATACTTAAGTGATAATTATACCGATACGAAAAAAGGTTATCAGTATATGGATTACTTTGATTCGGTGATTGATGAAGCATACAAATTGTATGGCATTAAAGATTCAGACTTGTTATCAAAAGGCTACAAAATTTACACGAGTTTAGATCAGAATTATCAAAAAGCCATGGATACATCCTTTAAACAAGATTATTTATTCCCACCCGATGCAGCAGATGGTGTGAAAGTTCAAGGGGCTTCGGTTGCCATTAATCCCCAAACTGGTGGCGTGATGGGTGTTATGGGTGGCCGTGGTGAAAGAGCCAGTCGAGGTTTAAACCGTGCCACAAATTCGCGTTTATCACCAGGGTCAACGATGAAACCGCTAGCTGTTTACACATCAGCTTTAGAAGAAGGCTATCGTTCAACGGATGATTTAAAAGATGAAAAATTAAGCTTCTATGATGTTGAAAACTATGACCACACATTCCGTGGGACAGTGCCAATGTATAAAGCTTTAGAAGAAAGTTTAAACGCGCCTGCCGTTTGGTTGTTTGATAAAATCGGTATGGATAAAGGCTTTGATAAAGTTGAAAAATTTGGCTTAGATTTAGAAAAAGATGACCGTTACCCAGGTTTAGTTTTAGGTGGAATGACCAAAGGAACAACACCGTTAAAAATGGCGAGTGCCTATACAGTATTTGCTAACCAAGGGGTAAAAAAAGATCCTCATTTCATTACGAAAATTGTCGATGCAACAGGGACAGTGATTGTTGACAATGAAGATGCTAAATCTGTTGAAGTGACAACGCCTGAAGTAGCGGAAGAAATGACTGGGATGTTATTAGGAGTCTTCAGTTCAGGAACAGGGGTTCCAGCTAAACCAGCCGGGTTTAAAATGGCTGGTAAAACAGGAACGACCGAAAGTGTCATGGCAGAAGAACAAGCCAAAGACCAATGGGTAATTGGTTACACACCAGACGTTGTTTTAGCAACGTGGATTGGCTTTGACCAAAGTAGCGAAAATCATTTCCTACAACCACAAGCGGTAGCGCCAGTCTTTAAAGACCAAGCTGAACGTATTTTACCAAACACGCCAAACACTCAATTCGGCGTGAGAGACATTGGTTTAGATAAAAAGGTTGAAGAGGAAGCAAAAGAACAAGCAGAAGATTTATTAGGTGAGCTATCTGATTTTGGTGGTAAAATCCGTGAGGGTGCTGATTACTGGGGTGAGAAATTAAAGGATGGCGCTAAGAATATGAAAGACAGTCTAGGCGGCCTAACAGACCGGTTAAGTGGTTACTGGAATTAAAAGTAATCAATAGAAATTTATGATTGAAAATGCTATACTTTAGCCATACAAAATGAAAAGGGGTTACTAACATGTCAGTAAATATTTATGATAGCGCGAATCAAATCGAAAGAGAAATTCGTCAATTACCAGAATTTTTAGCATTACAAGAAGCGTTTGAAGCGGTGAAAGCTGATCAACCTTCATATGATTTATTTAAAAAATTCCAAACATTACAAATGGAATTACAACAAAAACAAATGCAAGGGTTAGAATTCTCTGAGGAAGATGCTAAAGAAGCACAAGAATTAGCAGAAAAAGTTCAGGAGTCTGAATTAATCAATGCAATGATGACAAAAGAACAAGGCTTCAGCATGATCGTAAATGATTTAAACCGTATCATCATGAAACCTATTCAAGAATTATACTCAGAAGCAAACTAATTCAGAAGCGGGCCATCTAAAGGTGGTATCCGCTTCTTTTTTTTGGTAAAATAAGAACATACATTCCCAAGTTTAGAAAGGAGTTTCTTATGAAATTTATCCACTGTGCAGACCTCCATTTAGACCAACCATTTCAAGGATTAGGCAAACTGTCATCAGCTTTTTCAAATAAGCTAGTTGATGTTAATGCTCAAGTCTTCAATAGTTTAATCGAAACGGCTATTGAAGAGCGCGTCGATTTTTTATTAATCGTGGGAGATACTTTCCATCAAGCGAAACCTTCGATTCAAACACAACAGTTATTTGTTTCGGGTTTAGAAAAATTAAATCAAGAAGGAATTCCCGTCTATTTAACTTTCGGGAATCATGATTATTACCAAGCAGAAAAATATTGGTTTAAATTCCCTAAAAATACTTATCTTTTTAATAGTGAAGAGATTGAAACGAAAACCTTGTCCTTGCCTTCCGGAGAAACCGTTGCAATTAGTGCCTTTTCCTATACATCACCCAAAATCATGGCCAACAAAGCCAGTGAATTTCCAACAAGAAGTATCATTAGTCAGTATCATATTGGGTTGTATCACGGCCAGGTGGGACGTGTTAATGATCACCCGTATGCACCGTTCCAACTAGGAGAGCTGCAACAACTAAACTATGATTACTGGGCATTGGGACATATCCATCAACCGCAATTATTGTCTAATGAGCCATTGATTATTTATCCTGGTAGTCCAGTCGGGCATACGAAAAAAGAAACAGCTAGTCGTGGTTGCGTCTTAGTTGAAAACCAAGGGAACACTTTAAAAGAAAGTTGGCTAGAACTGACGGACTTAATTTGGGAAACAGTTGTTGTGGATGGCCGTTCGGCTACAAGCTTGGCTAACTTAATGGCAATAACTGAAATACAATTAAAAGAGTTTATGCAGTCGCAAGAATTGTTGACCTGTTTAGAGGTTCAATTCCAAAACTTACCGGCAGAGTTAGCAAGTCTAGTGAAGGAAGAACTTGCTTCAGGAGAACTGCTTTTATATTTAAGAGAATTAGTTGCCGTTGGAACAGACCATCAAGTGTGGCTTTACCAAGTGTCTAGTGACATAGCAGTAAAACCCATGCAGTGGCCAGTCGGTATCACGAAAGAAATGGTTTTAAACCAAGCGATGACCTACGCCGAGGCAGAGATGTTTGCCGGTGAATTATCAGATTTATTTAAACAAAGTGAACTTCAACACTTATTTTCAAATAATCAAGATTTTATAAATGAGACAATCGATAAAACGGTTAGGCATCTAGGGATGACAGAGGACTAAAAGGAGGTCAATAAAATGAAAATTGAAAAATTAGAAATTGTTGGCTTCGGTCAATGGCGCCAGCAAATTTTTGAACTGGGCGAGGAAGTGACCTTATTCTTTGGTGATAATGAAGCCGGTAAAACGACTATTTATCATTTTATTCAAACTATTTTATTTGGTTTTCCTACTAAACGAGGTGCTGTTCGTGATTACACTCCCAGAGATGGAGGAAGTTATGGGGGCCATATTTGGGTCAATCACCCGCAATTTGGGCAAGCTAAAATCAGTCGCTTTAAAGATGTAAATAAACATCAAGCGACGGTTCAAATCATGACTGAACCAGATATGGTGATCTCAGTGGCAGAATTTTTAGCCCCCCTAACGGAAGAAGTCTTTAAAGAAGTCTATACCCTAGAACAAGGTCAACTGCTAAATATCAAAAACTTAGATGAAACTAAGCTCCAAGAGTTATTGTTAGTAGTTGGGCTAGCCGGTAGTAAACAAGTCATTGAGCAACAAGAAGAGTGGCAGAAAGCACAACAAGAACTTTACAAAAAAACGGGACGTAATCCTAAGTTGAATCAACTGGTGTTAAGTTACCGAGAATTAACTGAAAAAATACAACTAAAAGAAAAAGCTGAAAGTAGTTATCAAGAAAACAAAGAAGAACTAGAAATAGCAGAAGCAGACTTTGTAAAAAATCAACAACTGTCTCAAGAGTTAGAAACAAAGAAAATGCTTCAAGAGCAACAACTTGATCATTATGGTTTGTTGGAAGAGTATCGTTACCAAGTTAAGCAACTAAACGAGACGGCAACTCTTGAGTTGTCGCAAGACGAAGTGACGCAATTACAAGAACTAAACTTTCAAATCAATCAATTAGCTGACCAAAAAGCACATTATCAACAACTAAAACAATCGGCCTTTGCTCAAGGAACTTTATCACCAGCGGTTGCTTTTTATTTAGAAGAAGAGCAAGACATTCAACGCTTGTTAAACCAACGTGTTAGTGTGGAAAAAGAGCTTAGTAAACTAGAGTCTCTAGAAGAACAGCTTCGAGAAAAAGAAGCAGCTGTTCAAGAACTGTCAGAAGGAAATCCTAATTGGCAAGCGCAGCCAATTCCTTCCCAACTCGAATCTAAGTTAGCTGACTTAGCAGAAGATGAACGTCACTTTAGCTATGAACAGCAACAAGCAACAGCTGAATTTGCTAGACTTGTTGAGCAAGGAAAACACTATCAGGAGCAACAAGTCAAACGTCAGCGTAAACTTCAACGGTTGTGGTTGTTTCCGGGATTGATTGCGTTAGTTGGCGTCGCTTTCTATTGGCTTAACCAACAGTGGATGCTAGCAGTATTTGGGTTGGCAGCGGTTGTCTCGGGGCTTATTGCCGTCGTAATTTATCGCCGAATCAACAGTGGCGCTGGCACATTAGGCGCCGTTACCTTAACACAATTAAGCGCAGCTCAAGATAAGAAAAAACTAGCTGATAGTAGATGGACGTCAATCTTAACGACTAAGGAACAACTAGCAGCTGACTATGGATTTGATATAAACCAAACAGTTAAAGAATGGCTTTATCAATTACCATTACGTCAACATTTGGCTACGTTGGTCTCAGAACGAACAAGTTTATTAAGTAAAAAGACCGCTAGCCAAGTTCAATTGGCAAAAATTGAAACAGCATTTATTAAGCTGAAAGATTGGATTCCATCAGGTCAGGATATTGGCAGTAAGTTTCAAAATCTAGCAGAATTTTCAGCAACACAAATTCAACAATTAAAAACGCTGGAACAAGTCAGCCAGTCTCAACAATGGCAACAGCCATTAGCCTTAATTGAAGCGAAAGAAAAACAAATGGCGCAAACCTTAGCAAAAGTTCATCCACAATTATCAGTTGCTAACCATGCAGAGGTTTTAGCGGAGCAATTGTCTAACCATGAGTCACAGCAAGAATTACGTCAACTAAGTGCTAAGTTAGCACCTTATTTTGAATTAGATAATGACGCTTCCTACAACCAAGTTCAGCTGCGTTCAGACTATCAGGATCTTAGTCAACGTTATCGTGCTATTCAAAGTGAGTTAGGTGAATTGGATGAAACTATTCGCCATCTTCGATTCGCTATTAAACAAGCTGAAAGTGATGGTTCCTTAGCAAGCCTTTATCAAGAACAAGCTGCTTTGGAAGATGAGTTACGTGAGTTAAGTTCAGACTGGGCTAGTTTACAATTAAGTTCAGTCGTGGCGGATGACGTCTTAAATCAAATTTCGTCGCAACGTGTTCCAGCCTTATTAAAAACCACTAGCTTATTATTAAATCGTCTAACTTTAGGAACGTACCACAGGTGTGACCTTGTAAATGATGAGCTCCTTATTTTTAATCGTGAGGGAGTATGTTATCATTTAAGTGAGTTATCAACTGGAACTAGGGATCAACTTTATCTGGCAGTTCGTTTGGCCTTTATTGAATTACACCAAGGAACAAACATTGCACCGTTGATCATTGATGATGGTTGGTTACACTATGACCAAGCGAGAAAAATCGCCTTATTTAATGTCTTAGTAGAAATAAGCGCGGTTGTCCAAGTAATCTGCTTAACATCGGACCAAGAACTATTAAACTTTGCTGAATCAGAAAAAATTGTTGTAGAACACTTATAAAGGAGTGGTTAGGATGAAAAAAATTCGTGACCTAGTAGTAGATGATACATTTGAAATGTTTGTTTTGATTAAACAAGCAGACGTTCGCTTAGCGAAAAACGGGAAGAAATTCATCGCCTTCACCTTCCAAGATGGTTCAGGGAATATTGATGGTAAATTTTGGGGTGCAACAGAAGATGAAATTGAACGCTACAAAGCAGGGAAAGTTGTTTTCTTAAATGGTAAACGTGAAGTTTATCAAAATACACCGCAAGTTAAAATTATCAAACTAAGACTAGCGACAGAAGAAGAACCATACCAAGCAGAGCTGTATATGGAAAAATCTCCGGTTCAAAAAGAAGACTTGGCCGAAGAAATTAATCAAACTATTTTTGAAATAACTAATGCCACTTGGAACCGGATTGTTCGTCACTTGTTGGTAGAACATCAAACAGCTTTTTATGAGTATCCAGCAGCTAAAAATTTCCACCACGCGTTTGTGGGAGGATTAGCGGTCCATACAGTCTCAATGTTACGTATCGCTAAATCGTTGTGTAAAGAATACCCAGCCTTGAATGCGTCGTTATTATATTCTGGTGTCTTGCTACATGACTTAGGGAAAGTTATTGAGTTATCTGGTCCAATTGGAACAGAGTACACGTTAGCGGGTAATTTATTAGGACATATTGTCATAGTGGATGAAGAAATTTCTAAAGCTTGTGTAGCCCTTAAAATTGATGAACAATCAGAAGATGTGATTGTCTTGAAACATATGATTTTAGCTCATCACGGTCAATTAGATTACGGTTCACCAGTGCGACCAAGAATTATGGAAGCGGAAGTCTTACATCAAATTGACAACATTGATGCCTCAATGCAAATGATGATGGGGGCCTTGGAACAAGTTGAACCAGGTCAGTATACCAATGCACTATTCGGAATGGATGGCCGTCGTTTTTATCGACCTAATAGTAAATAATAAAAAAGCACTAGACTGCGAGTTTCCGATATTTAATCGGTGACCCGCAGTTTTTTTATTCGATTTTTATTATCATAATAGCTTCTGTTGAAATGTTCAGAGTAAAAATGACTGTTTCACGATGTTCTATTTTTATGATGTGATTCCTATTAATTTTTCAGTTAACGTCAGGCTAAAATAATGTTTTTTAAATTGTTCGAGTTTAGAATAATCCATTTGGAAACCTTGTTATTATATTAAATTTTACCAAGTTATATAATTATATTCATCAGGAAAAAGTCTTGAGTTAGAAATAAAACCATGTTACTCTTTGCACATAAAGACCGTTCTAAAAAAGTATGTATTTCGAATGATGTGATTAATAAATATAAAATTAAATTCAATAGTTTTAAAGAAATAGAAATTGTGTAATCAATAACTTATTTAAGTTTTTCCAACCTACTTAGTTTTTGGGTTGTATCTATTAGGGTTAAAAGCTTTTCACCGCATAATAGTTCCAACTAATAAAAGTGCATTCGTGCGTAAGAAAGGGGGAGTGTATGTGTTATTGCTCAGTTTGTCATGAGTCTTTCTGTTGCGTATTTTAATTTTCTAGTAATTTACTTATAGAGGAGGATATATATGAATAAAAAAATAACTCTCACAGGTCTAGCGCTGTTGTCTTTATCGCTTTGTTTGCCTATTAGCTCTATAGCTAGTACCACTGAATTAGGTGATCTTCAGAGTGAGTCTATGGGTGAAACGAGAAATAATATAAATCCTAGGGCAGAAGGCATTTTAACGGATCCAATTGATTTTACTAGAATAATGTTAAACAATTATGGTAAACAACTGATACCTTCTGAGTATAAATATAAAGGGTCTAAAGCTGAAAGACCTAACCCAACAATTGATAATTTCCGTGTGCTCCCTGATGGCAATCCTGTCGTAGAAAATCAGTCCACTCTATTTGTTGGTGAATCTATTTTAACCAATAATACTGATACCCCTCAATCCTTAAAAACAAATACCTTTGCTAAAACAATTACTCACACTATTTCATCTCAAGTAACACATGGCTTCAAATTAGGTTCAGATGTGAAAGCATCATTTGGTATTCCATTAATTGGTTCAACTGATGTAACTCTGAAAACAGAGTACTCACTTAATAGTACAAAGACCAATACTGATACCGAAACTTATACATACACAGCTGATGCTCAATCAATAACTGTCCCTCCGAAAAGCTCGGTTGTAGTCAATGTTTCGTTGAATGAAGCGGAGATATCAGGTAAAACTAAGATAATAGGTGAAGTTGATCCTAATGATGAAATGGTAAAAGGAAACGCTTTTTATGAAACGCTGGGCATTATGTTAAAGAAAAAACCGATAAATGCCTCTTGGAAAAATGTATATAAATACAATGTAGATAATGACTTTAAAATTGATGGTTATTTTTACGACACAGAATCCCAAACACACAACATATTAGGGAGTGGGGTTTACTCAGCCAATTATGGAACAACTTTTAATGTGAAAGTGAGCTCTCTAGAAAAAAATGTAAACAGTGTAGACAAAACTTATACAATCAGTCCTAGAGTTACTAAAAATAATTAATCTAAAAAAATAAAAAGCCCTTCTTGTTGACTTCAACAAGAGGGGCTTTTTATTTTAAAGCTTGTAATTAGCAGCATCGAAGGCTTCGCCGACTGGGTAATCAGTTGGTAACTCTAAGATACCTTTTGCTTCAGGGGCATTTGGAACAGCAAGTTCACGAGCAGAGCATAACATCCCTAAACTTTCCACACCACGTAAAGCACCTGGCCAAATAATCATTCCGTCAGGCATCATTGCACCAGGTTTGGCAACAACAACGTTTAAACCTTCACGAACATTAGCAGCGCCACAAACAATTTGTAGGACTTCGCCGTTGTCGACTTCAGTTTGAGTGACAGATAAATGATCTGAATCAGGGTGTGGGACACACTCTTTGACTAAACCGGAAACAATTTTTGGGCGACGGTCATCAGCAATAGTTTCATTGAAACCGGCCTTGGTAATCGCTTGATCTAACTGTTCTTTTTCTGAATCAGTAGGGAAGACTTGGCCGTTGCCAGTTAAGTTTGTTAAAACTTCACTAGCATTGAAAAAGTTCCAACCAACTGTTTCATTTGATTCAGTCACGTAAATACGTGCAATATTTTCTTTACGGTCCGCTTCAACCTTGTTACCTGCTGCATTTGCAACAGTAACCATTAAGACGTCACCAACCGCTTCTTTGTTATAAGTGTAAATCATGAGACTCTCCTTTAAATCTATTCTTCGTTTTCTTCTGGGCGAATAACTAAGACATCACATGGTGCGTGACGAATCACGTAGTCACTGACACTTCCCATCATGAATTTTTCAACCGCACTTAAGCCCGATTGACCAACCATGATTAGATCGACATTGTGTTCTTCAGGAAGTTCACTTCCCATTAATACTTTTGCCGAACCAAAAGCTAAAACTGTTTCTACTGTATCACAGCCTTGAGCGCGTGCATAGTCTTTATATTCAGCTAATAATTCTTTTGAACGATCTGTTTCACGTTGAACTAAGTCAGGTGTCACAAGAGAGTAACCCATATTTCCATAAAGTTTATTTTCAATGACGTGAGCTACGATTACTTTAGCATTGTTACGTTTAGCAACGGCTAAAGCTTTGTTAAATGCATTTCGAGCTTGATCACTACCGTCAATCCCAACTAAGATACGTTGATATTCTTGTTTTTCAATCATCCTAAACACCCTTTCTTATTTAGTTGCTTCTGTTAAGAACGCGATAACTTCTTCTTTTGTTTTACGTTGCTTGTTAACTAAACGGGCCGTTTCTTTACCGTCATGTGTAACGACGAAACTTGGAATACCGAAGATAGCCCAATCAGAACACAAATCAATGTATTCATCACGATCTACTTGAATAAAAGTGTAGTCGGGGAAGGCTGCTTCAATTTCAGGCATAACTGGTTTGATGAAGACGCAGTCTCCGCACCAGTCAGCTGTAAAGAATAAGACTGTATTTTTTGTATCGATTAAAGTTGCAAGTTCTTCATAGTTTGTTGGGATAATCATTTTAAAATCCTACTTTCCGTAAATAATTTCGTTTACTTTATCAGCATCTAAAGTTCTTAATGTTGTTAAGACCATTTCTTTAGCTGATTCATAATCTTCCATGCTGAACATTGTTTGGTGAGTGTGGATATAGCGTCCAGCCACACCGATAACCGCACTTGGCACACCATCATTTGCTAGGTGAGCGGCACCAGCATCTGTTCCACCTTTTGAAACAAAGTATTGATGTTTAATTTTGTTTTCTTCTGCCACATCTAATAAGAAGTTACGCATGCGACCTAGTGTAATCATACCTGGATCGAAGATACGAACTAAGAAACCCTCGCCTAAGTGACCGAATGTATCTTTTTTACCTTCTAAATCATTTGCTGGTGAACAATCAACAGCGAAGAATAAATCGGGCTTGAACTTGTTAGTTGAAGGTTTAGCACCACGTAAGCCAACTTCTTCTTGTACGTTAGCACCGGCAATTAATGTGAAAGGTAGTTCTTCATCTTTCAAAGCTTCTAAAACTTCAATGACTAAGGTACAACCATAACGGTTATCCCAAGCTTTACTGATGATATTTTTACCGTTGGCTGTTTTAATTGTTTCAGAAACGGGCACGATGCTGTCGCCAGGGCGCACACCATATTCTTCCGCTTCTTCTTTTGAAGAGAACCCTGCATCGAATAAAATATCAGAGGCTTCGATTTTTGCAGGACCACTTGTGCCGCGTAATAAATGCGGAGGAACTGATGATGAGATAACAGGGTAGTTACCTTTACGTGTTTTTAAAGTGAAGCGTTGAGCTGAAACAACATAAGGGTTCCAACCACCAAGAGGAACGACACGGAACATGCCTGTTTCAGTAATTTGTGAAAGCATGAAGCCGACCTCATCCATGTGAGCAGCAAGCATAATTCTTGGTGCGTTTTCAACTTTACTTTTACGGATACCGAATACGCCACCTAGGCCATCGTGTTCGATTTTATCAACAAAAGGAGAAATTTCCTTTGTCATTACTTCTCTTACGTCGTCTTCGAAACCGCTTGTACCTTGAACTTCAGTCATCTTTTTAATTAGGTTAAATGTTTTTTCGTTCATAGAGTTCTCTGCTTTGCAGAGTTCACCTCGCTTTCGTTTGATACTTATATTATAACGCTAATGTAGCCGTTTTCATAGTTTTTCAATTATTTTTTTATATCAAATAGACTGGTCTGTGATAGGATTAAAGTATTAATAGAAATGGAGGCGCCTATGTCAATTCAGTTAATTGAAAACTATCAACCATGTGATGTGGAAGAAGCTAAGGTTAAGTCAGATATACTAACTATTTGCCAGCAAGAAGCGGATTTGTTTACAAGAGATAATCGCCAAAATCATTTTACAAGCTCCGCTCTAATCATTTCACCTGATAAAAAAGAAACATTATTGATTCATCATAAAATATACAACGCCTGGGGTTGGACGGGCGGTCACAATGATGGGGATGAGGACTTTAAAGCAGTTGCTTTGAAAGAAGCCAGAGAAGAAACTGGGCTAACAAATTTCAAGTTTTTAAATAACGAGATTGCTAGTTTGGATATCCTGCCTGTAAAAGAACATCTGAAACATGGAGAACTCATTGCAGAACATCAACACTTGAATGTTTCTTATATATTAGTTGCTGATCCAGCTGAACGTTTAGAATGGAACGAAGAAGAAACGAACGATTTAAAATGGTGGCCGCTTGATAAATTAATCGAGGTAAGTGGTGAAGTGCTCATGAAGCCTGTCTATCAAAAATTATTGAAAGTGATTTCCGAGAGCTAATATAGTGGTTATGTTATAATTAAGAAAATGAATGAGGAGGCCACATCATGGCTAAAGAATTAAAAAAATATGGTTTTGTCCTAGGATTAGGAGCTATCATTGGGAGTCTAGCAGGTGTTAGCTTAATGAAGAAAAGTCAGGAAGTCTTCGATGCTAAAACAACGAATGTCTTATCGGAAATTAAAGAACGGTTTACTGAACAACAAGAAATTGAAGGCTCTTGGATCCAATCTGATAAAGAAGTGATTGACCGTTTAGGAATTGAAACAGAAGTTTATAAAGGCGGCTTCACTTGTAAAGATGGCGACACCTTCACGCAATATGAATTTATCGCAGATGCTAAAACAGGGGCATTAATTGATATCTACCCATTAGAAGCATAAAAAAAGAACAGCCATTGGCTGTTCTTTTTATTTGTCTGAAGGGAAGTAAGCTTCCACACGATTAATTCTAAAACCTTTGTTTGAGAATTTTTCTTCATATTCTGTTTTGATATTACCTTCAAAGGTTGAATTGTGTAAATCTAACCAAACTTGGTTAATGATCATACCGTACTGTGAAAAGCTAGCAAGTGAATATTCAAATAATCCTTGGTTATCTGTTTTGAAATGGATTTCACCGTCAGGTACTAAGATTTGTTCATAAGTTGCTAAGAAAGTTTTATACGTTAAACGACGTTTGGCATGGCGTGTTTTTGGCCATGGATCAGAAAAGTTCAAGTAAAGTAAGTCAACTTCTGCATCATTGAAGTATTCTGTTAAATCACGACCATCGACTCTTAACAATTGTAGGTTAGGAAGTGGCTCTTCAATTAATTTTTCTAGAGCAGTCACGATGACGCTCGTTTCAATTTCGATTCCAATATAGTTAACGTCAGGATTAGCTTTGGCCATTTGATAAATGAATTGACCTTTACCAGTTCCGACTTCGATATGTAGGGGTTGTTTCTTGCCGAAACGTTCTTGCCAACGACCTTTCCAAACTTCAGGTTCGTTTACAACAAATTGTGGGTACTCAGCAAGTTTATCTTTTGCCCACGGTTTATTTTTTACGCGCATCTGTATTCTCCTCTTCTAATTAAAAACTCTCTGCTATTATAGCAGAGAGTCGGGTAGTTAATAAATAAATATTTTCTTTAGCAAGGCAATTTCTTTATTGACTTGTTTAAAGTTACCTTGTAGATAATAATGTTTAATTCGTAATAAGAAGTTCATGCCACAGTACCAATAGATCCGATCCATGTTTTCTTTATTATTAGGAATACCATACTGGTGTAACCAAGTTGTCCAATCATCGTGGTCCACATAACGTCCTAAAATCGTTCCTAAATCAGAAGCAGGGTCGGCTAACATGCTAGAATCCCAGTCAACTAAATAAAGGTGCCCATCTGCTGCTTGTAACCAGTTATTGTGAATAGGATCGCCATGACAAGCTGATAACGGTACAGGTTCTGGGATGTAGTGTTCTAGATATTCTAAAATGCTTTCTAAATACTTGTTATCTTTCAAGCCGAAAGGTAGGTCAGTAATATAGCTGCTTAAGAAGTCCAAGGGTTGCATTTTTTTGCCGCCAACTTTTTCAAGCATGTCAGCAAGGTTTTCGGAACCGTGTAGGTGTTGCAAGATTTGAACGACACCTAGATGATTACCTAAATTTTCAGATGTCAGCAAATCACCATCTAGCCATTCTTGAGCTGTTAAGACATCGCCGTTTCCAAGTCGCTTTGTCCACATTAATTTGGGAGCGATACCTTCGCGGGATAAAATTGCTAAAAATGGCGGGGAGTTACGTTTAATGAACATCTTTTCATTGTCTGAAGTTCCCATATAGGCTTGGCCAGTATCTCCAGCGATTGGTTGGAGTAACCACTTGTTATCAAACTTTAAATTTGCTTCCATGAAACTCCATCCTTTCTTTACTAGAGTACGTCTCTTTTATTTTAAAGCTGTCTGAGGACAACGTCAACACTTTATGAGAAACTGTCTATAAGTTTGTCATTTTTTGTAATTTTTTTGGCAGATAAAAACGTGTGAAAATAACAACTTCCAGAAGTGATAGCAAAATGAACAAACTAGCATGTGCTTTATCATTAAAACTGATTAAAGCAATAAGACTGAAGATGATTGAAATACTGAATAGAACGATTTGGATTAAGCGTGATAAAGCTTTAGTTTTATCAGCTTGAGCCACGGGATAAAGCTGCACAGCTGAAATATAGTTAAAAGCATTAACCATAGGTAAAAGCTGAAAGCCAATCAAGAAAATAATCAGTAAACCTAGTCCACTAGCTAAAATAGTTTGGTCGATGAAAAATAATGCAAGGCCACCAATAATGGTTAATCGGAAAACAAGTCCACCGTAATCAGACCCACGTAAAAAATGTCTAGCATATAAATAATCAAAAGTTCGCTCTTGTGATGACTTGATTTTTGCTAAGATGGGATCGAAATACTTTCGTCTGTGAACCGTTGTTGGCATGCCAGGAACATCCGTAAATAAATTAATAAAACGATAAATACGTTTCATGCGACTTTCTTCGGATTGGATTAACTGTGACCAATCTAAGTAATCAATTTGTTTTGTTCTATTATAGTGAACAAATGATAATAAGGCTGTCGCTACAGCAATAGGTAAACTGAAAAGGGGTTGCCATAATGCAAGGGCAATGACAATGACACTCGCAAGCAACCAGATGCCATAGATTTTTTTCGCTTGATAGCGAGATTTAACAAAAAAGTTTAGTTGCGCTAAGACTAGGTGAGCAATTTTTAAAGCGAGTAAACTCATTATGATAAAAACTAGCTCAACTAGACTAGTTGACTTGATGGCTAAAAGGAGTGGGTAGCAAGCTCCTGTTATTAAAATAATAGCAAAAAAAGGCATGATCAAAGAGTGGCGCAAAGCAGTCCCTAAATACTCATGCATTTGTTTTTCTTTGGGTAAAAGAAAAACTTTATCAGCCTCTTTGATTAAGGTTGCTAATTTTCCAATATGTAAAGTGAAAAGTAAAATCAGCCAAATAATGAGGAAGCCAACTTTGAAATCAGGGGTGAGAGTTTTAACAAAGTTAGAGTAATATAACCCCAGCCCTCCTAAAATAAAAGTCATGGCTATCATCATATGATCGTTGAAAACATATTTGAGATAGGTCATTAGTTGTTTTTGATGACTAGCTAAGCGTTTTTTATAAAATTGTTTCATGATTGAACCGCTCCCTCAAGAGTGGTCAGCGCTAAATAAATATCATCTAAACTTGCCTCAGGCATATTGAATTCTTTTTGTAGCTCAACTAATGTACCGTAAGCACGTACTTTTCCTTCATGCAAGACTACAAAACGATCACAGTAACGCTCAGCAGTAGCTAAAATGTGCGTCGACATTAAGATTGCAGCGCCCGCTTTTTTACGTTCAGCCATTAATTCCAATAGCGCGTGGATGGCTAACGGGTCAAGACCTAAGAATGGTTCATCAATGATATAGAGGTCAGGTTCGACTAAAAAGGCGCATAAGACCATCACTTTTTGTTTCATTCCTTTTGAAAAATGAGCGGGGAACCAATCTAATTTAGTGTCTAATCTAAAGGTTTCCAGTAAAGGTTGTGCTCGCTTAAATGCTTCCTCTTTGGGAATGTCGTAAGCCATGGCAGTGACTTCAATGTGTTCACGCAAGGTTAACTCTTCATATAAACTTGGGGTTTCGGGAATGTAGCCAATCGCTTTGCGATAAGCTTCCGAATCCATTGCGAGACTTTGGTTATTAATTGTAATACTACCTTGTTGTGGTGTCAGTAAACCAATGATTTCTTTGATTGTAGTGCTTTTTCCAGCACCATTTAAGCCGATTAAGCCAATCATTTCACCAGCATTCACGTCAAAGCTAACATCTTTTAAAACAGCTAAGTGACCATATCCACCGGTCACATTTTTAAGTGATAAACTCATCTTGACCCTCCAGTATTTTTATGTGCTTTATTATATCATACAACTTGTTAAAAACGGGTGTTTAACTTTACAGCACGCCCTTTGTTCACGTATGATAGCACTAAGGATATTAAAGGAGATGACAAGATGACAGATTGTATATTTTGTAAAATAATCAATAAAGAGATTCCTAGCTATAAAGTATATGAAGATGAAGAGGTTTATGCTTTCTTAGATTTATCACAAGTGACACTTGGGCACACATTAGTCATTCCCAAAAAACACGTAGCAGATATTTTTGATTATCAAGGAGCAGAGGCGGGAGTAGTTTTTGCTAAAATTCCTAAAATTGCGCGAGCGATGGAACATGCCTTACCAGAAATGCAAGGGATGAATATTGTTAACAATAATAAAGAACTTGCTTACCAAACAGTCTTCCATTCACACTTGCATCTAGTTCCTAGATACACAACAGAAGATGACTTCTCAATTAAATTTAAAGACAATAGTCAAAAATACTCGCAAGCAGAGTTACAAGCATTAGCAAGTAAACTAAATGAGCAGGTGATGAAGGATGTTTAAAAAATTTGCAAAAGGTGTTTTGTTTGGCACAACTGTCGGCGGGATTGTCGCAACATTGATGGCCCCGAAAAGCGGAAAAGCCATGCGTCAATCAATTGTAGATGAAGCGGTTGGATCAAAAGATACAGTTGTTACGTGGACTCAAGACATTCGAAACGTTAAGGGGCACAGTGAAGTTGTCAAAGCTGAATTACCTAAACTAAAAGAAGTTCAAACAGAAACAGCTGATTTGATTGAAGACTTTAAATTTCAAGCAGAACCAAGAGTTAAAGAAATTCAAAATCAAGTAAGCACAATTAAGGGACGAATCTCGACGCTACAAGATAAATTAAAATAATCTTAAAAGTCGTGTTCAAATGTGATTTTTCTTTGAATTATCAAGGCATACTATAGGTCTGCATTTTATCTTATGGTATAGTTGGAAAGTAGTTTTAAATGAAATAGCAGTTAAATTATATGAATGGATGTGTCAATTAAATATGAAAAAAAATAAAATTGCAGTAGCATTGGTCGGTATGGTCTGTGCTATGACATTAGCAGCTTGTTCACCATCAGGGAACGAAGAGTTAGTCACAATGAAAGGTGATAAAATCACCGTTGGAGAATTTTTCCAAGAAATCAAGAAAGATCAAAACGTTCAACAAAGCTTACAAAATACAATTATCTTCCGTGTAGCTGAAAATGCTTATGGCAAAGATATTGATAAAAAAGATATTGAAGCTAAATTAGATGAAGTTAAAGCACAGTTTGGCGATACGTTTGAAGAACAACTAAAATCTGCTGGTTTTACTGAAGCAAGCTACAAAGATTCAGTAATTAAACCACAATTAGCATTTGATAAAATGTTAGATGCTCATGTTGATGTAAAAGATAAAGACCTAGAATCAGTTTGGGCAGACTTCCATCCAGAAGTAGATGCTCGTTTGATTTCAGTCAAAGATAAAGAAACAGCTGAAAAAGCGCTCGAAGAAATTAATGTTGGAACAGATTTTGAAACAGTGGCTCGTGAAAAATCAGAGCACGCTTCAAGTAAAGATAAAGGAGCAATTAAATTCAATTCTGCTAGCCAAGAGCTGCCTGAAGATGTGAAAGAAGCTGCTTTCAAATTGAAAAATGATGAAATGTCAGAAATTATTACGTCTAAACAAATGGATCAAATGGGTCAACCAGTAGAAAGTTTCTACATTGTAAAAATGGTTAAGAACCAAGAAAAAGGGACTGACATGTCAGCCTTTAAAGATGAATTAACAAAAATCGCAGCGGATGCTCAAAAAGCTGATCAAGAATTCATTCCGGCTGTAATCGGAAAAGAATTAACAAAAGCTAATGTAAAAGTAACCGATGACGAATTGAAAAATGTCTTATCAGCCTTTGTTGAAAAACCAAAAGAAGATAAAAAAGAAGCTGATTCAAAAGATAAAGATAAAAAAGATGATGCTGATAAAGATGAAAAAACTACCGAAACAAAAGAAGCAGATAAAGAAGAATCAAAATAATCAAAAACAACCCCTAGGGGTTGTTTTTTTATTTTCTCAGATATAGTCTAAAAGTTTGTAGTTTCCTTAGTTATCTAGTAAAATAGAGGTGTACAAATAATAGGAGTGAGGTGTTGACTAATGAGTTTTACAGATGAAACAGTCCAATTCAAAGTAGATGATTTTTCAAAACAATCAGTTGCTGAAACATTAACAACGGTCTATTCAGCTTTAGAAGAAAAAGGCTACAATCCAATTAACCAAATCGTGGGATATTTACTTTCTGGAGATCCAGCTTATATTCCCCGTTACCAAGATGCTCGTAACTTAATTCGTCGTCACGAACGTGATGAAATTATGGAAGAGTTAATCAAATCATACTTAAGCAATCAAGGGACAGCTAAATAATGCGCAAAATGGGTTTAGACGTAGGGTCTAAAACAGTTGGTATCGCAGTTAGTGATCCTTTAGGCTGGACTGCGCAAGGAATTGAAATTATCCGCATTAATGAAGCGGAAGGCGATTTTGGGTTTGACCGCGTCCAAGAATTGATTGAAGAACATAAAGTGGATCAATTAGTCATTGGCTTACCTAAGAACATGAACAACTCAATTGGACCGAGAGCCGAAGCTTCAATGGCTTATGGCAAGAAGATTGAAGAGTTATCAGGTGTCCCAGTGGCTTACCAAGACGAACGCTTAACAACAGTAGAAGCAGAACGCATGTTGGTCGAGGAAGGTAATGTTTCTCGAAGCAAACGTAAAAAAGTAATTGATAAGCTAGCGGCGGTAATGATTTTACAAAATTATTTAGACAAAACAAGCAATTAACTATAGGAAAAGAGGAATTTAACATGACTGAAGAGCACAACCACGAACAAGAAACAGAATTTATCACATTAATCGATGACGAAGGTAACGAATCTTTATTCGAAATCTTATTAACAATCGATGGTGAAGAAGAATTTGCTAACAAACAATACGTTTTACTATTCCCTGCAGGTGTTGATGAAGATGATACTGACGTTGAGTTATTAGCTTACCAATACATTGAAACTGAAGGATCTGATGAAGGTGAACTTAAAAACATCGAAACAGATGCTGAGTGGGATATGATTGAAGAAGTTTTCAATACATTCGTTGAAGACGCTGACGCATAAGACACAAAAAAGAAGCTACTTTTAGTAGCTTCTTTTTTTATAGTTTATTTTGAGCTTTTTGGGTGTTAGCAAAATGTAGCTTAGCATATTGACGTAGTAAGTTCATGCCACCACGTTTTAAAATCTTAGCAGCGGCTAAGTCAGACTTAGGTCCAGCTCCCGAAGGAACCGTAAAGCCTAATTCTAAAGTAGCTTGATCCAAAGCTTCTAAAAAGCTAGCACGACAAATAATAGAGGAAGCGGCGACGGCTAAATGATGCTGTTCCGCTTTCGTAGCAAAGTACAAATTATCTGTGACTTGAATTTTTTCACGTTCTAAATATTTGCGATAATTTTTCTCTGGAGTGAATTGATCAATTAAAATACTATCAGGTTTTAATGGTGCTAAGTCTTGTAATAACAAATGAATAGCTTGGTTGTGTAACGCTACTTTCATTCGGTTAACATTATAGTCTGGCTGGATTTGATTGTATTTTTCCGGTGTCACAATTAATTCACGATAAGGAATGACTTCTTTAATATCTTTAGCGATTAATTTGATTTCACGGTCAGTTAATTCTTTTGAATCTTTGACCCCAAGTTCTTTTAATAATGGCATGTGTTTTTGATCAACATAAGAAGCGCAAACAACGACGGGACCTAAATAACTGCCGTTTCCGACTTCATCACTACCAATAGCTGACCGGCTTGAAAAATCTTTCGGTAAGCCAGACACTGGGGCAGTGTTTTTCTTTTCTAAGGCTGAACCCCAGATAGCAGCTTCTTGCTCTGCATTTGCCCCTTGAAACATAACTTTTCCCGAAGTGTATGCGGTAATCGTCACACCATTTTTAGTAGCAGAGAATGTGCTATAAGGTGGAGTTTTCGCTTTTTTATGTGTGTCGTAGTAGTCAGACATCTTCGCCATGACTCCTTGATCTACTTTTATAACAGTTGAAGAACTCAAACTGGACAACTCCTTTTGCTAGTCATTTGATGTGAACGAATCTTGTTAAGTGTATCGAAAAAAAAATAAAAACTCAACTAAGATATTTAAGTAGTATGAATTGTAAATTGAAAAGAACTACCTTATAATTAAGCTTAATTACGTTTATTAAATGAAACGGTTAAATAACATTAGATTGAACCAGGAGGTTATGAGTGATGACACAGACAAAAAATCGTTACAAAGCAAAAATCGCTAACAAAACTTATACAATTATTGGAACTGAAAGCAAAGTTCATATGGATATCGTGACAGAAATTGCGAATAAGCAATTAGCAGAAATTCGTGACATCGCACCCGAAACAACTTTAGAAAATGCCTCAATTTTATTAGGGATTAATGCGTTATCGGATCAATTAAAAAAAGAAGAAAAAGCAATGCGCCTGGAAGCTCAAATGAAAAAAATGACGGCTGAAATGGAAGAGTTAAAAAATAAAATGAAACGCACGGAAGAATTAGAAGCACGTTTAGAAAAATATACGTCACTTGAAAATTCTGCGAAAGAAGCACTAGTAAATGGTGGCGAACAACTTGAATTAACTGATCAAGAGTTATCGCCCCAAGAAGCACAATCAATTATGAATCAACAAGTACGTGAAAAGATTCAACAAAACTCACACGAATTTAAGTAGATAGATCGGAAGGTAAACATATGATTTTAACAGCAATTATTATTTTAGCTTTAGCCTTAGCATTTTATAATGGTGCTCGTCGTGGCTTAGTGATGCAATTAATCTTAACAGCAGGCTATATCATTACTTTTGTGGTGGCTAAAACACAATCAGGTAACTTAGCAAAAAAATTGGATTTAGTCGTACCTTATCCTAATCCCAATGCTGAAAGTAAATTAGAGTTCTTTAAAGGAGAAGCCTTATTCCATTTAGATAAAGCTTTCTATACCATTTTATCTTTCGTTTTAATTTTAATCATCGGTTGGTTGTTAACACGCTTTGTTGGAATGTTATGTAATAGTTTAACTTTCTTCCCAATTGTGAAACAAGCTAACTTTTTAGGTGGTGGCTTAATCAGTCTGCTAGTTTCTTATATCGGAATTTTCTTTGTCCTAGTAATGCTAGCGACAATTCCAATGGACGGCATTCAAAACCTATTAAGATCAAGTGGGATTGCTAAATTTATGATAAATGATACACCTTATTTCTCAAATATGATTTTTGAATGGATCAATCAAATTATGAAATAATCTTAGAGCTGGACCTTGTGTTCGGCTTTTAATTTAAACTAAAAAATGGATGTGTAAAAATGAATCCGAAAATTTTAAAAACGTTAGAGTTTGAGAAAATCAAACAACAATTAACTGAATATACGGTAACAGCTTTAGGTCAAGAAGAGGTTCAAAAGTTGTCTCCCGTAACAGATCAAGAGGTCTTAACAAACTGGTTATCGGAAACAGAAGATGGTGCAACCCTATTAAGAATTCGTGGGGGTATTCCAGTTCCTAAACTAGAAAATATTGGACCGCACATGAAACGAATTGAAATGGGTGCGGACTTAAATGGTTTAGAGTTGGCTCAAGTTGGTCGTGTCTTGCAAACTACGGCCGAAGTCATTCGTTTCTTTGATGATATAAAAGATGCTGAAATTGACTTAAAGCGTTTATTTTATTGGGCAGATCAAATGGAAACAGTGCCAGCTTTATCACAACGAATTCGGGAGTCTGTGGAACCAGACGGACGCTTAACGGATGAAGCCTCACCAGAATTAAAAAATATTCGTGTGCAAACGCGCCGAACAGAACAAACCATTCGTGAACAACTAGATGGTTTAGTTCGTGGTAAAAATGCAAAGTATTTAAGCGATGCTTTAGTAACAATGCGTAATGACCGTTATGTGTTACCAGTTAAAAGTGAATACCGTAGTGTCTTTGGTGGAGTTGTCCACGACCAAAGTTCATCAGGGCAAACCTTGTTTGTTGAACCGAAGCAGGTGGTAGAACTTAATAACAAGTTACGCCAATTACAAATTTCTGAACGTCAAGAAGTGGAAAGAATTTTAGCTGAGATTTCTGCAGAGATTGAACCACATAGATATGAAATTATCCAAAATGCCTATGTTTTAGGTAAGTTAGATTTCATCAATGCGAAAGCCCAATTTGGTAAAAGTTATAAAGGTGTTATTCCGAAGATTAGTGAGGAAAAGCATGTTGAATTAAAACAAGCCCGTCATCCCTTAATCGATCCTGATGTGGTTGTAGCAAATGATATCTTTATTGGCGAAGAGTACCAAGCGATTTTAGTAACCGGACCTAATACGGGTGGTAAAACCATCACGCTGAAAACTTTAGGACTACTACAACTTATGGCCCAAGCAGGGTTGCCGATTACAGCTGGCGAGGATAGCCAAGTCGCAATCTTTAATAATATCTTTGCCGATATTGGCGATGAACAATCGATTGAGCAAAACTTAAGTACCTTCTCATCTCACATGACAAACATTGTCGACATTATTGCGGAAGTAGATCAAGACAGCTTAGTTCTATTTGATGAACTTGGAGCTGGGACGGATCCTCAAGAAGGAGCAGCCTTAGCTATTTCGATTTTAGATGAAGTAGGAGCAAAAGGTGCCTATGTCATGGCGACGACTCACTATCCGGAGTTGAAAGTTTATGGCTACAATCGTGTAGGAACCATCAATGCCAGTATGGAGTTTAATGTTGATAGTCTGCGTCCGACCTACAAGTTATTAATTGGGGTGCCTGGTCGCAGTAATGCCTTTGAAATTTCAAAACGTTTAGGATTAGATGGACATATTATTGAATCTGCTAAACAAATGATTGATGGCGATAGCCAAGATTTAAACGACATGATTGCTGATTTAGAAAGTCATCGTAAAATGGCGGAAACGGAATACTTAGAGGTGCGTCATCATGTCGATGAAGCCAGTCGCTTGCATGCCGATTTAGAAAATGCCTATGGCTACTTCTTTGAAGCGCAAGAAAAAGAATTAGATGAAGCGAAAGCCAAAGCGAATGAGATTATTCGCGAGGCACAAGAAAAAGCTGAAACGATTATTACTGATTTGCGTGAGAAACAAAAAGCCTTAGGAAAAAATGGCATGGTCAAAGAGCATGAATTGATTGCAGCTAGAACAGGCTTAAATCAGTTGAAACATGAAGAAAGTCATCTGAAGAAAAATAAAGTCTTACAAAAAGCTAAAGAACAGAAAAAATTAAAAGCCGGTGATGATGTTAAAGTTGAGTCATACGGTCAAAGAGGAACATTATTAAAACAATTATCTAATGGTGATTGGCAAGTTCAACTAGGGATTTTAAAAATGGTCTTACCGGAATCAGACTTAACATTGCTGAAACCTGAAAAAGTAGCACCGCAAAAACCAATCTCTACAATGAAACGTTCTAGTGAACACGTTCAATCGCAATTAGATTTACGTGGCATGCGTTACGAAGATGCTTTAGAATCTGTGGATCGTTATTTAGATGCGGCTTTGTTGGCTGGCTATAGTCAAGTAACGATTGTTCATGGTAAAGGGACAGGTGTCCTGCGAGAAGCGATTACCACATTCTTGAAAAAACACCGCAGTGTGAAGAGTTTTGAATTGGCACCACAGAGCCAAGGTGGTACGGGAGCAACAATTGCTTATTTCAAATAAACTGTGAGCAGATAAATTTAAAGGAATTACCCCCTATGGTATAATTAATCTATAAGCTAGAGGGAAACCTCTAAAGGAGGAAACAATAATGGTAAAAAATTTAAATGATAACAATTTCAATGCAGAAACAAGTGAAGGATTAGTATTAGTAGACTTCTGGGCACCTTGGTGTGGACCATGTCGTATGCAAGGACCAATCTTAGATGAGTTAGCTGAAGAGATGACTGATGTGACAATTGCTAAAGTTAACGTTGATGAAAACCAAGCAGCACCTGCTTTATTCGGTGTTCAAAGTATTCCAACATTAATCGTTAAAAAAGATGGCGAAGCGGTTGAAACATTAATCGGTGTTCACCGTAAAGAACAATTAATCGAAATCTTAAATAAACACAAATAAGACTAACGAGAGAGTCCCTTTTAGGAGGGGCTCTTTTTTGTATCAAAAATTTGACCAATCGACAGTTCAATGGTAGACTTAATTTAAAGTTTAGGCATACCTAAAACTTATAAAATAAGAGGAGTGATTAAATGAGTCACAATGCTCAAGTTGAGACAACTCCGAAAGTCTCATATTTACCAATTCATGTTGAGAATCTTGAAGTCCATTATCAAGGGAAAGTTGCTTTGGAAGATATCTCATTAGACATACAGCCTGGAAAAATTACTGGGATTATCGGTCCAAATGGAGCCGGTAAATCAACTTTAGTAAAAGGGTTACTTGGTTTAGTTAAGTCAGCCAGTGGACGTGCTACAGTTGGCAAGCAAAATTTATTAGATATGCGTAAAACAATTGCCTACGTAGAACAACGTAGTAATTCTGATTTAACATTTCCGATTACGGTAGAAGATGTTGTGTTATTAGGAACGTATCCCGGCTTAGGGTTATTTCACCGACCAGGAAAAAAAGAAAAAGAATTAGTGAAAGAGTGTTTGGAAGCTGTTAAGATGACAGAGTTTCACGACCGCCAAATTGGTGAATTGTCAGGCGGACAATTACAACGCGTTTTTATAGCCAGAGCTTTAGCGCAAAAAGCTGATATTATTTTCTTAGATGAGCCCTTTGTCGGAATTGATATGGTAAGTGAAAAAGTTATTGTCGATATTTTAAAAGTGTTAAAAGAAAAAGGCAAAACTATTGTCATCGTCCATCATGATTTGGCAAAAGTCACAACTTATTTTGATGAGTTAATTATTTTAAATAGAAAATTGATTGCATCAGGTCCGGTGTCAGAAATATTTACAACAGAAAAAATTCAAGAAGCCTACGGCAGTTCATTAGGTGATATTCGTATCAAAGGAGTGGAGTCAAATGATTAGTAATTTTATTGATGGATTAATCCATTATGAATTTTTACAAAATGCGTTAATTACCTGTGTCGTTGTCGGTTTAACTTCAGGTGTTGTGGGTAGTTTTATTGTTCTGAGAGGAATGTCTTTAATGGGCGACGCGATTTCTCATGCGGTGCTCCCAGGTGTTGCGATTTCTTATATGTTAGGAATTAATTACATTATTGGAGCGACAGTGTTTGGGATAGCAACAGCTGGTTTGATCGGTGTAATCGGTCAAAAAAGTAAGCTGAAAAATGATGCAGCTATTGGTATTGTATTTAGTTCTTTCTTTGCCTTAGGTGTCATTCTAATTAGTTTTGCACAAAGTTCAACGGATTTATATCACATTCTTTTTGGGAATGTGTTAGCGGTACGTCAAAGTGATATTATGTTAACTCTCGGCGTTGCTGTGATTGTTTTATCATTTATTGCGATTTTCTATAAAGAGTTATTAGTTAGTTCTTTCGATCCAGTCATGGCAGAAGCCTATGGCTTAAATACAAAGCTAATTCATTATGGCTTGATGTTTGGTTTAACATTAGTTGCAGTAACAGCTCTACAAACAATCGGAACAATCTTAGTGGTGGCATTATTAATCACGCCAGCTTCAACAGCTTACCTATTAACAAACAAACTATCTCACATGATTTGGGTATCATCTATTATAAGTGTGATTAGTTCAGTCGTTGGGTTGTTCTTTAGTTACAGCTTCAACTTAGCTTCAGGTGCAGCAATTGTTATGACAGCAGCCTTCTTCTTTATCCTAGCGTTTATCTTTTCGCCGAAACAAGGTTTCTTTAAAACTAAGAAAGTAGGGATGGAAATTGAAAAAAATTAATGTAATGGTTTTATCTGCTTTGTTGTTAGTGCTATTAGTTGGATGTGGAAAGAAAGATCATCCAGGTGAACATGCTGATGGGAAAGTCCACATCGTTGCTACCAATTCAATCTTAGCTGATATGGTCAACGAAGTCGGAAAAGATCACGTATTAGTGCATAGTATCGTGCCAGTTGGGACGGATCCACATGAATACGAACCTTTACCAGAGGATGTTGCTAAATCGTCTGATGCAGATATTATTTTCTATAATGGTTTGAATTTAGAAACAGGCGGAAATGGCTGGTTCACTAAATTAATGGAAACGAGCCATAAAAAATCTGAAGAAGATTATTTTGCGGTTAGTGTCGGTGTGGAGCCACAGTATTTAACAAGTAAAGGTCAAGAGTCAGAGCAAGATCCGCATGCTTGGTTAGATATTGCTAATGGCTTAATCTATATTGAAAATATCACTAAAACATTAGTTGCTAAAGATCCTGAACATCAAGCAGACTACGAGAAAAATGCTAAAGAATACAGTGCTAAATTAACTGAGCTGAATGATAATTCAAAAGATAAATTTAGTAAATTACCAAAAGATAAGGCATTACTCGTAACAAGTGAAGGAGCTTTTAAATATTTCTCTAAAGCATACGGCTTAGAAGCGGCCTACATTTGGGAAATAAACACTGAGAATCAAGGAACACCAGATCAAATGAAACACATTATTGATAAGATTGATTCGACGAACGTGGCCTCATTATTTGTTGAAACTAGTGTTGACCCACGTAGTATGGAAAGTGTTTCTAAAGCGACTAGTATTCCTATCTATAAAAAAATATTTACCGATTCATTAGCTAAAACTGGTGAAGTCGGAGATACGTATCTAGATATGATGGCATACAATTTAGAAATCATTTATGATGGTTTAAATAAATAAAAAAAGACTCCTATTAGGAGTCTTTTTTATTTTGTCATTTCTTCATCACGTTTGATGGTAGCATCAAGAGCACGAATAACAGTTGCAGTAAAAGCGTCTTCTTCTAAAGAAACTAAACCAGCAACGGTCGTTCCGCCAGGTGAGCAAACTTTATCAATTAAATCCCATGGCGTCTCATCTTCTGTCGCAGAAAGTAAGGCGGCGCTTCCCATCACAGCTTCCGTCGCAATTTTAGTGGCTAATGCTTTTGGTAAGCCGTTTTTAACACCAGCTCGTGACATGGCATCGATAAATAAGTAAGTATAAGCTGGTGAACAACCTGCCAATGAGGTGAAGTTACGGAAGTCTTTTTCGGCAATTAAATAGGTTGAACCAACAGCATCGAAAATAGTTTGAGCAGTGAAAGTTTCTTGTTCTTCGACAAACGTATTTGCAGTAATCGCTGAAACACCCATGCGGACAGTCACATTCATATTAGGCATCACACGAATGAATTTTTGTTGAGGATTGGTTGGAACTAAGTTTGCTAAATCGGCTAATGTTAGCCCAGCAGCAATCGAAATGATGGGCAGATCTTTTGTTGATAAGATGGCTGACAAGTCAGTTAGCACAGTTGGAATAACACCAGGTTTGACTGCTAAGATTAAATAATCAACGGTCTTAGCTAGTTCCTCGTTAGAGGCTAAAGCGTGTACACCTAATTGACCAGCCACTTCTTGACTATGTTCGACAGTGCTAGTTGTTAAATAAATAGCATCTCCAGTAACAGTCTCTGACGCTACAAGTCCTTTAATAATCGCTTGAGCCATGTTACCTGCTCCAATAAACCCAATTTTCATAAGAAGCCCTCTTTTCTTGTTTTTAATAATCTTATCTTACCTTGAAAAGTTTGAAACTGCAAAGTGGGTGAGCCGTACTGGTATTATATAGAAGAATAAGCTAACATATAAATAACGATTATAAAATTTGAGCTGATGATTCAGCTAGTCTCAAAACAAGGAAGTGCAGTAAATATGTTAGATAAATTGAAACAGCTTTTGGCTGTCTTAAAGAAATATAGTGGCATGTTAAAAGCTTTGTTTTTATTCTCAATTCTGTTATTTGTTGTGAATCAAATGACTGGCATCCTGCAAGGGATGACCTGGAGTGAACTCCAAACAATCTTGTTTTCTCAGCCGAAAAAACGCTTATTATTAATGGTGGTGACTGGTTTAGTAGCGGTCTTGCCAATGATGACCTATGACTGGGTTACCGTTGAAATTTTAGCAGCAAACGGTAAAAAACGGTTACCGCGTAAACACTTACTAACATCAGCGTGGACAACTAATACGCTGAACAACTTAGCTGGTTTTGGTGGGGTTATTGGTGCCACATTACGTGCCCGTTTTTACGGAGGGGATGGCGTGAGTTCTAAGAAAACCATTGCGACTGTTTCAAAAGTAGCATTGTTTATGTTAACAGGGTTATCGTTCTTATGTTTAATTACGGTCGTTGATATTTATTTGTTCAGAACGACCAATCCATTCAGAAATTACTGGGTATGGTTGCTAGGCGGAAGTTTGTTTGCGCCAGCCATCATCGGTTTTATTTATTTAAATCAGCAAAAATTATTTAAAGACTTTACAACGAAACGTATTATCAAACTATTTTTAGGATCATTAGGCCAATGGTTAGGGGCTTTAATTAGCTTCTTGTTGATTGGTCAATTATTAGGAGTAGAAGTATCAAGCTTTACCGTCTACCCATTGTTTATCGCTGCAACCTTTATTGGGATGATTTCAATGGTGCCAGGTGGGATGGGGACCTTTGATGTCATCATGATTGTCGGTCTTGGGACAGTTGGAGTTTCAAAAGAACTAGCAGTGGCCTGGTTACTGTACTATCGTATTTTCTATTACTTAGTGCCATTCTTAACAGGTGTCTATAGTTTCGTTCATCAAATGGGATCGAAAGTAAATGAATTCTTTGATGGGATTCCCAAATTAATCACCCAAAAAGCAGCCCACTTAATATTAGTTGGCATGGTATATTTTGCTGGGATTATGATGATTTTATTATCAACGATTCCCAACTTATCAAATATTAGTCAGATTTTCCAAAAGTTACTTCCCTTCTCTTTTAACTTTTTAGATCAAAGCTTAAATATGTTGGTTGGTTTCTTACTATTAGGTTTAGCTCGTGGAGTCTCAAATCGCGTGAAGAAAGCTTACTTCCCAACGATGTTGGTGTTGGCATTCTGTATTTTCAATACCATTTCAAGAACCTTCTCGTGGCAGTTGCTAATTTTTTATGCCTTCTTAGTGGCTTGTTTATTCTTAGCGAGAAAAGAATTTTACCGGAAACAATTAGTTTTCAGTTGGGAATCCTTAGCAGTTGATGGTGCCTTATACGGTGGCTTGTTTATTCTGTATTCAATCGTCGGCTATTATGCGAGTGAAAAGATTGGTCATGGTAAGACGCCAGCTAATTTCTTGTTATTTCCATCAGAAACCGTTTGGATCCAAGGGTTTGCCGGTCTGTTATTAGCAGCCGCGACAATTGCCATTTTATATGATTATTTAGGTGGTGACGAAGAGCTTGGTGAAGCATATCAAGCTGATAAAGTGTCTCAATTTATTACGCAATATGGCAGCAATGATTACAGTCATTTGTTTAGCTTAGGTGATAAACAACAATTTTACTATCAACCAATTGCAGAAGCAGGTGTGATGTTCAACTTTGAGCGAAAAGGTAGTTATTATTTTGTTTTAGGTGATCCGATTGGAGCGGAAGCATTGATTGTTGAAGCCAGTCAAAAGATGATGGAAAAAGCTGATTACTTAGGTTTCCGTTTGGTCTTCTACGGCATTACCGATCGTTATGCCTTAATTCTTCACGACTTGGGCTATGACTTTATGAAAGTGGGAGAAAAAGGTTTCGTTAAGTTATCGGATCTACCGGAAACAACGATCAATGATTGGCAAGAAGCCGATCAAATGGTGGGTATGCTAGAGTCGGGTTATCGCTTTGAAACAGTTAAAAAACCATTATCTGATGATTTGATGGGACAACTAGAAGAAATCTCAGCTGAATGGTTAGCAGGTCATGAAGAGCGCTATTTTTCTTTCGGACGTTTTAATCGGGAGATGGTTTCTCAAAGCAATGTCGGTCTAGTCTTCGATGGTGAAAATAAATTAGTTGGTTTTATTAGTGAAACCTTACCTCAAAACAAGACAGAGGTTGGTTATAGTTTGATGCGTTATCGTGATGATGTGCCAGATGGCATTGATCACTTCTTAATGACACACTTAATCCAACAAGCAAAGTCTGATCAATTATCAGGAGTATCGCTGGGGCTATCGCCACTGGTAAAAGTGGGCGAAGCAAAATCGTCGTTCTTTAAAGAACGGTTAATCAACATGTTGTATACCTACAGTAATCCTCAAGCAAGCTTCAAAGATACCCATCAATTTAAAGAAAACTATGCATCGGAATGGCAACCACGTTACTTGTCGTTCCAGAAATCAACAAACAGCTTGTTTTTAATTGCACAAACGTATCGTTTAGTTGTTAGAAATAGTGGGCGAAAAAACAGTCCTATCAAGGAGTTTTATACAAATGAATAAGTGAGCAAATAAATTGTTTTCTCAGTTCGTTGGTGTAAAATGAAAAATGTAAAAATATGTGGATCATGAAAGAGGGATAAGTAATGAAAAAAACATTATTAAGCTTACTAACAGTTGGCTTAGCTGCAACAGTTTTAGTCGCTTGTGCACCTGGAGAAAAGAAAGAAGACGTTGCTAAAGAAATTAAAACAGTTCGTTTAGGCGTGATGCCATCAACTGATAACATTCCATTTTTAATGGCTCATAAAGCTGAGATGGATAAAAAAGCAGGAATCAATATTGAACTTGAAGTATTTAAAAGTGGACCAGATCGTGATGCTGCTTTCCAAGCTGGCGAAGTCGATGGCGTGATTTCTGATTTAGTTGGGTTAGCTTTATACAAACAAGGGGATATGGACGTTAAAACAGTAGCTGCACCGTATGATGAATTTGATTTAGTTAGTGCTGATGAATCTGTAAAAACAGTTTCTGATTTAAAAGGTAAAAGCGTTGATTTCGCAGAATTAACAGGAACAGCTTACGCTATGGATATGATGTTAAAAGATGTTAATATGACAATGGCTGACATCAAAGTTGAAAATATTCCACCAGTACCAGCTCGTTTAGAACGTTTAGGGGCAGGTCAAACAGCTGGAGCGATTTTACCTGAACCATTCGTTACAATTGGTAAAGCTAAAGGCATGCACGTTGTGCAAACAACAAAAGACTTAGGTTTTAATCCTTTCGCGATTATCTTTGATACTAAATTTATCGAAAAAAATGATGATGCGATTAAAGGTATGATGACAGCTTACAATGAAGCTTCAGCATATATTAAAGAAAATGATCGTTCAGAATTTATGGATCTTTTCATTAAAGATGTTGGTTTCCCAGAAGATATGAAAGATTTAATCGAAGTACCTGACTTTGGTGAAATCGAAGCAGTTAAAGAAGCAGATGTGACGTCTGCCCTTGAGTGGACAATCGAAAAGGGATTGTTAACAAAAGAAATCACTGCTAAAGATGTTATGAACAATGACTTTGTTAAATAAAAATTTAGACTTACAAAAAATCTCAGTTGAAATTGGCGGCAAACCAATTTTGGCTGAGATTAATGCGTCTTTTGAGGAAGGGACAATCTATACGATTGTCGGGCAGTCAGGTACCGGAAAAACAACTCTTCTAAAATTGATTAGCGGCTTGCTACCGTTATCAGCAGGCACAATGATGATTGGTGACATTACTTTTCAACCAGAGCAACACATGATAGGGATTGTTCCTCAAAACTATGGTTTATTGCCGTGGCAAACAGCTGGTCAAGCGGTGCGAGCTGCTAGAAAGATTAGCCAAAAGAAAAAAGCTTGGTCAGAAACTGATGATACAATTGTTAGTCAGCTGTTTGAAGATATGGCGATTACTGCCATTCAAGATAAGTTCCCTAATCAAATGAGTGGTGGGCAACAACAGCGTGTGTCGATTGCTCGTGGTTTGGCAACAGATAGTGACTTCTTATTATTAGATGAGCCATTCTCAGCATTAGATGCTTTCAGTCGCGAACAAGCGCAACAGTTATTTTTAAGAACATGGCAGAAAAAAGTTAGAACGACATTATTTATCACTCACGATGTGGATGAAGCCATTCTGATGGGTCAAAAAATTATTGTGATGGCAGGACAACCGGGAACAATTACCAAAGTCATTGACAATCCCTTGTTTGATGCCAATCAAGATTTAACTACTTTACGTGAGAAACCAGATTTCTATCAAATGGTTCACTCTTTGAGAAAGGAGTTAAACTAAGATGGCAGAAAAGAAAATGAAAGAACGCTTAGTTGGCGTATTACTAGGTATTATTATTTTACATCTACTTTGGTGGTTAATTAGTTTAGCGTTAAATATGCCAAGTTTACCAAGTCCTGTAGTAGTCTATCAAAACTTACCTAACTTGTTCAAAGATCAATTAGGTTGGCACATCTTAGTGAGCTTGCGTCGCATCTTTATTGGATTAGCAGTTGCTCTAATTTTGGGTGGGGGACTAGGAATTTTAATGGGACGCTCGAAAAAAGCCAATCAAATTTTAGATCCCATTATTTATTTAACTTATCCTATCCCTAAACTAGCGCTGTTACCAATGATCATGTTGCTATTTGGTTTAGGTGAAACTTCGAAAATCATTTTAGTCATTTTGATTTTATTCCCACAAATTGTCTTATCCGTTCGTGATGCTATCTTGGAAATTCCGGAACATCTATATGATGTTTATGAAGGGTTACAAATTACACCGTGGAAAAAGTTTACGATGATTACCTTCCCAGCTAGTTTAAGTGCGATGTTAAGTACAAGCCGAATTTCTTTAGGGACAGCGATTAGTGTCTTATTCTTCGCTGAAAACTATGGAACGAAATTTGGGATGGGACATTTGATTATGGATTATTGGTTAAGAATGGATTATCCAGCAATGTACGGAGCGATTTTGGTCTTGAGTACAATTGGTTTTATTTTATTCTTATTGATTGATTTAATTGCTTACCGATTCTTGAAATGGAAATAAGCCACATGAGCAACTGCTCCTATGGCTTATTTTTTTGTTTTCTTAAAATGTAGAGATACAGACTGAACAAAATAAAACAGATAATGAATAAACTAAACCCAATTAAGAAACCTTGGGGTAAAAAGACAAGTTTGATTTGATGGCTACCAGCTTTCAGCGGTAATGTTAGTAAAGCATCATCTAAATCAGTTGTTTTAGTTTTTTTACCATCGACATAGGCTGTCCAACCTTTATCATAGGGAATCGTTGTCATTAAAAGTTGATCTTTTTCCAGGTTGACCTCAGCAGTCGCTTTCCGACCAGTCACTGTAAAGTCAACACGTTTTTCAGCAAGTTGCTTCATGGCTGAGTGGTAATTGTCTAAGTTTAAGAAAATTACCGTTGGTTCAAATAGACTAACAGCAGGTGTTCCGTACAATTCTAATGTAAAGGTGATTTCCGTAGCGACTAAGTAATTTCCTAGGTTGTAAAATTCACCATTATTTTTTAACTGGGTCTTATGTCGTAAGCCGTTAATACTAACTTCAGCTGTTGAGGACTTAATTTGATTAAAGTCAGTTGGCTGCAGCCTTAAGTAAGCTTGACGACCAGCAGGAACAGTAACAGAGAAAGTAATTTTCTTGCCAATATTACCTTCTTTTTCTTGGTAAGTAATAATATTCCCTTTGTCATTTTTTTGCTGTTCCACATTATTCGACTCAACCACTTTTGGTGTAGATTGCGTATAGAATAAATCTGTTTTACCAGTTAAGCTGTTGATAAAGTCTGTTTGATTACCAAGAACATTGTTATCTTTTAGTGTTAAATCGGCTAATGAGTTTGGAGCTAAAACGCCTAGACCAAGGGCGTGTTCATTTTTGTTAACTTTGTAAGTGTCATTGCGATAACTTTCAGTAAAGCCATCTTTTTGAGGGGGATTTTTTGATAAGTTATATTTAATACCAAAGAGAGAATCCATCATCAAGGTGTTATTTTCATAGCGAGTATTAGCATTGGCACCGCGAGAACGGAAACCAAGTTTATTTAACAATTGGGCACTATTTGTATTGCGGATAGATGAAAACTGACTTAGACCATGATAGCCATAGTTAATGCTGTCGTTGGCTGAAACAGAGTCTAGCGATTCCATGCGGTAGAAGAAGTCGTTATCTTCTTTTTTAGAATGATCCACTGCCTCTTTATAGTCTTTGTAAGGTCCGCTATATAAACTACGTGATGGATAGTTCCAATCTTTTTTCACGCCATTTAAAATAAAGTGCGTATTGACACTAGCTTCTAAAGACATTAATAGTAACAAGACAAAGGCAAACCGTCTCATATAGACAGGTGCCACTTTTCCAAAGACGTTACGAATACGTAAGTAATAAAGTAGTCCAGCTAGGTAAAGGACTAAAAAGATTAAGGTGAAAGCTAAGTTTTGCCATTTTAAATACTCGTATTGGCCAGTATGATTAAAGGCGAAGACAATCGCGAAAATCCCCATCAAGCTAAGGCTCAGCGCAATTAATTTTGGGGCTTCTTTTTTAGTGAATGCTTCCATGCCATAGCCGGCTAAAACAATCACTAAGAATGAAAAAGCAAAACTATATCTGAATAAAAACATATTAGGGAAGTGGAAACCATGCCAGAATAAGTTTAGCGGCTCAAAGTAGAAACTAGCGGTAATAAAAGCAAAGATACCGCCGTATAAAAGTTTTTGTTTCAGTGGGAAACGATTCGATAAGAAATAGAAAAGACAGAAAACAAGTGGGATTAAACCAATATAAATAAATGGAATTGAGCCATATTTAGTTGTGTCGTAGACCCCAATCATATTTTTAATAAAGAAATCGAAGAGACCAGTTGCTTCGGTTTTTTTCATTAGGAGAGGGTTTAACCCTTCTCCATTAGCTTGTAAATCAAAAACTGTTGGTAAAATCATGACCATTGAAGCCCCACCTGCTAATAATGAGGTAATCAAATAATGAGGAATCGTTTTTTTGTAACGCTCCCATTGTCCAATTGTTTTAGCGAAGTAATAAAGGAAGGACAGAACGCCGATCATGAATCCAAAATAGAAGTTAGATACAAATAGCAAAAAGTAACTAATAAATAGAAGTAAAGGTTTTTTTTCTTCCATTAAACGCTGTAAGCCTAAAAAGACAAGTGGTAAGTATATAAAGGCGTCCAACCACATGATTAATTCAGCATGAACCGTCACATAAGACATTAAAGCATAGCTAACGGCTAAGGCTACATGAGTAAATGATTGCAGTTTGTAGGTACGCTTCGAAAAGACCCAAAAGCTTAAGCCGGCTAAACCAATTTTTAATAAGGTTAATAAGTAAATCACATCTGGAATTTGATTGTTTTTAAAGAAGAAAACCAACGGCGTGAAAATCCCCCCTAAATAGTAGGCAATCAAAGCCCAATAGTTGAGACCGAGGGAAGAGTTCCAAGTGTAAAAAATACTTTGGTCCCCTTTTAAGACGTTATTAAAACTAGCGTGGAAATTTGAAAATTGTGAAAAAGCATCGCTGGCTAATAAGGTCCGATCACTGCCCCAATAAATACCAAGGGTGGCATATTTGATTGCCATGATAATAACGGGAATAAAAAATGCTAAGTATGGATAAGGTGTTTTTAAAACACGCTTTAATTTTTCTTTCATAAAAGGTAGCTCCTAATCATCGTGTATGTAGGCTTTATTTTAACACAGACTAGGGTGAAAAGATAAAAAATAGAGGTTAAAAATGACCGCTTTTAAATAAGTTTTTATGATGACAAATTTAGTAAAAAAAGACCAGAAGTTTTTTTCAGAAAAAAGTTGAAAATCTTGATTGACTTTTAGTTTTAAAGGCATATAATATGCTTCATCGGTTCAAAAATGACATAAAATAGAAAAGTGTCAATCCCTTTAGTGCCAAAAGATACAGCGATTATTTTAAAGGGAGATATCAAAAAAAGTTGAGCGTGATAAAAAGTTTTTCAAATTATGGAAGAGGGACGCCTCATTCGTTACACATACAGGAGATTTTGGAGAGTGTTAGGAGGAAAGAAGATGAGTTTAGAAAAGAAAGATCGTCGTTTAGATAAGTTTAAACTAGGTGGCGCTTTAGTAGCCATGGGAGTTGTTTATGGAGATATTGGTACAAGTCCATTATATGTAATGAAAGCTATTATTGAAGGTAATGGCGGACTAGCCCAAGTGTCAGAAAACTTTATTGTCGGAGCGGTCTCATTGATTGTTTGGACATTGACACTGTTAACAACGGTTAAGTATGTCTTGATTGCCTTGCGTGCGGACAACCATGGTGAGGGTGGGATTTTCTCACTTTATACCTTAGTTAGAAAATATAGTCGTTATTTAATCATCCCAGCGATGATTGGTGGTGCGGCTTTGCTAGCTGATGGGATTTTAACACCAGCCGTGACAATCACCACAGCTATTGAAGGGTTGCGTGGGATTCCAGCCTTCTACGATGTTTTTGGCAATAATCAAAACATTATTATTGGCATTACAATAACCATTATTATCGTTTTATTTATGATCCAACGTTTCGGAACAGAAAAAGTTGGGAAAGCCTTTGGTCCAGCAATGTTAGGTTGGTTTACTTTCTTAGGTGCCATTGGTTTCTATAACTTTATGGATAACCCAGGCGTGTTAAGAGCCTTAAACCCTTATTATGCGATTCAATTATTATTCAGTCCTGAAAACAAAGCCGGCTTATTTATTTTAGGAAGTGTTTTCCTTGCGACGACAGGTGCAGAAGCATTGTATTCTGACATGGGACATGTTGGTCGTAAAAATATTTTAGGTAGTTGGCCATATATTAAAATTTGTTTGATTTTAAATTACTTCGGTCAAGCAGCCTGGATTCTATCAGTAAAAGATGATGCGTATTACCAAAGTGTGGAAATGTTAAACCCATTCTTCCGCATGATGCCACCGAGTTTATCAGTCTTTGGGGTAGTATTTGCGACAATTGCCGCAGTGATTGCCTCACAAGCATTAATTTCAGGCTCATACACATTAGTATCAGAAGCAGTTAAGTTAAGATTATTACCTAGATTTAGAATTATTTACCCAACGGATCACAAAGGACAACTTTATATTCCTGCGGTGAACTCAATGTTACTAGTCACTTGTATCATGGTTGTTTTAGGTTTTAGAACATCAGCGAAGATGGAAGCAGCTTATGGTTTAGCGATTACTGTGACAATGTTGATGACAACAGTTTTATTATTGTTCTACTTATTGCAACGTCGTGTTCCGCGAATTATTGCTTATAGCATTTTCTTATTCTTTGGAACGATTGAAACCATCTTCTTTATTTCTAGTGCGACTAAATTCTTCCACGGTGGTTTTGTGGCAGTCTTAATTGCTTTAGCGATCCTAGCGATTATGTTCATTTGGGAAAAAGGCTCAATTATCCAAGAGCGTTTATCAGAACGCGTGTCTTTATATGATTACACAGATCAATTAAGCGCCTTAAGTCATGATGAAAGCATTCCGTTATATCAAACAAATGCTGTCTTCTTAACAGATAATTTGAAAGGTCATAAAATTGGTCGCGAGATTATGTACTCAATTTTAGATAAAAAACCCAAACGTGCCAAAGTTTATTGGTTCGTTAACGTTGTAGTGACGGATGAACCTTACACGAAAGAGTATCATGTTGATATGATGGATACTGACCACATTGTCAATGTGCAATTACGTTTAGGTTTCCGTGTCAACCAAGATGTTAACTTATACTTACGCCGGATTGTCTACGATTTAATGGAAGAAGGTAAATTAGCGAAACAACCTCAGAAATATACCATTTATCCAGGCCGTGAAGTCGGCGATTTCTGCTTCGTCTTAATTCGCAGTGAACTATCACGCAAATCAGACTTATCAGGCTTCGACCGGATGATCATGCAAGCGAAGTTAGCCATTAAATCAGTGGCAACATCGCCAGCTCGTTGGTTTGGTTTACAATTTAGTGATGTGGTAACTGAAAAAGTACCGATGAGCATTGCTGGTCACAAAATGCATTTGAAATGTGATCAATTAAATCAAATTCAAGTTCATGACTTCTTATCTGATTCAGATGATGATGAGGATCAAGGAGAACTAACTGAAGTTTAAAATAAAAAAAGCAGCTGACAAAAGTCAGTTGCTTTTTTTATAGTTCAGAGCCTGGTTCAGAAGCGAGAATTTGTAATTCGCCTTCTAAGTGCCATGCTTTAATTTGATTCGGTAGGATAAAGTGTGTGCCTTTTGCAATTTCGAAAGTGTTAGTTTCGCCAGTTTCTTCATCAGTAATAACTAAATTCCCAGCACCATCAATCACGCTAACCAATGTATAAGGAGCAGCTTGTTTGAAATCTATCATGCCATTTACTTGCCATTCATAAACGTTGAAGAAAGGTGTCCGAACATACTCAATGATTTTTGATTTACCAATTAATGTTTCTTTAATCGCAGAAGTTGGATCAACGTGTGGCACCATTGAAACATCAACAGATTGTTGAATGTGCAACTCACGCGGTTGACCATCATCACCTAAACGATCGTAATCATAAACACGGTAAGTCGTGTCACTACTTTGTTGGGTTTCTAAAATCATGATACCAGCACCGATTGCGTGAATTGTACCACTTGGCACGAAGTAGAATTCGCCTTTTTTAACTTTAATGCGGCGTAACAAGTCATCCCAGTTACCATCTTTAATCATGCTTTCTAACTCTTCACGAGTTTTAGCGTGGTGACCATAAATGATTTCAGCGCCTTCATCTGCATCGATAATGTACCAACATTCAGTTTTTCCTAATTCGCCCTCATGCTCCATACCGTAAGCGTCATCAGGGTGAACTTGGACTGATAAGTCATCATCTGCATCTAAAATTTTTGTTAGTAAAGGGAAAACAGGTCCTTCGGGATTGCCGAATAATTCAGGTTGGTTCGTCCATAATTGGTCTAACGTTTGGCCTTTGAAGGGACCATTTTCAATGGTACATGTGCCGTTTGGATGAGCACTGATGGCCCAACATTCGCCAGTTTTGTCACTTGGTAATTGGTAGTCAAAGTTTGTTGCTAATTTTTTACCGCCCCAGATTTTTTCTTGGAAGACGGGAGTTAAGAATAGTGGTTGTGTCATAGTTATTACCTCCAATGGATTAATCTTGTTTATTATAGCAGAAACTTAGGAATTCTTCTTTTCTGACAAGTAGATTTCTAGTAATTTATTTCGTTCGTCAATGTAGGCTTGACGATGGTCCACGGGGTGGACGCGATTGGATAAAAAGACAAAGGCTTCTTGCTGAGACACATCGATGATCATAAAGGTGCCAGTATAGCCAGTATGGAACAATAACGGTGAATTAGCAGTGCGGCCGGGTAATAAATCCCATCCTAAAGAACGTGGGTGAGAGGTGTTAGTTGTCCAATCGCTGATTAAACGCTCGACGGTGTCAGGTTTTAATAGTTGATGGCCATCAGGAGCTGTCCCATTGTTTAAAAGCGTTTCAGCAAATAGTAAACAGTCATCTATCGTGCTAAATAAACCAGCACTACCACAGTTTTCTTTTAACTTGAAAGCTTTCGGGTCGTGGACTTGTCCTTTAATCACGCCACGAGTCGGGTGGTTTTCTGTCGGCGCGATAGCATGTTCAGAGTTAGGCTTAAAGGTACTGTGACTCATTGCCAGTGGTTTTAAAACTCTTTCAGTTATCAATGTTTGAATCGGTTTTTGATAAACTTCTTCCAAATAGAAACCTAAAAGTAGCGAGCCTGTATCAGTGTAGGCGACTTTATGTCCTTGTTCTGAACCTGGTTTTAAACGCAATAAAGCCGCCTTTAATTCTTCAGCCGACAATTGGTCACGATTTTCAATATAAGCTTGAACATCTGAGGTGTGAGTCAGTAATTCTAATATCGTGATATCTTGATTTTCAAAAGCTGGATAATAATCATGTAGGGGTTTTGAAATATCCAGTTTGCCATCTTCCCATAATTGTAAGATTAGGGTGGTGGTGCCAATCACTTTTGTTAGAGAAGCCACATCATAGAGATGGGATGGTGTCAGTGGTTCGCAAGTAGGGATGATTTGAGCGTGACCAAGGGTCGTGATGACACGTTCGCCATCTTTGATAAAACCAACATTAGCCCCTGGCATGACTTGTTCTGCCATCATTTTTACGATATGTTTTTGCGTTTGCGGATACATAAAAACTCCTTTCTAGATTGTTTTCTTTAGTATAGCAGAATATAATGCGATTAATATAAGAAACAAACTTTCAGTTTGTTTAAAAAAAGATAGATTTTTTGCTAGTCAAAAAAAGCACAATAAGCTAAGATAAAGAGAAGTGGAAATAACTAGTTTTTTGTTAGTAGAGATCAGTTATTTGAATTCGTAAAGGAGTGATAAGATGCAAGATAAAGAAACTAAACGCATGTTACTAATTGTAGTAGCCAATTTATTTATAGTATTTCTAGGGATTGGGTTAGTCGTCCCTGTTACGCCAGCCATCCAACAAGAGATGGGGCTGACAATGACAACGATGGGTTATTTAACTGCGGCCTATGCTGCGGCGCAGTTAGTCTGTTCGCCAATCGCTGGTCGTTTTTCAGATTTATACGGTCGTAAACGCATGATTGTTGTAGGGATGTTTGTTTTTGCTGTGTCAGAACTTTTATTTGGTTTGGGACAAACGGTGAGTCTATTATATATTTCACGTTTGCTAGGTGGACTAGGTGCCGCCTTGATTTTCCCATCAGTGATGGCCTTTGTGGCGGACATGACTTCTTTAGAGGAACGTCCCAAAGCAATGGGTTGGGTGTCAGGAGCTATTAGTGGTGGTTTCATCATTGGCCCTGGTATCGGTGGTTTCTTCGGACACTACTCATCACGTTTGCCATTCTTTGCGGCTTTCGTTTTAGGATTAGTCGGCTGTTTATTTGCCTTCTTCTTATTGAAAGAACCAGAAAGAACAGCAGAACAAGCAGAACAAGCAAAAGAGAAAGTCAGCATTCGCTCAATTATTTTCTCAAAGAACTTAATGTTTCCGTTCTTAATCATTTTAATTAATGCTTTTGGTTTAGCTGCCTTTGAAAGTTTATACAGTGTCTATGTCGTTCGTGTGTATGGTTTTAATGAATTAGACATCGCTGTTATTATGGTTGGTAGTGGGGTCTTAGCCTTGATTGCTCAGCTAGTTTTCTTCGATGGTATGGTCAAGAAACTAGGCGAAATCGGTGTCATTCGTATTTGTCTATTCTTCAGTGCAGCTTTCGTCTTCATTATGTTAGCGGCTAAAGGTTTCTGGAGTGTAGCGGTTTGTACCTTTGTTATTTTCTTAGCCTTTGACTTGTTGCGTCCAGCGGTTACAACCTTCTTAACGAAACAAGCAGGTAACAACCAAGGGACAGTCAACGGTGTTAACTCAGCCCTAACAAGTGTTGGTAACATTGCTGGTCCAATCTTAGCCGGTACCTTGATGGATATTAAAACAAGTTACCCATCAATCGTGGTAACGATTATCTTATTAATCAGTTTTTCATTAACATTAATCTGGAAAGCACCGAAACCAGAAAATATTTCAGTCTAAAAAAAGCCTTCCCATTTGGGAGGCTTTTTATTTTTCTAAATCATAGGTTTTATTCTCAGCCTCATCAAATAGTGAAACGGGCTGCTGGTCTTTACAAGTAATCGTAATAAAGTAGCCAAGGCGATCACGCAAGACTAATTTTTCTTCAGTTAAGGTAATGAGAGTAAACTGATAGTGGCCGTTATCTAAGAGCATTGAAAAGTCTGGTTTAATTTCTAATGAATGCTGAATTGATTTGGTACGGTCAAAGACGTACCAACGTCCTACGTATTGTTTTTTAATTATTTTTTCAGAAGGCCCTTGCTTTGTTTGTTTCTTTTTAAGAAAAGGTAATTTGGTTAAAACTAAATCAGTCAAGGACATATTTTTAGAATCTTGTTTTCTTACCATTACTAAGCCAACCTTTCTCTCATTTTATGTACCTTAAGTGTAAAACTCTCGCGTCTTTTTTGCAACTTTAAGCCTTCTTTTTCGGAGTTTTTTAGACAAGTTCAAATAAAAGCTTCGGTCTTGGAAATAGTGTATAATAAAGTGGACTAGAGAAGAAGGGTTTGATTGCCAATGGTGGAGTATCCAAAAGTTGAAACAGTACCACTTTTACAACGAGATAATCGTTTTATTGCCCAAGTCACATTACCGAATCAAGAGGAACCAGAACGGGTCCATGTCAAGAATACTGGTCGTTGTAAAGAGTTGCTTTTCCCTGGTGCAGAGGTAGCTATTTCTTATCAAGGATCTGCCACTCGTAAAACAGACTATGATTTAATTGCTGCTAATAAAAATGGCACATGGGTCAATATTGACAGCCAAGTTCCTAATCAATTAGCAGCTGAAGGTATCGCTAGTGGCGCAATTAGCTTACCTGGATTAGTTGGCCCAATTACAGAGGTTAAACGAGAAGTTACCTTTGGTTCGTCGCGCTTTGATGTTGTGGTGGAAACTGCAACAGGTCAAACGGCGATTGTTGAAGTTAAAGGAATGACGTTGGAAGCGAATGGCATCGGTGCTTTTCCGGATGCCCCAAGTTTACGTGCTTTGAAACATGTTAAAGAATTGGCGGCTTTACAAAAGGAAGGCTATCAAACCTATGTCTTGTTCATTGCTCAGTTAGAGTCTGTCAGTAAGGGTACCGTTCATACCGAACGCCAACCAGAACTCAGTGCGGCACTTCAAGCAGCGATGACAGCAGGGACACAAGTCTTGGTTTACAACTGTCAGGTAACAGCTGACACAATTGAGTTAAAAGAAGAAATAGCATTCGATTTAGCGATCGAATTTAAAGAAACTAAATAGGGGGAATTGATGATGTTGAAATTAGGGATTATTGGAACAAACTGGATTACGAAACAATTTGTGGAAGCGGCTGAGGAAACAAAACGCTACCAATTAACACGTGTTTATTCACGTCGTGAAGAAACAGCTAAAGAATTTGGGGCTGACTTTGGTGTCACAACAGTTAGCACAGACTTAAATGAATTTATGACAAGTGGAGATGTTGATGTTATCTACATTGCCTCACCAAATAGCTTGCACTTTGAACAAAGTAAAGCAGCCTTATTAGCAGGTAAACATGTCATCGTTGAAAAACCAGCGGTGACTAAATTAACAGAGTGGCAAGAACTGGTTGCTCTTGCCAAAGAGCAAAAGTTATTTATCTTTGAAGCAGCGCGTAATATCCATGAAGACAGCTTCCGTAAAGTGACAGAGTTATTGCCAGATGCTAGTGAACTGCTAGGAGCTAACTTAAACTTTATGAAATACTCATCACGTTATGATTTAGTCTTAGCAGGCGAAGAACCAAATATCTTCTCGCCAAAATTTGCCGGTGGTGCCTTAATGGACTTAGGTGTTTATGTGATGTACGCAGCGATTGCCTGGTTCGGTCGTCCAACTAGCTATCATTACTTTGCCCAAAAGATTACCACAGGTGTCGACGGTAAAGGCACAATCATCTTACGTTATCCTAACTTCGATGTGACAATGCAAACGGGTAAAATCGCCAACAGTGATTTACCATCAGAAATTTACACACAAAAAGAAACTATCCATTTAGATGCTGTAAATAGTATTGAAACAATTAATGTTTTAGATTTAAAAACACAAGAATTGCGTAATGTACCAGCGACACGCCTTGAAAATCCAATGGTAGAAGAAGCTACTGATTTTGCTGATGTGATTGAAAATCCAACATCAGAAGCCTTACAAACTTCATACAACGATTGGTTAGAAATTGGGGCCATCGTTCATGAGTTAATGGAACAAATGCGTCAAGAAGCTGGAATCAAGTTCCCAACGGACTCGTTTTAAGGTAAAGTAAGACTATTGAGCCGAAAGGCAACTAAGAGAATTGAGGAAACAAGATGACGTTTAAAGAACAATTGCCAACTGAATGGCAAGCAAATTGGGATAAGATGGGCTACGATGAGGCTTCCCTTATTCAAAAAGAATTATTTGCCCCCTTACAAGCAGGCGAAAGCATGGTCGGTGTCTCACCAACGGGGTCAGGTAAAACCTTAGCTTACTTATGGCCGTTACTAACAAAAATCAAATCAGGGGAAGGCAATCAATTATTGATTTTATTACCCTCACAAGAACTAGCCGTTCAAGTGGCTAACGTAACAAAAGAATGGGCCGGCCTAATCGGTTTGAAAAGTGAATCCTTAATTGGTGGCGCGAACGTGAAGCGCCAAGTGGAGAAACTAAAAAACAAACCGGAAATCCTAGTGGGAACTCCGGGACGTATTTGGGAATTAATCAAGATTAAAAAAGTGAAAGCACATCTGCTAAACACCTTAGTTTTAGATGAAGTCGATCAATTAGTAGAAGTCAGTGAACTAAACGCGACAAACCACATTATGAAAGCTGTCGATAAGCAGATTCAGCTTGTGGCAGTCTCAGCGACGGCTGTTGATATTGATCAAAAGTTATCGCAACTAGGGAAGTCTGATTTAAAAATCTTAGACGTGACCAATGAAGATCAATCAGCTGGTGAAGTAACTCACGGATTCTTCCGCGTGCAACCTCGTAAACGAGTGGAGTTGTTAAGAAAACTTTCAAATGTCGATGGCTTTAAAGGGATTATCTTCTTTAACGAAGTACAAGAGATGGGCTTTGTGGCGGATAAGCTAGCGTTTAATGGCGTGCCCAATGTCACATTAGCATCTGACCAAAATAAAATGGAGCGTAAGATGGCCTTATCAGCCTTTGCTGAAAATAAAGTTAACTTACTATTAACCACTGATTTAGGTGCTCGAGGTTTAGATTTTGATGCCTTGCCATATGTCATTCACTATGACGTGCCTTACCGTTTAGAAAACTATGTTCACCGTTCAGGACGAACAGGTCGGATGGGACAAGATGGTATGGTCTTATCCATGGTTAGTGATTTTGAATTAGTTGAACTAAAAAAATTAGTTCGTCAAAAAGACTGGGATGTGACTGAAATGATTGCCCACTCACAAAAAATCTTGCCACTTGTTGAAGCCGGTCATTTAGAAAAAGAAACGACTGATAAACCAGTGACTAAAAAAACTGGTAAACCACAAACGACTGATCCGTTGTTTAAATCAGAACACATTGTGGTGAAAAAGAAAAAAGCTAAAATTAAAGATAAAAAGAAAAAATCAAAAAAAGTTAAGAAGAAAAAATAACCATCGCCTAAGCGGTGGTTTTTCTGTTGTCTTAGATGTGCTAAAATCAAGTTAGGTTTCTGTAGCTCAGTCGGATAGAGCAATCGCCTCCTAAGCGATAGGTCGCTGGTTCAATTCCAGTCAGGAACATATTTTTGACCATTAAGTGGGAGTTTACTGAGTAAATATTAGTATATTTTAATATACACCCTATTTTGAACGGAAAAGTCATGCTACAATAACGGTATATTGATAAGAAGCTTATGCAACTAACCGCACTCAGTCAAATGTTCGCCCAAAGTCAATCGTCAGTCGATAACGCTAAACCTGATGAAAGAGGGATGTATAATGGCAAGAAGAAAAACAATAACGAGAGATCAGATTCTCAGTGCTACGTATGAAATTGTTAGAACAGAAGGTTTTTCCGGTTTTACCGCACGTAATATTGCTTTTAGGATGAACTGTTCAACCCAACCCATTTATCTTGAGTTTAAAAATATGGATGAGTTGAAAGGTGAAGTTTGCAAACAAATCAAAAGTTATTTGGACAAGAAGATTTTTATGCCAAAATTAACAAATCACCCTTTCTTAGATGCCCAGTTAAATTACATTCATTTAGCGGTAGAAGAGCCTGTTTTGTTTAGAACTTTATTTTTAGAAAACCACCAAGGAAAAGAATGGATTAGAGCGTATAGCAGTAAATATTTTATGGAGTTAATTAACCAAGATCCAAATTATTCAGACCAAACAGATGAGATGAAAGAGATTATTTGTACCCAAGTTTGGATTGCCTCAACAGGCATCGGCTCCTTGCGAGCAGGCCAAATGATTCACCCTGATGATGAAGCCATCCGTGAGTTCCTGCAACGTATTACTGAAAATGCTAAGTCACACAAATTAGATGCGCTTTTTGTTTCCTAGGATAATGATAGCTATGAAGCCTATTTGGGAAATAGTATAACACCTCGAGTTAAGTTCAAATAATTGAATTTAATTCGGGGTGTTTGTTTGTATTTCCAGCCTATCAAAGGTAAACTAATGGTATAGACAGACGACTGAAAGGGGCAGTAAGATGAGTTATGTTATTGGGGTAGATGCAGGTGGTACAAAAACAGAAGTCACATCATACAATGTTGAAACTGAGGAAGAACAAGCGACAATTACAGTCGGTGCGGGGAACTTTATTGAAGATATGGACGGAGCCTTAGTTCGAATTATTGAGGGCATTAAAACAGTAAAATCACAGCACGATCCCTCAGAAAAATGTGAGCTGATTTTAATTGGAGCAGCGGGTTTAAATGCTAGTAATGAAGAAGCGATTATTTTAGAAAAACTCCAAGCTGAGTTCGCTGATAAAATTGTACTAACTGGTGACGGTGAGTTAGCTCACTACGCGATTCTAAAAGGGCGAGATGGTGAGTTGATTATCGCCGGCACAGGTTCAGTGATCATTAGTAAACAAGGAAATAAGTGGGCCAGTTATGGTGGTTGGGGACCACTTTTAGGTGATGAAGGAAGTGGTTATCGACTAGGTTTAGCCTTAGCGAAAAACTGCTTAACTGAATACGACCTAAACTTAGAACCTTCAGAATTATCACAAGCGGTCTTAGCACATCTGAAATGTGAGGATATTAAAACCTTACCAGGAATTGTCCGTGACTTAACCAAACCTGAGATTGCCTCAATCACCCAAGTTTTGATTGATCATCCAGATGATGAACCAATCGCCCAAGATATTGTTAGCCGTGAGGCCCAAATCTTTGCGGAAGAGTATATGACCTTTTATGAAATGACTTATACCTATGAAGAAATCTTCCTAGGGTTAAACGGCGGTATTATCGTCAATAACGAAACCTTCTTACAAGCTTTCATTGAAAAAATCCAAGAACTAGGTGTCGCCATTGGTTTAGCTTTCCCTGATAGTAAAATTTCTAAAGGGGCGTACTACTGGTATGTTGAAAGTTTAAATAAATAAAACACTCTCAAAAGAGAGTGTTTTTTTTGGACTCTTTTGAGCGACCGGACTATGCCTTTGTGATAGAATAGACAGGTAGTAAAAAAGATGATGGAGGTTTTTCAGATGTCTAAAAAATTAAATGTAAAGGACTTAATTACAATTGGTTCTTTTTCAGCTTTATATTTTATAGTAGTAGGGTTAGTTACGTTTGCCACAATGGTTTTATTCCCGAGTGGTGGTCACTTCTTTTTACCAGCAGCAGTAGCGGTAGTTGTTAGCCCAATTTATTTCTTATTACATCAGCGTGTGCCTAAATTAGGAGCTATCACGATTATGAGTTCAGTGATGGGTGTTTTCTTTATGGTAGGTGGCTATTTCCCCTTAGCATTTGTGCCAGCTTTCTTATTTGGGTTCTTAGCGGATTTATTAGTGACAAAAACAAGCCCAGTAACCTTAGTCAAAGAGCTAATAGCTTATGTGATTTTCAGTTTTGGGGTCTTTGGTCCAATCTTACCTTTAGTCTTTATGCAAAACCAATATGTGGCGCAGTTGTTAGAAAAAGGCAAAGACCAAGCGTATGTGGATCAAGTCTTTAAATATGCCACACCGACTTTCATGGTTTACGGGATCATTGCCACTTTAGTCTGTGCTTTAATCAGTGGTTATCTGGGACAAAAATACGTGGCTAAACATTTTAACGCTAAATGAGATCAGCCGTTATTAAACTAGATGTGCGCTGTAAGTTAGGATTAGTCTTACTAGCGAGTCTCTTATTATTCTTCGGTCAGCATTTGGCACACCGCCAAGTTAAAGAGTTAGTTTTTGTGGTGGGTCTACTGGGACTGTTAGCGGCCAATCGTCGTTATCACTCAGTTAAAATTTACGGGACGCTGTATGTCGTGCTGGCGCTGATTAGCTTCTTGCCAACGTTATTGTCAGGTCATCTATTAGTAGAACGTTTTGCTGCCTTTGCTTATGGTGGGATGCGGATGTATCCAGGGTTATTAGCCGGTGGGGTGTTAGTCCACAGTAGTACTACCTCTGAGCTGTTCCAAGCCTTTGATCAGCTGCATATCTCACGACGAGTGGCGATTCCCTTCGTGACGATGTTGCGCTTTATCCCACACTTTGCTGAAGAATATAAAAAAGTTATCAAAATGTTTCGTTTGCGCTGGCGCTCATTGCCAGTAGCCAAACGGTTTAATCCAGGTTTGTACGCTTTGCCGATTTTAAATACCGCCTTAAAGAGTGCTGATGATTTAGCCAAGTCAGCCTATACCCGTGGTTTGAAAATTGAAGGGGAGCGTCATTATTATCAACCGAATCAGTGGCGCATGATAGATACAGTTGTCATGGTTGTGGCTTGTTTGGTGTTAGTCTTTTAGGAGGGTGTCATGATTCAGTTGAATCTTAAAAACTTGTCGACAGAGACAGGTCAATCATTATTAGAACCACTTGTCATGCCGATTCCTAAAGGGGAGTTTGTCTTACTGACTGGTCAAAGTGGTTCAGGTAAAACCAGCTTGTTAAATTGTTTAAATGGCTTAGTCCATTACGATGACAGTCTGATTTTTGAGGGCGAGTTGAAAATCAATCAACAAGTCATGGATGAGACAACGCAAGATGCGTGGGTAAGTGAAGTCGGGTCAGTCTTTCAAAATCCTCGGACTCAGTTTTTCACATCAGTGGTCAGAGATGAGTTAGTCTTTGTATGTGAGAACTTACAGTTACCAAAAGAAGAAATCACAGCCTCACTAGGCGAAGTCAGTCAGTTATTTGGGATTGAGTCGTTATTAGATAAAGAGATGGCAACCTTATCTAGTGGGCAACAACAGTTAGTGGCTTTAGCGGCGGCTTATATGCAACGACCACAGGTGTTGCTGTTAGATGAACCAACAAGTAACTTAGATGAAAAAGCGACAAAACGGATTAGCCAAGTTCTTGGGGAGTTAAAAGAACAAGGGATGACGATTGTCGTGGCGGATCACCGCTTTATGTATTTGTCAGAGTTGGTCGACCGTGTGATTGTTTTAGATGATGGTCAAGTTAAGATGGATGAAAGTTATCAAGTCTTTTCAGCCCGTTCGTTAGCTGAACGTCGTGAGCTAGGTATGCGTGTTTTACACGCTGATGAATTAGCTAAAGAGCATGTTCAAGTAAGTGGAAGTGCTGAAGATTATTTAGTAGGGAAAGAACTGCAAGTCACCTATCCAGGTCCTGTGACGGCGTTAAGTTTAGCTGAGTTTCATTTATCTGCAGGCCAAATCACCTGTTTAGTGGGAGACAATGGTGCCGGTAAGAGCACGCTTTTAAAAACAGTAGCTGGTTTAGAACGTGGAGCTAAGGGAACTTTTTATCAAAAAGATAAAGTTGCTAGTCGACGTCAACGACGTGGTGAAACATATTTGGTTTTACAAGAAGCTCACTTACAACTATTAGGTGAGACAACAGAAAAAGAATTAGCGTTGTCACCAGCTTCTAAGGAAGAACGAGTACAGGTGGCAATCGACTTTTCTTTAGACCATGTGCTAACCCAACACCCTTTAACTTTATCTGGTGGACAACAACAGCGGTTAGCGATTGCTAGTAGTTATTTAGCTGATAAGGAGTTAGTGATCTTAGATGAGCCAACCAGTGGCTTAGACTACCGCCACATGATGAGTGTGGTTAAGAGTCTACAGACGCTAGCTCAACAAGGGAAAACATTACTCGTTGTCAGTCACGACTGGGAATTTATCCAAGCTCTAGGTGCGGCGGTAGTAAGGTTGGAGAACGGGAAGATAGTTTAAATAAAAATTCAGGGAGGTCATGAAATGACAGATTCTAAAAAAGAAGAGTTAACAATTGAAGAGCTATTTAAAGATTATGATGGTACGGTGTTCCAAGCAGACGTTCAAGAGTTTGAACCTGTTGGGAATGAAAAGTGGTAAGGAATTAGTTATGGCTATTTTTGGAATATTGTAGTTTATCTATGGTAAAATATGGTAAATAAAAGTGTTTTTTTATAAAACTCGCAAGTTTAACATAGCTTATATAGAGGAGTGATTTGATGTCAATAATAAAAAAAGCAAGCAAGTTAGCAAGGAAAACAATAGTCAGTGATGAAGCGCTAAACACTACCGTTGCACCAGTGATAGATATGATTGGTAAAACTTTAAGTGATAATGTAAAAGTTCCTGATTTATTAGGTGTAGAAGTACAAGAAGCCAAAAGAATATTAGAAGAATTAGGATTTATTGTAAGTGTATTAGAAAAAAGAAAACCAAATAGTAAGTACAGCCTATATAAAGTTAATGAAGTAGTTGATATGGAATATCCTAAGCCCAATCCATTATTAAAAGGGGTAGCCAAGGGCAGTGTAGTTAAGATTTATTTTGCGGATGAAGATGTTTTGAAAAGAAGTGCAAGTTGGACAAGTAAATTATTAAATTAGTATGTACAAATAATTTTTAACTAATGTAAAAAAGAAGCTTATCTTGAAAGAGGTAATCTTCTTTTTTATTGTTCAAGGGTTATCGTTTTTTGTGAGTTCTTCCAAGTGTTATACTTATCTTGTATAAATAAAGGAGGAATATTGTATGTGCACAAGTATTCGTTTAATTTCTGAAGATAAATCTGTTATTTGGGGTCGTACTCAAGAGTTTATGGTACCTTTCGGTCCTAAGTCTTTTGTTGAAGGACAACCAGCTTTTAATGCTTATGTGGGAATTGATGTCCCAGTGGGACATGTTTTAGAAGAGGCTGAAAGTCCAATTACTTTTAAACACCAAGTTATTGGTATGGCCATTGATGGTAAACCTTTTGGTAATGATGGGTTTGTTTTTGTTGATGGGGTCAATGATGCTGGTATCTCTTGTGGGATGTTATACTTCTCAAACTATGCTAACTACGGTAAAGCAGAAGAGATTAAAGCAGCAGGAAAAGCACCTTTAAGAAGTTCAGAGTATATGACGTGGGCTTTAGGTAACTGTGGTTCGCTACAAGAAGTGATTGAAAAATCACAAACTGAAGTTGGTGTGTCTGATACGAAGAATGACTTGGGTCAATCAGATCCCTTCCACTTTATGTTTACTGACTCAGAAGGTAATAGTATTGTAATGGAACCAATCAATGGTGATGGTACTTTCAAAGTTCATGAAAACCCACTAGGTGTGATGACAAATAGTCCAACCTTTGACTGGCACATGACGAACTTACAAAACTACACAGGCTTAACAAATAAAATGCGTGAGAATAAAATTATGAATGGTGATGTAGAAGTCCTAGCAGCAGGTAAAGGCTCAGGTTTAATCGGCATGCCTGGTGACTACACAGCTCAATCACGTTTTGTGAGAGCAGCTACTTTATTAACTCACAGTCGTCCAACAAAAGATAAAGATCAAGCAAGAGATGCCTTATTCCACATCTTAAATAGCTTTGATATTGCTAACGGAGTTCAAGATATTAGTGATGATACAATGAACTACAATACGCAATACACAGTTGGTTATGATTTGAAAAACAAAGAGATGTTTGTTTCAATGCATGAAAACAGACGTCTTCAAAAAGTAACAATGGCTAAAAGCCTAAAAGAAGTTCAACGCTATCACATTAACTACAATCAAGATGTTGTGGAAATGGAAAAAGCTTAAGATAACAAAAAAGTCACTAGTTTAGCTAGTGGCTTTTTGTTATAGTTAATAAGAGACTACGAGATTAAAAGGAGAGTTTATTATGAAACGTGCACTACAAATTATTTTTGCGATTATCGTCTTAGGACTGATTGTTTTCATCCCAGTTTATACATTAGTTAACGCCTTTAAAGCAGGTATGTGGCAAGGAATTGGCGTATTCTTATTCTTCCTATTCATCGCAGGATTTGTTAACTGGAAGTACCAAGAGAAAATGAAGTTGAAGAAGTAAGAGAAAACACCCTCAATTGAGGGTGTTTTTATGTATTTTGATGAAATTTTAATCAAAAAAATATTTTATGAACTGTTTATAATCGTTATATTAATGAACTATCATTGTAGTTTGTCTTAATAAAAAGGGTTTGATAATGTTTTATTAGAGTTATTAAAAGGAGGAGTAATAAATGAAGTTGATTAAATTAAAGATTGAAAATTTTAGAAGTTATAAAGAAGAGGTAAGTATTGATTTTGATGATCTTACAGCATTTATTGGTAAAAATGATGCAGGTAAGTCAACAGTATTAGAAGCATTAGAGATATTTTTTAATAATAATTTAGTGACTTGTGAAAAAGAAGATTTAAATGTTAATTCAAAAGATGATGAAATAAAAATAACTTGTTTATTTGATGAGTTGCCACAAGATATAACAATTGATAAAACTTCAATAACTACGTTAAAGGATGAGTGCTTATTAAATAAAGATGGTTTGCTTGAGATAAAGAAAGTGTTTAAAGCGACAGCTGCTAAACCAAAAGAAAAAGTATATATAGTGTGTAACCACCCAACAAATAAATATGTCAATGAGTTATTAATGTTAAAGCAAACTGATTTAAAGAAAAGAGCGAAAGAATTAGAAATAGATAAGGACTCGTACTCTGCAAATAATAATGTCAGTATTAGAAAAGCGATAAGACAAGCCTGTGCACCGTTACAATTTGAAGAAGTGGAAGTACTTGCTGACAGCGAAGATGCAAAAAAAATATTTGATACATTAAAATCTTATTTACCAACATATGCCCTTTTTCAGTCAGATCGAGCTAGTACCGAGGATGATAAAGAAGTAGCTGATCCGATGAAATTTGCTGTAAGGCAAGCATTAGAAGAATTAACTACTGAAATTGAAGAGATTAAAAAAGAAGTTATGCAGAAGGCTATGGAAACTGCTAATAGAACTTTAGAAAAATTAAATGAAATGGATAAAGAGTTAGCGAGTTCTTTAAAACCAGAATTTAAGAGTGAACCAAAATTTGATTCTCAATTTAAATTAAGTATACATTCTGATGATGGGATTTCTATAAATAAACGAGGAAGCGGTGCTAGAAGGTTAATTTTATTAAACTTCTTTCGTGCTGAAGTTGAAAGGAAAATGAAAGATAAAGACAGTAAAAATGTGATTTATGCGTTCGAAGAGCCTGAAACTTCACAACACCCCAAGCATCAAAAAATGATTATTGAGTCATTTTTAGAATTAGCATACAATACTAATTCACAGGTTATTTTAACAACTCATACTCCTGCCTTGGCTGGTTTATTACCGTTAGAAAGTTTAAGGTTTGTCACAATTCAAGATGATAAAAAGGTAATTAAAAGTGGAAGTTCTACAGTTTATAAAGAAATTGCGGATACATTAGGATTGGTTTCGGAAAATATATCTTTAATGACAAAAGCCTTGTTATTAGTTGAGGGACAGGGTGATGTAGTTTTTGTACGTCATCTTTGTACTATGCTAAAGGCTGGAGGTTATATTGATAGGACTTTAGAAGAAGCGGGATTCATGTTGATTCCTACTGGTGGTTGCGGGAATTTAAATGCATGGGTCACATACAATCTTGCAGAACAATTTAATGTTCCGTGGTGTGTCTTGCAAGATTCGGATTTAGGGACACAAGAAGGCGAAAAAAATATAAAAAGAATGGCTCCGTTGAAGAGTAAAGGAATTAAGGCATATCTTACCAAAAAAAGAGAACCAGAAAATTATTTACATCAAGATTGCTTTGAATTTCCTGTTGAAATTACCGATGATAATGATGTGAAATTAGCAGTTAATTTGGCCAATCCTAAAATTAGGCGTTCAAGTGTGTTAGAAATTTTTTGGCCAAAAATGACTTGTGATAATATTCGTGAAACAGAATATTATAGTGATGAGGATGGGAATGACTGTTATGAATTTACGGACATGATTTCAGATTTTTTAACGTTAGTTGACTAAAATAAACAATAAGAAAAAGACCAAGCTAATTAGCTTGGTCTTTTTATTTACATCATTTTTTCTAGTCTTGATCCGATTCGTGTGATGATGGTTGTTACTAATGCATTACCCATTGCGAAGTAGCGCATGCGGTCTGACATGGTATCTGTCCAATTATCTGGGAATCCGTTAAGACGTTCGCATTCGATTGGTGTTAGGATGCGATGTCTACCATTGACTTCGATTAAGTGAGTACTTCTATTTTTAGAACCTTCACTGGTTAACATTGTTCTACCTGGTTTGTTTAAATCATCAGTTGGTGACATACCACCTTCAGAGAAAATATATTTGTGACCTTCAGCAGACGTTCGTTCGATTTTCTTAGGACCACGCAGGTACTCGAACTTTTTAACTGCTTCATCATCTAAATAGTATTTCTTGTCTATCTCAGATTCAGGTTGAATAATTTCTTTTAACGTAACAGCTTTTTCTTCAACAGGAATTGTTTCGATAGTTGTGTATTCACCATTTCTCATAATACCTGTACTGTATATATTACCTGTAAAGTTGTCAGAAATTTCTACGATATCTTCAACTAATTTCCCTGTTGAACGACGACCTTTATTAGGATCGCTTGTTACTGGGAATTCTTGCGCGAATAATCCGTCATGATAAATGACTTTGTCATCATCAATGTTGGAAAGTTTTTGAGCTAAAGGTGTATCGTTTTTAGAAATGAAGATAAAGACACGTCGGCGACGCTGCGCTCCACCATATTCAGCTGCGTTAATCACACGCCATTCAACTGTATAACCTAAGTCGTTAAAGGCTGATAACATAATCGCAAAATCACGTCCGCGTTGTTTGGCAGGCGATTTTAATAAGCGGTCAACATTTTCAAGTAGTAAGTATTTAGGTTGGATAATCTTAGTTAAACGAATGATTTCCCAAAATAAGACGCCTTTTTTACCTTGAATACCTTTGCCACCAGATAGACTTCTGGCTACTGAGTAATCTTGGCAAGGAAATCCGCCGACAATCATATCCGCGTTGATTTCTTTTAATTTTTCTTCTGATAATGAAGCAATATCTTCATTCATATTTAAGCTATCTTTAAAGTGGCTATCGTAACAATCAAAAGCATCTTGTGCTTTCTTAGAAGGCTCCCATTGGTTAGCCCATTTTGTTTGGTATAAAGAGAAGTTGGCGCGTTCCAATCCTACTCTGAATCCGCCGACACCAGCGAATAATTCTAATATTTTTAATGGTTCATTCGACATAATATAACTCTCCTTTGTTATCTAGTATAGTATACAACATTTTTGACAAAAGATGAAGATCAAATTCTATAGATTAATGTAAAGTAAGAATGCTATACTATGTTATATAACCTACAATTTATAAAGGGAGCCTTATTATGCCGAAGCATACATTCACAAAGGATGAATTAATTGAAATTTTTGATGGAGTTAAAAATAAGACCTTAGGTAGCGTAGATAAAAATAATGTCTTTGATAAGACAAAAGATAAACCGAAAATAACTGGCATTGCAGGTGATGTTGTTGAGCAATCTATATTAGGCTATCCAGCAGACAATAAACAAGAGGCTGATTTAGTAGTAAATGGCTGGCCGGTCGAATTAAAAACTACTGGAATTAGAAGACCCAAAAGAGGGAATGGTCTTTTTGAAGCAAAAGAGCCAATGTCTATAACTGCTGTGTCTATTAATAAGATTGTCAAAGAAGAGTTTTTTACATCAAATTTCTGGCATAAATTAGAAAAAATGTTATTAGTGTTTTATCACTATGACTCAGAAATGACAGTTCCTGCAGCTGAATACGCTAATTTTTTAATTAAAGGATACACGTTTCACGAGTTTAATGAACTTGATGAAATACGATTAAAAAACGACTGGGAACTAGTTCGTGATTTTTTAATTAATATTCAAGAAACAACAAATAATCCCGAAGAACACTATCATAGATTATCATCTGAACTGAGAAGTGAATTAACATTAATTGATACAGCCCCTAAATATCCAAATCCTCCAAGGTTTAGATTAAAACGCTCAACAGTATCGTCAATTGTCGGTGATTATTTCGGTGAAGCATCAAAGAGATTGTCAAAAGATATAACATCTATGAAAGAGTTAGATTCAGAATTGAGAAGAATTGCAGATATTTATAGAAATAAAACGGTCCAGGAAATTATGAATCAGTTAGGTATAGACATTAAATTAAATAAAAAAGGTGATGTCTCTAAAAATATTTCTGAACAGATTGTTTGTAAAATGTTTGGAGTGGATGTAAAGAAACTTAGCAAGATTGAGTTGTTTGATAAATTAGATATGAGTGTTAAAACAATTACTCAAACAAGCAAGGGTAAAAGAACAGAAGATACTAAGTTTATTAACATAGATTTTGAGAATATGTTGAATCAAGAAAACGAAGAAGAATCACAATTGTTAAACTACTTTTTAGGAAAACAATTTTTATATGTTGTCTTTGAAGAAACGCAATCTAAGAGCAAGCTCTTGGATAATAAATTTATTGGATTTAAAAGATTTGTTTTCCCTGATGAGTTTATAAAGAGTGAATTGCAAAAACTTGAGAATGAAATAAAAGATTTAATTTTAAATGATAAATTAGTGGATGTTCCTGATATAGATTCTAAGACTGGAAAACAAGTAATAAATAAAACGGGCGTTCCGAAATCAGCGCCAAACTTTCCAAAATCAAGAACCAGTAATTTATTTCTAAGAGGAACAAGTAGTGATTCTACGAAAAAACCATTAACAATTAATGGGGTTGACATGTATTATCAGCAAGTGTGGATTAAAGGCAAGTTGATGGTTGAGATGTTAAACTATTTTGAAATCAAATAAAAAAGCCTAAATAAAACTAGGCTTTTTTATTTGTGATGATTAGATGGGATACAGCACGATTGTTTCGGTCTCTTATATTATATGTGTATGTTTTATCAAAGTTTTCTATCGTAAATTCGTCTCTGTTATACAGTGAATAAATAAAATTTGTATTTTTTATAACCAGAAGAAACTTAGCGGGTGTTGTTAATAAAAAGTCACGAAGTCGCTCTTGGTCAGAACCTTTAAAAGATCGCCCTTCATAATCGCTAAATTCAGTATCATACGGTGGGTCGAGGAAGATGAAATCGCTTGATGATAGAGTAAGTTGATCTAATAAAGTTTCAAAATCGTCGTTAAATATATTTGTATTCTCAAATAAAACTTTGGTTTTTTCATTGAAAATTTGATTAATTTTACGTGAAAAATCCTTGTTATTATAAGAAATCCCTCCGTAAGGTATGTTGAACGCTCCTTCAGAATTATACCTAAACATTGAACCGTAGCAATATTCTCTTATCCAAAAGAAATTTGCAATTGTATACTCTTTTGAGTAGGTATGTTTTAAAGGGGCTAATTGGATATCGTTATATACTTTTCTAAAATAAAGATAAAATCCAGATGTTATTCCAGTTATTAAGTTGTTTTCTAAATCAGTTTGGCACATTTGTTTTTTTAGTTCATTTTTTTTGGTTCTCTTGAATTTATCATTGATGGATTGAGCAAGAAAATCATAGAATATTTCATAATTGGTAATTATTTCATGAAACTCTTTGTTAATAAAGAGTTTCATGATTTCTTGTTTGGAAAATGATGCGTTAGTTGAATATTTTTCAAAAAATATATCAATATTTTTTGAAGTGTGATTTTTATAGTAAGAAAAAGCATCGTTGTATTGTAATAAGTAGAATTTGAAATGTTCATTTTGTGTTTTTACAAGTGAATAAAAATCAGTTAGGTTTGTTGAAATATCATTGATTACAGATTGTTTAGGATTTTCGTGAAAAAACACAGCTCCTCCACCAAAAAACGGCTCAATATATCTATCATATGTGGGAATAAGATGCTGAAATTCTTTTATTTCACGTGATTTTCCGCCGGGCCATTTAATTAATGTCATGGTGCACCTCCAGTAGTTTAATGTAGCAAAAATAAATATGTAAGTCAATGGAATTACATTTAGTTTGTCTTATGTTATTTTTTAATGGTATTCTAATATAAAATGAATAGTTAAGGAGGAGTTAAAAATGAAGAAAACTGTTTCGTGGCGTACGGCTCCAAGAAGTGTTTCAGTGTTAATTGAATGGTTGCCATATTTTAGTTTGTTCGAGGGTGAGGGATGGAACGAGAAAAAAGGTGGGGTCTTTGAATTAAGAAGAAAGTTAAGGTGGTTATATGAAAGTGATCGTGAGGAACCTGACTTAGATGTTGTTGGTATTCCTTTTGAAGATTTTGTAAAGGGAAGAATGAAAAATTCTATTGATAAAGAATCTCTTGTTCGTCAACAATTTACAACTGCAGAACAATATGGTTTTATGGGTTTAATAGATGAGGGTACAATTTTTATAACAGAAGCAGGACGAAAAATATTAAATAAAACATTCACACCTGAAGATTTCCTAGTTCAATTAATTAAAATGTACGTAGTTCCTAACAAAGAAGAAGAGGGGGTTTTCCCTTTTGCCTCTTTTCTAACACTGTTAAATGAATTTGATGAACTATCAAGATTTGAAGTATCGTATTTATTTGGTGTGACTTCTTCTGAAAATATTGGGAATGGTATAGCTGCTATTTCAGAGTTTAGATCGAGTTATTTAGATCCGAAAAAAATAAAAAATAAAAATAATACTGAATTAGTTTGGGAGCTGCATAAAAAGGTTTGGGAAAAACATTTCCCTGAACATCAATATTTGAAATCAGCGGGTGATTATTCCGATGCGTTCTTTAGAGCATTACTGTATACGGACATGTTCTATACATCTGGTCGCGGATTTTATACAAAAATTAGAGTGAAAGCTCATTATGAAAAAAAGTTCCATTTATTGTGTTCGGAAGATTATGTATTTTCTAAACCTAGTAAACAGAAAATTGTTATTAATGGACAAAATAAATATAAAGATGTCCCGTCTAGGGAGGACCTTAAGTGGTTCGGTGCTATTGGAAATATACGCTTACCTTGGGATAATAAAAAAGAACGAAAAGAAATTATTAGTAATACTCTTTTAAATGTAAATGCTGGATTTTCTGGAGAAGTTTTTTCTGCTGATGAAATAAAGAACCTTACATATGAAGTGGAGAATACAACCTCAATTAACAAACTAAAAGATTTGGAAGGTCAAATTTCTAAACAGATACAAATCCATAATATGACTCATTATATTGAGAAAGTTTCAAAAACTATTGAAGCTAAAGAAGATGTCTTGAACAGATTTGAGCTTATTGCCAATAACCAGTGCGAAATGAGAGCACTTTGGTTAGAGGTTAACACGTGGAAATCCTTAGTATGTTTAGAGGGAGATAAAGAAGTTATTCCTAATTTTAATATGGAAGAGGATTTAACCCCGAGATCATTTGCCCCAGGGGTAGGGAATACACCTGACATGGAACTATATACAAGTGAATATGTATTGGTCCCAGAAGTTTCTCTTATGACTGGTAAAGTACAGTGGGAGCACGAAGGTTCATCAGTAATTGATCATGTGTTGTCCAAAGTTAAAGAGAATCCAGGGAAAGAAGTGTTAGGGATGTTTATTTCAATGAGCATCAATGAAAGAACGCTATGGCAATTTTTCATTTTAAATAAAGTGAGTTGGATAGGTTCTGCTGTGCCAGTTGTGCCATTAACGATAAGTCAATATATTAAAATAATCGATAAATTGTATCAAAAGAATGGTCATATTGATGAACTGTATGAATTCTTAAGTGACTGTACAAACTTGGCTAAGCAAACTGATGATTTTAGAACTTGGCAAAAAGAGATAGAGGATAAGATATCTGATTTGATAAGATAAAAATTAGTTTGATAAGAGCATAGAGAAACAGCTTCCGAAAAAGCAGTTGTTTCTCTATAGTTGACACTATAATAGTTTTGTTATTTAACCAAAAATATATTTCAGTTCCCCTTGACGACTTTAGGAATATATTCCTATAATAGCGCAAGGCATCATGAAACTACATAAAAAAGCCAGTCTCTAACTGCGACAACAGGTAGAGATTAAGACTAGCTTCAGCATAGCTAATCACTGACTTGTAATTAATGTAACACCAACATTTTTATTTGTAAATGGATTTTGCTATCTAATTTCTGTTAAAGAATAAAATGTATTTGGTTTATTTTGCGAACCATAAAAGGTGTTAATATAATTAATTATCAAGAGGGGTTAGACGAGTTTAGTCTAACCTCTTTTTTATTTGTCATGTAGTTTTATGATTGCCGTATTATGTTATGTCACTTTTATTCAATTGTTGTAACGGGGAGACCTGAAAGGAGCTTTTCTAATGAAAAAATTAAGTGTCATTGGTTTACTTTTTTTAACAAGTGTTTTAGTGTTTGTTGGTTGCACAAGTAATAAAGAAGACAAAGAAGGGGCAACAGAAAATAAACTCGTCGTATATTCACCGAATTCAGAAGGGTTAATTGCAGCCACTATTCCTGGTTTTGAAGAAAAAACAGGCATTAAAGTTGAGTTAGTCCAAGCGGGGACGGGTGAATTATTTAAAAAAATTGAAACAGAAAAAGATGCTCCAGTTGCAGATGTTATTTTTGGTGGAGCGTATTCTCAGTATGCCGTTAGTAAGGATTTATTTGAAAAGTATACGTCATCGGAAAATGGTAAGATGGTTGAATCGTATCGAAATACAACCGGATACTACACGCCTTATACAATTGATGGGAGTGTCATCTTAGCGAATAAAAAATTAACAAGTGGTAAAAAAATAAAAGGTTACAGTGACTTGCTTGATTCAGATTTCAAAGGGAAAATTTCTAGTGCCGACCCTGCCAATTCTTCTAGTGCCTTTGCTCAACTAACAAATATGTTGCAAGCGATGGGTGGCTATGAGAAACCAGAATCTTGGAAGTATGTTGAAGATGTCTTTACATTGATTGATGGGAAAATTTCATCTAGTTCAAGTAATGTTTATAAAGCAGTTGCTGATGGCGAAATGTCAGTTGCTTTGACATATGAAGATCCTAGCGTGAAATTATTGAATGATGGAGCAGATGTTGAAATTATTTATCCAGAAGAAGGAGTTGTCTTCTTGCCTGCAAGCGCAGCAGTTATTAAAAATGCTAATCATGAAAAAAATGCCCAAGCCTTTATTGATTATTTAATTTCTAAAGATACACAAGATAGATTAGGGAAAGAAACTACAAATAGACCAGTAAGAAGTGATGCGGAAACGAGCGATAATATGCTTGATTTAAGTAAAATCCATGCTATTGATGAGGATATGGACTATGTTATTAACCATAAAGACGAGTTAGTTAAAAAATATAATGATATCTTTGTTGATATCCAATCTAAATAGGGGGGCTGAACCATGAGTGAAATAGTTATTTCAAAAGCCTTAAAAACCTATGGTGATCAAGATGTTATCAAAAATATTTCGTTGAAAATTAAAGATGGAACATTATTCACCTTGCTTGGTCCATCTGGTTGTGGGAAAACAACTTTGTTAAGAATGATTGCTGGTTTTAATTCAATTGAAGGCGGGGATTTTTTCTTTAATGAAAATCGTATAAATGATATTGAACCAAGTAAAAGAAATATTGGAATGGTTTTTCAAAACTATGCTATTTTTCCAAATTTAACCGTTCGAGCTAATGTTGAGTTTGGTTTGAAACAAAGAAAGCTAGCAAAAGATGTCATCGCGACACAAGCTAATAAATATTTAGATCTAATGCAGATAATGGACTATGCGGATAGACGCCCTGATAAATTAAGTGGCGGTCAGCAACAACGTGTGGCGCTTGCACGTGCCTTAGTTATCAATCCAGATGTGTTGTTAATGGATGAGCCGTTAAGTAATTTGGATGCTAAATTACGTGTAGATATGCGAAAAGTAATTCGAGAAACTCAGAAGAAAATTGGTATCACAACAGTTTATGTTACTCATGACCAAGAAGAAGCAATGGCTATTTCTGATCAAATAGCAGTGTTGAAAGGTGGCTTAATTCAGCAAGTGGGGACGCCGAAAGAATTGTATCATCGCCCAGTTAATATTTTTGTCGCATCCTTTATCGGACGGACAAATATTATTGATGGTCGTTTAATGAAGAAAAATAAAAAGACATATCTAAAATTTAATTCGGGACATGAAATAGAGTATCCTAGTTTGTCAGCTGTTGAAGAGCAAGATGTGAAAATTAGTGTTAGGCCGGAAGAATTTATTAAAAGTGATAAAGGGGATATTGCTGCGACTGTTTTAGACAGAGTCTATTTGGGATTAAATACAGAGTATTATTTATCATTATCGGAAGAAGAAACGATTCAAGTTAGTATTGAGTCAACATTTGAAGAAGATTATCAAGAAGGGGACACGCTAAAACTTGGAATAAATAGTGAAAAGATCAATGTTTTTAATTTTGATGGCTCCATGAATTTGTTGGGTGGTGCTTAAATGAAAAATAAAGAAGGCTCATTTATATGGGGTGGGAGTGCCGCATTTATTTTATTTACGTATTTATTATTTTTAGTTTATCCAGTTAGCAGTCTTTTAAAACAATCGATTATGGTTGCAAATAAGGTTAGCTTTGAAAATTTTATTACATTCTTTTCGAAATCATACTTTAATGAAACGTTGATAAATAGTTTTAAAGTCTCATTTATGGCAACTGTTTTTTCGTTAATAATCGGAACCGTACTAGCTTATTTATTTACGATGTATCAATTTAAAGGTAAGTCCGTTTTGCAAATACTTATTATTATTGCTTCGATGTCGGCGCCATTTGTGGGTGCTTATTCTTGGATTTTATTATTAGGGCGTAGCGGTGTTGTTTCGCAGCTTGCTACTAACTTATTTGGTATTAAGATGTTTGATATATATGGATTTACAGGTATTGTCATGGTTTTTACGCTACAATTATTTCCGCTAATATTTTTATATGTACTGGGTGCGTTTAAAAATATAGATAACTCAATCTTAGAAGCAGCAGAAGGTTTGGGGACAACTGGTTTAAAACGGATGTATCAAGTGATTTTACCATTGTTATTGCCAACTATTTCGGCGGGCGCTTTGCTTGTTTTCATGCGTGCGTTTTCAGATTTTGGGACACCCATGTTAATTGGGGAAGGATACAGAACATTCCCTGTTTTAATTTATACGGAGTTTATGAGTGAGGTAGGGGGAAATGAAGCGTTTGCCTCTTCCTTAGCCGTTATAGCCATTATTATTGCCCTAATTATTTTCTTAGGACAAAAATATGTCACCAATAAAAATACCTTTAAAATGAGTGCTTTACACAAAGTGAAAGATAGAGAAGTGGCTGGACTCAAACGTGTTGTTGTGTATCTTATTTCGTACGGTGTAGTCTTTCTTGCTATATTGCCTCAAATATATTTAATTTATACTTCTTTTTTGAATACGAAAGGAATGGTGTTTAAACCAGGCTATTCCCTTGATAGTTATCGACAAGCGTTTGATAGAACGGGATCAGCCATTTTGAACTCAATTAGAATACCGTTGATTGCCATTATTTTAGTTGTTATTTTTTCAATTTTTATTGCTTATTTAACAGTTAAAAAGAAAAGTTGGCTGACAGAATTAATAGATATTCTCAGTATGATTCCTTACGTAGTACCTGGAACTGTACTAGGTGTTGCTTTCTTAGCCGCATTCAATACGGGTGTTGGTGGAACGGGTGTGCTGGCAATTACTGGAACATTAGTAATTATTATTATATCGTTAACGGTTAGGCGTTTACCGTACACAGTTCGGTCGTCAGTTGCGTCAATTTCTCAAATTCCAGATTCGATTGAAGAAGCAGCTTCGAGTTTAGGGAGTAGTTCGTTTAATACCTTTGTCAAAATTATTGTGCCAATGATGCTTTCAGGTGTGATATCAGGTGCTATCCTAAGTTGGATTACAATGTTATCAGAACTTTCGACATCAGTTTTACTTTATAACGTCAATACTAAAACAATGCCAGTAGCAATTTATACCGAGGTTATTCGTGGTAACTATGGTATTGCCGCAGCGTTATCGACGATTTTAACAGCAATGACAGTTATCTCATTATTGCTATTTATGAAACTAACACATAGTAAAGAATTAACCATGTAGTCTCCGAACCACCCATCTCCGGGTGGTTTTTCTTTTGTTTCGAATCTCCTTGCAACACCCTAGATCTTATGACATCATACAAGTATAAATAGTAGAAGAGTGGTAAATTGTATGTTTAATAAATTCAAACAACATCCTTATATAGCGATTATCTTGATGGCTTTAGTAGCGAGTCTGATTGGTATTGGCATTCAATATGCCATAGACCAAACGATTTACAGGAGTGGGTTATATTCAACTATCTTTCTAACAGGTTTCTTTTTACTGTTGACCTATCAAAAGAATAAAAAGAAATAAGTTACTATAAAGGTCTCTTGTCATCAGGAGGCTTTTTAATTTCCCATCTTTTCTTATTCCATGTAAACTAGCAATAACAACAGAAAGGGTGAGGAGTATGTCAGAACCAAAGATTTATACCATGTCAGTCAGCAGTGTCTATCCGCTTTATTTAAAAAAAGTTGAGAAAAAAGGACGAACACAAACTGAGTTAGATCAAGTGATCACCTGGTTAACAGGGTATTCTGAAGCTCAGTTAGCTGAGCAACTTTCAAAAGAAGTAGACTTTAAAACATTCTTTCAAGAAGCCCCGGAGTTAAATCCCAATGTGTCATTAATCACGGGTGTCATTTGTGGCTACCGTGTAGAAGAGATTGAAGAACCATTAATGCAAAAGATTCGCTATTTGGATAAACTAGTCGATGAATTAGCAAAAGGCAAAGCCATGGAAAAAATCTTACGTACATCAAAATAAGAGAGGAGGTAGTGAGATGTTAGAAACGGCAATGAAAGAACTAGAAGCCTTGGGCACAGCCCAAACCAAAAAGACTTTAATGAATCATGGTGCTAGGGAACCTTTATTTGGTGTCCGCATTGGTGATATGAAAAAGGAATTAGTAAAGAAATATCGTGGTAATAATGACTTAGCCATTCAGTTGATTAAAACGGGTAATTCAGATGCTCAGTATTTAGCAGGTTTAATCATGAACCCTCAAGACTTAACCATTGAAACCATTCGTGAGCTAGTGCCATTCTTTACTTGGCAAGCCCAAAGTGAAGCTGTCCTAGCTTGTGTGGCTGCCGACAGTCCTCATGGTCAAACCTTGGCTGAAGAGTGGTTAGCAAGCTCGGATGAACGTCTTCTTCAAACAGGGTTAGTAACCTTATCTAAGTGTGCCTCTGTTTTAGAGGATGATCAGTTAAATCAAGAGTTGTTTAAAGAGGTGACCCAAGAGATGATGACACGTTTCCCTTCTGCTAGTGATAGCTTACAGTATGCTATTAATAATTACTTAATCTCATTAGGCAGCTTTACTCATGTCTTTCATGAAGGGGCGAAAGACTTATTAACTCAGATTGCCGATGTGAAAATAACAGCTCAATGTTCTGTTCCTGATGGTTTAGCAAAGCTTGCTAAGGTGGAAGAACGTGGCTCGGTTGGTAAAAAACGCAAGAAAGCGATGTGCTAAACATGATGGAAACTGTCTTAGGAAAGTTGAAAATTAAAGAGACACATGACTTAGTCATGGTCGGAACACCTGAAAACTATGGGAATAGCCCCTACAATGAAGTGGCTAATTTGGCTGAATTAAAGAAATCTGCCCGTTATTTATTTATCTTTGTTAAAGATAAAAATGAGTTTAAAGAGGTCGTTTTAAACTGTGACCGTCACCAACTTAAAGAGTCTGGTTACTTGTTTGTAGTCTATCCCAAACTTGCTAATAAGCTTGGCTTAGAAGGGGTTCACCGTGATGAGATTTTCCCGATGCTTTCTGTGGATGAAGACACCGGCTTGGTGGCTGGCAAAGACTTAAAGTTTAATCGCATGGTGAGCTTTGATGACAACTATACAGTCGTAGGGTTGAAACAAGTAGACCCGGAAAAAGAGAAGAAAGTGAAGAAAGCTTGTAACGAGGATTATGCTAGTCACATTCCTGAGTTAGCTGAGTTACTAGGTCAAACGGACCGAGGGGCATTTGATTTCTTTGTTGGCTTAACAAAAGGCTATCAAAAAAGCTGGGCCCAACATGTCTTTTCAGCGAAACAACAAGCCACTCAAATGAAACGACTAGAACAAACAGTCATGATTTTGAAAGCTGGACACAAATCTTTAAACTTATATCAACAAGCACAAAAACAGGCCTAAACGGCAGTGCTATCAGGATGCTTGTTAGTCCGTCATCGCAAAACAGGGTTAGCTCGTGAGGCGAGCTAGGCTTTCTGGTACAATCTAGGTATAAAGGAATCAAGGAGGAAGTCAAATGGATTTTGGGGCACAAGTGAAACACTTAAGAACAAGTCAGGCCTTAACTCAAGAAGAGTTAGCCCAAAAATTAAATGTCTCACGACAAACAATTTCAAGTTGGGAAAACAATCGCAACTTACCTGATTTAGAAATGGTAGTGACCATCGCCAAAACCTTTGATCTTTCTCTGGATAAATTGATTCTAGGAGATGATGATATGGAACAAAAATTAATCAAAGATGGTAGTGACGTTCGCAAATCAAGAAACTATAAAGTAGCAGCTGTCCTATTTCTTATTGGAGCCCTGTGTTTCGTGGCGAAAACGCTAGCACCAGAAACAATTGATGCCGACGGGATCCTACACGAACCGTTCTTCTTAATTCCAATTGGCTACTTGTTTGTCTTTATCGGAATTGGCTATGGCATTATCACCTTTATACGCAGTATTATTAGGAAACAAAAAAAGAACTAGCCATTGGCTAGTTCTTTTTAATTGTTATGACAGTATCCTCGGTGATTCGCATTCATCATGTTTCCGCGTTGGTTCATATGACCACGGTTGTACATTCTATCAGAACGATTGTTGCGTTCGTTCATGTGGCGGTCATAGTTGTCGTTATCCCAGTTATCTTGTTGACGTGAGTCACTTTGTCTTTCAACCAGTGAATCAAAGTTAATGCCACTTGCCATAGCAAGTTTTGCGCCAGTTCCTGCAACAGTTAACACTGCTACTAACGCGATGATAAATTTCATGGATTTCATAATCAACTTCCCCTTTGATTGAAACATTTTTAGATAGTCGTTATCTATAAGCTTAGTATAGTTTATAAAAGGAGAGAATAACATAAAGATATCATGATAAAGTTATGATTTTTTTGTGAAAGTTGGTCATTATGTAAAAATGTTTAGTTTTTTGGAATTCAGTTTGTCTGCTTTCTTTTAAAAAGGTATACTAGAACCATCAGAAAAGACAGACAGGATGGTGCAAGTCATGAGTTCGGGATATTTAGTTGTGTCGCTATTATGTTTTTGGGGATTTTGGGTTGTCGGCTTATTCCTTTTAATGCGTTTTAAAGACATGAAGTTAACCTCTCGCCTAAGCTACTTAGCAGCGACGATTTTATTATTAGTTGGCACAGGTTTCTTCTTTATGAAATCAGGTTTTGTCCAAAAAGATATTGTCATGAGTAAAGAAGAGTTTCGTCATGAGTTAGAAAAGAGTTTTGAAGATGGCATTAAAGAAGGTGCTAAGATGAAGTCTGATTACACAACCATTGAAAAAGAAGCTAAGATTGGTGAAAGTATTGAACTAGATAGTGGCTTAGCAGTCGATGTTAAAGAAGTGGTGGATCACTATGCTGAGTCAGGTCAAGTCGTGGTTGATTTTACAATTGCTAATAACACGGTTCATCACCAACGTTTCACAGGTTATGATTTCTCTTTATATGATGGTGAAGGTCATAAAGGGCGTGTCACAGAAGAGTTGTTTTATTCTGAAACCGTGGCACCAGGTAAAAAATCAAGTGGTCAAGTCGTTTTCCAAACAGAAAATGCCGGCCCTTACGAAGTACACTTTGAAAAGAACACCTGGAGTAGTGAAAAATAACTAACGTATCGAAGTGAGCCTGTGCTACACTTGGGTGAGTAAATTGATGGAGGAAGTCAAATGAGAAAGATTTTAGGACTGGTATTAGGGTTAGTTGTCATGATGACATTAGTCGCATGTGGCGCTCAAAAATTATCACAAGAGACATTAATGAAAAACAATTGGGTAACCGTTCAATCAGATGATGGTATTTCAATGGAGATGACTTTATCTTTTGATAAAGATGAAGTGAAAGTCACACCGAAAGTTAAGGAGTTAAACACGAAAGAAATTGATGAAGATGCCTTAGCCTTAGGTGAAGATTTCTTGAAAGGTGCTGTTGATGAGTTAGCTAAATCATTAGAAACAACTTCTAAATACACGATCAAAGATAATGAAGTGGTTGTGGAATCAACAGACTTCAGTGAAGGAACAGGCGATTACAAAATCAAAATGAAAGATGGCAACTTGGTCATCCAAGGTGAGGATGAAGTAACCTTTAAACCAGTTAAAAAATAGAGAAAATAAAAAAGCCCGCTTATCGATTTGATAAGCGGGCTTTTTTTAAGTTGTTTTATTCGAAATGAGCAGCGATTTCTTTAGCGAAACGCTCAACATTTTGGATGTCTTCTTCTTCAACTGCTAGGTCAACTTTGACACATGTGGCACCTTTTTTAGCGCCAGTTTTTTCGAAGGCTGCTTCGAAATCATCAACTGATTTACAGTACATTTCGTAGAAAGTATCCCCTGAACCAACAACGCCGTAGATTTTACCATCTAGGTCAACGTCTTGTAAGTCTTCAAAGAAGTCTACGATTTCATCAGGTAAGTCACCTTCACCGTAAGTGTAAGTGGCAACGATACAAATATCTGCATCGGCAAAGTCCTCTGCATCGACTTGGGTACATTCCTCTTGTTCTACTTCTATATCAAAGTTCTCTAACGCTTCAGCCACAGTGTCGGCTAATTCTTCTGTGTTCCCTGTTAAGCTAGCGTATACGATTTTTGCTAATGTCATGATTGTCATTCCTTTCAAACATAGTTGTCTAAAGAAATTATAACAGATATCTGCTTTTTTGAAACTAAAAAAGTTTAAGTCAAGCTGATTTGGCGAGGGCAGTAGAATGTGCTAAAATGTAAAGGCAAACCCGATGAGGGTGACTAGATAGAGGAGTGTTGACATGATTACATTAAAATCAGAACGTGAAATAGAAATGATGGATCAATCAGGAGCTTTGCTGGCTGATGTCCACCGTGAATTAAGAACATTTATTAAACCAGGAGTAACATCTTGGGATATTGAAGAATTTGTCCACAAATACATCGTAGACCACGGCGGAATTCCTGCCCAAATTGGTTTCGAAGGTTATAAATATGCGACGTGTTGTAGTATTAATGACGAAATTTGTCATGGTTTCCCACGTAAAGAGAAGTTAAAAGATGGTGACTTAATCAAAGTCGATATGTGTATTGATTTAAACGGTGCCATGTCTGACTCATGTTGGTCATACGTTGTAGGTGAATCAACTGAAGATATCGACCACTTAATGGAAGTCACTAAAAAAGCTTTATACCTAGGTATCGAACAAGCGACAATCGGTAACCGTATCGGTGACATCGGTCACGCAATCCAAACTTATGTTGAAGGCGAAGGTTACGGTGTGGTCAAAGACTTCATCGGACACGGCATTGGCCCAACCATTCACGAAGCGCCAATGGTACCTCACTATGGTGAACCAGGTAAAGGACTACGCCTAAAAGAAGGTATGGTTATTACGATTGAACCAATGGTGAACACTGGTACATGGAAAATGAAAATGGACGACAACGGTTGGACAGCCCGCACGCAAGATGGCGGACTAAGCTGCCAATACGAACACACTATTGCGATTACTCCTGACGGTCCAAGAATTTTAACGTCACAAGGGGATCAATAATCACAAGCAATAAGATCTGAGGAATACATGAAATTGTTGAAAAAAATAGCCAGCAACAAATGGCTAGTCAAATTAACTCAATCCATTCAATTGCGAACGACAAATGCAGAAGTTGGTACATCAGCGGCGACAATCGCTTATTATCTATTGCTGTCGCTTTTTCCTTTGACGATTGCCATTGGCAATATCCTGCCTTTCTTTAAGATTGATGCGGCAACGGTCTTACCTTATATCGAGACGATGGTACCAGCTTCAATCTTTAGAATGTTATCAGGGACCATTGAAGATTTGTTAAGCACCTCTAACGGAGGCTTGCTTTCTATCTCGGCGATTGCCACTGTTTGGGCCAGTAGTCGGAGTATTAATGCCTTGCAAATCTCATTGAATAAAATCTATGACGTGCAAGGTCGTCACAATATGCTAATCAAACGACTTTTTTCATTTGGGATGATTTTCTTATTCTTGATTACGATCATGCTAGTAGCTGTCCTGTTCAGTATGGGGCAACGTATCTTGGATATTGTTTTACCAATGTTTAACTTGTCGCCAGATATTTCAACGTGGTTTACCACGTTGAAGTGGCCTGTGACCATGGGTTCTTTATTCTTAACTATGAGTTTAATTTATGCAGTTTTACCAAATGCAAAAGTCCGCATTCGCTCAGTGGTGCCAGGCGCCTTATTTTCTACAATGGGTTGGATGTTGTTAACACAGTTCTTTGGATTATATACAGATTATATTGCTAAAGGATTATCAAGTTACGGCGTGATCGCCGGTTTCATTATCTTTATGCTATGGCTAGACTTTTCAGCTGTGGTCATCATCATCGGCGGTATTATTAATGCCGTGATTGAAGACATGACAGGGGATGGTCTGATCCAACGGAAAGATCCAATTGAACTGTCTGTCGGTAAATGGCAGTCATATAAAGAAAACAATAAAAAAGAAAGCTAAGATAAATTCTTAGCTTTCTTTTTTTACTTTATTTTTAATTTTCTCGATTTTCTTTTCAGCCACGCGTTTATCACGGTAAGCTTTGTTACCCACATATTTTAAAGCGTTGATTAGCGGTTGACGGTTACTACCTGACAAACCAATTAACTCAACGAATAATTCTACTGCAAATAGTAAGGCGATGATTAAGAAAATATTGGCTAGGGTACTAGCGAAACTGTACATAATTGCGATACATGAGAATAAAATTGCTAATCCGTAAATCATTAAGACCGCACCACGGTGGGTAAAGCCAAGTGATAATAAACGGTGATGCAAGTGCATCTGGTCGGCAGTTGAAATAGGTTGCTTATTCAATAAGCGACGAATAATTGCGAAGACCGTATCGGTAATCGGGACACCGAGAATGATTAGTGGTGTAATCAGCGAAACGAGTGTGGCATTTTTTAAGCCTTGTAAAGATAAAACAGCAATCATGAAGCCTAAGAATAAAGCTCCCGTATCCCCAAGGTAAATCTTGGCGGGATTAAAGTTATAAGGTAAGAAACCAGCAGAACAGAAGATTAAAACAAAAATAGTAATTGGTAATTGTGAGGCTACTGCCCCAGAAGCGGCTGCGATATACCCAACAATTCCGATAGCTGCTAGCGCAATCATAGAAACTCCTGTAGCAAGGCCATCTAAACCATCAATTAAATTAATCGCATTTGTTAAAGCGATAATCCATAGTAGTGTTAGTGGTAAGCTTAGGAAACCAAAGTCGATTTCAGTTGAAGAAAAAAGATTAATGATGTCAATCCGAGCCCCTAAAACGAAGAAGGCCAGTAAAGCACCAATCGTAATCCCAACTAGTTTTTGACGAGGGCTTAACTCAAAGATGTCATCTAGTAGACCGGTCGCAACGACGGCTAAAGATGAAACGATTAAACGCCAAGCAAAGTCAAAAGGAATGACATCTGGAAAGATAAATAATGTTGCAATCACGAATGTTAAAAAAATGGCTAAGCCACCAGCTGATGGCATCGGCAACTTGTTGATGCGGCGTTCATTAGGCTGGTCGACAGCATTTATTTTAAAGGCTAATTTTTTAATTAAAGGTGTCAATGCAAAGGCTAATAGTCCTGTTAGAACTAAACGAATACTGACACTAAGAAACTCATTCATACGTAAACCTACTTTCATTAGTCTTGTCTATTATACCTAAGTTCTTTCGAGCTGCCAACCACTTTTAACGTAGGGAATAAATTAAGTTTTCTTAATACTTAAAGGCTTATTTTATTTACATCCTGAATTATGATATAATAAATCGATTATTTAAAATGCGAAGGATGGCCTAATACATGAATAAAGATGAAATAAATAAATTGTTACGTGGTGACGATTATGATTTTAGTACAATCTCAGATGATGTAAAAAACGAATTCCTAGAAAAAAGTAAAGCCGAAGCTAATATAGAAGATACACACTATAATGAAGAAACAACAAAAGAAGTATCGTATAGTGAAGAGTCAGCAGAAGATGTAATGTCAGATAGAGAAGCCGTTTTTGCTTCGTTTGATAATGATTATTCTGCAGATGATATGATTGATGAAACATTGATGGCTGAACCAGATAAAAAAACAGCAAAGAAAAATAAAAAAGATGAAAAGAAAGCGTTGAAACAACGCGAAAAAGAATTAAAAACAGAATTAAAAGAAGTTAAGAAAGCTCGTAAAAGAAAGAGCGGCAACAAGCGATTTGTTAAATGGATTATTCTCTTGCTGCTATTAAGTCTAGTTGGTGGTCTGGGTGTTGCAGCTTACAATTTATATGCTAAAACGGATAAAGTCATTGCAAATGCCTTTAGACCGAGAGAAAATGCTTCTAAGTTAAATGAAAATATTGACCCACTTAAAGATCCAATTTCTATTTTAGTATTAGGAGTGGATAATGATGAAGAACGTGATTTAGGCTCAACACGTACGGATACAATGATGTTAATGACGGTTAATCCGTCACGTGAAAAAATCACAATGACGACTATCCCTAGAGATACCTATACACAAATCAACTCGCAAAACTTTGTCGGTAAAGCAAAAATCAACTCGGCATTTGCCTATGGCGGGATTGATTCGGCGGTTGATTCAGTTGAATACCTTTTTGCGGATAAAGATATTGATCCAAGTACAGGAGCGGCTGTGCCAGTCAATGTAACACCGATCAATTATTACATGACGGTCGATTTTAAAGCCTTTGAAGAAATCATTGATGCCTTAGGTGGCATTGAGCTTGATGTTCCTTATGACATTAGTGAAAACTATGAACATGACGATTACCTGCAAAATCCAGGTGCCATGATTATTCCTAAAGGGAAACAAGTTCTAAAAGGGAAAGACGCCCTAGTCTTCGCCCGTATCAGAAAAGTTGATGACGATATTAAACGTGGTGAGCGCCAACAACAAGTAGTTGCTGCAGCAGTTAAAAAAGCAACAAGCATTGGTTCTATTCCTAAATTACAAAAAATGGTTGAAGCAGTGGATGGTCATTTCACAACTGATATGGATATGACTGTCATGAAAAAAATTGCTGAATCAGGTTTAACGAAGAACTATAAAATTGAACCATACACGTTTGATTTCACGAATTTAGATTTAGAGGATGGCCAAGAAGCGATTGAATTAACGCCTGAAAGTTTGGCAGTTATTAAACATCGTATCCGTCTGAACTTAGGTTTAGACGAAGAAGATGCTGTGATGGATGCGGCAGACTTTAAAGTTAAGAGCTATGAAAATTCAGATGATGACACAACAGAAGTTTCTGACAAACAAAACTCAGAGACCGAATCATTTAACGGCAATACTACAACGAATGATTTAGTTCAATAGTGACGTTTTCGCAGATAGGTAATTGTCTATTGTGCAATTACCTATTTTGGTTTAAAAAGAAAGTATGAATGTTGTTTTTAACAGAAAAAGGTGGCGAAAAAATTGGTAGAAAATAACCAAGAAGTTAAAGTTCGTTTAGAAATGATTACAAAAGAATATGATCTATACAAAAAAAAATCAGATAAGGTTAAGGCTTTATTTAAGTTTTCAAATAAAGACATTCCCAATTTCTGGGCATTAAAAGGTGTCGACTTAACAGTTTATGCGGGTGAAAGTGTTGGGCTAATCGGTATCAATGGTTCGGGAAAATCAACATTGTCTAATATTTTGGCAGGAATTATTCCTCAAACATCAGGTGTTCTAGAAATTAATGGTGAAACCTCAATCATTGCTATTGGGGCAGGCTTAAAAGGACAACTGACAGGATTAGAAAACATTCGTTTGAAATGTTTAATGACCGGATTAACCAATGATGAAGTAGATGAAATCTTAGATGATATTATTTCATTTGCAGACCTAGGCGCTTTTATTAATCAACCAGTTAAAAACTATTCAAGTGGAATGAAGTCTAGGTTGGGGTTTGCCATCGCAGTCCACAATAACCCAGACATCCTAATCATTGATGAAGCATTATCAGTTGGGGATGAAACATTCTATCAAAAATGTGTGGATCGTATAGAGCAATTTAAAGCTGAAGGAAAGACAATCTTTTTTGTCAGTCATTCTTTAAAACAAATTGAAAACATTTGTGAAAAAGTTTTATGGATGCACTATGGTGATGTCAAAATGTATGGTGATACAGCTGAAGTTGTATCTGAGTATAAAAAGTTCATTTCTTGGTTCAAGAAATTAAGTGCTAAAGAAAAGAAAGACTACCAAAATGAATATAAAGAACGTCAGACGACTTTTAATGTTCAAAAATTAGCTGAAAAATCAGAAAAATTAGGTAAAGAGCCGGAAGTGTTAAGTGGGCCGCCAATTGGTAAAATGTCAGGACTAACCAAATTTATTCTATTATTTTCCATCTTAGCATTGTTATTTATGGGAGCGGTTAATATAAAAGGCCGATCTCTAACGTCGGTAATGAAAAATCCAACAATTTTATTGGAGAAATCAGTTCATTCTAAAAAATAAGTTAGTAGGAAAAGTAGGTGTATGAATGTCAGCAAAAACAACGATCAGTTCTTTACTAAAGAAAAGTTATATTTCTTTTGTGAAACTACTATCTGCTCCTAATGACTATTCTCCTACTAAAATTGTTTATTTTATGAGTTTTCAAAATAATGATGGCGGTTTGATTCGTGCCTTGGGTGAGTCCTATGGGAAAGAAAACATCTTGATTTGTTACAAGAAAAACTGTCAGTCAGAAGCCAATCAGTTTTCTGCTGCTGGCTACGCTATTCGTTCGCTAGAACCGAGTATCAACTTTTTCAGAAAAACACTTAAAGAAATTACTAGTGCTAAATGGATTATCTGCGATAACTACTTTCCAATTTTGGGTGGTTTGAATTTATCTGATGAAACTAACGTGATTCAAATTTGGCATGCTGTGGGTGCTGTTAAAAAGTTTGGTTGGGATGATCCCGCTACACTTTTAAGAAGTAAAGGAGATCAAGAGCGATTTTCTGAAGTATATAAACGCTTTGATTATTATGTCGTTAGTTCAGACCGGATGGCAGAGGTATTTAAAGCTAGCTATCATGCAACGGAAAGTCAAATGTTGAAATTTGGATTTCCCAGAGCGGATGAACTATTAAAAAATAGAGTAAATCACACAGGTGAAGTCAACGAATCCGATCAAATTTTATATGCGCCAACCTATCGAGAGAATAATAAAGTTATTATTGACACGCTGCAAACACTTAATGAATATGCTCGTTATTCAGAAGAAAAGGTCACTTATATATTGCATCCGGTTACTAAGTCTGAATTGTCAGAGTTGAAATCGTATGACAACTTGATAGAAGTGTCAGTGAATGACTCTGCTTATCAAGACATATACAAACAAGTAAGTTATTTAATCTCAGATTATTCATCGGTAATTTTTGATTACGCTTTATTAAACCCTAAAGGTAAAATTCAATTTTACTGGCCAGACTTTGATTCATATAATCAAAAAACTGGTATTCAAGAATCGTTTAAAGAAAGATACATGGCAGGGGCAGCTAAAACAACTGCCGATTTGCTCGAAGCTTTATCAAAGAAAGATACAATTGATTTGGACCAGTTAAATAACGAGTGGAATCAATACAATGATGGCCAAGCAATCACTCGTTTGGTTGAGTTTATAAAGTAAAAACATGAAAGTGGGGATGGTAATGGTAACTGAATATATCTTGGGCTTACCCGTTGATGTCATTACCCTCGACTCAATCATGGAAGAATTACCTGAACGCTTAGCGCAGGATGAAAAAACAATATACATGAGTATTAATCCACAAATAGCACTACACGCTCATAATTATCCGAAAATTGTCCAACTTGCTGAGGAGGCGAGCCATCGTATTCCAGATGGTATCGGTATCGTTAAGGCATCACAACGCCAGGGTGGTAACATTACTGAACGCGTTACAGGTATCGATTTGATGTTATCCTTGTTGGATTATGCCAATGAACAGCAAGAAAGTATTTTCTTATATGGTGCCAAGCCCGAAGTTAGTGAAAAACTAGTAGAAGTGATTACAACTGATTATCCGAACATTCATTTAGCAGGTGTAATTGATGGCTATACTGATATGTCAGATGCTCAGATTTGTGATAAAATAAATGAAGTAAAACCGACATTTGTTTTTGTTGCTTTAGGTTTTCCAAGGCAAGAACAATGGCTAGCAGCAAATTATAAAAAATGCGATGCAAAAGTTTTTCAAGACGTGGGTGGCAGTTTTGATGTCATCAGCGGTAGCGTGAAGCGTGCACCAGACTTCTTCGTCAAGACGAATTTAGAATGGCTGTACCGCTCGTGTAGTGATCCAAAGCGTCTTTACAGGATTGCAGAAATACCGAAATTTGTGTACCAAGCGAATAAGTGGTTTAAAAGTAATAAGAATGTCTAACAGAGATTAAAAAGGAGTTATGACTCGTGAATGATGTGAAATTAGTTTTACAAGAACAACTGAATAATATTGGGATAATTCGCCGGATTTCAAAATATGAAGAAAAAGCGACGTACCAAAGTCATTATCTTGGTTTAGTTTGGCAGTTTTTAAATCCTGCTATTCAAATCGGTATTTATTATTTAGTTTTTGGTTTGGGTGTTAACCAAGGTAAATCAGTAGATGGAGTACCATTTATCATCTGGATGTTAATTGGTATTACTGCTTGGTTCTTTATTAGTAGTTCGATCTTAGGGGCATCTAACAGCATATATAAGCAAGTGGGAATGGTTTCTAAAATGAAATTTCCTGTAAGTATCTTACCTTCTGTTAATATCAGTAGTAATTTTGTAAGTTACCGATCAATGATGCTTTTATTGTTAATTGCAATGTTCTTAGGTGGTGTTACGCCAAGTTTATATTGGTTACAATATTTTTATTATTTTATTTGCATGATTGCCTTTTTGTTTTCTTTTGGCATTCTAAACTCGACGATTACAGTTTTAATTCGTGATTATCACATTATGTTACAATCGATTATTCGTTTATTATTCTATTTATCAGGTCCAATTTGGAACATTGAAGCGATGGGACAATTTGCGGGTAAAGATTTAATACTTAGAATCATTCAATTGAATCCAATATACTATGTAATTGAAGGGTTCAGAGATACCTTCTTATCTCGCCAATGGTTCTGGGAACGTGGAAGTCAGACAATTTTCTTTTGGTTAGTTATCGTAATACTTCTGATATTAGGTTCACATTTGCATATGAAATTTAGAGCACGTTTTGTTGATTTCATTTAATAAATTCATTAAAATTGATAGGAGCACTTTATCATGAAAAAAGTTATTACTTACGGAACATTTGATTTATTACATAAAGGTCATGTGAATATTTTAAAACGCGCTAAAGAGCAAGGGGATCACCTAACTGTGGTGGTTTCTTCGGATGAGTTTAACGCATTAAAAGGGAAAAAAGCTTACACATCTTATGAAGATCGCAAATATATTTTAGAAGCGATTAAATATGTTGATGAAGTTTTACCTGAGCATACTTGGGAGCAAAAAATTGATGATGTTAAAAATAATAATATTGATGTTTTTGTTATGGGACATGATTGGGAAGGGAAATTTGACTTTTTAACAGATTATTGTGAAGTCTTATATTTACCAAGAACCGAGGGTGTTTCTACAACTAAAATTAAAGAGGATTTAAAAGAACAATTAAAATAAAAACTACTAGCCTAGCTAGTAGTTTTTTTATATGGTCCACAAATTGAAATGTCTAGTTTAAAAGGCTATAATTAAAAAGAAGAGAATAAGAAAGGTGGTTGTATTTTGAGCAAAATTAAAGTGATGACGGTTTTTGGAACGCGTCCTGAAGCAATCAAAATGGCACCATTAATTAAAGAATTAGAAAAGAATCAAGCCGATTTTGAATCGACTGTTGTTGTGACGGCGCAGCATCGTGAAATGCTAGATCAGGTCTTAGAAACGTTTGCCATCAAGCCTGATTTCGATTTGAATATTATGAAGGCGAATCAAAGTTTATCGGACATCACAAGTGTGATTTTGTTAGCTTTAGAAGATATTATTAAAGAAGTAAAACCAGATATAATTTTAGTCCATGGTGATACCACAACGACCTTTGCTGCAGGATTAGCGGCCTTTTACCAAAAAGTCAAAATTGGTCATGTTGAAGCCGGTTTAAGAACAGGCGATATTATGTCACCTTATCCTGAAGAGGCTAATCGTCGTCTAATCGATGTCTTGTCTGATTTATATTTTGCACCAACGACAGGAAGTCGTGATAATTTATTAGCGGAGAATGTTGCTTCCGAAAAAGTGATTGTGACGGGAAATACGGTTATCGATGCCTTGCAGTACACAATTAAGCAAGATTATAAAAATGCTGAGTTTGAATTGAATGATCCCGATCACCGTCTGGTTTTATTGACGATGCATCGCCGTGAAAATCAGGGGCAACCAATGATTGATGTCTTTAAGACTGTTAAAAAATTAGTTGAAGAGGACGAAGGGATTGAAGTAGTCTATCCTGTTCACTTAAGTCCGGTCGTGCAAGAGTTGGCTAAGGACTATCTTGGCGGACATTCAAGAATCCATTTAATTTCGCCATTAGATGTCTTAGATTTCCATAATATGATGAATCAAAGTTATTTAATTATGACCGATTCAGGTGGTGTACAAGAAGAAGCGCCATCCTTAGGGAAGCCAGTTTTAGTTTTACGCGATAACACGGAACGACCAGAAGGTGTTGAAGCAGGAACGCTTAAACTTGTAGGAACTAACCCTGATGCTGTTTATGATGCGACGAAAGCTTTATTGAATGATGAAGGGTTGTATGAACAAATGGCTAAAGCGGATAATCCATATGGAGATGGTCAGGCAAGTCGTCGTATTTTGGCGAGTGTTAAAAACTATTTTGAAAATAAATAAGTTGTTAAGCTTTTCAAAAGATTCTTAGCTAGACACAGTTCTATCACAATTCTATGGTTTAATTAATTCAAATCTAAAAAAAGGTGTTGAATTTAATTGTTCAAAAAAATTATGTTAACGTTAGTCGGGATCGTCGCAGTTGGGGCTGTTGCAGCTGGTGGATTCGGTGGAAAAGTTTATATGGATTTAAAAGGGATGGCAGGTTCGATTCAAGAAAAAGTTGAACGTGAAACTTCTGGTAAACGAAATGGCAAGGTTGATCTTAATGGTAAACAGTCATTTACAATGTTGTTGTTAGGAATTGATACTGGTGATTTAGGTCGAGTTGAGCAGGGACGTTCTGATACTATGATCGTTGCGACAGTAAATCCTAAAGAGGATAAAACAACTCTAACAAGTATTCCCCGTGATACTTATACAGAAATTATGGGTTACAACGGCAATCAGAAAGATAAAATCAACCACGCCTATGCCTATGGTGGTGCAGGGATGTCAATGGATACGGTTGAAAACTTATTAAATGTACCAATTGATTTCTATGTATCGATTAACATGGAAGGGTTAAAAGAGTTAGTAGATGCTGTAGGTGGGGTGACATTAAACAATACCCTTGAATTCACCCAAGATGGTCATTATTTCCCAGTGGGTCAAATTACTCTTGGTGGGGAAGAAGCTTTAGCTTATTCAAGAATGCGTCACGAAGATCCCAATGGTGATTATGGTCGCCAAGAACGTCAACGTTTAGTGATTACAAGTATTGTTAAATCAGCAATGAATGTTTCAACAATCACGAACTATAAAGATATTTTAGATAGCTTATCAGCTAATATGAAAACTGATTTAAGCTGGGATCAACTTCTGAAAATTCAAAAAAATTATAGTAGTAGCTTAGGAAATACAATTCAAGATAACTTAAAAGGTGAGGGCCAGATGTTAAATGGTGTGTCTTATCAAGTCGTGTCTGATGAAGAGGTTCAACGTGTTTCAACTGCTATTAATAATCAATTAAATTAAAAAGAGCCCTGACTTCAGGGCCCTTTTTTTATTTACATTAATTCAATTGTACTTGTTTCAGTGTAGTAGGCGCCGTGAATTTCAGTATATTTGTCGTAGCCTTTATGTTTGAATAATTTTAATTCAATTAAAGCTGACATGAATGTTGTGATTTCCTTTGCAGTTAAATCTTCACGAGCGATAGTTGGAGATAAAGTAGAGATGACGCCATTTGCGTCAAGAAATTCTAAATGTAGTTTCTTAATCATGGCGCACCCCCTCGGTTATCAGCGGTTGAATGCGTCGACGTGTGACTAGGACGACTGAATCAAAGCGATAGTCAGGGTCAGCTAATAATAATAGTAAGTCACCCAATTGTTCTAGTTGTTCATTAGTAGGGTGTTCAATTATGTCACTAAAATTTTCTTTAAAAAGCTTATCGTCAAAACTGTTGGAAAAATAACTTTCAATTTTATTACTTTCGATTTTATCCATTGTCTCACTCCTTTTAATTTAGTGGGCTAGCTAGCTGAGTTCATCTTATCTAATCCTTTGGAAATTAGCCAAAATAAAAATAGCCGATCAGATGCTAATTTAGCTGTTGAAATTCAGTTCCGAAAAAGTGATGCTAAAGATATATCGGGAAGGTTGTGAAAAAATGGAAAGAATCAATAAAACTCAATTTCTTGATTTATCAGTTGCCAGTAAACAGTTCAACCATTTTTCGGAAGCCCAAGTTGTCGGTTATAATCCATTATCATTTGAAACAAATTTTATGTTAGATCAATCAATCACGCTACATCAAACGTTGATTATTAATGACACTAATATTTACGCAAGTCCACACAAAGGGAAATGTTTACTAGCGGATTTAGATGGCGGCTGCTTGCACACACATAGTCAAAAGGAGCGCTTGTTAAATCGCACCTTAGGTTTTCGCTATCGCTATCCCTTAATGACATCTCAGGGAATCTTTAGTCCATTAGAAAAACATGTTTGGCAAAGTGGTATTTGGTTAAATATTATGCAAATAACAACGCTAAAAAGTTGCCATGATTCAGCAGATTGTGCAGTGACCTTTCGAAATGGTTATCAACTCCTCTTGCCAAAAAGTCTCCGCGCTATTAAAAGAAGTATTAAAAAAGATTTAGTTTATAGCTATGTGTATTTTTCGTTCTTTGAAAGACTATTGAGTGATGATTTAGGGGCGAGGCCTAAATATTCAAGTAAGGTCTCTGAAAAAGCAGCAGAGCTATCGCTAGTTATCCCCGTAGAAATGAATTTAAAAACATATGACAAAATGAAAGACGAATTGGAATATATCGTGACCCAAGATTATTTTAAACGGATGGGGCAACCAGAACTTTTAGAAGAAATGCAGCGATATAACTAAAAAAGGAAGCTAGATTATCTAGCTTCCTTTTCTTTTTAAGACTAATTTAGCCACAACTTCTGCGCGAGCAGTCTGTGGGAACATATCAACTGATTGGAGGTATTCAACTTGATAGCGTTGGCTTAGCTTGACTAAGTCACGTGCCAAAGTTGAAGGGTTACAAGAAACATAAACAAGCGTTTCCGTTGGGTAAGTGATTAAGGCATTGATTAAGTCATGGTCTAAGCCGGTACGTGGAGGATCCACCACAATGCCATCAGGTTTGAACCCAGAGCGTAACCAACTAGGTAATAACTCTTCAGCTGTGCCTACTTCGTAACGAGTATTTTTTAAGCCAAGACGTTCAGCGTTTAATTTTGCATCATCAATGGCTGCAGGAATGGTATCCATTCCACGAACTTCTTTAACATTCTTAGCAACACTTAAACCGATTGTACCAACGCCACAATAAGCATCAATAATTTTTTGGTTAGGTTGTGGGTTTAAAGCTTTACGAGCTTCACGGTATAAAAGCGCTGTTTGTTCTGGGTTTAACTGGAAAAAGGCACGAGCAGATAAGTCGAAGACTAAATCTTCAAGGTGTTCCTCGATACTTTCTTTTCCCCATAGGTGAACAGTTTCATCACCCATCACAAGTGATGTTTTTTTATTTTGAATATTTTGCATAACAGAAACAACTTGTGGAAGCTGTTCTTGAATTGCTGCAATTAGGGCTTGTTTTTTAGGTAACTTGGGACTGTTAGTGATGAAGACGACTTGGACTTCACCAGTCGCTAATCCTTCGCGAACCATAATGGTTTTAACAATTCCGCTATTATTTTTCTCGTCATAGATTGGTACGCCATATTCTTCTAAAAGACTAACAATTGTATTCAAGACAGTCATAGTTGCAGGCTGTTGGACAAGGCAGTCATCAATAGCAATGAGGTCGTGTGAGTCCGCTTTGTATAAACCAGCTTGAACTTTATCAGCTTTATTTTTTCTAATTTGGAATTGTAATTTATTTCTGTAACGCCAAGGATTTTCCATGCCGATAGTTGGCTTGTAAGAATAACTTTCAAAGTTCTCAGGTTTATATTTCGCCATAGCTTGTTTGACTACGTCTGTTTTGAAAGCGAGTTGTGAGTCGTAAGCTAAGTGTTGTAATTGGCAGCCACCACATTCGTCATAAACATCACAAGGCGGTTCAATCCGGTCTTTGGCTAAGGTGTTGATTTTAACTAGTTCCGCTTCTACAAAACGTGGAGCAATCTCAGTTACTTTTGCAGTCACTGTTTCAGTTGGCAAAGCACCTGGGACAAAGACAATTGTCTTTTTGAAATAGCCAATTCCTTCACCGTTAATTCCTAAGCGTTTGATTGGTAGGGTAATGGTTTGGCCTTTTTTTATCTTATGTTTGATTTCCATGGGAAGCTCCTTTAATCCGTAAATTGTCTTGTTTAGTTTAGCATATAATTTCAGATAAACCTAGGTTCAGAAAGCGGATTGGCTCCAGTTCTAAGGGGAATTATGGTATAGTTAATAAATAAATGTCTAGGAAGGAATGGTGGATTTAGTGGAAACAGTTAAAGGGTTATTGAAATTAAAAAACAACCTCTATAAAGTTAGCTTAACCTCAGGTAAGTCATTCCGAGTGTCAGAAGATGTTTTGGTCAGACGCCGTTTGCTTAAAGGGACAGAGTTGTCGGAAGAAGAAATTGCTGAGATTCAAAAACAAACGCAATTAGATCACGGCTATCAACAAGCCTTAAATTACTTGAGTTATCAATTACGTTCAGAAAAAGAAATCCATGATTACTTAGTGAAAAAAGAAATTGAGTTGCCAAGCCGTTTGGAAATCATTGAACGCTTAAAATCACTTAATTTAGTGGATGATTTAGTTTTTAGTGAAAGTTATATCCGCACGCAAGCGCGCTTGTCAGATAAAGGTCCGCGTGTTTTAAAAGATAAGTTGCGTCAAAAAGGGATTAAAGCGGATATTATTGAGCAAGCGTTAGAACAGTTTCCTTCTGATGAGCAAGAAGAAGTGGCTAAGATAGCTGCTCAAAAAGCGCTGAAAAAATACCAACGTCATAGTTTTGTCGAGCAACAACAAAAGATCAAACAATTATTAATGACCAAAGGTTTTTCTCCAGATGTGATCAGTTTAGCTATTCAAGACTTAGAGATGGAAAAAGATCCGGAAAGTGAAGTTGAGAAGTTAGCGGTATTAGGCGATAAATTATGGCGTAAAAACCAACGTCATGACCTGTCAAAAAGAAAACAGAAAGTCACGCAGAGTTTATATCAAAAAGGCTTTAATTTTGATGATATTCGTGCCTTTTTAAGTGAGAAAGAGATGGAAGATGAGTAAGCAAGCCAAACAAGTAGAGGTCACACCTGATTATTTAGCGGAGTGGAATGAACCACGTATTTTACAATTTCAAGATGATCTTGTTCACTGGTACAGTCAGCGTAAACGTGACTTGCCGTGGCGTTTAAACCAGGATCCTTATCGCATTTGGGTCTCAGAAATCATGTTGCAGCAGACCCAAGTGATTACCGTTATTCCATATTTTGAACGCTTTATGGAATGGTTTCCGACAATCAAAGATTTTGCTGAAGCACCGGAAGAACGTATTTTAAAAGCCTGGGAAGGACTAGGTTATTATTCTCGTGTGAGAAACATGCAGAAAGCTGCCCAAACTATTGTCAGTGACCACCAAGGTGAGATGCCGACTAATGTAGCAGATATCAGTGAACTAAAAGGGATTGGACCTTATACCACAGGAGCGATTGCTAGTATTGCCTTCGATATTCCAGAACCAGCCATTGATGGCAATGTCATGCGAGTCTATAGTCGCTTGTTTGAAGTGTCTGATGATATTGCTAAACCAAGTTCACGTAAAACTTTTGATAAGCTTGTCCGTGCCACTATTTCTCAAACCGATCCAAGTTCTTTTAACCAAGGACTAATGGATTTAGGGGCAACCATTTGTAAACCGACCTCGCCATTATGTGAAGAATGTCCGGTCAGAGAGTATTGCGCTAGTTTAGCAAAAAATACGGTGGGTCAATACCCAGTGAAAAGCAAGAAAGTCAAAGCGCGCCCAGTTTACTATCAAGCCCAAGTGATTCGAAACCAAAAGGGAGAATTGCTGATAGAACAACGCCCGTCAGAAGGCTTACTTGCAAACTTATGGCAGTTTCCATTAGTTGAAGTATCGGCTGATGAGTATAAAAAAGATTGGTCATCAGAAGCTTTGGCTTATGATCTCGTAGCGGAACCAGAACAGGCTTATCTTTCAGATGTGATTAATCAAGTTGTTTGGTTAGAAAAGCCTGTTGGTGAAGTCACTCATATCTTTAGTCATCTAAAATGGTTTATTCAAGTGACGTTCGGTGTCGTAAAAGACGCCGAAGAGCTTTGTTTAAAAGAGAACCAACGATGGGTAAAACCAATTGAAGTAGACTCATATCCTTTACCTAAGCCGCAAACTAAAATGTTAGAGTTACTGAAAAAAGAAAATATTATATAAAACAAACTTCTTTCACAGAGGTTTGTTTTTTTAATTGCTTATTTATAATGTTTTTATGTTTTTTTATGATATAATACTTACGATGCCGGTGTAATGTACACCCTAAAACGAAGCGCGAGACGTTTCAAAGAAAGTAGGGTCCCTATGCGTGTTCCTAGAGAAGGGGAATTCATAACCATTCAAAGCTATAAACACGATGGCAATTTACACAGAACATGGCGTGATACCATGGTTTTAAAAACAAGCGAACATTCACTGATTGGGGTGAATGATCATACCTTAGTAACTGAATCAGATGGCCGTCGTTGGGTAACCCGCGAACCAGCTATCGTCTTCTTTCATACGAAGTATTGGTTCAATATTATTGCGATGATTCGCGAAAAAGGTGTGTCGTATTACTGTAACTTAGCCTCACCATTTACGTTAGATGGCGAAGCGTTAAAATACATTGATTACGATTTAGACATTAAAGTCTTTCCTGATGGAGAAAAACGTTTGCTAGATGTGGATGAGTATGAAGATCACCGCAAGCAAATGGATTATCCTCCAGAAATTGATTTCATTTTAAAAGAGAATGTTAAAATTCTTGTGGATTGGATCAATGAAGGCAAAGGTCCGTTTTCACCTGAGTACGTTGAGCTTTGGTACGAACGCTATCAACAATTGTCACGTAAACAGTAGTTGGTTAATGAATTTCTTAAAACTACCATTCCAATTTGGGTGGTAGTTTTATTTTGTCTTAAGATATGAATTGAATCGAGCAAAAAAAATTAGAATAAAGTATAATAAAAGAAATATGAATTTATTTTCAGGAGGAATCTATTAGATGTTAGAAAAATTAAAACGTTCAAAGTTGTTATTTTGGTCGACTGAGTTATTAGTGATTGCGACTTTGATTTTAGTCTCAACTAAAATTGACTTTGTTTTCAAACCAATCGGGACATTCTTTTCAACGTTGTTTGCCCCAATCTTAATTGCTGGCTTTTTGTACTATATGTTAAATCCGTTAGTCCAGTTATTGATTAGCAAAGGGAAGTTTAAAAAGAATTATGCCGTAGCGACAGTGATGTTGATTTTGCTGGGAGCACTAATCTTCTTGCTATTCACAGTCTTGCCACAATTGGCAAAACAAGTGACAGCCTTAGCAAATAACTTACCAGAATTTGTCAAAGGAATGGAAGCTTGGGCAAAAGAGTTTATGTCTAAACCGATGTTCCAAGGGATTGATGTAGAAGAGTACATGTCGAAATTTGATATTTCTATGGGATCAGTTCTAAAAAGTATTGTAGATGGCTTATCATCAGGCATTGGTTCAGTAGTCTCATCAATTGCTAGTACAACGTTATTGGTTGTAACAGTGCCGTTCATTTTATTTTATATGTTGAAAGACGGACACCGTTTTATTCCTTCAATTCAACGTTATTTACCAGAGAAACAAAAACCAGAAATCATTAACTTATTACAAAAAATGAGCAATACGATTTCTTCTTATATCAGTGGACAAGCAATCGAATGTTTATTCGTTGCTGTGGCTACTTTTATTGGTTATCAATTAATTGGTGTAGAATACGCCTTCTTATTCGGTTGTATTGCCGGAGCAACAAATATGATTCCTTACTTAGGACCGTATATTGGTTTAGCCCCAGCGGTTTTAGTCACAGTCTTTGATTCGCCAATGACGGCGATTCTTGCGTGTGTGGTAGTGCTAATTGTGCAACAGGTAGATGGCAATATTATTTATCCGTTGGTAATTGGTAAGAGCTTAGATATTCATCCATTGACGATTATCTTAATTTTATTAGTAGCAGGTAATTTAGCTGGACTACTTGGTATGATCTTAGGGGTACCGTTCTACGCCGTCTGCAAAACAATCTTTATTCATGTCTTTGACATTATTCAATTGAATAAAAACGAAAAAAAGGTTTTGACAGAAAATAAAGAAAACTAGTTTGAATTTGTTTAATTAAACTAGTTATGATACGATTTTATCGTAAAAATTAAAAGAATCTCACATCGAAAAAACGAGTGAGTTATAAGGAGAGTAAAAGTTATGAACGCTGACCCAGATAGTCAGTCCTTGTTATTACAAATTTTATTATTAGTTGGGTTGACCTTGCTAAATGCCTTCTTTGCTGCCGCTGAAATTGCAGTCGTGTCATTGAATAAGAACCGAGTAGAGCAAAAAGCTGAACAAGGGGATAAAAAAGCCGCTCGTTTAGTTGCTTTGTTAGGTGACTCAAGTGGTTTCCTTTCGACAATCCAAGTTGGGATTACCTTAGTGAACATCTTAGCCGGTGCCTCACTTGCTGATTCCTTCGCCCAAAAGCTAGCGCCAGTCTTTGGTGATGCTACTTGGGGTGTTCAAGCTGCTAAAATTATTATTTTAATTATCCTGACCTATGTTTCAATTGTTTTTGGTGAGTTATATCCAAAACGGATTGCCTTAAACAAAACAGAGGAAGTGGCCCGCTTTGCCATTGGTCCAATTCAAGTGTTAGGTGTGATTGCAAAACCCTTCGTTTGGTTGCTATCAGCTTCAACTGATTTGTTAAGTAAATTAACACCAATGAAATTTGATGATAATGATAATAAGATGACCCGTGATGAAATGCGCTACATGTTAGAAAAAGAGGGTGTCTTAGAATCTGACGAATTGGAAATGGTTCAAGGGGTATTCTCACTTGATACAACTGTCGCTCGTGAAGTCATGGTACCAAGAACAGATGCTTTGATGATTGATTTAAATGATCCCATGTCTGAGAACTTAGACATTATTTTAAATAGTACCTTTTCTCGTATCCCCGTATATGATGATGACAAAGATAAAGTTATTGGTGTTCTTCACTTGAAACGTTTATTAAAAGAAGCCCACCAAAAAGGCTTCGATAAGATTGATTTATTAAGTATCTTGCAAGAACCATTATTTGTGCCTGAAACAATTTTTACAGATGATTTATTATATGAGTTGAAAAGAACGCAAAACGCCATGGCAATCTTACTTGATGAGTACGGTGGTATGGTTGGGATTGTGACGCTAGAAGACTTGTTAGAAGAAATCGTTGGGGAAATTGAAGATGAATCAGACCAAGTAGAATTACTTTATTCGCAAATTGAAGAGAATGTTTACTTCGTACAAGGTCGCATGTTGATCACTGAGTTCAATGAAATCTTTGATAAAGAGTTAGAGATGAACGATGTCGATACGATGGCAGGTTATTTAATCACCGCCTTAGGAACGATTCCTGATGAAGGCGAAAAGTTATCTTATACGCACCAAGGAGTGACCTTAGTTTCAGAAGAAATGGAAGGCTCACGGGTGCTCTTATTGAGAGTTATCTTTGATGACAATTATCAAGAAGAGACTGAGGAATAATAAGTTGGAAAGCACGGACTAACAGTCCGTGCTTTTTTCTGTATTCTGCCGTTTCTAATCGTTTGAAAAAGTGATATACTAAAACATGCAAATCATTACGAGTGTTATTTGATTAAGAACGTATTGGGAGCGGAAAGCTCATTAATTATTTATCATAAGTAGAACGATGAGAATATAAAAGAGACAAGGAGTTCATAGATGAGTACAAAATTAGAACAAGCTGTAGATAGTCGCCGTACCTTTGCGATTATTTCCCATCCCGATGCCGGGAAAACAACCATTACAGAGCAGTTGCTTTTATTTGGGGGAGCCATTCGCCAAGCGGGGACTGTTAAAGGTAAAAAAACAGGTAACTTTGCTAAGTCAGACTGGATGGAAATCGAGAAACAACGTGGGATTTCGGTTACTAGTTCGGTGATGCAATTTGACTATGATGACAAACGCGTTAACATTTTAGATACGCCAGGGCATGAGGATTTCTCTGAGGATACTTATCGTACTTTGATGGCGGTAGATGCTGCCGTGATGGTAGTGGATACTGCGAAAGGGATCGAAGCCCAAACAAAAAAACTTTTCCAAGTTTGTCGTATGCGCGGTATTCCCATCTTTACTTTTATGAATAAATTAGACCGAGATGGTCGTGAACCTTTAGATCTTTTAGCGGAGCTAGAAGAAGTCTTAGAAATTGAGTCTTATCCAATGAACTGGCCAATTGGTATGGGTAAAGGTTTAGAAGGATTATACGATGTTTACCACAAACGTGTAGAGTTACATCGTCCTGAAAAATATGGAGAAGAGCGTTTTATTCCTTTAAATGATGAAGGTGACATTCCAGCGGATCATCCATTACATCAAGATAATGTTTACACCCAAGCGATGGAAGATGTTGAACTTTTAACAGAAGCGGGTAACGAGTTCTCTGAGGAGAAAATTGCATCAGGTAAATTGACTCCAGTTTTCTTTGGTTCAGCCTTAACAAACTTTGGTGTCCAAACTTTCTTAGAAACATTCTTACAGTTTGCTCCAAAACCATCGGAACATAAAACGATGGCCGAAGAAACTGTTTCGCCATATGAAGAAGAATTCTCAGGTTTTGTTTTCAAAATCCAAGCTAACATGAATCCAGCTCACCGTGATAGAATTGCCTTTATCCGTGTTTGCTCAGGGACATTTGAACGTGGTATGGATGTGACCTTAGAAAGAACGGGTAAAAAGTTCAAGTTATCCAACTCAACGCAGTTTATGGCTGATAGCCGTGAAACGGTTGAAGAAGCCGTTGCTGGCGATATCATCGGGTTATATGATACTGGTAACTACCAAATTGGCGATACAATTTATTCAGGTAAAATGAAAGTAGCTTATGAAGAGTTGCCCCAATTCACCCCTGAACTATTTATGAAAGTCACAGCTAAAAATGTGATGAAACAAAAATCATTCCATAAAGGGATGGAACAATTAGTTCAAGAAGGTGCCATCCAATTGTATAAAACAATTCTGACTGAAGATTACATCATCGGTGCTGTTGGACAACTTCAATTTGAGGTCTTCCAACACAGAATGTTAAATGAATACAATACAGAAGTCATCTTAACACCAATGGGAACTAAGACAGCTCGTTGGATTGACCCTGAAGATCTAGATGAACGCATGAGTTCATCACGAAATATTTTAGTAAAAGATAGATTTGATCAACCATTATTCTTATTCGAAAACCGTTTTGCTATGAACTGGTTTGCTGATAAGTATCCAGATGTTGAATTAAAAGCTTTACTATAGAAGACAAATAAAAAAAGAAGTCGTCGCAAATCGCGGCGGCTTCTTTTTTACATAGCAGATGAGACATTTTGTTTAATGGGGATAGAAATTTCAATAGCACCAGGTATTTCTATTTTATCCATTAATTTTTGATCTTCAGAATTTTTGACAAGTCGTTTTAGAACGATTTCTAATTCTGTTGGTGAAATATTTCGATCGCGATTGCGAATTAATATTTCTTTGTGATCAGGAGCTTCAGTATAAACAACAGATGATTTTCCTAGGGTGTAAACTTTAACAAAGGTCGCATCAGTATTGTTTAACTGTTGGTTGACTAAATCGGCATAACTATTTGTAACATCGATCAATTTCATCCTATTCACCTCATGTTATGAGCAGGTTGATTTGGTATCGATACACAATCCGCTCAGTTATTATTTTCTTCACCTTCAGTATACTCGGACTATGATAAAAAGCAAAGGAAAGCGCTTGCATTTTAGTTATTTTATTTAACTAATTATTAATGAAACAAAGCGGTGTGTTAAACTAGATGTAAATCTATCAAGAAGGTGGGTGATGACAATAGATTATCAAGTTGAAATTAATAAATTAAAAGCTGGCGAAATTGAAAAATTAGTCGTTGAGAGAGATGATTTTTTTGAGTTTCGAGAGGTCTGGTTGAAAGATTCTAATCGTGATGCCATTATTGGTGAAGCAAGTCTCGGTGGTAGCGTTATCTATACCTATCAACAATCAGTAGAATAAGCTATCATAACAATGTTTCAAGGGATAAAATTAGAGAATATAAAATTCTTGTAAGAAGATTAAAAAAGTGGTAATCTGTATGGGAGACGGAGTTTGAAAACCTATTCATAAAATAGGCAAACGTCCGAACCAAATTAAAAACATATTTAAAGGAGACTATCTATCATGGAAACAAAAAACTTTAACATTATTGCAGAAACAGGAATTCACGCTCGTCCAGCTACTTTATTAGTACAAGCTGCAAGCAAATTTGAATCAGATATCAACTTAGAATACAAAGGTAAATCAGTTAACCTTAAATCAATCATGGGCGTTATGTCTTTAGGTGTTGGCCAAGGTGCTGACGTTGTCATTACTGCTGAAGGTGCAGATGCTGCTGAAGCAATTGCTGCTATCACAGAAACAATGACTAAAGAAGGTTTGTCTGCCTAATGTCAGAGTTATTAAAAGGTATTGCAGCAAGTGATGGCGTAGCGGTTGCCAAAACTTACATGTTAGTACAACCAGATTTATCATTCGAGAAAAAAACCGTTGAAGATTCAGAAGGTGAAGTAGCTCGTCTTGCTGACGCGCTTGCTAAAGCAACTGAAGAATTACAAGCTATTCGTAATAAAGCAGCCGAAACTTTAGGTGAAGAAGAAGCGCAAGTTTTCGATGCTCACTTAATGGTTTTAGCTGATCCAGAATTAGTTGGTGCCATCGAATCAAGTATTCGTGACAACAAAGCTAATGCTGAAGCTGGCTTAAAAGAAGTAACTGATATGTTCATCGGGATGTTCGAAGGCATGGTGGATAATCCATACATGCAAGAACGTGCGGCGGATATTAAAGATGTTACAAAACGTGTGTTAAGCCACTTGTTAGGTGTTAAATTACCTAACCCTTCAATGATCAACGAAGAAGTGGTCGTTGTAGCGCATGACTTAACACCAAGTGATACAGCTCAATTAGACCGTCGTTATGTGAAAGCCTTTGTAACAAACATTGGTGGACGTACATCTCACTCGGCTATTATGGCTCGTTCATTAGAAATTCCAGCCATCGTTGGGACTATGACAATCACTGATAAAGTAACTGAAGGCACGATGCTGGCAGTTAATGGTATCAATGGTGAAGTCTTTGTAGATCCAACTGATGCTGAAAAAGAAGCAGTTACGACTGTTGGTAAAGAGTATGCTGATCAAAAAGCTGAATGGGACAAGCTGAAAGATGCTTCGACTGTAACAGCTGATGGTAAACATATTGAATTAGCAGCTAATATTGGAACACCTAAAGATTTAGAAGGTGTTAACAATAACGGTGGTGAAGGAATCGGTTTATACCGTACTGAATTCTTATACATGGATTCACCTGACTTCCCAACTGAAGAGGCTCAATATGAAGCATATAAAGCGGTTCTTGAAGGAATGGGCGATCGTCCAGTCGTTGTTCGTACAATGGACATCGGTGGCGATAAAGAGTTACCATACTTACAATTACCACATGAAATGAATCCATTCTTAGGTTACCGTGCGATTCGTATTTGTTTAGCTGAAGATCAAATGTTCCGTACACAATTACGTGCGTTATTACGTTCGTCTGTACACGGAAAATTACGTATCATGTTCCCAATGATTGCGACGCTTCAAGAGTTTAGAGATGCGAAAGCAATGTTAATGGAAGAAAAAGCTAAATTGGTAGCAGAAGGCATTGAAGTATCAGATGAAATTCAAGTAGGTATCATGGTTGAAATTCCAGCTGCGGCTGTGATTGCTGACCGTTTCGCTAAAGAAGTTGACTTCTTCAGTGTTGGTACTAATGATTTAATCCAATACACAATGGCTGCTGACCGTATGAACGAACGCGTTTCATACTTATACCAACCATATAACCCAGCAATCTTACGTTTACTTAAAAACGTGATTGATTCAGCTCATGCTGAAGGTAAATGGGCAGGTATGTGTGGTGAGATGGCCGGCGATCAAACAGCGGTTCCGTTGTTAGTTGGTCTTGGTCTTGATGAGTTCTCAATGAGCGCAACAAGCATCTTGAAAACACGTAGCTTAATGAAAAAATTAGATACAGCTAAAATGGCTGAACTTGCTAACAAAGCAATCACAGAATGTGATACTGCTGAGGAAGTAGTCGCTTTAGTAGCTGAATATACTAAATAATTAGTTGAAAGACTGGCGCTTGCGCTAGTCTTTTTTTATTTAACCAGGGTAATGAATGAAAAGGATGGATAAACGCATAGACCTTTCAGAATATGTTATAATACTTAAGTTAAAGTTCAGACCTTAGGTGGAGTTACCTAAGATGAGATTGTGATATAGTATAAAAAGATTTGTGGGTTGGAATTGCTTTAGGAGGCATTGAGATGAAAGTTCTTTTATATTTTGAAGGTGAAAAATTGTTAGCTAAGTCTGGTATTGGTCGAGCATTAGAGCACCAAAAACGGGCGTTAACAGATGTGGGGATTGACTATACAACGGATCCTAGTTGTACAGATTATGACGTCATTCATTTAAATACTTATGGCTTGAAGAGTCGTTGGATGGCTAATCGTGCTAAAAAAGCCGGTAAGAAAATTGTTTACCACGCTCATTCCACTGAAGAAGACTTTCGTAATTCCTTTATTGGTTCCAATCAATTAGCGCCATTAGTGAAGAAAAATCTAGTGAGTTTATATGGAAAAGCGGACTATTTAATTACGCCAACTGAGTATTCAAAAAACTTGTTGGAAAGTTACGGTTTAAAAGGACCAATTAAAGCTATTTCCAATGGTGTTGATTTAGAAAAGTATCAACCTAGTGAAGAAAAAGAAGCGCAATTTAAAGAGTACTTCAAGATTCAACCAACAGAGAAGATTATCATCTGTGTCGGATTATTTTTTGAACGAAAGGGACTAAAAGATTTTGTGGCACTAGCAGAAGCTTGCCCAGACTATCGTTTCATTTGGTTTGGTCATACACCACTAGCGTCAATTCCTCGCGATATTCGCCAGATTGTTACGGGGGCCCACCCTTCAAATTGTGAGTTTCCAGGTTATATCAAAGGGGACATTATCGAAGGTGCTTTTTCTGGTGCCGATTTATTCTTCTTCCCTTCTTATGAAGAAACCGAAGGCATTGTCGTCTTAGAAGCTTTAGCTAGTCATCAAAATGTATTGGTTAGAGATATTCCAGTTTATGACGGTTGGTTGCAAGATAAAGTAAATTGTTATAAAGGAACAAGTAATCAAGAATTTGAAGCTTGTATTAAAGGGATTTTGGAAGGGACATTACCAGAGTTAAAAGAAAATGGCTTCCAAGTAGCCGAAAACAAAAGTATTAAAACGATTGGTGAAGAGTTGCAAGCTGTTTATGAAACAGTTTTAAACTAATCAAATGAAAGGAATTAGCAAAATGAAAATTGGTATCTTTACCGACACGTATTTTCCGCAAGTTAGTGGTGTAGCGACGTCGATTAAAACTTTAAAAGAAGAGCTGCTTGCCCAAGGGCATGAGGTTTATATTTTTACGACAAGTGATCCCTTAGTGAAGAAAGAAGATCGTGTCATTCGTTTTGCAAGTATTCCTTTGTTGTCGTTTAAAGAACGTCGGATTGCGGTTAGTGGACTAGGGGCTAGTGTCAAACAAGCACGTGAACTAGAGCTTGATATGATTCACACTCAAACTGAGTTTGGAATGGGTTGGTTAGGAAAACGAACAGCACGTAAATTGGGGATTCCGGTGATCCATACTTACCATACGATGTATGAAGATTATTTACATTACATTGTTGATGGTAAACTCTTGAAACCCAAACATGTTCGTTGGTTAAGTCGTAAGTTTACTAAAGGTATGAATGGAATTGTGTGTCCCAGCCAACGTGTCGTTGATAAACTTCAAGAATATGATATTCAGTTACCAATGGAAATCATTCCTACAGGGATTAATTTAAAACAACTTTCTCAAACAACGGATGACTCACATGATTTGTTACGAGAACACTATCAAGTGGCAGCTGACGACATACTATTGTTATCATTGAGTCGCCTATCTTTTGAAAAAAATATTCAAGCGACAGTGGCAGCGATGCCGGAAATTATTGCAACGTTACCGAAAACGAAATTGATGATAGTTGGTAGTGGACCTTATGCAGATGATTTAAAACAACAAGTAGCAGATTTAGATTTAACGGATCATGTGATTTTTACAGGAGAAGTTAATAACCAACTAGTCGGCGAATTTTATCGAGCAGCAGATTTATTTGTTAACACCTCAACATCTGAATCTCAAGGCTTAACCTACATTGAAGCCTTAGCTGCTGGTGCAAAGGTGGTTGCACCTAATGGGCCTTACTTAGCTGGCCTAATTGATGATCCTAGCTTGGGTCGTTTATTTGATAATGTAGAAGAATTTGGTTCGGTTGTTTGTCAGTATTTAGCGGAGTTATCAACGAACGCTGATTTATCTAAAGAGGAAATCCGTCAAACGAAACTGGCCGATATTTCAAGCCAGCGTTTTGTTGAAAAAGTATCAGCTTTTTATCAAGTGGCGGAAGCTAATTACCAAAAAGAAGTCGTAGCGACTCGTCAAAAAGCATAATACATACAGGTATGGAGAGAGAATATGAATCGTAAAAATAGAATGTATTTAATTATTGCCTCTCTCTTGGGAGTAGTGGTGTTAGGGTATCAAATCAGCCGAATCAGTTTGACTAGTTTTTTTGCTGAACTAGGGAATATGAAGTTTGGGTGGTTGGCTGTTGCAGTTGTTTGTATGTTGCTCCGCTGGGTCTTTGAAGCAATTATCTTACAAGGATTACTAAAGCGGAGACAGGGACATTATAGTTTTAAGAATGCTATGAGAGTTCCTTTGATTGAGCATTTATTTAATGCCATCACGCCTTTTTCAACAGGGGGACAGCCAGCACAATTACTAGTTTTAGCAAAAACAGGTGTCGATGCAGGTGTAGCTGGTTCGGTTTGCTTGATGAAATTTGTGGTTTATCAAGTGATGATTGTCTTAAACTTTATTGGCTGTATGATTTTTGGTTTCCAGATGATTGCAAATGAAATGCGGGAATTATCTTTCTTCGTTGTTTTAGGTTTTGGTTTAAATTTAATCGTCGTGGTTGTCTTATTGATGTTGATGTACTGTTATCCATTAACATCATGGCTTGTCGATAAAACATTAAAACTATTAGCGCGCTTTATGTCGGCAGAAAAACTAGATAAATTAGCGATTGAAACAAAAGAAAAGATGGCTAACTTTCATGAAGAAAGCCAATATATGCGAAAAGAACCGAAAGTTATTGGTCGCGCTGTCTTCTTTACTTTTGTTGAGCTAGTCTTTTATTATTTAGTTCCTTACTTTATTTTATTAGGATTAGGGGTTGAAAATGTCAATCCTTTCCAAGTGATTATCTTCCATGCCTTTATTATCTTAGTTATTTCCTTGTTTCCAATACCTGGTGGCGCAGGTGGGGCTGAATATAGTTTTAACTTAATGTTTGGTACCTTTATGATGACGAGCAGTAAAATGGTTGTTGCCGTTGTCTTGTGGCGCATTATTACCATGTACATGGGAATGGTCTTAGGTGTTATTGCTATGTGGGTTAAACCAGATATGCCTGAAAAGATTGAACAGTAAACCTTAAGTGGTTTGCTGTTTATTTTTTTGAAAACAGGTATAATTAAGTTATAACTAAAGAGTGGAGGCTGACAAGATGAAGAAAGTTGGATTTATCGGAACAGGTGTCATGGGGGCATCGATTGTTAAGCATTTATTAAACGCTAAGTATGAGGTGACAGTCTATAATCGTACAAAAGAAAAAACAAATGAAATTGTGTCACTAGGTGCAGTTTGGGCAGATACGCCAGCAGCAGTTGTCGCAGCTAGCGATGTCATCTTTTCAATGGTAGGTTACCCTCAAGATGTAGAAGAAATTTATTATGGTCAAGACGGTGTCTTTGCTGCAGATGTTAAAGACAAAGTCTTAGTTGATATGACAACAAGTACGCCAAGTTTAGCTGTAAAAATTTTTGAAACGGCTCAAGAAAAAGGAGCGGTTGCTTTAGATGCACCGGTTTCTGGTGGGGACTTAGGAGCTAAAAACGGGACATTGACCGTGATGGTTGGTGGCGAACAAGCAGTCTATGATGCAGTCTTACCAATTATTGAAGTTTTTAGTGGCAAACGTAACTTACAAGGTGCTGCAGGTGCTGGCCAACACACTAAGATGGCGAACCAAATTATGATTGCTGGCACAATGACAGGGATGACGGAATTGTTAGTTTATGCGAAAGCTGCTAACTTAGATGTTGAGAAAGTTTTAGATACCGTTGGTGGAGGAAGCGCCGCTAACTGGTCGCTAACAAATTACGCACCGCGTATTCTTAAAGAAGACTATAGTGCAGGGTTCTTCGTTAAACACTTTATTAAAGATTTGAAAATCGCGCTAGAAGAAGGCGAAAAAATGGGTCTATCATTACCGGCTACTAAACAAGCCAAAGAGCTATATGAACAACTAGCAGATGCAGGGAATGAAAATGACGGTACACAAGCTTTAATTAAACTGTGGTGGAATTAATAACATCTTTTCTGGAAGTTTTCAGTGCAAGATTTACTAAATTCTGCTACAATAAGCTGTAATGCTAGAAAGTAAAGGAGGCTTGTTTTATGAAAAAGTCACGTTTAGTTGCCATTGTTACACGTTTAGAAGCAATGACTGAAGCAACGGATACAGCGATTCAATCTCGTCGCTTTGAATTAGAAGGCGATGAAAAATGTACAGTATCATATGATGCTACAACAGAAATGTTTGAATTAGTTGAAACTGGTACAAAACAAGTGTATCAATTTGATAATTTAGATATGGTTGCAATTGAAATTTTTGAATTGCTACAAGAAGCATAATCGAGTTTGATTAATGTAGGAAAAGAGCTTGAAGCTAGCCTTCAAGCTCTTTTTTTAGAAAGGAGAGTCAAATGAGTGGAACAATTGAATTTCCCATGAACTATCAGCGTTACCTGGAGTTGAGTCGTGAAGCCTTAGCCGAAGAACAATTTGAAACAGCTTGCGAGCAAGCTGAAGCTGCCTATAATATGGAACAAACCATTGAAGCGAATGCTTTATTAGTCCAGTGTTTACAACAGCTGGATCAAAAAGGGGAAGCGCTACTAGTTGCCGATGAAATGAAACAAGACTACCTAGCTGATGAAGCATTATTTTCAGTCTATTTAGAGTTGTTAATTGCCAATGAGTTTTTTATTGAAGCCGAAAAACAATTGATTCGCAAAGAGCCAACAGATTGGTCGTTATCTGAGCTGAAGAAAAAAGTGGTGTTAGCAAGTGAGCATTTTCTGGTCTTTCAAGAAAAGAAACAAGTAGAGCGAGTTGCTATGGTTGCAGGGTTGGCCGGTAAAGGTGCCTTAGCACAATTGGCAAGTTTGAAAGAAGTAGAAGGTCTGCCAAAGTCGCTTTATGTTGAAACAACAAAACCATTGTTAATGAATCCTGATATTAGTCTAGTGGCTCGGCAAGGAATTTTATTAACGCTAACACAATTAGCGGCAGTCCCTAATGTTAGCTTTTTAGATATTGCGGGAGTCGCCCAAGAAGTTAGTTTGGAAAAAATGAAAGCCTATGGTTTACAGGAAGAAATGTTACGGAAACGAGTCTTAGGAGAATTGCAAGCAGCCTTAGCTGATGAAGCGCCGGAGTTAGCAGCTCAATTGGTCAATGAAATCAATATGCAATTTCAATTGTTGTATCCGTTTGCTCACCACCATATTCAAGATCAAGAACTATGGGTTGAACAAATTTTAAGTAAATATTTAGGGTTAGGATTTACCAAAGACTTTGAACAAGAGATGGTCGAATCTCAAGAAAAAACATTAGATTTAATTCAAGCAGAATTAATCAAATTGATGTCCTAGTTTCTTATAGGGGAATAGGTCTTTAAAATCCCTTAAAATGTTTACAATTAGGGGCTAGTAGTGTACTATTGTAGAGTATACAATTGATAAATTGTGCAAATAGAAAAATTCTGGAGGAATCATAATATGACTGCCAAGTTTGAAAAGAAAGGCACCAACGATGGTGTACTAACATTTACAATCGCTAAAGATTTAATCGAAGCGGAATTAACAAACACATTTAACAAAGTGAAGAAAAACATTTCTGCACCTGGTTTCCGTAAAGGGAAAATCAACCGTCAAATGTTCAATAAAATGTACGGAGAAGCAGCTTTGTATGAAGATACATTAAACGCTCTTTTACCTGACGCTTATGAAGCAGCAATTAAAAAAGCTAAAATCGAACCAGTTATCCAACCTAAAATCTCTGTTGAGAGCATGGAAGCTGGACAAGACTGGGTTATCTCAGCTGAAGTAACAATGAAACCTGAAGTTAAATTAGGTGACTACAAAGATTTAACAATCGACAAACAAGATACTAAAGTAATGGCTGCTGACGTTAATGAAGAGTTAGCTAAAAAACGTGAAGCTTTAGCTGAATTAGTAGTGAAAAAATCTGCTGCTAAAGAAGGCGATACTGTTGTAATCGATTATAAAGGAACTAAAGATGGCGTTGCCTTCGAAGGTGGATCAGCTGATAACTATTCATTAGAATTAGGTTCAGGATCATTCATCCCTGGTTTCGAAGATCAATTAGTTGGCGCTAAAGCTGGCGATTCTGTTGATGTTAAAGTAACATTCCCAGAAGAATACCAAGCTGCTGACTTAGCTGGTGCAGAGGCAGTCTTCGCTGTAACTGTTCACGAAGTTAAATCTAAAAAAATGCCTAAATTAGATGACGAATTCGCTAAAGATGTTGATGATTCAGTTGAAACATTAGCAGACTTAAAAGCTAAAATCCGTACTGACTTAGAAGTAGCTAAATTAAATGCTGCTAAAGAAGCTAAAACTGATTTAGCTTTACAACAAGCTGTTGATAACGCTGAAGTGATTGATATGCCAGGTGAAATGGTTCACGCTGAAGTTCACCGCGCTATGGAAGAATTCCTAAGCAACATGAAACGTCAAGGTATCGAACCTGAAATGTACTACCAATTAACAGGAACAACTGAAGCTGACCTACACACACAATTTGAAGGTGAAGCTGAAAGCCGTGTTAAAACGAACTTAGTTATCGAAGCAATCGCTGCTGAAGAAAAAATCAAAGCAACTGCTGCTGACGTTAAGAAAGAAGTTAAAGTATTAGCTGAAACTTATGGAATGACTGAAGATGCTGTTCGTGGTGCTTTATCAGAAGATATGTTAAAACATGATATCGTTCTTAAAAAAGCAATCGATTTAGTTGTTGAATCAGCTAAAGAAGCTAAATAATTTTTCAATTTAAAAGAGTAAAGGCTTGGCCTTTGCTCTTTTTTTGTTGGAGTTCTAGCAAGCAAAATATGTTAATTTATGGTACTATAGTTGGTAGAAAACAATAACAGAAGTATTTGTTATTTCTCTAGGGGGATAAAAGATGTACGATAATAATACAAACGAGACAACGACTGTTCGCTGTTCTTTCTGTGGGAAAGCACAGGATGAAGTGAAGAAGATTGTTGCTGGACCAGGTGTCTATATTTGTAACGAGTGTATTGATTTATGTAAAGATATTATGGACGAAGAGTTCAGTGAAGAAACCTTATTTGAAGCGATGACAGTCTTAAAGCCAAATGAAATCGTTGGCGCATTAGATGAGTACGTTGTCGGTCAAGAACATGCGAAGCGTTCATTAGCAGTAGCGGTGTACAACCACTATAAACGTGTGAACCATGAGTCGGCTGAAAATGATGAAGTGGAATTACAAAAGAGTAATATTTGTTTAGTTGGACCAACTGGTTCAGGTAAAACTTTCTTAGCACAAACATTAGCAAGAACCTTAAACGTGCCATTTGCCATTGCGGATGCGACAAGTTTAACGGAAGCTGGTTATGTGGGAGAAGACGTCGAAAATATTCTATTGAAACTTTTACAAGCGGCTGACTTTAATGTGGAACGTGCCCAAAAAGGCATCATTTACATCGATGAGATTGATAAAGTAGCTCGTAAGAGTGAAAATGTTTCGATCACACGTGATGTTTCTGGTGAAGGGGTGCAACAAGCTTTACTTAAAATTATTGAAGGAACAGTTGCTAGTGTACCGCCTCAAGGAGGACGTAAACACCCACAACAAGAACTGATCCAAATCGATACAACCAATGTTCTATTCATCGTTGGTGGAGCCTTTGATGGCATTGAAACGATTGTTAAAGAACGTCTAGGTGAAAAAGTCATCGGTTTTGGTAAGAAGAGTGCGAAGTTAGATGACGAAGCGAGCTTGATGCAAGAGATTAACCCAGAAGATTTACAAAAATTCGGACTAATCCCAGAATTCATTGGACGCTTACCTGTTATGACAGCTTTAGATAAATTAACAGTAGAAGACTTGGTTCGTATTTTAACTGAGCCAAAGAACGCTTTAGTGAAACAATATCAAAAATTATTATCACTTGATGATACTGAATTAGAGTTTGAAAAAGATGCTTTAGAATTAATCGCAGCGCAAGCCATTGAACGTAATACAGGAGCACGTGGTTTACGTTCAATCATTGAAAGTATTATGTTAGATATCATGTATGAAATCCCAATGCGTGATGATGTTGCCAAAGTGATTATCACAAAAGCGACAGTTGAAACTGGTGAAAAACCAACGCTTGAGTTAAAAGAACAGAAAGCAAGTTAAGCAGAAGATTATTCTTCTGCTTTTTATTTTTTAAACGTTTATCCGTCTAGTTCACAAGTGGGAAATGTGCTAAAATATAAAAGAATGAAAAAGACAGTGTGAAGTCACATGTGGCTTCGATAGGAGAAAAAGATGAAAGTACATAATGCTGATATTGTGATTAGTGCCGTGGCACCAAAACAATATCCAGAAACAGATATGCCTGAGATTGCCTTAGCTGGTCGTTCAAATGTTGGTAAATCATCATTTATCAATACCTTGATCAACCGTAAAAATTTGGCAAGAACTTCAAGTAAACCAGGTAAGACCCAAACGTTAAACTTCTATATTATTGAAGATCAATTCCACTTTGTGGATGTACCGGGATATGGGTATGCTAAAGTGTCTAAATCAGAACGTGCTAAATGGGGCGGCATGATTGAGACTTATTTAACAACACGTGAACAATTACAAGCAGTGATTTGTTTAGTCGATATCCGTCATAAGCCTAGTCAAGAAGATATTCAAATGTATCAATTCTTGAAATATTATGATATCCCTGCGATTGTGGTTGCCACAAAAGCCGATAAAGTAGCCCGTGGTAAATGGAATAAGCATGAATCGATTGTCAAAAAAGCCTTAGATTTTGATAACAATGATGACTTTATTTTATTCTCTTCGGAAACGAAAAAAGGCAAAGAAGAAGCGTGGCAAGTGATTGAAAAATACTTGGATTTAGATTAATCCAGATCAATTGAGTGAAGGTGACGATAATGGAATTTAATGAGTATCAAGAGTTAGCGAATCAATCTTTAGCAGGAAATGAACAAGTTTTAACACAGTGTGCCTTAGGTTTAGCAAGTGAAACAGGTGAAGTATTAAATCGTATTCAAAAATACACGTTTAACCATGAAGATTTAAAACGTGATGAGCTAGTAAAAGAAATGGGAGATGTCCTTTGGTATTTATCTCAAATTGCTAAATGGGCTGATATTCCTTTTGAAGAAGTTGCAAGTCAAAATATCAACATGCTACAAGAACGTTTTCCGGAACGTTTTACTAAATAACGATTAAAAGGGTGTTCTCTCATGAAGAATAGAATGATGAATATGCCAGTAGTTCAAGAAGATGTATTAAACTTTATGAGAACTGGACAAAAACAATTAAGTGGTAAAGTTGGTGAGTTACAAGCAGTTGCCAAAGAAAATGGCGTGCCAGTGATTCCTCATGAAACAGTTGTCTTTATGCAATTCCTCTTAGGTCAATTACAACCTAAGAAGATTTTAGAAGTAGGGACTGCGATTGGCTTTTCGGCAAGTTTGATGGCTGAAATCATGAATGGTCAAGGCCATGTCACAACGATTGACCGTTTTGATGTGATGATTGAAAAGGCGAAGAAAAATTTTGATGCCTTAGGTATTTCAGATCAAGTGACGCTATTAGAAGGTCAAGCAGCGGATATTCTTCCGACGTTGGAAGGGCCCTATGATTTTGTCTTTATGGATAGTGCTAAATCAAAATACATCGAGTTTTTACCTGAGTGTTTGCGTTTAGTTAAAACTGGTGGCGTGATTATGATTGATGATGTTCTTCAAGCAGGAACGATCTTCCAGCCAATTGAAGAGATTCACCGTAGCCAGCGTGCTATTCACCGTAAGTTAAATGAATTGTTTGATAAGGTGATGAGTCATCCAGACTTAACAGCTAGCCTTGTGCCTTTAGGTGACGGGGTCTTATTAATCACAAAAAATAAAGATGACGTAACAATATAAAAAAGACGACTCGTCAAAGTCGTCTTTTTTTAATAGTAATAGTTTCGGAAGGTGATACTGTTTGATTTGAAGATTAATAATGATCCCATAACAAACATTAGACCGGCAACTTGGATGAATAATTGCTGGAACATGCCATAGCTATCAATTAGGTTCCAAGTGGCAGTGACAGTTTCTGGTAAGTAACTCGTATTTGTCACAAAGTAATAAATCAACACGCCTTGAACAATTAATGTGCCAAGACTTTGAAAGAGTGTAAACAAATGATTGAGAAAAATATCAAAAGGCTGGAATGTTAGATAAGTTTCTTTGGTAGTCATTTCAAAAAATAGTTTGCCAAAGGCATATAAAATAACTAGTGCTAAGAAATAGACAGCTAAATAGTTCACCACATAGGTTGCTGTTTGCTCTGGTGACAAACTGAAGGGAAGACTGGGTAACTCCTTATTACGTGTAAAGAAATAAAATAATGGTCGTGCTAACCATTTTAAAATAGCCACAGGGATTAATATGACGTAGCCAATCTTGATTAAAAATAAGATGAAGTTGTTTAATTTTTCAAATCCAGTATTCAACATAAAGACTCCTAAAATATAAATAAGTTATGCTTAACTATACTATAAGTTCAATTTACTGGCAAAAAATGAAGATATAAATCACTGTTCAGATTTGGGTAAATAAAAAAAGTAGCTTATCTATTTGCTAAACCGTATAATAGATGAGAGAAGATGTCCTGTTGGGAGGGTTTATCGTGTCAAAAAAAGATGAGTTATTAGATATATTACGTCAAGAATCACAGCAAGAATTTACGGCTGTTGAATTAGCAGAATTAACTAATTTAGATAGAAGTAATGTTAGCCGTTACTTAAATGAACTTCACAAAGAGGGAAGCGTGGCCAAAAATGATGGTCGTCCGGTTAAGTATAGTCTGGTCTTGGGTACATCGTTAGATATTCCAATTACCTTTGATAATTTGATTGGGAAAGATGGCTCGTTAGATGCACAAATCAAAAAAGCTAAAGCGGCTATGTTATATCCACCACGTGGTTTGCACACAATTATCTTTGGTGAAACAGGTACGGGGAAAACCATGTTCGCTGAATGTATGTATCGTTTTGCTGTTGATAGTGAGATTTTAAAGCCAGATGCACCGTTTATTACATTTAACTGTGCCGACTATGCACAAAATCCGCAGTTGTTGTTTGCTCATGTCTTCGGTGTTAAAAAGGGAGCATTCACTGGTGCTGATGAAACGCGTCAAGGTTTAGTAGCACAAGCTGACAGTGGGATTTTGTTCCTTGATGAGATTCACCGCTTACCGCCGGAAGGGCAAGAAATGTTGTTTACCTTTATTGATAAAGGGACTTACCGTCCGCTAGGAGCTTCTAACGAAGAGTCAGCATCGGTTCAAATCATTGGGGCGACAACAGAAAATAGCGCGACTTTCTTAGCGACGTTCAACCGTCGTATTCCGATGCAAATAGAAATGCCATCATTAAGTGACCGCGGCTTAGATGAACGCCTAGCAATTATCCAAGATTTCTTACAGCAAGAAACTAATCGTTTACGCCATGATATTGAAATTGATCAACGTAGTTTACTAGCGTTCATGTTGTATCAACCAGAAGGAAATATTGGTCAATTAAAACGTGACTTAAAATTAGTATGTGCAAAAGCTTTCTTAAATTATCATACAGCGGATCATTCAAATGGGTTATTGATTAAAGAAGATAGTTTGCCAATTCAAGTTCAAAAGGGACTATTGAGAACCAATGAAATGATTGATCAAATTAGTCCGCTGATTGATAACAAGCACATTTCACTACACTTTCAACCTGGGAAGAAAGAAGTCGCTTGGGCGCAAGATCCGCAACAAGATATGGAAGTTTATAATTCCATTTCATATAAGTTGGATAAATTAGGCCGTGCTGATGTGGATACTGTGATTGATTTAAATGATATTATTTCTCGCGATTTAGATCGTTATTTTGAAACCTATGTCGATGAGTTGTACCAGCCAACGGCTTATCAAGAGTTGATTACCGAAGAGTTATGGCAATTAGTTAATAGCTTGTATGAATCAGCAGAAAGTCATTTAAATCGTCAGTACGATGAAAAAGTTCGCTTTGCTTTTGCCTTACATGTCACTTCAATGATTGAGCGACTAGGGCGTGATGAAAAAATTGAGCATCCAAATTTAAATGATATTCGTCGTCAGTATGCGGAGGAGTTTCACGAAGCGTTAGACTGGTCCATGCAGATTGAACAGAAATTTGGTGTCATGGTTCCCTTGGACGAAATTGGTTTTATCACCATGTTCCTAACAAATGAGATTAGTGAGAATAAAGAAGTTAAAAATCGCCAAGTCGAAGTGGTGGTTATTATGCACGGTAACTCGACGGCATCGAGTATGTTGGAGACGTGTCAGGACTTACTAGGTATTCAACATGGGACAGCTTTCAATATGCCCTTAACAATGAAGACTGAAGATATGTACCAACAGTTCTCGCAACATGTCAAACATTTGAAGGAAGAATTTTCAGAAGGAATCTTACTTTTAACAGACATGGGCTCGCCTGGTGATTTTGGTCGTTTGATTGAAAAAGAATTAGGCGTAGCGACACGTGTGATCACGATGGCCAGTACAATGGTTGTCCTTGAAAGTCTGCGACTTGCATCTATGGGGCGTCACTTAGAAGACGTTCACGAATCTGTGCAAAAGAGTTTCTTGAATATTGTCCAGCCGATTCCAGAAGAACCGCTGGCTAATAAAGAGAAGGTAATTGTCGTTGCTTGCTTTACTGGTGAAGGTGTGGCGAAGAAGCTGAAAACAGCGGTAAGTAATTTAATCACACCAGGTGAGTATGAAATTTTAGAGATGCAGTTCTTGGAGCGGGAAAGTTTTAAAGCGCGGATTAACCAAGTGTTAGCTACTAAAGAAATTGTAGCGATTATTGGTACGGTGGAAATTCACCATAAAAATATTCCATTTATCCCAGCCATGGATGTGTTTAATAAAGAAAGCTTAGTTTTTGTCCAAGATACAATCGAAGAAAAGTTATCTGCTGATGAAATTTCGCTTGGTCTTTCTAGTGAATTCTCAAGTGTGAGTGAAGCAAAACGAATTTTCAAATCAATTGAAGATAGTTTGAATAGGTTGCGAGGCGAAAAAGGCTTAGTAGTTCCGTCTTCTGTTTCTCAAGGCATGATGATGCATTTAGGATTTTTAATAAAAGATAAATATGAAGGTCGTGATGATTCGGCTGAGTTTGAAAATTTACAAGAATTTATGACCAAAGAAGCTGAGATGTTTGAAGTGGTGGAAGAAGAGTTAAGGTCACTTGGAACAAAATTGAGTGTTACCTTTAGTAATGCTGAAATAGCTTATATTGTTTATATGTTCAAAAAGAATTTAATCGATGTCTTTTAAAGCACTAGCCATTTTGGCTAGTGTTTTTTAGTGTGTAAAGATAAATAAATAGTGTGTAAAAATGGAACGTTGATATATCAATGTTTTGACTGTTAAAAAGTTGGCACGGAACTTGCATATATAAAGTGAAAACCAAAAAATAAAGGAGCGATGACAATGGATAGAATTATGTTAGTCTGTTCAGCTGGTATGAGTACAAGTCTTTTAGTAGACAAAATGGAAAAATCAGCCGCAGCACAAGGAATTGAAGCAGACATCTTTGCAGTATCTGCAACAGAAGCTGAAGCTAAACTAAAAGAAACTGACAACCCAGTGGATGTTTTATTATTAGGCCCACAAGTTAGATTCTTAAAAGCACAGTTTGAAGCAAAAGTTGCCGATCAAGGTATTCCAGTTGAAGTAATCGATATGAAAGATTACGGCATGATGAATGGCGAAGCGGTTTTAAAAACAGCTCAAAACTTGATCAAAAAATAAGTTAGAACGATATAAGGGATGTGACATCAGATGGAAGAAAAACAATTAGAAATGATTATGGGGCTGATTATGAATGCTGGTAACGCTAAAAGCGATGCTATGGAAGCTATTCAAGCAGCTAAAAATGGTGATTTCACATTGGCAGATGAAAAGTTTAAAGATGCAAATGAATCATTAGTTCAAGCGCATCATTCACAAACAGGTCTGTTGACTGCAGAAGCTCAAGGAGAAGCACCAGCTATTTCACTATTACTCATTCACAGTCAAGATCACTTGATGACAAGTATCGCATTTACTGACTTAGCGAAAGAAGTAGTAGACGTTTATAAAAAGATTGAAGAAAAGTAAGCAGTCCTAGATTGGAGGGTTACCGATGAAGCTTTTGAAGAATGACGAGATGTTATTACAGGTGAGTCAATTAATTGAATATGCCTTTAACAAGTCCCGTTCAATCATCGCCGATCCGGTTTTCTTATCACGTTACCAACAAGCAGATTGTTACGGTATCGTCCAAGACAAGCAACTGACTAGCTTAGTTATGGCAAATCATTTTCCAGTTCAGTTTTATGACAAAGAAATTCCAATGGCAGGCATAGGATATGTATCCAGTTATCCTGAATACCGTGGGAATGGGGACATCAAAAAAACAATGGTGGAAATGATTCAAGATTTATATAAACAAGGTGTATTAATTTCTAGCTTAGCACCATTTTCTCAAAGTTTTTATCGGAAGTTTGGTTATGAACAAACGAGTTGGCAAAAGAACTACAGGATCCCAACACAGGCGCTTCAGTATCTTGTCAGCGAAACAAGCGGCACGTGGAAGCGAGGGACTTGGTCTGACGAAAGGATTCAAGGTGAAGTTAAAAAACTACACCAAGAAAAATTATCAACTGGTCAAGAAGTTGGCACAGTTCATCGTGAAGACTGGTGGTGGTATCGTCTAGATTCTTACTACTCAGGTCGGCACATTGTTATCGCCTACAATGAAGCGAAGCAGGCGGAGGGTTATATGATCTACCGCATGACTGGTTCAGAAATCATTGTTGATGAAATGCTCTATCAAACTAATTTCGCTATGAGAAAATTATTAAGCTATTTAAAAGGTCACCAAAGTTCTTTTGAAAGTATTAGTTATCAAGGAAACTTAGCCGATCAACTAGAGTCAGCTTTTACGGAACAAGAAGCAATAGCTATTAACACAACACCTTACATGATGAGTCGTATCATTGATTTTTCACAAGTGTTAGCACTAATTCCATTTTTAAAAGATCCAACATCATATATTTTTAACGTTAGTGATGATCAGTGTGGACCTTGGAATGTAGGGAAATGGCAGCTCGTTAAAACCGCTAAAGGTCTATCTTGTCAAAAAGTATCAGCAGCAATAGAAGCAGATATGACAATGACGATAGAAGGTTGGGCGGAGTTAATCCTAGGAACTAAAACGGTAGAAGAACTAGTTTTCCAAGAAAAGCTAGTGACCACAAAACTAACTGATATCAAAGATTTGTTTCCGCAAGGACGCCAATCGTTTTATGATTATTTTTAAAATTAGAGGAGGAACAAGATTATGAATAAGTTTATTGATTTTATGGAAAAACACTTTATCCCAGTAGCATCAAAAATTGGTGCCCAACGTCACTTAGTGGCTATCCGTGATGCCTTTATGGTAACGATGCCCTTAATGATTTTAGGTGCCTTAGCAGTTATGATTAATAACTTACCAATTTCTGGTTTCCAAAATGTTATGAATAGCATCTTTGGAGCAGATAAATGGCAAGCTTTTGGTGGTTCAGTATGGAACGGTACATTTGGCATTTTATCAGTTCTAATTGCCTTCTTGATTGCTTACAACTTAGCAAACCACTATGGTAAAGATCCACTAGCTACAGGGGTTGTCTCTGTTGCAGCGTTCTTCACATTAGGTGCCGCACAAAGTGGTATGAACTCAACTGGTTTATTCGTTGCCTTAATCGTTGGTATTGTTGTTGCAGAAATCTTCACTCGCTTAGTTGGTAATGACAAATTAGTCATTAAAATGCCTGATGGTGTGCCACCAGCAGTAGCTAAAGCTTTCGCTTCACTATTACCAGCAATGATTACTATTTCATTATTCGGTTTAGTAGCTGCTATCTTCGCAGCATTCGGAATCACAGATATCTTTGCATCATTCTACGCAGCTGTTCAAGAACCATTCATGGGTCTTGCTAATACATACGGTTCAGCATTATTACTAGCATTCATCACACCGTTCTTATGGTTCTTCGGTTTACATGGTGCTAACATGATTGATCCATTCATGCAAACAATCAATGCACCAGCGATTGAAGCGAACGTTAATGCGATTGCAGCAGGAGATGCCGCTCCATTTATCGTCAACAAACCATTCTTCGATGTATTCGTCAACATGGGTGGTACTGGTGTAACAATTGGTTTAATCATCGCAGTTTACTTAGTTGGACGTAAAAACAAACCTTACATGGTTGTTAACAATTTATCAGCAGCGCCTGGTATCTTCAACATTAATGAGCCATTACTATTCGGTATGCCATTAGTCTTGAACCCAATCATGTTCATTCCGTTTATCTTAACACCGATGGTCTGTGTGACAACGGCTTACTTTGCAACTAAATATGGTTTAGTGCCAGCTGCAACAGTTATGCCACCATGGGTAACTCCTCCAGTAATCGGCGGAATCTTAGCTACTAAGAGTATGGCCGGTGGTATCTTAGCCGCAGTTAACTTAGTCATCGCAGTTCTGATGTATATCCCATTTGTTATCATGGCAAATGTTCAAGAACAAAAAAAATTAGACGCACAATAATTCAATCTAAAGAGTAAATAAAGTAAGAAAGGAGAGTATGGAGATACCGCTAGTAGAGGGCTATCTTGTACTCTCTTTTTCATTAGGAGGAGAGACATGATTACATTTCCGGATAATTTTTGGTGGGGAGCAGCCACATCTGGTCCCCAAAGTGAAGGACGTTTTAATAAAAAACATGCCAATGTCTTTGACTATCATTTTGAAATCGAACCAACGGCTTTTCACAATCAAGTAGGACCTGATACCGCCTCAAACTTTTATAACAGCTATCAATCTGATATTAAATTAATGAGACAAGCGGGGATGAACAGTTTAAGAACAAGTATTCAATGGAGTCGTTTAATAGATGACTTAGAAACAAATACCGTGAATCAAGAGGCTGTCGATTTTTACAATAAAGTCATCGACAGTCAACTTGCTGAAGGTATGACGCCAGTCATGAATTTACACCACTTTGATTTGCCAGTTGAACTGTATGATAAATACGGTGGCTGGGAATCGAAAAAAGTGGTGGAATTATTTGCTGGTTTTGCTAAACAATGTTTCCAATTGTTTGGTGATCGTGTTAAGCATTGGGCGACTCACAATGAACCAATGGTTGTTGTGGAAGGTCAGTACTTATTCCAATTCCATTACCCAAATATTGTGGATGGTAAAAAAGCAGTCCAAGTTGCTTACAACTTGAATCTAGCTTCGGCTTTAGCGATTAAAGAATTCAAAGCCTTAAACATTCCAGATGGAAAAATTGGGACTATTTTAAATCTGACGCCAACTTATGCTGCGTCAGAAAAAGCTGAAGATCAAGAAGCGGCTAGAATTGCTGAACTTTGGAATAACAAATTATTTTTAGAGCCTGCGATTTTTGGACACTTCCCGCATGAGTTAGAGGAACTATTGGTTAAAGATAATGTCATGTGGAAAACCACAGAAGCAGAAGCCCAAGTAATCAAAGAAAATACCGTCGATTTCTTAGGGGTTAATTACTATCATCCAAACCGTGTTAAAGCGCCAGACCTAGCACCTGATTCCGTAGGGGCTTGGATGCCAGATCGTTATTATGATGCGTATGATATGCCAGGTCGTCGAGTAAACCTTGATCGTGGTTGGGAAATCTACCCAGAAGCACTATATGATATAGCCATCAATATTCGTGATAACTATAAGAACATTCCATGGTATGTGTCAGAGAATGGGATGGGTGTTTCTAATGAGGAGCGCTTTAAAAACCAAGAAGGTATGATTGAAGATGATTACCGAATTGATTTCGTGAAAGAGCATTTAACATGGTTGCATAAAGGGATTGCGGAAGGTAGTGATTGTTTCGGGTACCACATGTGGACACCGATTGACTGCTGGTCATGGTTAAACTCTTATAAAAATCGTTATGGTTTCATTTCAAATGATATTCATACGCAAATTAAAACAATTAAAAAATCAGGTCATTGGTTTAAAACAATCTCTGATCAAAATGGTTGGGAGGAAGAAGCATGAAACGAGAATTAGGCATTTCGATTTATCCAGACCACAGTGTTATTGAAGAGGATAAAGTTTATTTAAAAAAAGCTGCAGATCTGGGCTACACACGTTTATTCATGAGTATGTTAGAAGTAGTGGACGGTAAAGATAAAGTTCGTGAGAAATTCCAAGATATTATTATGTATGCTCGTGACTTAGGTTATGAAGTAATTCTTGATATCGCCCCATCGGTTTTTGGTGAACTAGGCATTTCATACGATGATTTAAGTTTCTTTGCTGAGTTAGGTGCTGATGGCATTCGTTTAGATGAAGGGTTTGATGGTAATAAAGAATCACAATTAACTTATAACCCGCAAAACTTAGCTATTGAATTAAACATGAGTAATAACGTGGCCTATTTAGATAATATTTTATCTTATGAAGCCAATCGTCCGTTTTTGTACGGCTGTCATAACTTCTACCCGCAACGTGGAACAGCGCTACCGTATGACTTCTTTATTGAATGTAGTCAACGCTTTAAAAACCAAGGGTTGAAAACGGCTGCTTTCGTTACAGCTAGTGGTGGCAATCAAGGGCCTTGGGATGTGAACGATGGCTTGCCAACGTTAGAAATGCACCGGGACTTACCAATCGCTTTGCAAGCTACGCATTTATTTGCGACAGGTCTGATTGATGTGGTAATTATCGGTAATGGTTACGCATCTGATGAGGAGTTAGCAGAATTAGCTGCAGTTGACCGTTATAAACTAAAACTGAACTGTGATGTTTTACCGACAGTGAACCAAGTGGAAAAAGATATCTTATCAGAAAGCGGCCACTTTAGACGTGGTGATATTACCGATCAAGTGATTCGTTCAACCCAAGTTCGAGTGAAATATCATGACGTTGCTAATCCAGAGCACAATCACCAACAAGAGTTTAAACGTGGTGATGTGGTGATTGGTAATGACTCATTCGGTAAATACAAAAATGAATTACATATTGTTTTACAGCCCCATAAAGATGACCGTAAAAACCTAGTAGGATCAATTCCTGAAAATGAATTATTCTTACTAGACTTCATCAAACCATGGAGTAAGTTTGAATTAAAACAACCATAATAAAAAGCACTTCCTAAACAAGTTATCCTTGATTGAATCAAGCTCTGGTTATGATACACTAGAGATAAGAAATCAAGTAGATAAAGTTGAGGGGAGTGCTTTTTTTGCAATTCAAACAAGTGGGGAAACAGCAGCAGAATCAACAGTTAAATATGACGCAAAATTTAAGTCAGGCTATTTCAATGTTAGAATTTAATTCAGAAGAAGTGTTAGCTTTTGTAGAAGATAAAGCTTTGGGGAATCCTTTAATTGAAGTCGTGCGACCATCCAGTGACTTTAAAGAATCTTTAGAGGCAGGTCGCCGTTTGGGTGGTGCCGGAGCCGGAGCCGAAGAGTTTGACCGCTTTAGTCAGCTTCCTGAAAAGCAACAATCACTATTGGAGTACTTAGTTGAACAAATATATATGAATTACCGTGATACACCTATTCGTCAAAAAATCCTTTATTTAGTTGAGTTCATCGATTCAAATGGCTATTTAAGTATTGATCTTGATGAAGCAGTGGCAAGTAATGGTGGCGCCTTTATGGAATACCTAGATGCCCTAACACTGCTCCAACAATTAGAACCTGCGGGTGTTGGTGCTCGCAACTTGCAGGAGTGTTTAATGTTACAAACAGAGCGCGACCAACATGCGCCTGCCATTGCGTATTTAATCTTAGAAGAAGACTTCCAGTTATTTGCCGATCGCAAGTGGGCAGAGATTGCTAAAGACTATCAAGTGGAACTAAAAGATATTCAGGCAGTTTCAGATTATGTGGTGAAACTAAGTCCTAATCCAGGGGCAGATTTCGGTGGGAGTATGGCACAGGTGTCTTACCCTGATATTCGAGTTTTGTTTGAAGAGGGTGAGATTAATGTCTATAGTACCAAGTTTGGAGCACCAGAACTGATCTTCCAAGAAAGCTATCTACAAGAGATGTCCCAATATCAAGATCAAGAAGTTGAGACATACCTAACGGATAAACAACAAGAGTTTGAATGGTTGCAAAATAGTTTATCTTATCGTAACGAGACCATTTTAAAAGTCGGGTTACAAATTGTTGAACGTCAAAAAGAATTCTTTAAAGAAACAACGCGGGTGCTTAAACCATTAACTTTAAAAGAGGTTGCTGAAGCAATTGGCGTTCATGAATCGACAGTTAGTCGTGCGGTAAATGGCAAGTATCTAGAAACAGCTTTCGGCGTCTTTGAGCTAAAACATTTCTTTAGTACAAAATTAGCGTCATCAGATGAAGGTGTGGATCAATCAGCTGACCAAGCACAACAAGCGATTCAAGATATTATTGAAAAGGAAACAAAAACAAAACCGTTATCCGATCAAAAAATTGTGACTTTATTAGAGGAGCAGGGCATTGCTGTTTCTAGAAGAACAGTAGCAAAATATCGAGATGTCTTAGGGATTCCTTCTTCATCCCAACGGAAACGATTTGAATAAAAAAGAGACAGCCAACGGCTGTCTCTTTTTGCTTAACCAATTATTTATCAGTGCCTTCTGATTCGCGTTCAGTTAAACGATCTAACATCGCTTTATCTAAAGCAGCATCATCTAAGCCTTTAGCTTTCATGGCTTTTTTCTTACATGTTGAACACAATGCTTCAGGTGTTCCTAAGATGTGAGAGTTTTTCTCGTGTAAGTCAATAACCGAACCTTTAGTAACTTCTGTTGAATTTTTTAAGTATTGGCAATCTTCATAAATATGATATTTTTCACCTGATTTAGTCCCGTAGACATCGTTACCATCAGCTAAAATTTCGATCATATCAGTTTGTGCAGCGTATTGTTCAGCTGAAACTGGGTTCCAGTCAGTGCTTACTAAACCTGTTGCAACAAGTAATACAACAGCGATTGAACCTAAAATACCTTTTTGTTTTTTGTCTAAGTCTTTACTAGTAAAGATGAAGATGATTAAAGGTAAGAAGGCGATAATCGCAACGATTAAACCTAATTGGCTTTGGATGTAGAATAAGAATTTGTTTTTCTCACTTGGCGGATCGATGTGGTTTGATTTCTTCCATAACATACCACCAGTGATAGCGAAGGCAGCGTCAACGACCATAATCACAATTGGAATCCACATAGCAATTGGTTTCACGTGTGAAATGTAGTAAATAGCTCCCATTTGTGCAGCGATTGCAGCAACCCATGATAATGCAGCGAAAATACGTAAGCGAGTTGCTTTCGATTTATTTTCTGCGCTTGGTTTCCAAGCGGCTTGTTCTTTAGTTTTTTTCTCAGTCATAATAATCTCCTAACATTTTTTTAATACGCTACATTTTACCATGAAATGTCTAAAACGTACAATTTAACTATGGTTTATTGTAAAATGTTTGTTCATAACTATAGGTAATTTAGATTGATTTTTTTGAATGATTGAAAGGTGACCGAGATAGGAGTATTCTAAAGTCGAAATAAATCTTTACATCTTTAGAAAAAGACAGGAGGATTTAGAATGAACAACAGTAGAAAAATAGGACAAGAAAAAATGGTGTTACGCTTGTATGATTTAGTGTTAGATGAAGCAACAACAGCAGTTGAACGTGAGATTTTAGTGAGTGCTAAAAATAAATTAGAAGAAGATGGCTACTACCCAAGAGTCATCAATGACTTAGAATTAGCCTTACGCCCACAGGCTATTCGCAGTGAATTGTCCGAAAAGGTCAAAGGACTATACATGGATATTTCTACAATCGGTAAGTTTGAAAAAGAATTGGGCCGTGGTTTAGCATCAACACCCCTAACATTTGGTAAGTAATAGTTAACAAAAAAGCCCACCGATGTCGGTGGGCTTTTTATAATGATGTCACAGGAGGGATTCGAACCCCCGACCGTCCGCTTAGAAGGCGGATGCTCTATCCGGCTGAGCTACTATGACAGATTGAATAACAAAACTAATTGTACAGAAAGTAAGTGCTCAAGTCAATATCTATTTAGCGTTGTCTCGGCATTTGGATGCAATAATTAAAAATAATAGCAACTTCGATACCAACGATATAAAAAAACTAAGTTAAATGTTCACTGAACACTAGACAAGTCAAAAAATCACCGCTATACTTTGATTGTTAGCTTTATTTGGGGAAATAAGGCAATATAATAACTAGGGAAAAGAAGAGAAGAGGGAAAATATGGGGAAGACTGATCCACGAGTTTTGAAAACAAGACGTAAATTAAAAAATGCTTTTTTAGTATTATTAAGAACGAAAAAAATTTCTGAGGTAAATGTTAAAGATTTAACTCAAACAGCGGAAGTCACAAGAGGAACCTTTTATTTACATTTTAAAGATAAAGAAGAGTTTATTGAAACAACAATGACAGAGCTGATTACTGATTTCTTTGAGGCGGTTATGTTTGAAAAAGAAAATCAAGATGGGATTATGCAGCCGAGACTGTCGCTAACTCATGTTTTTGAATTTGTAGAAGAACATCAAGATTTCTTTTCGGTCCTATTGAAAGAAAAAGAAGCCTTAATTTATCGTGATTTATATAGCGAAAAACTATTTGAACAAACACAAAGATATAATGATCTAGTTGGTAATGACATAGATGGTCGTATCCCACGTTCATTATTTATGAATTATATGGTCTATGGTGTCCTTGGTTTTATTGACCAATGGGTTCGTGATGGTAAAATTTATGCGACGCATTATATGGCTGAGAATTTATATAAAATGTTAGATTGTCAAATGCTTGAAGATGCTAACTTACGTGGCTTTTTCATGGTTGATATTAATAACGGAAAATAGCAAGAAAAAGACAAGCTAAGTGAATGAAATTATCAAGAAAACATCTGATGATTCCATTGACTTGGCTTTTTATTTTTGGTAAGATAGTCTTGTTGTAATTGTGGTCTCCACATCTACAACCGCACAAACTGAGTAAATAAGAACTCGGAAGAGTCGCTCACACTGGCGAGTCTAAGTTTAAAAAAATAAGGAGGTGCTTTACAGCATGTACGCAATTGTTAAAACAGGTGGCAAGCAAGTAAAAGTAGAAGTAGGTCAAGCAATCTATGTTGAGAAATTAGATGTAGAAGCGGGCGAAACAGTTACTTTTGACGAAATCGTTTTAGTAGGTGGAAAGAAAACAGTAGTTGGAACTCCAACCGTAAAAGGCGCAACTGTTGTTGGAACTGTTGAAAAACACGGAAAACAAAAGAAAGTTGTTACTTTCAAATACAAACCTAAAAAACACACTCACCGTAAACAAGGTCACCGTCAACCATATACAAAAGTTGTCATTGACTCAATCAACGCGTAAGGTTAGTTAACGAAAGAGGGATTAGGATGATCGAGGGAACATTTAAACGTCAAGCTGATGGCAAGATTGTTTCATTTGAACTTTCAGGACATGCTAATAGCGGTCCTCATGGTAGTGATATCGTGTGTGCAGGTGTTTCGGCACTAGCATTCAGTACAATCAATGGTGTAGAAGCTTTAGCTGGATTTACTCCCATCGTGGAGATAGATATGACAGAACAAGGTTACTTATATCTTGAAACGTATGATGACATTACAGATGAGCAGTCGTTAAAATCTCAACTTCTGTTAGAAAACTTACTGTTAGGTTTACAAGGGTTAGAACAAGAATATTCAGACTATATTAGTCTTAAAACACTTACAAAATAATGGAGGTGCAACTCATGTTAAAAATGAACTTACAATTCTTCGCGACTAAAAAAGGTGGGGGTTCTACAGCCAATGGCCGTGACTCTCAATCAAAACGTCTAGGTGCTAAACGTGCTGACGGACAAACTGTTACAGGTGGTTCTATTTTATACCGTCAACGCGGTACTAAAATTTACCCAGGTGTAAACGTTGGTAAAGGTGGCGACGATACTTTATTTGCTAAATGTGATGGCGTAGTACGTTTCGAACGTAAAGGCCGTGACAAAAAACAAGTATCAGTATACCCAGTTGCTCAATAATCACTGAAATTTAAAACGCTGTACTCTTTTATTAAAAAGAGTACAGCGTTTTTTTGTTAAGTTATACTTGAATACCTTGAGCTAGAAATTAGAAAATTTAGTTAGTTTACCAGCGCGTTCATTATTTTGTTTGTCGCTTAAATGAGTACAAATAGAATTAGTTATATCTATTGAGGAATGTCCAAAATGTTTTTGTGTTTCTTCTATTAGAATTTGGCACAATAAAACCAAATATAGAGATTAATTCATCGGACTTAGCCGGACAATATGTTTCAAGTGAAAAGATGGTTGAGTTGAGATTTCAGACAGTGATTTTGAAAAGTAGGATACAGAGATATAAAATGAGGTAAGAAGGTATCCTAAGGACAGATGAACACGGCTCAAAATTTTATTATGTTATATAAAAAATAAATATTAACTATTTTAAAAATTTTTCATTTAGGGTGAACGTTAATGCAAACATAGAACAACGGAGTACTCGTGCGGATAGAGATGGATACATTCAAATTAATCAACCTGGGTTATATCAAATGAAAATCTTATTTTGGAAAGAACATATTGGTGTCTACGGTGTATCGTGCTGAACTATTTTGTCATAATTATATTGTAGGCGCCACTAAATATTTTTTCTAAAACCATACATCGATAATACTTCTTTTTTTCTAGTTGATGATACACTTGTATAAATTTCCGTTGTTGAAATATTTGAATGCCCTAATAATTCTTGTATATCTCTCAAGTTAGCACCATTATTCAAAAGATTGGTAGCAAAACTGTGTCTTAAGTAATGAGGTGTTGATGATGAATTGATTTGAGCAAGTTCTTTAAATTTTTTGTATATATTTGATATACCAAAAATTGATAGTCGACTTCCATATTTATTTAAGAAAAAAGCTTGTTCTTCATTTTTTGGAGAAAAACTTATTCTCGTTGTTAGATAATTATCTATTATTTCCTTGGATAGATCATTAGTAATAAAAAGAAGCCTTTCTTTATTGTTTTTCCCATGCACAACTAGTGCACCACTATTGTAGTCACTCAAATTCATATTGCTAATTTCACTAATTCGTAACCCTAAGTTAATCATAATTTCTAAGATTGCAATATCACGGAGAAAGTCTCTTTTTTTAAGACTAGACTTCGGTAAGGTTCTATTGAATACAGCTGTGAGTTGATTTAGCTCGTCTGTAGTTAAAGTTTTAGGCAATCTAATCCCTTTCCTAATTTCTATATTAGGCAATGGGAGTAAAGATAGATTTTCTTGTGTTACTAAAAAATGCCAAAACATTTTTAAGGTAATAATTTTACGCTGCTTGCTACTTGGCTTAAGAGAAGGTGTTTCGCTTATGAAATGAATAAAGTTAGAAAAAGAATCATCAAAGTTAGCAGAATGATCAAAATAATATTTATTTAATTGTCTTAAATCCGTTTGATAGGCGGTAAGCGTTTTTTTTGACAAATTTTGAAGCTGTTTATATTTGAGAAACTTTTTGATATAGGGATTCATGGGTAGCCTCCTAGTAAAATATCTGTTGTTCATATATGTATATATGATACAATAAACCTATTAATAATATTGAATTATTTGGAGGTTTTACTTTAATATGACAACTATGAAAAAGAATACTAACAAAAAAAACTGGATAGCAATCGTTGGCGTATTACTTGCAATCTTATCTATCATTTTGTCTTTTATACCAGCATTTACAAATTACGTTCTTACAGTTTTCTTACTTTCTGTTTTTGCACTGTTCCATGATCAATATTCAAAAACACAAACTATTTTAAAAAATACTGAAGAAACATCCAATCAGGTTTCACTGGATGTTAAGAATCATTTACGCGTTATCCGGCTAGACACACCTGGAAAAACGTTTAATGATTATATTATTAAAAGATTAGACATTATATCAGAAATTAGAAATACAAGCTTTAATGTTTCAGCAGATGATCGTGATGCAAATATTTATTTTAATAAAACCGATACATTAAAGGTTGCTCCTGAATTTGTTAAATCAAATATTGATAATGGACTAATATGGCATGACGTAGGTGATAAGTATGCAAAAAAAAGATTTAAGACTTGGCATGATTATTTTTATCCAGAAGAACAAGTCACTTCAAGTATGGGGGAGTACAAGTCAAAATTAATAAATCCACGAGTTCCCTATCCTAATTTTTTAATTATTACCTATAAAGATGCACGTCAAGAAGTACTCTTTAACTGGGACCTACGTTTAAACGGTACACAACCTTCTGTTCTTGTTTCAAATGAAGATGATTTGATTCAATTTTACAGTGCACAATTTAATTTGCTTTATAATAATGCAACAGATGATGCGGATAACTCAAAATAAAAGTGCTGTCCAATCTAAGCTATAAAAGTACAATGAGTCATTTTCTTCTGCCGCTTTTGATAACCAATCAGTAATTAATTTTTTTTGATTAGCAGGCATTTTTTCAGCAGTCCATTCAGCAGTTCCTTTTATATAAGGCCATGTATTTGATTTAAATGGTGAGAAATCTTGAAATAATTCAAATTCTTTAAATAATACTTGACGATTAGTAGTAGCCGCAGCTTGGATTAGTCTATCCATATCATAGTATCTAATTTGTTCTGAGTTTCCAATAGCATCTTTTAATGATAAATCAATAGCTGTTTGATCATCGTTTTCAAATGGACCAAACTTAATTTCATGGCCTGCAAATTGTCGAAGGGCCAATTGTTTAAAACCTCGTTCTTTTGAAATATACGAAAGCAACATATCTAAATCGTCAACGTATGATGAAAAATTAAAAATAAGAGCCATATCAGCAACAGGTATTTTTTCAGGATGGGTATTGATATCAAGTTGAATCCATTCGCACTCTCTACCCCAACTTTGAGATATTTGTTCTGCTGTTTCTAAAGAAGACTTATCTGAATCAACTCCAATAAATTTACAATTTTTTGGAAAAACATCATTTAATATAGTAAGCCATAAGCCTGTACCACATCCTATATCAACAATTGAAGTTGGTTCTAAAACCGTTAGTTTTTTGGCAAAAGATTTTCTTAATTTTTCTTTTGCCACGTGATGGTCAGTAAGCCACGAAGATGATGAAAGTTGTTTTCCTGATGTATTTCTTTGATTAGTCATAAAAACCTCCAAATAATTCAATATTATTTGGAGGTTTTTATTTGTTTTCACGATAAATAATAAGATCCTATATACGGCTGAAAAACTTTAAAGAGTTCACAGCTCAAGTATAATCAAGGTGAATATTCATAATAAAGAAGTGGATTAAATTGACGGACGAAAAATTTGAAAAGTGTTGTCGAGATATTTTGAATTCCCACTCATAAATTAAGTGTCCCCTTATGATGGACAAGTTATTTCAGTAGGTATTAGTTGAGGTGGTTTAGCTTCTAGCATACGTTCTGATAATGTTAGATTAAAGTTAGAGTGTGATTAAGTTTGTTGAAACAAAAGATATGAGAGGAGCAAATTGATTTTATTAGCTAATTTGCAATAAACGTTAATAAGAATTTGTACCTTACAACATATTCTAGTAAAATATACTATGATTAAAAGGGGGTGCAATTATAATGAAGAAAATTGTAATTGTTATATGTGTGTTTATATTGTTTGTTGGTTCTGGAGTTGGTTATAAATATTATGCCGATAATAATTCTGCAATTGAAATTGAGCGGAAATTAAATAAAAAGACAAAGGAACTGTTAGGTGATTTATCTGGTGAGGAATACAATATAACAGCCGAAGAGTTAGAGCTTCTTGAGGAAGAAGTAGTAAGCAGAAAGAATAATATGATCTTTTATCGTGGTATGACAGACAATAAAGTCTCCTCTTTTCAAGAACTTTTGAATGGATATAAAGCACAATTGAAGATATATGAAGAAAATATTGAAGGAAAAAAATTTGATGTATTCAAAAAGGAAGTGGAAGGTAGTTTATCTTATTATATTGCTTCTAGTGAAGATGAGCGCGTGAGAAAAATTATTGTTGATCGTATGGACAAGTTTTACGAGGAGCAGAAAGAATTTAAAATATATAAACAGGCTTCAAGAGACTGTTTAGTGAGGCTAATTGATAAATTAAATGGAAACTAACTGTAATGTTTTATTGTTAATAGTGGCAGTTATAAATGATAATAGTAGGCTTTATAAGCCTGGTTTGGAATTTTGATGTATAGAAAGACCATCCCCGGTAAATATAATACGGTGTGTTTTTTGTATGTAAACAACCCCCGCCTCTATTCTGTGACCATTTTTCTCTCTAAGAGTATTAAGCTGATTAGGCTGAAATAGAGTAGTTTAGTAAATAGGTATTAGGTCTAAGTGTCATAACCTACCTTGACAATCAACTTGGAATTGATTTGAATATCAAGTAAGCGCATTAATAATGTTAAATTTAACAAGAGGGTGATTGTATCCTCATTTTTGTCTTTTTGATGAAGAAATGATCCAATTAGAAAAAGAAAAACCAATAAAAGATACTATTGTTAATGGGTCACATTAATTCTATGAGCATTTGGACTTACGTTTTTTTATAAATCAGCAAGTGATAAAAGAAATGGAATATTTGAATAAGAAAGCATTGTGAATAGTATGAGTATTAAAATGGCCATACAAGATAATGGGTGGCGAAGAAGTGATGCGATAAGCGCTTACCCTAAAATTAATTTAAGACTAACCAAATTGGTTAGTCTTTTTATATACCTTAAGAACTGCCTCTTAAAGTTAATCAAACATATTATAAATATACATACTTCTGCAACTTTATGATGTGATTCAATTGCAAGTTAGAATAAATAGTGAGTCAGTAGTATTAGTCTGGTTGTTATACATTATTTTTTTATAGAAAAATAGTATAAAAGAAAATAACAGAATGGGCTATAAATGTCAGTTAAGTTTAGTTATAATCAAATTATAAGACGAAATTAAGAGGTGCTCAATGAAAAAAGTTATTTTAGCTAGTGTGATTGGACTTGTTTTTTTAGGTGGAGCAGCAAGTGAAGCTGTAGAAGTCGATAATCAAGCTACCGAAGAAAAAGTGTTTGCGGAAGTGGAAAGTGTTGATTCTTGGATGCCAGACAAAAAGTTACAAGAAATTGTTGCTTCGTCATTGGGATTTGAAGTTTCTGAAATGACAAAAGAAGAAGTTTTTGAATTAGCCAAAACAGATATCAGTATTCCGATATCTGACAAAGATGGTGTTGTCGATTATACAGGACTTGAATTTGTTCCTGGTTATTTTGAGTTTAAAGTGTTTTCAGACACGCTCCCAGTTGATTTCTTAAATAAATTATTTGACCTTCGTTCTACAACGAAAGAGTGGGGAATGTGGGCATTAGATCTGCAAATATACAATGCAAAGTGTACAGATATGACATTGCCAATTAAACTTTTACAACAAATCGACAATAAAATGATGTTGACTAACTCATATACACCTGATGAAACTTGGGATCTACTGAAAGAAGATATTAGTTTAGCTGTAGAAAATTATGATAAGTTTACCTTGAATATTATTCCTAACTTGTATCAGACTAAATTTGAATTGGGTACATATGAATGGGAGAAGAATCCAGAATTGTCATTGCAAGCTAGCTTGCGTTCGATTTTGCCTGATTCAGAAGATTTTTCTAGTGATGAAGATTTAGCTAATCCGAGGTTTTTAGATTACATAACTCTTACTCAAAGTGGTAAAGAAATAGTGTATGCAACATTTATAGGTCAAGATGCTAAAAGTATTGATTTTGAGAAACGATTAGGTGATTTAACTGAAGATGGTGAGGTAACAGGAGCATTTGTTTTTGAGCATGGCTATATACCCGCATATGAAGCAAATGTAAACATGAGCTATCTATATGGTAGAGAATACAACATCGTGTTAAACCATGCAGAACCAGAACCAGAACCAAAACCAGAACCAGAACCAAAACCGGATCCAAAACCAGAACCAGAACCAAAACCGGAACCGAAACCAGAGCCGAAACCGACTCCAGAACCAAAACCAGAAGTTTCCAAAACTCCAGAGCTGGCTGGTAAAGAAACATTACCGCAAACTGGTGAATCGCGTAATGTGACGGTATCAATATTAGGTATTTTAATTGTTGCATTAGCAGGTTTGCTTGGATATAAAAAATTTAAAAGATAAAAAAAGCACTCTCTTTTGAGAGTGCTTTTTATTTTATAAAATAGTCATCAATGGCATTTTCTGTATGTCTTGTAATTTTATCAAAGTAGATTGATAGAATGAATTTAAAGACATCTTGCCATTTTTCTGTAGTCGTCACGTTATATAAAAGATAAATTTCACCTGTTGTATTGATCGTCTTAGCGCGATCAATGAACACGATATCTGCATGTTTGGCATCGTCCGTATAGGTGAAAATGTCATTTGAGAAGACAGAGGACAGACGTTGTTTGAATAAGTACAGTCCATCAATTGAAGCGGATGTATCGACATAAATATTCACTTTTGGTGTATAAGAGTAGTCTAATGTTGCATAAAAAATACGGTAAAAATTTTCCCGGTATAGTGGGGATGAGGCGACTTCCCAAATGGGTGATTTAATTGGAGCGTAATTAACAAATTGTTCAATCAACTTGTATTCAGGTGTCCGTTCAACTGCTTTTTCATCTTCGAAGATATCAATAGCCGTTGGGTAGAACATTTTTGAGAAATCAATGCGAAATTGATAAATATACATGATGTTGATTGTTAGTTGATAAAACAGTAATAGGAAGGCGTCGGTATCATTTTGAATGGCTTCAACTTTAAAGCGATAAATGAAGGAAGAAGCTAAGTCTTGGGCTAAATCGGTAATAGGATTATCTAGTTCAATCATTTGTTTAGCCAGTTCTAACTGTGTCTGTGGGTTATTGATTCTGGTAATCCAAAGACGTCCGATGGAATTGACTGCCCGCTTTAGTTGCTCGCCCTCATGGGTCAAAGGGTTAGGCATGTCGCTAAAGTAGTCGTGTCCTTCTTGGATGATGGTATGCAGTTGATCTAAGTTTTCATCGTAATGTTCTGAAGGCATCTTAGGGAGACCGCGAGTTAAAAGTGCCTCTTTAAATATGGCCAGTCGCATAGCTGCATTATCAATGTTATCTTCTTTATTTAGTTCGCTATGACGAGAGTAAAAAGCTGCAAGTAACTCATCATCTAATTCGTATTGCCATTTTTGGAAAGAATAGGTTAATAAAATCAAGCGAATTTCTTCGCCGTCTAAAAAGACTTGATTATCATGAGTAGATAATTGGATAGAATAATTTTTTAAAGCAGCATTCAAATTATTAATTAATGTATAACAATACGATTGAGAAATATGTAGCTCATTAGCTAACGTGATGATATTTAATTTCGGTTGTTCGATCACCATTTTTAAAAGTTTGGCTGTGCTGGACACAGTCAAGTACTCATTTGCTAATTTGATGACTGGTAAAAATTTTCGCGAATGAAATGAGGGTGCTAATTCAATCTGGTTACCTTCATTAATTAAGATCTCTTCTTCTGGGAAAAGGTTGCTTAATTCATCGCGTAATTGGGCAATTGAGCGTTTCGTTGTTGTTGTTGAAATATCAAGGTTTTTAGCGATTGATTCAACAGTATTAGCTTGATTTAAAATAATAGCACTCAAGATATATAAGTTTTTAACCTGAGTTTTTTGGAATAATCCAATTAACATAAAATACACCCCTTATTAGTTGGTTTAAGTATATCATTCAACCTAAATAATGGCTCATAGAACGATTCTCATGAATATTTAATGAAATCGTTTTCGTTCATATGTTTTGTATAAAAAGTGTCTATTTTAAAATAATCGGAAAGGTCTAGACTCTGTATAATTTAACTTGTAATTCTGAAAATTGAAGGAGAGTATGTAATGAGAAAAGCAGTTAATATTATATTGAGTTTAGTATTATTTATCAGTGGGTTATCACCAATTGCAATGGCTGGTGAATTAAATCAGTCTAAGATTATCGATAATGTGTTGTTAAGTAATAATAATCCAAATGCAGGAGAAGCAGTTAAATTAACAGTAAAGTTTAGTGAGAAGAAAGGTAATGACATCAAGTCTGGTGACAGACTTGTTTTAGATTTGCCACAAAGTAGTGATAATTACGGAACTGCCGGTTTATTTGGTAGTGCAAGTGATTCAGGAGCTCAAGTGAAAAATGCTCAAGGTGTTGTGTTAGGTGAGATTGAAGTAGTTGATAATAAAATCACTCTCGTTTTTAATGATAACGTTGAGAACTTAAAAAACATACGTGGCCAATTTTCATTGTATGTCACAGCTCGTAATGATTTAGGGCCAGATCGGACACGACCGAATGAGTGGAAAAAAACAACTGATTTTGGCGTGAATGGTAATACGCAACAGATTAAAATAAAACGTGGCAAAAGTGGTCAAGGGGCCAATCCTTTCTTTTATAAAGTAGGAGAAAGCCAAAGTAATCATAAAAAACCTAGATGGTGGTTGATCACAAATCCCAATCGTCAACGTGTCTATGAATATGCGCAACCAACAGTGATTGAAGATTATGTTGGAGTAGGGCATCAGTTAGATGAAGATTCTATTCAGATAATTGTAGGTGGAAGAATTAATCAAACGTATTCGCCAGCAGAATTTGTTGAACAAGGTTTTGGTAATTATGAGACACATGCAAATGGTTTGAAAATCATGATCAATGCTTCGTTGATTAGTGGGAATAGTGTTGCGGTGAGTTACGATACTAAAATAACTGACCCAACACTTGCGACATTTGAGAATAAAGCTAGTGCAACATACCCAGCTTATTATCCTGGTGTGGAAGATACTGTTTATAACCCACATGAAGTTACTCACACTGTGGGGAATTATATGAGTAGTTCAGAAATTGAGGGTGAGTTAAAAAATTCAATCTCAGTGACAGTAGTTGATAAAGATAATGTAGATGTTAAATTACCAGATGCAGTTTTTGAGTTGTATGAAGGGGACAAGCTAGTCGCTTCTAATTTAGTGACAGATGAAAATGGGAAAATCATTGTTAAAAATTTAAATCCTGGTCGCTATCAATTAAAAGAAGTGAAATCGCCAACAGATTATTTATTACCTAAAGAGGACATCTTTGAAGTAGAAATTAATGACGAGAATAATAAACCCCATGTCATTGTAAAAAACAAAAAAATTAAAGTAAATGAGCCAGTTGCTGAAGAAACAGTTGCCACAGAAGATACTGAAAGTATTGAACCCGTTGAAACAGAAACAGTGGCGAGTGAAGAAGTAACCATTCCGACAGAAACTGCTGTAGAAGAAACAGTCTCAACAGAAGTGGCAACAGAGACAGCAACAGAAGAAACAATTGCAACGGAAGAAACAGTTCCAACAGAAGTGATAGAACCGATTGAAACAGAAACGGCGACTACTGACGAAGTGACGCCAACGCCGACAGAAACAGTCACAGAAGAAACAGTCTCAACAGAAGTAGCAACAGAGACAGCAACAGAAGAAACAATTGCAACGGAAGAAACAGTTCCAACAGAAGTGATAGAACCGATTGAAACAGAAACGGCGACTACTGACGAAGTGACGCCAACGCCGACAGAAACAGTCACAGAAGAAACAGTCTCAACAGAAGTAGCAACAGAGACAGCAACAGAAGAAACAATTGCAACGGAAGAAACAGTTCCGACAGAAGTGATAGAACCGATTGAAACAGAAACGGCGACTACTGACGAAGTAACGCCAACGCCAACAGAAACAGTCACAGAAGAAACAGTTCCAACAGAAGTGGGTTCAGAAACAGTGACCGAAGAACCAGATGGAAGAGGCGAAACAGTTCCGACAGAAGTTGGGAAAACAGATGCTGAGGAATCGAAAGAGTCAGAATTGGTTACAGAAGAATCAAAAGTAAATGAAAATAGCACCGAATCAAAAGAGTCAGATAATGACAGCAAAGAGGTCGCAACGCAAACGGCTGGTAAACCAAAGTCTGAAAAGACTGAGGACCGTAAAGCGAAGCAACCTGCCGACGGAAAAGAAGCAGAACCAAAAGGGGAAAATCTGCTCCCACAAACTGGTGAAATAGAAAATCAATGGTTGAAATTAGTTGGCGGTTTAGCATTGTTTAGTGTTGTTATCTTTAGATATCGTCGTTACCAGAAAAACTAAGCATCATATTATTGAGGACAGATAATAATAGTTTGGACAACGGTTAAACGGTTTAAAAAGTCTAAAATACTACCTTATATTAATATTGTAACTTTGTGAAAAGTTTGTTAAAGTGTACTTGTGATAGAGTTCACAAAAATGTTTTAGGGGGAGTATAAGATGAAAAAAATTATGTTAAGCGCAGTATCGTTAGTTTCAGTCATGATGCTTGCGACGGGGTGTAAAGGGGATACGCCTAAAGAAGAAAAGAAAGAAGAAAAAACCGAAGCTGTTTCAGGAGCGTCTGAACATACTAAGTTATCTCTTGATGAATTAAAAGATAGCTATGATATGGTCATTGTTGGGGCTGGCGGTGGTGGTATGGCCGCAGCAATTCAAGCAAAAGATATGGGGATGAACCCTGTTATTTTTGAAAAAATGCCAGTTGCTGGTGGTAATACAGTTAAAGCCTCTGCGGGGATGAATGCTTCAGGAACTAAATTCCAAAAAGAAGCTGGAATTGAAGATACAAATGATTTATTCTTTGAAGAAACATTAAAAGGTGGTAAAGGAACGAACGATCAAGACTTATTACGTCATTTCGTTGATAGTTCATCTGATGCTATTGACTGGTTAGATGGTATGGGAATTACCTTGAATAACTTAACAACTACAGGTGGGATGAGCGTTAAACGGACACACCGTCCAGAAGATGGCTCAGCAGTTGGCCAATACTTAGTTGATGGTTTACTAAGAAATGTGAAAGAACGTGAGATTCCATTGTTTACGGATGCTGATGTCAAGGAAATTACTGAGTCAAACGGGATTGTAAATGGCGTTAAAGTAACTTTTGACAACAAAGAAGACCGTACAATTAAAACGGATGCCGTGATTGTTGCCACAGGTGGTTTTGGTGCTAACTTAGACATGGTAACTGAATACAACAAAGACCTTGAAGGCTTTGTGACAACTAACCAAGCTGGTAGCCAAGGTGATGGCGTTAAAATGATTGAAAAACTTGGTGGGGCAACAGTGGATATGAAAGAAATTCAAATTCACCCAACAGTTGAACAAGAAACATCATTCTTAATCACGGAAGCTGTTCGTGGTGAAGGGTCAATCTTAGTATCTCAAGAAGGTAAACGTTTTGTGAATGAACTAGAAACACGTGATAATGTTTCAGCTGCGATTATTGGCTTGGATCAACCGTATGCTTACTTAGTATTTGATGCTGGGGTTAAAGAACGCGTGAAAGCAATCGACTTCTATGAGAAATCTGGTTTAGTTAAAAAAGGTGAAAGCCTAGCTGATTTAGCTAAAGAAATGAATGTAGATGTTAAAACGTTAGAAGGTACAATGGATACATGGAACAAAGCAGTGGCGGATAAGAAAGATGCCGAGTTTGATCGTACAACTGGTATGGATCATGACCTATCAAAAGGTCCTTTCTACGCTATTAAAATTGCACCAGGTATCCACCACACAATGGGTGGTGCTAAGATCAACGCTAAAACTGAAGTGTTTACAGAAGACGGCAAAGTGATTCCTGGATTATTTGCTGCTGGTGAAGCTTCAGGTGGACTGCATGGTCAAAATCGTATTGGTGGTAACGCAGTTGCGGACATCATCATTTATGGTCGTGAATCAGGTAAACAAGCAGCCGAATTAGTTCAAGAATTAAATAAAGAAGAAGCTGCGGCTTAATTAAAAAGAACCTCATCATGAGGTTCTTTTTTTTGTTTTATTTAATAACTTGAATGGTACCGCTTTCGGTTGTATTGATAAAAGGATTTGTTATAATGAAGAAGTAAGACTAACTAAAAGAAAGTAGGCGGAATTATGATGAATCGTGTTGAAAAGTTAAGAGCAAAAATGCAAGAAACTAAGGTGTCAGGATTTCTAGTAACAAGTCCCTACAATTTGCGTTATGTATCAGGTTTTACAGGAACGACTGGATTAGCAGTTATCACAATGGAAGAAGCGTATTTTATTACGGATTTCCGTTACACAGAACAAGTAGCTAAGCAGTGTGAAGGCTACACAATCATTGAAAATAAAGTGCCGATTTTCCAAGAAATGGCTAACTTAGTTGCAGAGAAGAATATTGAAACAATGGCTTTTGAGTCAGATCATATGTCATTCTCTACTTATAAATTAATTGAAGGATTAGTTGATGTGCCACTAATTCCAGTATCAGGCGTGATTGAAGAATTACGTGAAGTCAAAGAAGCAGACGAAGTAGCAACAATCCGCAAAGCGTGTGAAATTTCAGATGCAGCCTTCACTCATATCTTAGGTTATATTAAAGCTGGTATGACTGAAATTCAAGTAGCTAACGAATTAGATTTTTATATGCGTTCATTAGGCGCGACAAGTGTTTCTTTTGATACAATCGTTGCTAGTGGTAAACGTTCAGCAATGCCTCATGGTGTAGCAAGTGATAAAGTCATTGAACAAGGTGACATGATTACCCTTGATTATGGTTGTTACTACAATGGGTACGTTTCTGATATGACAAGAACGATTGCCTTAGGTGATCCAGGTGAAGAGCTAAAAGAAATTCACCAACGTGTCTTAGATGCGCAATTGAAAGTTAACGAAGCAGCTAAAGCTGGTATGACAGGGATTGAATTGGATTATGTGGCTCGTGGCTACTTTGAAGAATTAGGATGTGCCGAAGCCTTTGGACACTCAACAGGACACGGGATTGGTTTAGAAATTCATGAAGGACCAAACGTATCAAGAGTAGCGGATAAAAAATTCGTGCCAGGTAATGTGATTACTAACGAACCAGGCTTATATTATCCAGGTTTAGGTGGTTGTCGTATTGAGGATGATTTATTAATCACTGAAAACGGCGTTGAGATTTTAACTAAGTCTCCAAAAGAATTAATCATTATCTAATTGGCAAACAGATTCCTGTAGTTTGCTAATGACAAAACACTAGGTTTAATGATAAACTAGACAATGATAAGACAGGATATTCTTTTAAATAATGAAGAGTAGAATTAGCTAGTGGAATCTAGTGAGCTGTCCAAATTAGAGGAGGATGACCAATGGCAACAGAAGCATTTGTAATTGGAAATGAACAAGATAATAAAAATGGTAGCGTGATTATCGCTCCTGAAGTAATTGAAGTGATCATCGGTATTGCGGCAGCGAAAGTTGACGGCGTATACGGTATGCGTGGTGGGATTGCCTCAAACGTTAACGAATTATTCGGACGCGCTGCACACGGTAAAGGTGTCACACTTAGCCAAGATGAAAATGGGGTAGCAGTAGAATTATTCTGTTACTTAAACTATGGTGTAACCGTTCCTAAAGTGGCTCTTGAAATGCAAGAAAAAGTCAAAGAACAAGTTTTATTCATGACAGATATTGAGTTAGCAGAAGTTAACGTTCACGTTGTGGGTGTTGTTCCAGAAAAAATTCCTGCAGTAAAAGCTGAGAAACCAGCAGCTAAAAAACCTGCTGACAAAAAACAAACAGCTAAAAAAGAGGGTAAATAAATTGGAATTATCACGTCACGAGATTAGAGAAAAAGCGTTACAAGCTTTATATCCTTTTGACTTCACAACAGAAGCAACAAAAGAAAATGCGATTGCTTACGCTTTAGAATACAACAATGAATTAGTTAGCGAAGATGGAGCTGAGTTTATTCCTGGCTACCTAGATGTGATTGTATCAGGAGTGTGCGAGCACAAGGAAGAACTTGATGAATTAATCAAAGGGAATCTGAAAAACTGGACAATTAGTCGAATCGCCAAACCAGATTTAATTATTTTACGCATGGCTATTTATGAAATGAAATATAGTTCAGAAGTACCTGCAAAAGTCGCTTTAAATGAAGCGTTAGAATTAACTAAAAAATATAGTGATGATGAGTCACGTAAGTTTGTAAACGGCGTCTTATCGAACATTATTAAAAGTGAGAACTTAGAGAAATAATTATTTCTCTAAGTTTTTTTTATGGACTCAAATATGCTAAAATATAGAGAGTATATAAAAGAGATGAGGGCGTAAAATGGGAGAAATTATTGATGGTCGCAAGTTAGCGGATGAGATGCAAGCAAATATGGCTGAAACAGTGGCAAGCATGGTTAAAAAGCCAGGGTTAGTCGTGATTATTGTGGGTGAAAATCCAGCTAGTCAAACCTATGTTAGAAACAAAGAAAAGACAGCTGTAAAGATTGGCATTCATTCGAAGATTGATCGTTTGCCAGAAACGGTTTCTGAAGATGAGCTAGTTAGCTTGATTGAAACGTATAACCAAGACGATAATTTCCACGGCATTTTAGTTCAATTGCCTTTGCCGAAACATATCGATGAAGATCGTATTTTATTAGCTATTGATCCGAGAAAAGACGTTGATGGTTTCCATCCGTTTAACGTTGGTAAAATGATGACGGGTCAAGCCGAGATGATTCCTTGTACTCCGTATGGCATTATGAAAATGTTTGAAGCGTACAATGTAGATTTGAATGGTAAACATGCTGTTATGGTTGGCCGTAGTAACATTGTAGGGAAACCGATGATGCACTTGATGCTTGATGCAAATGCAACGGTTACAGTAGCACATTCAAGAACTGTTGATTTAGCTGCGGTAACCAAAGAAGCCGATATTCTAGTAGTAGCGGTAGGTCAAGGCCATTTGATTGATAAATCATATGTGAAACCTGGTGCTGTTGTGATTGATGTGGGAATGAACCGTAGTCCAGAAGGTAAATTGATTGGTGATGTTAACTTTGAAGAGGTTAAAGATGTGGCAAGCTTAATCACGCCAGTTCCTGGTGGAGTTGGACCGATGACAATTACTATGTTAATGGATCAAACGATTCGTAACGCTCAAAAATAATTTTAGAAAATAGATGAGGAGAGTTTTGATGACTGCTGAATATATCACGGTAACAGCCTTAACTAAATATATAAAACGCAAGTTCGAAGCTGATCCTCATTTGGATCGAGTGTATTTGACAGGGGAGATTTCAAATTTTCGTCCCAGACCAAATGCACATCAGTACTTTAGCCTAAAAGATGATCAAGCTAAGATTTCTGCCATTATGTTTAAAGGTGCATATAGTAAGTTGAAGTTCCAACCCAAAGAAGGCATGAAAGTTTTAGTTGTGGGGCGGATTTCTTTGTATGAAGCAACTGGTAACTATCAAATCTATATTGAACATATGGAACCTGATGGTGTGGGAGCGCTATACCAAGCTTTAGCTGAATTAAAAGAGAAATTATCTAAAGAAGGTATTTTTGACCTTCCTAAAAAAGAATTGCCTAAATATCCCAAACGTATTGCTGTTGTCACGAGTCCTAGTGGTGCGGTGATTAAAGATATTATGACGACAGTTGAACGTCGCTACCCGATTGCTGAGCTTGTCTTATTTCCGACAGTTGTGCAAGGCGAAAAGTCGGCAGATGATATTTGTCGCAATCTAAAACGGATTGAAGAACAAGGCGATTTTGATACAGTGATTGTCGGCCGCGGTGGCGGATCAATTGAAGACTTGTGGCCGTTTAACGAAGAGAAAGTGGCGCGGGCAATTGTTGAGTTCCCATTACCGGTTATTTCTTCTGTGGGACACGAGACTGATGTAACGATTGCTGATTTAGTCGCCGATGTTCGTGCAGCGACACCAACTGCAGCAGCTGAGTTGGCTGTGCCAGTATTAGCAGATGAAATCATGAAGATTAAAGAAAAAGAACAACGACTGGTTCAAAGTTTCCAACACCAAATAGCGGTTCAAAAACAAAAGCTAGCGGCTTGTGAGGAATCTTTTGTCTTTAAACAACCAGAACGTTTGTATGAAGGATTTAGTATTAAGTTAGATTTATTAATGCGCCGTTTCCAAAAAGAAAGTCGTGAAGTGGTTCAAGTACAACGTGATCGCTACCAAGCGTTAGCACATAAGTTGCAAATGCACACGCCAATTCACCGCGTGAAGCAAGAACAACAAAATCTAGCGCGTTTAAGAAATGAACAAGAGCGTTTGCTGAATGATTTGTTGTTGAAGAAAGAACAAGTATTTAACCAATTGACCCAATCTTTAGATATGTTAAGTCCTTTGAAAACAATGGGCCGAGGGTATAGTTATTTAACAGATCAAAAAGGAATTGTTGGTAAAGCTAGTAACCTATCAAAAGGAGCAGAAGCAACATTGCACTTTGTAGATGGGGAAGCTGATATTACTGTAAATGAGATAAAGATAGTTGAAAGCGAGGAAGTCTAAATGCCAAAGAAAACTGATATGACATTTGAAGAATCAATTGCCTCTTTAGAAGCAATTGTCCGTGATTTAGAACAAGGAGATGTTCCTTTAGAACAAGCCTTAGATAAATTCAAAGAAGGTATTGAGTTAAGTAAAGAATGTCAAAATACCTTAGCGAATGCTGAAAAAACACTAACGAAAATTATGACAGAAACGAACGAAGAAGTCGTTTTTGAAGATGCTGAAGGATAATCAAAATGACAGACGTGTTAAAACAGTTCGCTCAAGAACATGTAGAGAAAATTAACCAAGAGATGGCGACAGCCATCCAAGCACACACAACTGAAAAAAGTTTATTAGAGAGTATGAGTTACTCTGTTGAAGCAGGTGGTAAACGTTTAAGACCCTTACTTTTATTAGCAACCCAAGAATTTTTAGGGAAGCCATTAACAAAAGGAAGTTATCAAGTAGCCGCAGCTTTAGAAATGATCCACACTTATTCGTTGATTCATGATGATCTACCAGCGATGGATAACGATGAACTTCGTCGTGGGAAACCAACAAATCATATGGTTTACGGCGAAGGTTTGGCTATTCTAGCAGGTGATGCGTTACTAACTGAAGCGTTCCATGTGGTAGGAGAAGGCGAATTATCTGATGAACAAAAAGTCTGGACCTTAACTAACTTGGCCAAAGCCTCAGGTAGCTACGGTATGATTGCTGGACAAGTGGCTGATATTGAAGGAGAAACCAAATCCCTAACGCTGTCAGAATTACAACGTGTTCATGCAAGAAAAACAGGTGCACTGATTGAGTTTGCAGTTGCTGCAGGCGCAATGTTAGCGGATGCAACTAGTGAAGTTATGGCAGCTTTAGCTGAGTATAGTCACCATTTTGGTATTGCTTTCCAAATCAAAGATGATCTATTAGATGTCATTGGTGACGAAGCAGTTATTGGTAAAAAAACAGGTATGGATGCCGAGTTAAATAAAACAACGTACACCTCATTATTAGGTGTGGCAGGTGCTCAACAATCGTTGAAAGAGCATTACGAAGAAGCAATCGCAATTATTGAACGAGTTGAAAAACTGACTAATCGAGAAAATGCGGGTGCTGTATTAAAAGCGATGATTCAAACATTAATTGATTAAGATCAGAAAGAAGAGAACAATGAAAAAAGAACGTGTGGATGTATTAGCTTTTAATCAAGGTTTATTCGAGACAAGAGAAAAAGCTAAACGTGGTGTCATGGCAGGTTTAGTCTATGATACAAATAACTTGCGTATGGATAAACCGGGAGAGAAAATCGCTATTGAAACCGAACTTCATTTAAAAGGTGAAGGGTTGAAATATGTCTCTCGTGGTGGTTTGAAATTAGAAAAAGCCCTAAATGTATTTGGTATTGAGATGACCGATAAAATTCTTTTAGACATTGGATCGTCGACAGGTGGGTTTACGGATGTGGCGTTACAAAATGGAACGAAGATGAGTTATGCTTTAGATGTGGGCTACAATCAATTAGCTTGGAAACTGCGTCAAGATGATCGTGTTGTTGTCATGGAACGGACGAATTTCCGTTATTCAAAACCAGAAGATTTTACTGAAGGTCTACCTGATATTGCTAGTATTGATGTATCATTTATTTCATTGCGTTTGATCTTACCAGTGCTAAAAACCATTTTAAAAACAGGTGGTCACGTTGTGGCATTAATTAAACCGCAATTTGAAGCAGGTAAAGAGTATGTTGGGAAAAATGGGATTATTCGTGAACCAGAAACCCATGAGATGGTTGTGAACAACATGTTGGAATTTATGGTTTCTGAAGGCTATCATGTGACTGGCTTAGATTACTCACCGATTAAAGGTGGCGAAGGTAATATTGAATTCTTAGCTTGTTTAACTTGGAAAGGTGAAACAGAAGCAGGAACAACAGTAAAAGAAATTGATGAATGGACGAAAGAAATAGTCGCTCAAGCTCATCAAGATTTGAAAGCTAAAAACTAATCACGTTATTAAGTGGGAGGTGTTAATAAGATGAAAAAATCTGAACGTCATGATTTGATAAAACGATTAATCAAAGAGCAAAAAATCAGCAATCAAGAAGAATTTGTATTGATGCTGAAAGCTCGTGGGGTTGACGTAACTCAAGCGACCATTTCACGAGATATTAATGAATTGAATTTATCAAAGCTGACACAGGAAGATGGGACATTTTATTACACTTTAGTGAATAAAGAAGAAGAGGCTAGCAAGCTACGGTTAGAAAAACTATTAGAACAATCGGCTCTGAAAGTCGATTTGATGGAGAAGTATCTAGCCATTAAAACGGTGCCGGGGAGTGCGGTTGCGTTGGGGATTCTATTGGAGCGAGCTTTAGCTAATGTGTTGTTCACCAGCTTAACAACGGATGATAAAGTCTTATTAATTTTTAAACAGGAAGCGACAGCACAGCTCGTTGCAGATACATTGAAAGAACAAGTAAATCGATAAGAGGTGAAACCATGTTACAAGAGTTATCAATTGAAAATTTTGCGATTATTGAAAAGTTAACCACATCATTTGAAAGTGGAATGACTGTTTTGACTGGTGAAACTGGTGCTGGTAAATCAATTATTATTGATGCCGTCGGTTTGCTAACAGGTGGACGAGGTTCGGTAGACTTCATTCGTCAAGGAACTCCTAAATGTTGGTTGGAAGGTCAGTTTGAAGTCAATCAAACACCAGAACTATCTGAATTATTAGAGAGTTTAGCGATTGAAAATCCTGATAATGTTTTAATCGTCTCTCGAGAAATTACGACTGCCGGGAAAAATACTTGTCGTGTTAATGGACGCTTAGTGAATACCACACAGTTGCGAGAAATCGGGCGATTCTTGGTGGATATTCAAGGTCAAAATGAACACCAAGCCTTACTTCAGTCAGATCAACATCTAGGAATGTTAGATCAATTTGGTGGTAAAGAATTATTAATCATTAAGACTAAGTATCAGGAATTATTTGCAAGTTACCAAACACTGTTGCGTCAAGTCCGCAATAAGCAAGCTAATGAAAAAGAGTTTGCCCAACGAATGGATATGTTAACCTTTCAGTCTGCTGAAATAGCTGAAGCGGATTTGAAAGTGGGCGAAGAAGACTCTTTAATAGAAGAAAGACAACGTTTGAATAACTTTCATCAAATTGTCTCTGCCTTAAATACAACCTATAGTGCATTATCTGATGGCGAACCAAGTGCTCTTGACAGTATTGGTTCTGCGATGTCAGAAATGTCAGAGATTGAAAATCTTGATTCCGAATATAGTGAACTATCGGAAACGGTTAAATCAAGTTATTATCAACTGCAAGAAGCTGCTAATCAAGCGAGTCGTTTAGTCGATAGCCTTGAGGTAGATGAAGATCGTATTAATCAAGTAGAAAGTCGTTTAGATGTGATTCGTCAGATGAAACGTAAATACGGAGAATCTGAAGAAGCCATTTTAGCTTATTGGGAAAGTATTGATCTTGAATTAAAAGAAGGTGCGCAAGCAAATCTTTCAGGTGAAGAATTAACGCAAGCTTTAGCGGAAAAAGAAGCAGAGCTACGACTGGTTGCGGAAGAACTATCTGTTATTCGCCGACAAGTTGCAACCCGTTTAGAATCTGAAATTCTTGAAGAATTAGCTGGCTTGTATTTAGAGAAGGCGCTATTTGAAGTTCGTTTTACTGAAGTGGCAGATTTTACAGTTGATGGGTTAGAAACTGTAGAATTTTACTTAACGACTAACCCAGGGGAACCGTTAAAACCATTAGTTAAAGTCGCTTCTGGGGGTGAGTTGTCACGAATTCTATTAGCATTAAAAGCGATTTTTGTTAAAACGCAACACATTACAAGTATCGTCTTCGATGAGGTTGATACTGGTGTGAGTGGTCGTGTCGCTCAAGGGATTGCGAATAAGATCTACCAAGTTTCAGCAGGATCGCAAGTGCTTTGTATTTCTCATTTGCCGCAAGTAGCAGCAATGGCGGATTGTCATTTATATATCTCTAAAGAAGTTGTTGCTGGTCGAACTAAGACGGGTTTAACGCAACTGTCTAAAGAAGAGCGTGTCATGGAAATTGCCCGGATGTTAGCGGGTGAAGAAATTACTGAGTTAACCAAAGAACATGCGAAAGAGTTACTATCTTTAGCTCACAAATAAAAAAAGAACCGACAAGTCTGTCGGTTCTTTTTTATTTAGTATTATAAAGCGCCGGCGATTCCGACATAAGCAGAAACTAGAGCTGCACCAAGCATGGCAACTAGCATAACCCAGACAACAACTTTTGTGATTTTTGAAAAGGTACTATTTTTTTTATCAGACAAAATGATTCACCTCGTTTTAAAATGTACTATCTAGACTAGCTAGAATCTATGAACCTAGTTTACACTGATGGACTTAAAGTAGCAAGGCTGTTAAAAGAACTTATTTTTCTTTAATAACCAAACAGTTAAAAGGATTAGGAAGAAAGTTAAAAACATAATCCACCAAAAAGCATTTCCTTCATTTTGGAATGGTAGGGCGACATTCATACCATAAATCCCACCAATTAGTGTCGGGATAGTCAGAGAAATTGTGATGACAGTTAACACTTTCATCACAATATTCATATTGTTTCCAACGATTGCTGAAAACATAGCCCCTAATTGACTAAGGAGTTCCGACTGAATTTTTCCGGAAGCGATGGCTTGTTTATTTTCAATCATAATATCGAAGAGAGCGGTTTGGCTTTGAGGGGTTTTCATCAGCCAGTTTGCATCATGAACTTTTTGAAATACGGATAAGTTCTGTTCAAGGGCAGCATTAAAATAAACTAAACTTTTTTGCATATCCATTAATTCGAATAATTGTTTGTTTTCCGTCGAACTTTGAATTTCACTTTCAAGACGCTCAGTTTCAAATTTAATTGATTTAATATGCGTGTTGAATAAATCTGAAAAGTACCAGGATAACTGGATAGCTACACGTTCAGGGTTTGGTAAAGTGGCATCAAATTTGCGGCTGTTTTCTAAGGCGGATATGAAATCAAGATGGTCATTGCAGCTAGTGATAATCATATCTTTGGTCATGATGATACTGAAAGGGAGAGCTTCAAATTGAGCGAACCCACTAGGGCTGACAATTTGCTTTGGATATTGTAATAGCATTAAAACAGGTGTATCTAATGAGTTTTCTTTAGATGATTCAAAACGGGAAATTTCTTGATTATCTAAAACGGCGGTCAAATAATCTAGCGGGAAATTATATTTATTGGACAAGTTAGTAATCTCTTCAAAAGAAGGTTTCTCTAAATGGATCCAATTGGCTTTGACTTCAGTTGGAACGGTAATTAAATCGCGAGTGTTGGTAATTTTAATAAATTCAATCATTGGTATAATCCTTTCAAATTTGCTCTACTTAATCTTAACACAATAGTTATTTAATTAAGGTTAGTTTTTTAATTTATTTTCAAGTATAGAAAAGAGCGAATATTTATAGTACAATGAAAAGCGATTAAGAAAAGGAGGGCGGATATGAAAGCTATACCGATTATGATTTACTTATGGTACATTTTCCCGGTATTTTTATTTTTTGCTTGTCAGTTTATCATTGCGCATACACCGTTAACTGAAAAATTTAAAATTAAGCTACCTGATATCATGACGCCGTTCTTATTAATGGGAATTCAAGCGCTATCGATAGATAGTTTTCAAACCTCGACATTACCATACTTGCTAATTATTATGTTGCTAATTGGGATTGGGGTTGCCTTAGGTCACGCCTACTATTATGGTGATATTCAATATCGCCGTTTTTTTAAGATTTTTTGGAGAATTGTCTTTTTAGTTTCGGTTGTTGTTTACTTTTTGATGATCATTTTCAACATAATAACGTACCTTTAATGAAATTCTAATATTTTATAAAAGTCTGTATTCCTTGTGAATACAGACTTTTTTTGTTATTGAATAACACGTTAGCCCAAAAATATAATTTTTTTTAACGAAATGTGGTACAAAGTGGGGGGATGTGGTAGACTATTATTATTAAGTGGGTGAAAGAGGTAGTTTTTATGTTTATGGGAGAATTTAAACATAATATCGATCCAAAAGGTCGTCTAATCATGCCGTCTAAGTTTCGTGATGGACTTGGTGACAAGTTCGTTGTGACAAGGGGTATGGATGGATGTTTATTTGGCTATCCACAAGATGAGTGGGCGAAACTAGAAGAAAAAATGAAGGAAATGCCGATTGCCAATAAGCAAGCACGTGCCTTTGTCAGATTCTTTTATTCGGCTGCAACTGAGTGCGAATTGGATAAACAAGGTCGAATCAACTTGCCAACTAACTTAATTTCTCATGGTGGTCTTGAAAAAGAGTGCGTTATTATTGGTGTCTCTGACAGGGTCGAGATTTGGGACATTGAGAAATGGAATGAGTTTTCTACTGAAGCTGAAGAAAACTTTGACGAGCTAGCTGAAACAATGATTGATTTCGGATTCTAATAAGTTTCTACTATATAACTGTTAAGTTACAGATGTTAAGTTTCTACAATATAAACAATACATTAATTAGATTGAGGTAAGGAGGTGTTACAATGTCAGTTGAGTTTAATCATACAACAGTCCTATTAAAGGAAACCGTAGATAATTTAAATATTAAGCCAGATGGTGTTTATGTCGATTGTACATTAGGTGGTGCTGGTCACAGCGAATATTTATTATCACAATTAAATAATGACGGTCATTTGTACGCCTTTGACCAAGATCAGATAGCCATTGATAATGCTAAAATCAAATTAGCCCCTTACGTTGAAAAAGGAATGGTCACATTTATTAAATCCAACTTCCGTTATTTAGAAAATGAATTGACGTTAGAAGGTGTATCCGCAGTCGATGGTATTTTATATGACTTGGGTGTATCGTCTCCGCAACTTGATGAAGCTGAACGCGGGTTTAGTTATCACCAAGATGCGCCACTGGATATGCGTATGGATCAAGACCAAGAGTTTTCTGCCAAAGAATTGGTAAACAATTATGACTATCACGAAATGGTCAAAATCTTTTTCCGATACGGAGAAGAAAAATTCTCTAAACAAGTCGCACGAGAAATCGAGCGTGTTCGTCAAGATCATCCAATTGAAACGACAGGTGAGTTAGTTGATATCATTAAGTCAGCTATTCCTGCTCCTGCAAGAAGAAAGGGTGGGCATCCTGCTAAGCGTGTTTTCCAAGCGGTTAGAATTGCGGTCAATGATGAATTGGCAGTAGTGGAAGAATCGTTAGAACAAGCAATCGCTTTATTAAAACCAGAAGGACGAATTAGTGTCATTACGTTCCACTCGTTAGAAGATCGGATTGTTAAAACAATCTTCAAGGAGTACAGCCAACCGAAAGATTTACCGCAAGGGTTACCGGTTGTGCCAGATGAATATAAACCGGTTTTAAGTTTAGTTAATAGAAAACCAATTCTACCATCGGATGATGAGTTGGAAGAAAATAATCGTGCACGTAGTTCTAAGTTACGCGTCGCTGAAAAAAACAACATATGAAAGGAAGGGCAACTCGAAATGGCTCAATTACCAGAATTTAAAGAATATGAAATACTAGAACCAGTAGCAGCTAATGTTACTGAGCAAGAGGAAACAGCCCTGCAATATCCTAAACGTAAGTTAGGGCGCGTATCAAAATTAGAAAAAGTTGTCACAACATTATTTGTGATTGCGGCATTAGCAATTGCTGTTTTAACAGTTAGAATGACGACTGCGATTTCTAAAGCGGAAGAAGCAGTATCGTTGATTCAAATAGAAAATGTTGCTCAACGAGATGTTGTTAGCAAACTAGAACAAGAAAAAAACGAGTTGTCTAGAACTGAAAGAGTAAAAGAAGCCGCTGAAAAGGGTGGGTTAGAAATTTCAGACGATAACATAAGGAATGTTGACTAATGAATTTAGAAAAATGGCGAGCGTTCATAGCTGAAAAATGGCTAGAGCCTTGGAAAAACAGAAGAAAAGTCGGCCTTTACTTAATGGCGTTAACAGCAGTTGTCTTCGGAGTTTTCGTTTTAAGATTTATATATATTGTGGGAGTTGGTAAGATTAGTGGTACATCACTAGACCAACGGACGCAAGAATTATATCAAGGCAGTAGCGTAGTTCGGGCAAAACGAGGAACCATTTACGATCGTAATGGTATTCCTCTGGCTGAAGACGCTACTTCTTATTCGTTGTACGCGGTCTTGGATAAAGAGTACTTAGGACTAGCTGATCCTAAGACAGGCGAAAAAGAAAAACTTTATGTTCAAGCTGAGGATAAAGAAGCGGTTGCTAAGGTGCTTGAAAAATATTTAGAAATTGATAAAAAAGAAGCCCTTGAACAATTAGAATTAGAAAAAAATGCTGATGGCAAGCCAGTTGCTCAAGTTGAGTTTGGTAAAAAAGGTCGCGGTATCTCGTTAGAAACAAAAAACAAAATTGAAGAAGATCTTGAAAAGAAAAAAATTAAAGGTGTTTACTTCAATTCACACGCGGCCCGCATGTATCCTAATGGTGTTTTTGCACCGTATCTAATTGGTTATGCTGCATCGAAAGATTTGGACGATGAAGAAGCAGGTCTTGAAGGTAAAATGGGAATTGAAAAATCACAAAATGAAACATTAGCTGGTACCGACGGGAAAGTTAGATATCAAAAAGATAAATTTCAAAACCCTCAGCCAGGTAGCACAGTAGTTGAGAAAGAAGCGGTAGACGGTTCTGATATTTATACAACCTTAGACAGTACATTACAGTTGCGCTTAGAAGATTTATTGACTGAATCATATGAAGAATATGGACAAGCTGATATCACGGCAACTTTAATGGAAGCTAAAACTGGTAGAATCCTAGCAGCGTCACAACGTCCCGGATTTAACCCGGAAACGATGGAAGGGTTAGACACCAAAGATGCTCAATGGCAAAACTTATTAGTAGAGCAACCTTTCGAACCAGGATCAACAATGAAAGTGTTCACGGTTGCGGCGGCAATTGAAACAGGCGTCTTCAAGGAAAAAGACACGTTTGACTCAGGTATGATTGAAATTGATGATGCTAAAATTAATGACTGGATTCCAGAAGGTGCAGGTCGTCTTACTTATCGTCAAGCATTAGCTTGGTCAAGTAACGTTGGGATGGTTAAGTTACAACGAATGATGGATTTACGTTGGTTAGATTATGTCCAAAAATTTGGTTTTACTAAATCAACAAATTCGGGATTACCAGGTGAAAATGCTGGTAGTATTCAAAAAGATACGACAGTCGATAGAGCCATGTCAGCATATGGACAAGCGATTTCAGTAACACCGTTCCAAATGATGCAAGGTTTTACCGCAATCAGCAATAACGGAAAAATGTTAAAACCACAATATATTAGTAAAATTGTTGGTAAAGACGGTAAGGAAAAAGTGGTGAAACCTGAAGTGGTTGGTGAGCCGATTAAAGCCTCAACGGCTAAGAAGGTTCGCGAAATGATGGTAGATGTTACCGAAGATGAAGTCTATGGTACAGGTAGTAAGTACTATAAAATCGACGGCTATCATGTTGCAGCTAAAACGGGTACCGCTCAAATTTCTGAAAATGGTCAATACTTACATGAACAATATTTATACTCTGTTGTACAAATGGCGCCAGCCGATGACCCTGAATACGTGATGTACGTCACAATGCGTAAACCACCTTTAGGAACAGATGGGCCGGAACTAATTGCTAAAATTTCTAATTCATTATTAAAACGTGCATTAGAATTTGATACGACAGTTCAACCCCCTGCGGTTAAAGAGGACGAGGAAGATGAAGAAGAAACATCTGACACGGAATCAGAAGTTGCTGAAACTGAATCACAAACAGCCGATGGAGAAGTTGTTATCACTGAAGCAACAGAACCAGCTGACGATGCAGGTTTTATCGATGCAATGGAAACACCAGTTGAGTAACTGGATTAAGATTTTAAGGAGTTTTATAAATGGAATGGACGAAAGTTTTTTTACCAATAGTATTTAGTTTTGCAATTACAGTTTCAACGATGCCGATGTTCATTGGATACTTCCAAATGAAGAAACATGGTCAATCGATTCGTGAAGATGGTCCTACGTGGCACAATCAAAAAGCAGGAACTCCAACGATGGGCGGACTTGTATTTTTAGTTGCGACATTTATCTCTTCGATCGTTTTTGCTTTATTCCAAGGCGAGTTCACAGGAGCGTTGATGATCTCTTTATTTATCTTAGTCCTTTATGGAGGACTTGGTTTTTTAGATGATTTTATCAAAATTTTCAAAAAACAAAACATGGGTTTGAATTCAAAACAAAAATTAGTTGGCCAAATTATTGGTGGAGTTATTTTCTATTTGGTTTATCGTAACCTTGGTTTCCAAAATTCAATTGCATTACCTGGTGGCTATGATCTTCCGCTAGGTGTGTTCTTCGGATTGTTTGCGGTCATCTGGTTAGTTGGGTTTTCAAATGCTGTTAACTTAACAGATGGATTAGATGGTTTAGTTGCAGGACTTGGAACGATTTCGTTCGGAACGTATGCAATCATTGCTTGGAA